>CAKZRR010000033.1 GCA_937146805.1 uncultured Owenweeksia sp. | reverse complement strand
CCCGTAGTTACATAGCCTACTAAGGCTGAGTCGCTAGCAGTGTTCCATGTTACTTCTACTTCTTCGCAGGTTACTACATTGGCCTGTACATTAGTAGGCGCTGAGCAAAAGCCTGGTAAGTTTACAATTACGGTTACTGTATCGGTAAGAATACCACAAGGAGTCATCATGCTAGCAATGTAATTATATACACCTCCACCATTGTAAGGACCTACTACTGTTTGTGGTAAAGTATCAATAGTGTTACCATTGAGTGTCCACGCAAAACCTGTAACACCTCCTTGAGTTGGAAGTGGAACATTTGCATTTAAAACATTCGCATCTTGAGGGGCTGTAGCAGAAACAACCGCCCAATTAGAGGAACTGTTATTATCCGGCCCGATTAATCTAGTACCAGCCGTACCACCCGTTGAAGCGGTGGTACCCGTCCAATCTGCTGCGGTAACTCCCGATGATGCAGGGAAAACAAAGGTGTTGTAGCCAACGGCATCAATTATGGTAGCGCCATCTTTTAGTATACGTCCATTAACTCCTCCCGAACTAAAAGTTCCGGTAAAGGTTCCTCTACCATCATACATGAAATTGGTAGGCTGAGAAGCTCCCCCCCCTTGTCCAGTCATAATAATAGCTGTACCGTTAGGTCCAATTAACGTTCCTGAAGGAAAAGTATAAGTACCCATAATGGCCGTGTTATTCCATTGTTCCAGTGTAATACCGTCCAAGTCAGCTCCAGGAGGGCCAGTGATTTCAATATAATCATCTGCCGTCAAGTAAGTTGGGATTACACCTGGATTACTTCCAAAATTATAATAATGACATACCTCACTGATAAAGAAAGAACCACCACCTAAAAATGGTGAATTAACCTTCAGCTCCACCGTATCCACTGTGTTGCTAATGGCAACAACCGTATCCGGGCTTACTTTCCAATTATCATAAATTGCAATACTAACAGCCGTTAACAACGTATCATTTAAAGGATCTAGATTATCACCATTAGGAGCAATCCAAGCATTCATGGTGTAATTTCCAGGGATACTTAAATCTATATTAGTAGCCAATACGGTTACTGTATCTAGCAACGGAAGCATACCTGTATTAACAGTTACACTGCCTACCGTGTTAACAGGACCCGAAACATCGTAATGGACAATCAGCGGTGTGGTTGCAAAGTTTACCGTACTTCCAAGAACGTTTTGCACCTCAAAAATGGCCGTGTCAGTAGCATTTAAACACTTGCTTTTCTTAGAGAATTTACCACTTAATAATTCCAAATCATCTGAAACAGGATACTTTACCTTAAAATCATTGATATACAGGTTAGGGCCAAAGTCCGTAAAAGCGGTAAGCCTAACACGTATAGATGAATTGGCATAAGTCAATGAATCTAAGGTAACTGTTTCAGTAATAAAGCTACCAGGGGCGGTGTTACCTGCCGTAGGATCATTAAAATTAGCTGTACCCATAAAATCCACAATAGTATCCCAAGTTGCGGTTCCTACTCTAGTAACTTCTACCACCAATCTATCATCTGGATAAGAGGCACTGTATAAATGCGACCAATCAAACTCTACTTGCGCCACATTGGCGTTTAAAATAATTACTGGTGAAGTCATAACTGCCTGCCCAGTGGAGTTACCCCAAAAATTTGCCATAGCATAATTGGTAGCGTTTGTCCAGTTAAAAGTACTACCCGATTCATCCCAACAGCTCAAAGGCCAAACATCGTAAGACTCTAAGTAAGGTGCACTGAACGGCACACATGGTGTACACCAAGAAATTGGTCCTGTCCAATTACTCGTATCACCAGGTCCGCAAATAGCTCTTACCAAATATTCGTAACAGGCATTATCTGATAAAGTATCCGTATAAACACTGTCTGAACTATGAATAGCCAAGGTTCCACCTGTAGTAGCCGTACCTTGGAAAAAGCCTTGAGGCCCAATCCATACTTGATAGGATAATGCATTAGTACTAGCAAACCAAGTTAATGAGGCAGACGAATCCGTAACACCACTCACCGACTGACCGGCAAGCGTAGGACAAGAGGGTGCTTCTTTAACGGCAAATTGATCAATGGCCATAGCTCCCGAACAACAACCTGTACTGGTTGCTACAAATCGCACCTGTACTGTATCTCCAAAAGCAGAAATATCAAAGCCTTTATCCTTCCAAGGGTCTGAGGCCGAAGTTTGCTCATCCCCAGTTAAACTCAACATGGTTACCCATCCTGACCCATCATTTACTTGCACATCTAAATCACCCATATTATTTCCATATCGGTGTGATTGAAACTCAACATAAGGCACCGTTAAACCACTTACATCAATAATTGGTGAAACCATAGTGGCGACATCCGAAGCAGCACCATAGCCAACTTCTGTATACAAAAAGTTACCCGTTCCAGAGAAGTCCGTAGCTGGCCCTGTAGTGGTTCCGTAAAAAACAGTGCTGTTATATACAGACCAATCGTATACAAAACCTGGATTAGGTGTTCTATTCCAACATGGATCAATGGTATCGCCTACACCTAAGTTAGAACCTGGCAACCAATTACTACCATCAAAGGTCTCTATAAATGGAGCCGTAAAAGGAGTACAAGCTGTTTTGAATGAATAAGGACCACTCCACGTACTTAAAGAACCTGGCCCACAACTATCTTGCACATAAAATTCATAGGTCGCATTAGGGGCTAAACCCATTATTTGATAGGTAGAATCTGTACCCAGTACCGTACCGCTAGGGTTTCCGACACCTGGGGTAAAACCTAATGGTCCCCATTGGACATTAGAGTGGCCACCTGAGCCTCCATCCCAATAAACATTGGCACTGTTAAAACTCACAAAGCTTACACCTAGGGTAGAATTACCCGGAGGAATACAAGCAGGAACTGCCTCTACATTGAAATCATTAATAAACAAATCAGGGCCATAACCCGAAACAGCCCAAAGGCGCACTTTGATATTGTGCCCTGTATACTTTAAAGAATCCAAAACAATTATTTCTTCAGCAAATGGTACAGTCGGAGGTGCTGTATTAGCCGCTCCAGGTGAGTTAAAAGCAGGTCCATTAAGATAACGAACCGTATCCCAAATTCCGCTACCATTTTTCTCAACCAATACTATTAAGGCATCATTAGGGTATGTAGCACTGTAAAGGTGCGCCCACTGAAATCTAATTTGTGCATGAGCAGAAGCTACAATAGGAGCCGTAGTCATCATGGCATCATTTGGCTGCGGCCATCCCCAAAAACCAGCTTCTGCTATTCCTGGTGTAGCTGCGTACTCCTCCCAATAACGAGACCCGCCTGTTGTATCCCAGCAGTTAAGTGGCCATGTTGAAAAACTCTCATTGTATGGCATGGGGAAGGTAGAACAGTTAGTGCAAAAAGTAAATGGATCTGACCATGCTGATAAACCATTGCTGCCGCAATTAATACGCACCCAAACATCAAAACATCCATTAGGGTATAAAAGGGAATCAATAGTAATAGGAGATGAACTGCTGGTAGCAAAACCCAAACCTGGGCTACCTTGCGTAAACCCTTTGGGTCCCCAAATATATTCATAGGTACCTCCTAAGCCGTTAAAACTAACGGTTGCAGAAGTATCAGACCTTGAAACTAACGCCAAGCCAGTTGGTTTTGGGCATAGAACTGGTGTAGTAAAAGAAACTGGAGTACCTAGATATGAAGTATCCGCTCCTAAATTACAAATCTCACCAAAATAAACATCGTAAGTGGTAGTAGCTGATAAGGGTGCCAAATTTAAAACCGTGGGTGCCGTTGGGTAAACCCCTGTAATTTTGGTACCTGTACCTGGCGTAAAACCTGTTGGGCCATACTCCAAATAATAAGAGTCATTTGAAACACCTGGTGTCCAGCTTACACGAGCGGAAGCACCTGTAATACTGTCTACTAAAAAGTTACTGAAAGGAGCACAAGCTCCTACCACATTTGGTTTTAAATCTACCGTATAATCATGCGTTTCACCATAAGTAAAACTGGTACACGACTCAGTAGCCGACATTGCAGCTCCTCCCCACTTTAGTCTTACTCTCATTCGGTGTAAGCCAGCTGCCATGGTATCTACCCTTATAGAATCAAAGTAGGTAGGTACCGCTCCCCCAATCTGGGTAGCTGAGGAAAACATATGCTCTCCTGGATCATCAAAATCATTATCGTCATTTAAGTCAATCCAAACCGCAACATATTCCGATTGCACTCCGTAGGTTGTAGTGGCAGAGAACTGATGATACGCTGAAGACTGCACCAATGTAATAACTGCTGATGTAGAATCAATATAGGAAGTAGCCGAGCAACCAGTACTATCTGTAATAAAACTGCCCAAGGTGATTCCATCTAAATCGTCACCAAAAGCACAACCGCTAGTGTACAAACCAGAGGTGCAATATTGCCCATAGGCACTCACCGATACCAACAGTACCGAAAAAATTGAAAGTAGTAATTTTCTCATATTTATAGAGATATTTGTTAGTAATTATAAAATAAGGATGAACAAACATAAGCAAGATTTGCTTTCATTACACTAATAAGTGTAAACAAATTTACAGCTTAAGCTACTGTTCATAAACAATTTATACAATCATTCCTACGAAAAAATAACATTGTACTAAAGTGGTACAATAAATGCAAATGGCTGAAAGTGTTATTGGCAAAGACAAAATGGTTTGAAAAACTACCTTTGCCCAAATCCATGATTTTCCGATTTTACTTCCATGAATAAATTTCAATTTTTGCGTCAAGCGGTACTTCCTATTTTCTTGTTAATGGGATTGTTTCTCTTTGAAATATGCATTAGCTCGTGCGCCCGCAGAGCAGCACCTTCTGGTGGATCTAAAGACACTCTCTCTCCCAAAATGGATACGAGCTATCCGCCAAACAACTCCACCCATTTCAATAGTCATGAGGTAACCTTGGTTTTTAATGAGTACTTACAATTAAAAGGAGCTGGTCAACAAATTTCTATTTCTCCCCCGCTAAAAAACGATTTGGAAATAGAGTTGGTAAAAGGAAAGATGGTACGCCTAAGTTGGAAGGAAGACACTCTGCTTACCAACACCACTTATATTATTTCGTTTGGTACGGCTATTACCGATTACACCGAAAACAACGTAAACGAGAATTTTAAATATGTTTTTTCCACCGGTGATTTTATAGACAGCCTAAAATTTGGTGGAAGCATTGAGAACTCGCTAAGTGATGAGCCCTCCCAAAAATTAATGCTGGCATTGTACTATCTTGACTCGAACCATGTAAATTTGGATTCGTTGCCATATAAAAAGCTACCCACCTACTATGCTTATACCAATGAACAGGGCAAATTTGAATTAAGCAATCTTAAATATGGAGATTATTGGGTAATGGCTTTTGATGATGCTTTGGGGCAGTTTAAGGCAAGCGCCAGCTCTAAAGAAATTGCCTTTTGGGGCGATACCTTGCGGTTGAACACCGATACCAAACCACTAAAATTAAAAAGCTTTAGCCCTGCCCCTAAAAAGAGATTTTATGGTGGCCAGCATATTAGTTTTGGGCAAATTGAACTAGCATACAACCACCCCATAAAGTACTCCAAAATTTACTTTTTGGCTACAGCCGATAGCACGCCTAAAATTCAACATATTGCAAGCTCAAAAAATAACGATACCATCCATCTTTGGTTTGACGAAAACAAGCAAGATTCGGTGGTTCTAATTATTGAAAAAGAAAATGAAAAAACCGACACCTCAACAATACGAATTACTGAACATGAGAAAGAAAACGTAATTTTACGCAATAAGCATAATGCGGTTATTTATAATGAAAAGATTGAAATAGAATGTTCCTTTCCCATTACTAATATTACCGATAGCCTAGCTCTAATTTACACCGAAAAGGACACCTCATTTGTGCAATTAACACTATCCGAAAACAACCCCTTTTTGATAGAAGTAAATCTTAAAAAACGAACTCCCAAATTTTGGGTTTATATACCTAAAAAAACCATTGAAATAACGAGCGGTCAAAGCAATGATTCTACCTTGTTTAGTTATCAAACTTTAACCGTAGAAGATTTAGGCACTATGGAATTTGGAGTACAAGCAGACAGCTCCGTTAATCGGGTGTTGCAAATTTTTAATCCCGAAAATGAAATGATTATAGAAATACCGTTTTTGGGCTCTTGCAAAACTTTGCTAAAACACAAACGACCTGGAGAATATACCGCTCAAATAATTGTAGATGACAATAATGATGGTAAATGGACCAACGGTAGTTATTTAGAACGAAGACAGGCCGAGCGCATTTTAAAACACAAAACCCCGCTTGAATTACGCGCTAACTGGGAAATATATTTAGACTGGATAATTGAAAGCGACTAAGTGAGTTTAAACGAATCTGCATCTGCTAAAAATTGAAAACGCTTGCGAGACTTTAGCAACGTTTCCTTAGAAATCTCAATCGTTTTAAGCTCTGTTTTTCCCGATTCGAAAGACAGCAAGGTTTGGCCTAGTTCGTTTAAAACAACGGAGGATCCAGAGTGATACACACCATTCCCATCGGCACCTACTCGGTTGGAAGCCGCTATATAGCACATGTTTTCGATGGCGCGTCCTTTTAACAAAGTATCCCAGGCAAAAACTCTGCGCTCAGGCCAGTTCGCTACAAAAATTTGAAGGTCCACATTTTGGGTGTTTCTACACCAGGCCGGAAAGCGTAAATCGTAGCAGATAAAGGGTTGAATACGCCAGTCCTTATATTCCACTATTAATAATTCCTCGCCCGCTGTATATTGTTCTTGTTCTCCTGCAAGGGTAAACAAATGCCGCTTGTTGTAAAACGAAAACTCACCATTGGGTTTCACAAAATACAGTCTATTAAAAGCCTTGTTGCCTTCCCAAAAAATAGCGCTTCCTACCAAAGCAGTTTTAAACTCCTTGGCCATTTGCTGCATCCATTTAAGAGCTTCTCCGTTCGAAAAATGAACAAGGTCTTTAGGTTTCATACTAAAACCCGTGCTAAACATTTCGGGTAATACTACTATATCACCTAAATTATTACTTTTTAATATCTTATAAAAGTGGTTGAAATTGGATGGTTCATTCTCCCAAGACAAATCACTTTGCACTACTGTAAGTCGTAAATTATCCATAAAACTATTTTGGCTAAAGCTACAAAGCAACAGTAGATATACTAATGGTTATACAGCAATTTTATTTGCAATTGAACCTCCATAAAAATAACCAACTCAACATTTTAATTACCTTTGAATCGAAGAGCTTATTTATAAGTTTTTTCATTTTTATGTTTTAGTTTTCGTTGAACCGCTCTGAAGAAATTCGGGGCGGTTTTAATTTTTACTTGCAGGTTCCAAAATTTTAATTACCTTAGAACCACTTAACAGGGTTCTTCATTTATAGGGAAATAGGGTTAGTAATCTACAAAGACCAACCTATGTTAAGATATAAACGCCCGTGTAATTCATGGGCGTTTCTTTTTCCAATAATTACCAAAAAGCCCCGCATTTTTACAAATGCGGGGCTTTTTTATATCTCTGTTTATTTTTATTTTACTCGCTGCCTACCGAAGCACTTAAATACTCTCGGTTCATTCTTGCAATGTTTTCTAGAGAAATCCCTTTAGGGCATTCTACTTCACAAGCTCCAGTATTGGTACAGTTACCAAAACCTTCTTCGTCCATTTGGCTCACCATGTTCATTACGCGCTCATGCGCTTCTACTTTACCTTGAGGCAAAAGAGCCAACTGAGATACTTTAGCCGATGTAAACAACATGGCTGAAGCATTTTTACAACTTGCCACACAAGCTCCGCAACCAATGCAGGTAGCCGCGTCAAATGCTTTATCAGCATCCACCTTAGGCACGGGAATAGCGTTTGCGTCAATGGTGTTACCAGAAGTGTTTACAGAAACAAATCCTCCAGCATTCATTATTCTATCAAACGATGAGCGGTCGGTTACCAAATCTTTTACAACAGGGAAAGCGCCTGCTCTCCATGGCTCAATAAAAATGGTATCTCCATCTTTAAAGGAACGCATGTGAAGCTGGCAAGTGGTAATCTCACGATCGGGGCCATGTGCCTGACCATTGATATAGAGCGAGCACATTCCACAAATACCTTCGCGGCAATCATGATCAAATGCTACTGGCTCCTTGCCATCGTTAATCAGCTGTTCGTTCAATACGTCCAGCATCTCCAAAAAAGACATGTCTTCAGAAATATCCTTTACGGGATACGTTTCGATTGCCCCTTTTGTCTTTGCGTTCTTCTGACGCCAAATTTTTAATGTAAGATTCATGTCGTTGGACGTTAAATGTTTTACGTAATAAGGTTATACGTTATTGGTTAAAGGTTATATGTTAGTGGTCCTATAAGCCATTAATCTTGACGTTTAGCTTTTGCCAGGTAATTAATATAACCATTCAAAATCGCTTCTGTCTTTTTAAAAATGTCTCGATATTCTAAAACCACCTTCTCGTCAATATATCCTTCCTCTTCGGCTGTAATAACTTGATTTAGGCTTTCATGTAAGCTTCCTCTAGCAATTCGGCAAAACTGAATATTCTCTTGAAAATGATACCTACCGTACCCTTCTGCAATATTATCAGAAACCGACCTCGATGATCGTCTTAGTTGACTCGCTAAGGCATATCGTTCATCAGAAGGGAAATTTCTAATCACATTTCGTGATGCGAAAATTCTTAGTTCACTAGAAGCCTTCCAGCATTCTAATTCTTCAAATGATTTTACGCCAGCCATAACTTATCACATTTAACCTATAACCTTTTTAACTTTCTCCCTTCCCTACTTATAACTTCTCTGCTTCAGTTCAATATTCTCGTACTTCAATTCTTCTTTGTGCAACTTAGATTCACCAGGGTCACCAGTAAATTCCCAAGCGGCTACATAAGTAAAATCTTCATCGTTTCGCTTAGCTTCACCTTCTTCGGTTTGGCTTTCCTCACGGAAGTGACCACCGCAACTTTCTTCTCTTTGAAGAGCATCTTTTGCGAAAAGCTCGGCAAGCTCAAGGAAGTCAGCCACACGGCCAGCTTTCTCTAACTCTTGGTTAAACTCGTTAAGGTCACCAGGTACGCGAACGTCTTTCCAGAATTCATCTCTAATTTGACGAATCTCAGCGATAGCTTCTTTCAATCCTTCAGCATTACGCGCCATCCCTACTTTGTCCCACATCACTTTACCTAAACGCTTATGGAAATGGTCAACTGAGTGTGTTCCTTTATTATTGATGAAGAAATCTAAACGATCCTTCACTTCTTTTTCTGCTTGTACAAATTCTGGCAAATCCGTAGAAATTTCTCCAGTACGAATATCATCCGCTAAGTAATCACCAATGGTGTACGGCAATACAAAATATCCATCGGCCAATCCCTGCATTAGTGCCGAAGCTCCCAAGCGGTTTGCACCGTGATCAGAGAAATTGGCTTCACCCGCTGCGTAGCAACCAGGTATAGTAGTCATCAAATTGTAATCAACCCAAACACCACCCATCGTATAGTGTACCGCTGGATAAATCATCATTGGGGTTTCGTACGGGTTTTGAGCAACAATCTTTTCATACATCTGGAAAAGGTTACCATACTTAGCTTTGATGGCTTCTTTACCCAATTTGGTAACAAGTGCTTTGTCATTGGCATCATGGCCATGTACCAAAGCAGCCTCTTTTCCGTAACGCTGAATTGCAGAAGCAAAATCAAGATATACTGCTTCACCGGTAGCGTTTACACCAAACCCTGCATCACATCTTTCCTTGGCAGCACGAGATGCCACATCGCGAGGCACCAAGTTTCCAAAAGCTGGATATCTTCTTTCCAAGTAATAATCTCTATCCTCCTCAGCTAACTGAGTAGGCTTCAATTTACCTGCTTTAATAGCTTCCGCATCTTCTTTCTTTTTGGGTACCCAAATACGTCCATCATTACGGAGTGACTCACTCATCAGCGTAAGCTTAGATTGGTGATCGCCCGAAACAGGAATACAAGTTGGGTGAATTTGCGTGTAGCAAGGGTTAGCGAAATAAGCCCCTTTCTTATGGATTTTCCATGAAGCGGTTACGTTACTTCCCATGGCGTTGGTGGAAAGGAAAAATACATTTCCATAACCACCAGATGCAATAACTACAGCATGTGCAGAATGTCTTTCAATTTCTCCGGTTTCAAGATTACGAGCAATAATACCACGTGCTTTTCCACCTACCATCACCAAATCTAACATCTCGTGACGGTTGTACATTTTAATTTTACCCTTACCAATCTGGCGGCTCATCGCGCTGTATGCACCAAGTAGCAACTGTTGACCAGTTTGTCCTTTAGCATAAAAAGTACGGCTTACTTGTACACCACCAAAAGAGCGGTTATCCAACATTCCACCATACTCACGGGCAAAAGGAACACCTTGCGCCACACATTGGTCAATGATATTGGCAGACACCTCAGCAAGACGGTACACATTCGCTTCACGCGAACGGTAATCACCACCTTTTACGGTATCGTAAAAAAGACGGTAAGTAGAATCACCATCATTTTGATAATTTTTGGCAGCATTGATACCCCCTTGGGCAGCAATAGAGTGCGCTCTACGTGGGCTATCTTGAAAGCAAAACGCCTTCACATTATATCCCATTTCTGCAAGCGAAGCAGCAGCCGAACCACCCGCCAAACCTGTACCCACTACAATCACGTCTATACTACGTTTGTTGGCTGGGTTTACAAGCTTAATATTGTTTTTATGATTGATCCATTTTTTATCAATTGGACCTTCAGGAATTTTTGCGTCTAAACTCATAGTAATGATCTTAGTGGTTGCCGTTTAAGAAATGGAAAACAGCAATGAAAATGAATCCAACCGGAATAAGGATGGCGTATAATTTTCCAATTTTTTGAATAGCTGGAGTGTACTTAGCATGGCGAGCCCCCATAGACTGGAAGGCAGACTGAAAGCCGTGCAACAAGTGCAAGGCTAAAAACACAAATGACAAGCAGTATACGGTTACACGAATAGGATTGGCAAACATGTGCTGTACCTCACCGAAGTAGCGTGTAGCATCTTCAGGGTTACCCTGAATGTATTTATAGTTCATTTCGGGCAACCAAAAATCCCATAGATGAAAGGCTAAGAAACCAAGAATGAAAAGTCCGCTCCAAATCATGTTGCGCGACATCCAACTTGAATTGGCCGAACCTTTGTACATGGCATATTTTTCTGGGCGAGCACTTTTGTTTTTGAGCTCAAGAATAAAGCCCATGACAAAGTGAAATGCCACCCCGAACATAAGCACAGGCTGCATTACAAACTGAATCAAAGGGTTGGTTCCCATAAAGTGCGAAGCTTCATTAAAAGCATCTTCACTAAAAACCGACATAAAGTTGATAATAAAGTGCTGAAACAAAAACACCATTAAGAAAAGTGCAGATAAAGCCATTGCGACTTTACGCGCAATTGAGGTTGGTAAAAGCCTTTTAATTATACTCATTGGATAAACTAATAGTTTTTCTAGAAGGGCAAATGTAACGTCCAAAAGGGCTTGCTGGAAACCCAAACCCAATTTAGACTGATTATAGGTAGCCAGATTAAAACTTTAAAAATCAAAACATAAATAACACAAGGCTATACCCGCTCCTTTGGTAGCCTTAAAAAATCTAACTTCTTTTGTGCTTTAATTATTGATGATTCAACAACCCAAGTAATGAGATACCAGCAGCTACCCCAGGAAGTATATATTCAAAATCGTGAAAAATTCACTAGACACCTTAAATCCAAATCTTTGGCCGTGTTTAATAGTAATGATATTTTCCCTACAGGCGCTGACAGCTCCTTGCCTTTTAGGCAACATGGTGATATTTTGGCTTTGAGCGGAGTAGATCAAGAAGAGAGTATTTTGGTGATTTTTCCAGATGCCTACAAAGAAGAGCATCGCGAAATGTTATTTTTAAAAGAAACCAACGATCATATTGCCGTATGGGAAGGAGCTAAATTAAATAAGAATCAAGCCTTTGCATTGAGTGGCATCAAAAATGTTTTTTGGTTAACCGATTTCGAGCGCATCTTTAATGAAGTAATGAGTCATGCTGATTACGTTTACCTAAACACCAATGAACACCTAAGAGCAAACACTGAAGTGGAAACTCGCGAAGCACGATTTGTAACTTGGTGTAAAAACAAATACCCAGCACATAGCTACCAACGCAGCGCCCCCATAATGCATCAAGTACGTGCTATAAAAACGAAAGGTGAAATTGACACCATGCAAACTGCCGCTAACATTACCACTAAAGGGTATAAGCGTGTGATGCAATTTATGGCTCCGGGCAAATGGGAGCACCAGCTGGAAGCCGAGTTTATGCACGAGTTTTTGATGAATAGAAGTAAAGGCTTTGCGTACACGCCAATTATTGGTGGAGGTTATAATGCCTGCGTGCTTCATTATATAGAAAACAATGACCAACTAAATGACGGTGATTTGGTACTGTTTGATGTTGGTGCAGAATACGCCAATTACTCTTGTGATGTTACGCGCTGCTTTCCGGTAAACGGGAAATTTACAGAACGCCAAAAAGAAGTATACAATGCTGTACTACGCGTGAAAAAAGGTGCTGAAAAACTTTTAGTACCCGGTAATAATTTGAATGATTACCACAAAGCGGTAGGCAAACTGATGGAAGTGGAACTACTCACCTTAGGTTTAATAACAGCCGAAGAAGTAAAAAATGAAGACCCCAATTGGCCAGCCTATAAAAAGTACTTTATGCACGGTACCAGCCATTATATTGGTTTAGATACTCATGATCCTGGGTTGTGGACCGCCCCTATGGAAGCAGGAATGGTCTTTACTTGCGAGCCTGGCATTTACATTCCCGAAGAAAACCTAGGCATCCGTCTGGAAGATGACTTGGTAATTACCGAGAACGGCCTGATTAACTTGACGAAAGAAATTCCAATTGAGATTGAGGATGTGGAGGCCGCCATGAAATAATATGTTGTAAAAAAGAAAGGCCTTAATACTATTCAAAATAGCTTACAAAAGCAAAACAATCCTTTCACTATTGTAACCGGAAAGACTCTCTAAAACAATTAATTTACAATGAATCGTATCATCTTTCTCCTTGTTTTTGTCTTAATTTCTTTTTCACAAATCTTATCGCAACAAGTAATTGATAGCTCCAGGTTTACAGATGTGCCAGGCCCGGATACGCTATATTTCCCCTACAGAAATGGTGAGCAACTAATCACCATTGATTACATTAATTTTTATGAAAGCCTAGCTGGGCAACTAGATTTTGACGCAGCCCCGTTGTCCGTTCCACGCTCGGCTCATGCATATAGACCTTTAGGAAACACGTATTTTTTTCGTGATACTAGCGGTCAGATAACACGTATTTTTAACACCTCTCTTGCAGTTAGTGATGTCCAAAAAATGCCGTTTCGGCCAAGTGGTTTTATAACAAATCAAATTACACATAATCGCCCTCATCAAAACAAATTATATAATGGCAATACAACCAGAATGCATCGCCAAAACCTACCTGATGGCTATTATCGAATTTTTAATTCAGATGTAGTTGATAACAAAACTGAAGATGAGGTTTTGGCCAATAGGCGGGACATCCGCTGTGGTTTAATGGATAGTTTAGGCAACCTTGTTCTGCCTGTAGATTATGTTCAAATCTTTATGCTAGACAATAAGTTTTTTGTCTATAAGAAAACAAAAGGTTGGGGCATGTTAAATCGACAACTAGATACAATCATACCAATTGGCTACCGTGAGTTTATGCCTAAATATAGTGAACGAGGGGAGCTAATCTTCGTCCTTTTTAAGGTGATCAATACACAGGGGTACGGATTGTTATTCAACGTTAAAACGCAGAAAACATACCATCTTGATGGATATCAAAACATGTACTACATAGATACTCACAACGCCTTTGTTATTCATAAAAGTAAAAAGTATGGCTTATTAGATAGCAAAGGAAACATTACTATTCCTTTAAAATATTCCGGTTTCAAAATTGGTTCTGATAACAAAGTAATTTTTTCAAAAGGGACAGAAAAACGCGAGGTTGAGCCACTCAAAACTAATCTAACCAATTAGCGATGCTGAATTCTTGAAACTCAGCAATTATTGGTTAAACACAATACTTCAACGTTAGGGAGCTCTCTATTTTTTTTGAGTTTTTGACTGTTTTAGTTCAATTTGAGGTAAAACATTTAACGAGTCTAACATCTCTTGGGTATTTTCCCCTATTATTAAACTTTGGTATGAAAAGTAGTTTCTATCCGAGTTATAAACTGGAAGATAAACACTGTCCCCGCCATAATACTTTAAAATCTTAGCATTACACGGAAACTCAGCATCGAAGCACTCAAATGGCTCGATGGGCACATGATAACTCAGGTCTTGTAACGTCCTTTCTTCTGTTTCTGGGCTCCATAGTGCTTTAGGCTTAAACCACCCCACGTTTGACACCCCTCCGTAATCAAAGAAATGCTGAACCCGCGGACTCGAGGAAAGGTTTTTCCAATTTGGCAAAACTATCAAAGTACCCATTATAAAAGTTCCATATGCTATCCAATTAGTTGAATACCGATAATGCTCTCCTCCTTTTTTGCTACTGGTAACTAAAATTGCGAAAATAATATATGGCAACAATATTCTGCCCTGAGGAATAACAAAAACCCACGCTACAAATACAATAAAGAACAAAACAAAATCTACTAAATCCAATCGTTTCATGATGTAACTGCAGCCAATAACGCAAAAAAACAACAAACCAAAAAGAGTGTCGAGCAATCTCATTCTCAATGAACTTATTAGATATGGGTTATAATCCTCAGAATAATTGAGTATCGAAACATCTCCTTGCAACTGACTAATAGCCTCTAATGGTATGCCCCAAGGAACATGCAAACTACCGAACAAAGGCAACCAACCAGAGAGCCATGCCATTTTCATCAGGAATAGGCATCCTCCAAAGAACAACCAACAAGAAAATTTATGACCTTCTAAAATAAGTCGAATAAATATTATCAGGCTAATGCCAACAGCGGAAAGTTTAATAAATGGAAGCGCCACCATCACCAACATCCAATACAACCTTGAACCAGAACTAAAGCCTTTACCTGCGCAAAAAGCAGCAAAAACTACTGCAGATACTAATAAATCCGGAGAAGAACATTGAGCAAATTGAACGAGAAAAAAATATATCAATGCAAGCATAAGACCCCTACCAAAATTTAAAACCTTCCAGTGATTAATTCCAAAAACAAAAAGAAGCATGGATAGAATAGGTGTTAAATCGTTTTGACTCGTTTGAAGAAAAACATTCCCTATTGCCTCTAAACTGTGGGCAGCCGACATTTGGACTAAATACAGGTCAAAATTTGCTAAACCCGCTGGTATCCCGTTCTGAAACCAACGAACACTTTGCTCGTAATACCTACCGCTATCCAAAAACCTTGTTGGCATTGAGGCTGTTAATAAAAATGGAACAGCCAATAACAGTGCACTTCTCAACTCCTTTAAAGTTGACCATTTTCCAAAAATCCATCGATAAATCAAAAATGGCAAGCCAACAACCAATAAAACTACCAGGTCAATTTTATACAAAAACCCCACTAAGTGCAGAACCAAAATAAGTAGTAGCCAAAAAATCAACTCTTTGTCAATTAATTGCATTTTTCTTACCCACAAAATCCCAAATAACATGACTAGAGTTAACAATCGCGAATACTTTGAAGTTTATTTAAACAAACATAACCATCTAAATCAATTTAAAAGCCTACTGCAAATCATATCTATTTAGATAAGTTTTTTAATTTCTAAACTTACCAACAAGATCATATCCTCCAAGCCCTATTCTCTAGTTTTGCGCTCTTCTTTAACCCCGTATTTCAGTGAGCACATTTAAACATAAGGATGTAAGTTTTTACTACGAGCTGAGCCACCAAGGGCAAGCCATTATTTTTTTGCACGGGTTTTTAGAAAGTTATGAAATGTGGAAGGACGTGGTAAACGCCTTACCGCGTGCTTATCACTGAAAATGTTTTGTTTAACTTCAATTCGAACCCATTTACTCAAATTTGAACCTAGTATTTACATTCCCGAAGAAAACCTAGGAATCGGATTTGAGCAAGATTTAGTGATGACCGAAAATGATCTGATTAACTTGATGAAAGAAATTCCAATTGAGATTGAGGATGTGGAGGCCTTTATGAATATGTAGTGCCTCAGTCTCGTAACTCTTGTTTGTTCATTTAAAAATGATATATTTCCGTCAAATAAATAGTATTACACCGCTATGCTAAATTACCTCTCGTACGCCCTTTTGTTTTTTTTATTCTCAACATTAGGTTTTGCTCGCACAAGCACTTCTAGTGAAGTAGCTTCCTCAAATCCTACGCAATTAAGTGCACCAATTGGAAGCAGTGCTCCTCTTAGTGGAATTTATACTTTAGGAAAAAGCGGGGGTGCCGATTTCCACAGTTTTAAGGAACTGGAAGACACATTACAAGCCCTTGGAATAGCAGGCCCAACTGTTATTAATATCAACCCCGGAGAATACTATGGTCAACTTTCACTAATAGATATTTCAGGGTTATCAGCCACCAATACACTTATAATTCAAGGCACTGGAAAAGTAACGGTTACTCATAATGATAGCCTCAGAGACAATTATGTGTTTGCTCTAAGTGGTAGCCCATATGTGACTTTCAAAAACATGAGTTTAATCCTCAAGGCAACATCCTCAGTAAATGGTGGAGGCTTCGCGTCAAGAGGTATTATCGAAATTATTGATGGATCAAATTTTACAACAATTGACAATTGTATCTTAACTAATTTAGGGCCTGTAACAATTGGTATTTTCTTGCCAAATGGAGGAACTACAGTAAGAAATGGCCAACAGATAACCTTAGGAAAAAGCCATTCGGTAACCGTGAAAAATTGCACAATTGAACACGTTGAAACTGCCATAAAGGTTCAAATGCCTAAAGACAGCAGTGCTTCGCGTGGACATAATATCATGGACAATACTATAGCCGGGTTTGGAACTGGAATAGAAATGCACTTTGCAAATAATGTAAAAGTTAGTGGGAATTATATAGTTCAAAAATCGCAACTATATGGTTCAGAAGGGGTTATTGTAATAGGTGATACAGTAACAATAAGCGGCAATACTATAAAAACGCGGACGCAGCAGCTAGTATCCAACACAAAATCTCCAAACCCTTTAGTTCAAAATAAAATATATAATAATGTTATTGTTTCACCACTTGGCAATGCTTTAGGCTTCCCATTTAATAGCACCGTTTACATAGGTAGTTATACAGATTTCATACACAATACAGTTGTAGGCCACCGTTGCTTATCTCTCTTTTCAAGTGAAAACACTAACATTTTTAATAACATTTTTGACACAGGTGACATAATCACCTCTACACAGTGCATTTACAGCCCTTATCCCCTGCATACCTCTGCGGCCATTGACTACAATCTCTATTATAATAATGGCAGCGGTGCAATAGCCATTTTTAATGCCAATGGAAGCATGCCGAGAATTTATCCTACGCTTGCCAATTGGCAAAACTTCAGCTTGCTAAACACCAATTCTTTACACGGAGACCCTAAAATTTCATCATCCAAAAATGAATATCGAAGCTTTGGGCTATTGGCCAATAATAGCGGGGATGGTTTAAGTAGTTTAGCCACCGATAAACTTGGCAATATGCGTCCAGCCACAAATGTTGATATTGGAGCATATGAATTTGACACCTCGGCCTACGACCTAAGAGTTCTAGAAATTCTTGATTTACCGAACGCAATATGCTCAGATAGCTCAAAAATGGTTCGAGCAGTGATTCAGAATATTGGTTTGCAATCGATCTCGAATTTTTCAGTTCACGTAAATCTAAGCGGGCCTATTGCCTCAAGCGGAACCAAGGCCTTTACACAGAATCTTTTGCAACTTCAAATTGACACTTTTTTACTTCCTAAACTCAATACCTATGCAGCTGGAAACTATGGCTTAGAAGTAATTGTACAGCATCAAAGTGATTACAACGGTAGCAATGATAGTCTTTCTATTAATTTTAGCGTAAGCCCTACCTCCCCACCATTACTACAAAGAGATACAAACCTAATTTGCTCTACGTTATTTTTTGACACCTTAAGACTACATTCAAAATCCAACAACCATTATCAGTATTGGTCTACAGTTTCGGATAGCTTTCTAAGTGACAAACTGGTGACACCTGTTGGACCTTTAAATACATCAGATACCGTTTTTAAACTAAATACACTTGGAAATAGGATCTACAGAGTAGGACCAAAAGATGCCTCTTTTGGACAGAGTGGTTATTTATCGGTAAATAACTCTTTAGGGATAAATTTCAAAATTTTTGAAAAGTGCACAATCGATAGTTTTGATGTTTACCCCTCTGAAGCCTCCATTTCGCTGAATATCAATTTACGAAACTCAAGTGGTGACCTGATAGAAACTAAAACATTTAACATAGTAAAACCTAGTAATAATAAACCCGTTTCAGTTCCTGTGAATTTTCGGGTGGAACCCGGAAATTACACTATTGATAGTCACGGCTCATCTCCACTACCTGTTTCTCTCCTTAGAAATTCCGCAGGCGCCTCCTACCCTTATTATGGTGGCGATCTTGTTACAATAATGAGTTCCACATCGAGTTCTGCAAATGGGTATTACTACTTTTATTATAATTGGCATGTTTCAAAATATGTCGGTTGTGCACTACCTCCAGTACTTTACACCATTAAACGTACGGATGATAGTACCAGCGCAAAGTTTACAGCAAATCCAACTTTAACACCGTTAGAGGTTGTTTTCAATGCAAGTAGTTCGTACAATGCAAACACCTATTCATGGGACTTTGGGGATGGCACCTCAGATAGTGGCCGTGTAGTTTCCCACGTCTATCCTGTTGCTGGGCAATATAATGCCACATTAATAACTTACTTACCATGTAATAGCACCATTTTATCGGATACCGTTTCGCATAATGTGGAACCTTTATCAATAAACTCACAGACCTTTCCTTCAGTTTTAAAAATTTATCCAAACCCTACGAGTGGACAGTTTACTGTGGAACGTGAATCATTTAAGGAAGAACTAGTGATTCAAATTTTTGATTTGAGCGGTGCGAACCTTGAACAATTCACGATGCGTAATGGTGAAAAAAGCACTCTAATAGATCTTAGTCATTTCAGATCTGGCGTTTATCTTATTGAAATATCAACTAATGATTATCTGTTCTATCATAAGTTAATGAAGATTTAGATAAGTTAAATCCAAACCTTAGCTAAATTCTCCAAAGAACTAAAAACGTAAATTTCGTGAAACCTATTCTGCCTTAACCATTGAATAACAGTGGCAAGTAAGCAAAAGAAGGCTACCTCCGAAATCACCATTTTTTCATGACTTTTGGGAGAATGATGAAGTGAGGATAAAACCATATCATTTAACGACAATTTGCGAATGCAGTCGCAAATTGTCGTTAAATGATTAAGCTCTAAATGGAGATTAGGATCCAAAGCAACCTGTTAAAAAGCTTCCCTTTTCAAGTACCCTTTCCTACTAAAGCTTCAAGCCCTATTCTGTAGTTTTGCGCTCTTCTTTAACCCCGTATTTCTGTGAGCACTTTTAAACACAAGGATGTAAACTTTCATTATGAGTTAAGCCACCAAGGACCGGCCATTATTTTTTTGCACGGGTTTTTAGAAAACCATGAAATGTGGAAGAACGTAGTAAACGCCTTGCCTCGTGCTTATCGCAAAATATGTCTAGACTTACCCGGTCATGGTAAGTCAGACAACATAGGCTACATCCACACCATGGAAGAAATGGCCGATTTAGTAAAGGCTTTAATAGATCATAAAAAACTTAGAAAAGTAATATTGGTGGGGCACTCTATGGGCGGTTATGTGGCTTTGGCTTTTGCCGAAAGGTATCCAGAGCACATAAAGGGCGTAGTGTTGATGAACTCTACCGCATCCGCAGACAGCACATCAAAACAAAAGGATAGAGACCGAGCCATTAAACTGGTAAAAGAAAATCATAAGGCTTTTATCAGAACGGCCATTCCACTGCTATTTAGACCTAAAAACAGGCGTAACTTTAAAGAAGAAATTGGCCATGTGAAAAAACAAGCATTGCAAACTTCTAAACAAGGTATTATAGCCGCCTTAGAAGGCATGAAGGTAAGAGCAGACAGAGAAGTATTGTTGCATTTTGCACCGTATCCATTTCTTTTTATAGCCGCTAAAAACGATCCTGTTTTTCCGTTTGAGGCACTACAGGAACAACTACAGGCCAAAAAAGTAACTCCCTGCATTACCGAAAATGGG
Organism: uncultured Owenweeksia sp.; assembly: GCA_937146805.1. Classification (GTDB taxonomy): domain Bacteria; phylum Bacteroidota; class Bacteroidia; order Flavobacteriales; family Schleiferiaceae; genus Owenweeksia. Next base: position 83,608 of record CAKZRR010000033.1, on the reverse strand, counting down.
CATATGAGTCATATTGAGGATTTTGATATGATGTTGAATAGTATTAAGCAATTCTTGGTTTCAACCAAAAAATAAGAAACCCTTACTTAAAAGTATGCACGTAGGATACAGTACTGCGGAGCTCCGTATAGGTACTAAACTGATTGGATTTATTATACAGCAGGTTTAAATTAAAACTAAACGAATGGCGCTTGCCCAGCAGGTAGGTTACACTGCCATTTGTAGTGTTGGTATAACCATCGCTATTAGAGTTTACCGTACTCAAATTAAAAGTATTATTAATATTGGCCGTCAGCTTTCCATCTTTCCAGGTGTTACCTGCTCCAATGGTGGCTCCATAGCGTAGGTTATCGGTTTGGTAAAACTTCATCACATTAACGTTAGCCCCTGCATTAAAAGTAAAGCCTGTTTTTATCCTCGTTCTAACCCAATTGAGCATTACCGTGGTTACGGTAAAATCCGAAAATTGCCTTGTCAATACGTTTTTATCGTTTAACTCAGTATAGTTTAATACTAAACTTAGGTTAGATACCGAGTTAGAGTCTAAAAAATTAAGATAAGGTGTCAATCCAAAGGTGTTTGAAATGTTGGCTATGCGAACGGAGTCTGGCCGGTTGAGACGGGTTTCGGTTTGATTTACATTGTTCGTAATCACATTTCCGCTCAACCCCCATTTAGCACTCGGGATAAAAGTGAAGTTTCCCGATCCAAAAATGCGCTTGGTGGTTTCTAAGCGCGTATTCTCCAAATTATTGGTTTGATAATTTACAGCTCCATTCACATTCAATTTGTTTTTAAAAAAGCGAAAGGAAGGAGCTAACTTAATATTACTTACATCGTTGGCCATAAAGTAAGCACCCATGGTTTCAAACTGCGGCATAATGCGTTGATAGCTAAGGTTTATTTTTCCTGGTTTTACTCTTACCGCTATTCCGACCTCTCCCGCATAGTTTAAGCGAGAAGTTATGTTGGCGTTAACCAAGGGGTTTTGTAAATCCTCTTGAAGACTACTATTTGTAACATCGCGTGTATAGGCACTTACGGCCATCTCACTATAAAAATCTACTTTCTTACCAATCGTCTTTCTAATATTAATGCCCAAAACCGCATTTTCTGCCGGTGTCAAATTAGTATCTGGCAAAGGGTTGGTTAAAGATGATGCCTCATCCCAAGCTTTAAAATAACTAAACTCTATAAAACCTTTATCCCCACCATACCCCAGTTTGGCACCATAGCCTAAGCGTTTGTATTGTACACGATATTGCGAGTTTACATCGGTAGAATCCCATTCAATAGCACGCCTAAATTGGCCGTACATGGCAGCAATACGCCACTTGCCTGGAGTTAACTCTATACCGGCTCCATTAAAGCTATGGTTGGCCAATGTGTATTTAGAAAACAACATGTTTCGAGTACCCAGATGTAAAGTGGCCCATTTATAGCTCGGGCTAATGCCCATTTGAATAAAAGGCCTATCAAACGACTGCTGTTGCCGCCCAATTACAAACCTAAAAGGCGCTTTAAAACCATAGATAATGGGGGTAAAGTTTCCGTAAACACTCCAAAAATAAGGATTGCTTTGGGGATCAATCCCATTCACCGAATAGGTACTAAAGTTCCCTCCTATTGAGCCCGTGTAATCCCATGGTTTTTCCTTTAACGCCTTCTCTATATCCTGAGCTTTGCTAAACATCGAACACATTAGTAGAAATAGTATACCAAATCCTTTCATGCTCTATTCCAACTTTAGGGTAACCACATTACTCATTGTAGATTCTCCGCCATCGGGGTAAATAAGTTTCACAGCATAGTCAAACTTTCCTCCATTATTGTAAAGGGTTTCATCTACAAAAACTGTTTTATCTCCCGCTATTTGGGCCAGCTTTTCTAACCCTTTGTTGTTATCATTTCTATAAATGGCTACTTGCACTTCTTTATCTACAGGTATAGACCAACTAAGCTCAAAAGCACCTTCCTCTTCCATTATGGATCCCGTAAGGTCGTTTATTCCACTTCGCAAGCCTCTATCTACACAGGTTAAACGCAGTGGCTGACTTGGCAAGGCCGGCAAACCCGCGTCATCTATTGCCAGCACTGCATAATCGTAGGTTACGTTCAATTCCACTGTTTTATCGGTAAACTGTGTGGTGGCCATCTCCAATTTTTGTAACACATCATATTTCTCCATTTCGGGTAGTTTCCTAAGCATATAATAGGCTTCCACATCTTGGCTTGAGCTGGCGGCCCATTCCATGGAAATACTATCGCTGGTAATAGCATAGCTTTTAAAAATTATGGGCGTTGGAGGAATGATGTCAGGCTTTTCAAGCTTTAAAGTATCGCTATGCACACTGGCGTTATAGCGAAAATCAAAGGCTGTTACGTAGTAGAAAATATCCTCTGAAAGAGTGTTAAGCGAAATTTTATCCAAAAAAACATTCCCTTCCACCATAAGGCTGTTTACCTGATGAAAATCTCTGTTTTTAGCGTTTCCAACAAACACTTTGTAGCCATATAAATCAGGTTCATTACCCAACTCCCAAGCCAACATTACAATCCCGGTAGAGTCTGAATAGCCTATTAAATTAATAGGCTTTGCGGGTGGAATACTGTCTCGCCATTGCCCAACTGCCATTCCGCTTGCGCTCTTGTTACCGCTTTCATCAACCGCATAAACTATGTAGTAACTCTCATTTAACAATGGAGGATTTTTATCTACCCATTGGCGTGTTTTGCTGGCCAATCTGTTTTCAGTAATAATTTCAAAGGGCCCCATACCGTCTTTAGCACGTGCCACTATAAACCCATTATGGTCGCGTTGCGTTGTGTTTGCCTCCCATGTAAGTGTAAATTCACTATTCGAAAGGTGCGCTACTACTAAGCCCTTTGGTGGAATAGGCCCGTTTAGGTCTTTGCTCTGTGTTGTTAATTCCTTAGAGGGTAACTCTACATCTGCAAACGAATTGATTCCTAAAATGCGATAGGTATATTTAACTCCATTGGTTACCGTGGTATCTATAAAAACATTGAAAATATTCTCGCGGTTAGCATCACTCGAAATATGAGGCAAATCATTGAGCCGTTTAAATCCTGCATCTGACTTTCGTTCAATATAATAACCACTATATCTGTGATTATTTTCGCTCTTGGGCCATTGCAATTTTACCTTCCCATCAAACGATTCGGCAAAAACACCTGTAACAGCGCGGTCTTCTTTTTCACCAAATGTATTTACAGACACCCCAGCGGTATCAATAGTCAACAGGTTTTTGGCAACATTAAGTGCGTAAATTTTATACGTATTAATAGCATTCGGCTTAGCCGTTTCATCCTTAAAGTATAATCCTAAACCAATGGCTGCCTGATTATTATACTCAGCAGCAAGCAAAGCAAAGACAAAGCGGTTGTTCTGTTCTTCCGCCTTTGCCTTTGCTGCTTCAAATGGATTAGCATTTGGGTTTGGTAGTGATTTTGACTTACCCCAAAGTGCTTGAGCCGCTGAGGTAACATACATATTAGTGGTATCCAACTTACTTTTAAACTCAGCCAAAGTATAAGGCCTTATGGTATCAAGCGGTTGGTATTTTTTTAGGGTAGCATCATATCGCTCCACAACATAGCCATGCTTTTTGGTCAGTGCAAAAGTGTAATGCGCATTGGGTGCCCATCGCAATTCTACCACCCCCTTCTTAAATCGGGCTTGTGCTTCTATTCCAGCCTCTATAGTTCCTATGGTATCTTTCTGGCCTTGAGCAAATAACATTGCCGTAACCTGCATTGCACAAATGGCCGTAAATAATATTTTCTGTGTTTTTTTCGTCATTTCTCTGTCTTAAAAAGGTACAATGGGCAATTCATACTTCCAGTCACCAGAATTCAATTGTTGGTCAATGGTAAACTCATAATCTGTATTACCTAAACCAAAGTAAATTTTCTCGCCCTTTTGGCGAGGTATATACGTTTTATGATTAAGCAAAAAGCTACGCATGGGTATAAAATCAAAGGTGTAGGGTTGCACCTCTGACCAGTTAAAAAGTGCATCTTCACCCTTCATGTTAGGGTCTAAATTCATGAAATCTACTACTCCACCTGGTGGCACCTTACCAGGGTCATCACCACAGTTTAAGCACATATTATCGCGCATGCGATAAAGAATTTGATTTGTGAGATATAGGAAATCTCTTTTGGCGAGGTACTCAGAGTAGTCTAATAGAGCTATATAGCTTTTGGTGTTGGCAGCAAGTTCTCCATTCATGCCAATTCCCTTTTGCCCAGCTTTGGCTTTTTCAGCCAAAATCTGAGCTCCGCTTAACTTTCCTTTTAATGGGAACACCGTTTTATCTCCAAAATTGATATTACCATGAAGCTGTTTTACATAAACCTCAATAGGCAAAAATTCATAGGGCAAACCACCACCAATATGCTCGCTATGATCGGGCAGCTCATATTGCTTAGTTTCTAACGAAAACCCAAACTTGTTACCCTTGTTGCCACCATTAAAGCGGTGCGAGTCCCAATCTATAAACTCAAAATATACCTCAAGCCAATTAGGCTTAACTATAAACTGACGTAAATCTTGGTATTGCTTTGGTAGCTGAAGATCTTCATAAGACAAGGGTGACTCATAGTTGTATGGATCCCAAAGCTCACCAGCGTAGCGATAGTCATCAAAATCTCGATTGTAGAAAATCGTCTTCTCCGATTTATGATAACTCGTTTCATAAAAGTCATCAATAAACTTGAGGCCGTTGGTTTTTTCAAAGTTTAAAATGGGTGGTATAAACTCGCTTATATTACCACCATACTCCTGTGGTTCGTTATACCAAATGCCGTATAAATCATATTGGTCAAACCCTTCTTTAGCCTCTAAATACAGTATAGGTATGAATACCTCATCTTCTGAGTTTTCCATGCCAATGGCATGTATGCCCGGTATGCTGTAATTTTTAACCGAGTAACCGGCAGGCTTCATAGAGGCTGCTTTCTCATTTAGGGTATTAAACTTACTGGTTTTAAAGTGATAGTTAAACAGCGCTTTTTCTGATGTTTTTACCTGCTGCACTTTACCCACCAACTTACGATCGTATATATCCAACTCAACCATCTTTTTCTTGGTTTTGGCTTTAAAGCCTAATCCAGGGTTTTTAGGGCTGGGTGGATTAACCATTTTATTTGCTAAACCAAACTTTGGTTTTGGTGGTGGCTGTATCATGCCCAAGTTTAGTTTATAGCCGCCCGGCTTGGGGTTATTGTTTGGGGCTTTAATTTTTAAACCTCCAATACCGCCTCCCTTGGGTTTTGGATTGCTCTCCGGAAGATTTAACACCATTTTTTTAGGTATGTTCTTCTTACCTCCAATGGTTTTATAGGCCTCTACGTTTTTGCTTTCTTCCTTTTTAACCTGCTTGGGTTGGCCAATTCGCATTATCTCTAAATTGTAAATGCGGTCCTTTTTCAAATCTTGAGGAATGGTATAGGTAACCGTTTTATTGTTGCAATTACAATCGGTTTCGTACTCTTTATTACTGCTTAGCTCAGTAAATCTTGCTTTGTAAACAAACTCTTCATTGGCATCCGTTAAGGAGTAGGACCTAAACAGGTGGCTACACTCAGCATTGTTCATTACTACTTTACCTTGTGGAAAAGATCCTTTTAAAAAATACTGTTGCCCCAGACCTGGCACGGTTGAGGAAACATCATCTAACAATATTACATCAGGCAAGGAATCGGTAAAAAAATCTCCTTCGGTAACCTGCATATCAGAGGCTGGCGACTTAGAGGCCAAAATCGTATTACCATTCATTTGATGCTCGTATCCGCGTGCCTCAATCCTAAATTTTATTTCGCTTAGCTCTGGTAATGGCGACAGTGGGCTGATGTAACAAGAGTATCCATCGTCAGAGTAGTTAGGTGCCTTTGTAGCAATTACTTGTTTTTTGTTCTGTTTGTTCTTATAACTGTATTCATACTTATGCAGCGTGTAAGAGTAGGCATGAATTTCCTGATCGCCTTTGTCATTTATAGCCTCCAAAATAAAAGGCTCATTTGGATAGTTGAACACTATTTCAGGATCCCTAAAAACGTGTACTTCCTTATCCTTATCATCTGGTCCCGTATAACTTACTATTGGTATATCATCAAAAGGAGAGCCGTAGCCCTCATCACATTTTTCGCCTACTTCGGCATATAACGATGTATGGATATGAATTAAACCTCCCAAAATTTCGCCCTCAATTGCTAATTGCCCAGCTACCCAAATTGGGTTTGGCCCTTGAAATTGTAAAAGCGCGCCTGCCGTAATCTCTGCCAAAGGAGCCTTGCCTTCCCAAAACCAAACATCCAGCACCAAGCCGGCCTCAATATTTACATAGGCATAGGCTTGTCCTTTGGCATACCAATTATTAATTCCAAAGTCACTTTTTCCGTTGCATTCAGCTCCCTCCACATTAGTGATTAAGGCATCTACACCTAAAATAAACTTTACATCCGCGTAAATAATGGCAAACTCAAATGATACATCCAACGATGCCATAGACCCGAATGCAAACCCCATACTTCCGGTGGGTTTCTCTTTAGAGGATTTGTTTTGTCCATTTTGCGAAACTTTTGGGTTTCCAAAAAATTCAACAATCTCTGGCGGTAAGGGAGGCAAATCACTGGGCAAACTACTGCCCATCATAAAATAGGCATTGAGGTTAAGATCAGCATCTATTACCGGTAAATCTATATTTACCTGAATCCGATCGTTGTACACCTCTTCTTGACTCCAGCTACCAAAATATACATACCAATCGTTCGGAGAAAAGTACATATTGGCACTCGCTTGAACCTCCAGAATACTTGCCACATCAATTGTTATGGCTACATCAACTGTAAACCTTGGTCGTGTTGGGTCATTTGGTTTGGCCATTACCACCTCTATGTTACAAACTCCATGCAGTGCAGCATTTCCATCTCGGCTGGCCATACTTTGCATCATATAACCCTCACCCATAAAGTAAATTTTATCTACGGACCCACCGTTGTAAAAGTCCATTCCAAACTTTAAATCGGCATTAAAAGCTGCTGCTGAGCCTACTAAGCCTACTACCGCTGAAGCTGAAAAACCAAAGCCACCTTCTTCGGGCGTAAACTTTACTCCATTAGAGGCCGCGCCCGGTGATCCGTCAAAACTATTTTTATCAATATTCTCAAGTTCGGTAATATTGAGCTGAACCTCCTCACGCTTCATATTATAATAGCCGCCACCGCCAAGCCCGTAAAGTGCTACGGCACCCATGGGTATGCCTACATCTGCTCGGTATCCGGCATCAAACATCCAATACTTGTAACTATTATTACCTATAGTTTTACCTACTTGCAAAGTCAAACCAAGTTCGGCTCCTATCGGAATTATTTTGGCATTAATAAACCCTCGAAAGCCATTCCCGTATTCCGGGTTATCCTGAAAAACATCTATTTGACCTTTTAAAACAGCCATAGATGTTTCTATGTCAATAGCTACCGAGTTAAGCTGAACCCCCTCGTACTTAAACTTCAAATCTTCCAAATTACTCAGCAGCATTATATCGGTGCTTCCACTAATGCCATTGTCCCCACCACCAAAATTCACACTCAGTTTCATACCAAGGCCTACTTGCATTGGGTTGTTGGTATTTACATAAACCGAATCAAGCGAAATAGGCATATTAAGCATGTTTGCCTGATCTAAATTTGGTACATCCAAGCCCACTTTTATTCCTGAAATTTTAGGAAGATTGTTTTGAGTTTCAATTTTAAAATCCTGAAACTGTAGCTGTGGCAGGTTAAAATTACCCACCATTGGCTTTTTATTATTAGGTATGTTACCCGTGCTTTGTTTGGTCCAACCCACGGTTAGGCTGCCATTCAAATTTGCCGAAGGCACAAATTTGTTTCCTTGCTTTGTAATAGTAACCGAAGAATTATCGGCAAGATTTAGAGTAGCCAACCACATATTTAAATCATAATCATCGCCAAGTTCTACCTGAAAATTAAAATCCTCTCCCCCATTTATAGGCACTTGATAATCAATAGCCATGTCTGAAACTGGTAACTCGATACCTCCCTTAAAACTTCCGTTCGTGAGCACGCTAGCCTCAAAATCAAGAGCCAGCTCGGCTATAGAGAACTTCCAACCGCCAAGGCTACCATTTTCCTGAGGTGTTAGTATATTCTGAACAGCCGCTGTGCCCCAAAAACCCAATTTGTCAATCAACATTTTTTGGGCACTAACTACAATGGACTGGCCATTTTTTTGAAAACCTTCAGGAAACTGTACTGAAACATCATCTAAATAAAACCCCTGCCACAGCTTACTGTTTGACTGCCCATTAGAGGGATGATTTGGGTGATTGGCGTGAAACACCATTCCAGTAGCACTGGCGGTGCTATGATGATCATATACAATATTTTGCGCTGAAAAAATGAAACCTTTGGTGGCCGGAAATGAGAAATTGGCCGGCACCACACTTAGATTTTCTAAAATCCAATTTTTAAACTTATCTTCAGAGGAATAGCTAAATGGAATGCGCACCTTTACTTCTGGGAGCTCTTTTCCTTGGGCATTTACAGCCAAAATCTTTTCTTTCGGAAAAATAAATTCACCATCTATTTTCACATTCTTAGGACCCTGACAATCAAAGGAAACGGATGATTTATCTACCCCCCCATTAAACTTAATTTTTACTGGATTTTGTTGATTGCTCAAACTGAACTCTGCCGGTTGTTGTAAAAAGAGCTTTAAATTTTGATTACTGCAAAATCCATTGGGTTGTATAGCAATACCAGATTGGCCCAATCCTAAATATTCGCCTAAGGCACTTTCAGGAATTTCAATACCCGCCAGCATATTTAACCTAGCCATTTGTGGCTCAAATATTATTCCCGCTACAATTAAGTTCAAACTGCCGTTATCCAGCGCAAGCGGTAACTCTTTAGGTGGTTCGTTGCCCGTTAATTGACTTACCCTTTTTCCAAAACCGGCAACTTCATTATTTAAGCCTTGTAATTGACTATACATAGAGCTCAAATCTGCATTAGGGCTCTGTGCTATATTCTGATCAATAAGGCTACCCTGTGTTACATCCGCATAAATTTTACCGGTTTTTAATTTTCCATCTGCCGTAACCTTAATGTTACTCCATTTTACCTTGATATGAGCCTTTAAAAAATCAATATAAACCTTACCGGTACCGCTATTGCCATTTACCAGCACGTTGGTAACCTCAAAATAGCCCGCAGAAATGTTTTGGGCGTTTTGTGGGTTTTGACCTGTACCTTGCACAGCAGGCAAAAAGCAATCTCCAGAGCAGCCTTCTGGCGGAGGTGGAAGAATGTTCTGATTATTTCCGCCATCATTTAACTTAAAACCAAGTTTACCAACCTTCCCCAGTACCATTGTAGTATCCGGCAAGCCCAAAACAAGTTTCTTTATTATAGCACCCTTTACAACAAGTACCTTTTTATCGGTGTATTTAAAGGTGCTAACCGGACCAATACCATTATTTTTAAACGCTATCGTTTTGGTTGGGTCTTTGGCTATAACCCTTACCGCATAGGTGTGCCCAGGTGTTAGCGGTGGGTTGGCCAATGTATATACCATGCTATTGGTGGGTATTAAGCTTTGCTTATAAAATAGTTGCACCCCAAAATTTCCAAACGCATCATTGGGGTTAAACAGATGGTTAACGTCCATATCTACCATTTGTATTTCGTAGCGCGAATAAGCTGGCACCCCAGTAGATGTCCAGTTAAAGGTTAGCAATTGTGGGGTTGTTTTCTCCACTTCGGCTCCGTTGCCCGGAAAAACCAATACGGGAGGGTCGTAATGTGTAAGAAGAAAGTTGGTGCAACTATTACCAGAAGAAAGCAATGCATTATTTTGGTAATCGTATGCCTCTATACAAATAGAATAGTTGGCCTCTGGCAACACACCCTGCTGCAAAAGTTTATTTTTATCAATTCCGCTGGTAATTATCGCATTAGAAGAGTAGTTGCCATTATAGGCTCTAAGCTGATTTCCGGTAAGTGTAATTGTTTGGTTTGGCCCGATAATGATTGGAGCTGTTGGTTGAAAATTCGGTTGTACCGAAACTTTCTGTCCAAGATCATTTTCAAGCTTTGGTATAAGTTTAAACTGCCTTTGCTGTGCTGTGGTATTGGTTACAATAATTATGGTGTTATTACCCGATCCTAAATAATCTTCCACATAAACCGAGTAAGGTGGCGTAAGCGCTACAGAAACTTGCAGCTGACCATGTGTTTGGTTGGCAATAAGGCAAAGAGTGAAAAATGAAAGAAGCTTGAACGCAATACGAAGTGGATACATAGCAGATGTTTTATTTGAACACAACTTTGCTACTTAAAAGTAACAGAAGCCAAATGAACCAAATCCATCTTTCTAGCACTAAAAAACACTATCTACAAATGGTCTACAAAATTGAAATTACCTGCTATTTATACGTTACAGCGCTATTCTTAATCAAATTAATAGGGGTTTTCCTCCTCAAACGATTTTAAAAATCCTTCCAAATCATCCGCTTCCTCTAAGTTCAATTTCTTTTTTAAGCGGTATCTGCTCATCTTTACAGAGCTAGGTGCAAGGCTCAAAAGGTTCGCAACTTCCTTGATGTTTAATCCCAGCTTAAACAACATGAGCATTCGCAAATCCTTACTGGTAAGCTGTGGGTAAGTATTTTTTATTTTATCTGTAAGTGTACTACTTACCTTGTCAAGCTGCACGCGTATCCGTTTCCAGTCTTCGCCACTGCGCATATAACTACCTATTTGGCTGTCTAAGTTCCCTATTAGTTCCCGCTGCTCCTCTATATCCTTTTCTTGAAGTAATCTTATCTGTTTGTAAACGTCAAGTAAAATCCCATTCCGCTGACCTACCTCAAGCGCCTTAGTACTTAATTGATTTTTCTGTCTTTCGTTTTCTTCCTTCAGTCTAGTTTCTTCAAGCCTTTTTCTTTCAAGTTCCAACTCCAAAGTTTTTTGCTTTTCCTTAATCAGCGTTTGATTCAACTTGCTGTTTCTTTTGGTAAAAAATAGCACTACAGTTAAAATTGATACTACAGCAAAACCCAAAATGTAAATGTATTTAAGCTCTGCATCGGCCATTTCCTTTTCCCTACTATACCTGGCCAATTTCAGATCCTTCTCATACGTTTGATGCCGTACCTCCATTTCTGCCAGTTTCTCCTTTAGCTCCGTACTTTTTACTGAATCACTAAACGTTTCAAAGGTCTTGTTAGCGGCTAGTGCAGATTTAAAATCTCCCTTTGCTTCAAAAAACAATACCCGTTCATTTAAAAGACGAAGCCTCCAGTGATTTAAACCCTCACGCTCCACCAATTCCATCGTTTTCATCCAAATATCTTCAGCCCTCTCAAAATCTCCCAAGTATTTGTAATTAACCAACCTATCAAACTGAATCCCTACATGGGCTTCGTTGTCATTTAAATTTCCATTCACGTACAAAGCGCTGTCCAAGTAAATAGTCGCAAGTCCGAATTCTTTTATAGACGAATAAGATGCACCAATAGCCGAATAACTTGACGCCATATAAGAGTTACTGCTGGTTACCTTAGCATAGCCCAAAGATTTTTTGGCATAATACAAACTGCTATCTCCATCAAATTTTACGCTCTTAAAGTAATAGTAGAGTCGTAATGCTAGCTTGCCTTTAAACCCATCTAGGTTTGTTTTTATTAAATCCCTTTCTATCTTTTTAAGTATGATATAGGCTTCCTCAATTTTATGTATTTCAAAGAGCACTGGTGTTCGGTTAAACAAAATCATTAACTCCAGTTGCGTATTGCGCTCTTTAAGTTCCTGAGTAATTTGATAGGCGGTATCGTTATATGCTAAGTATTTATCCAATTCTCCTTGGTAATAATAATTACTGCTAATGGAGTTGAAAGCTGACACTTTTTGCGCTGTTGCAGGAAGGTTGCGGAAAGCAGTTATAGCGCGTAACTTATAGTGCATTACGGAATCACTATTCCCTGCAATGGAGTGATATTGTCCCATTATGGCGTAGCCCTGTGCGGTTGCCATAAGGTTTTCTCCGTCCTTGTTAATCTGCTTCAGCAAATTATACAACAGCAATAACTTTGCGGGCTCTACCGTAGCAATTTTGCCCGTATTCTGATAAATCGATTCAAGACGAGCCTTTTCACCCTTTACCGATTCGATATAACTTAAAATGGAATCTACCTGTTGCGCGTACAATATACTATTTGAGAAAAATAGGAAGCTAAAAAACAGGAAGACCCATAACCGAAAACCAACTTGAAATTTCTTCATGATTAGGATACTAATTTTCTCATCCACCAAGAGTGGTTTTACTAAATAGTACTTTAAAAATTTGCTGCTCTTACACAACTTACTTTTTTAAAGCATCCCAACCCTGGGCAGTTAAAGGCATATATTGATTATCTCTGGTTACTAGGTTGGCACCTGATGACGCTTCAAGAACATGGCCAATTATTGTAAAGTTTGGGTTTCCCTTTATCTTATCATGGTCTTCCATTGATACGGTAAAAAGCAACTCGTAATCCTCCCCACCATTTAGTGCCACAGTGGTGGTGGTTAAATTAAATTCTTCGCACACTTCATATACCTTAGGATCTAGCGGTATTTTTTCTTCATATACTGCCATTCCCACTTCAGATTGTTTACACAGATGCAATACTTCAGAACTTAAACCATCCGACACATCAATCATGCTGGTAGGTTTTACTTCAAGTGCTTTTAGTATTTCAACCACATCTTTCCGTGCTTCTGGTTTTAGCTGTCGCTGAAGTAAATACTCAAAACCCTGTAGCTGAGGTTGCATGTCTGGATCCTCTTTAAACACTTCTTTTTCACGCTCAAGCAGTTGAAGCCCTAAATAAGCTGCGCCCAAATCACCCGAAACCACCAGTAAATCGTTCTCCTTTGCACCACTTCGATAGGCAACATCTGCCTCGTCTGCTTCGCCAATTACCGTAATACTAATCATTAATCCCGAAAAGGAAGAAGTAGTATCACCACCCACTAAATCTACCTCATACTCATTACACGCATTTCTAATACCTGCATAAAGGCTTTCTAAAAACTCAGCTCCAAAACGATTGGAAACGGCAATATTTACCAAAATTTGTTTGGGAATGGCATTCATCGCATACACATCTGATAAGTTTACCATAACCGCTTTATAACCTAAATGCTCAGGAGAAACATAGGTTAAATCAAAGTGAACCCCTTCAATAAGTGCATCAGAGCTAACAACGGTTTGCCCGTTAAGCATTTCTAAAACTGCGCAATCGTCTCCTATACCTTTGATAGAAGACGCATTGCGCAATGGGAAATCTTGAGTGATATGTTCAATTAAGCCAAATTCGCCTAATTTATTGAGGTCGGTAAATTTTTCTTGTTGCTCTGCCATTCGGCAAAACTACAATTGATTTTAGGTATTACCTCATTAAATCGATGGTACCTTTATGTTGCTTTTCCATATCTAAACCGTAGATATACCAACCGTAATCAATAATATAAGAGTACATGCCTTCAGGAGCTTCGGCACCGCCAATAGTTCCGTTCCACGCTTCATCTGGGTTATTGGTTTCAAAAACCAATTGTCCCCACCTGTTATACACTTTGAAGTCATACTCTGTGAAAGTACAAACAGTACCGGGTTTAAACTCATCGTTCAAACCATCGTTGTTTGGCGTAAAAGCATTAGGCATAAAGAAAGGGCAATCACAATAACGCACCTCAACCTCAAAGGATTGATCAAACTTTCCACATACATTGATTAGCGAGAACGAATAGGTTCCGGCCTCTGTAAAAAAGCGTTTTCGCTCAAAAGATCCATCATCCCAAATAATTCCCTCAGAGTAGTTACTCAAATCAATAAAGGCAGTATCCTCATCACAAATAATGGTATCACGATTAATATTTTCTAATGGCTCATCAAACTTCACATAAATCGTATCTCCATAAGTACCACAACTATTTCGGGTGTTTACCCAATAAACACCTGTTTCGGTAACAGCAAGTATTGAATCCGTGCTTCCTGTACTCCAGTTTTGTTTGTGAGCCGTAACTCCACTTCGCAGTGTTAAAATATCTCCGGCACACAAAGTAGTATCGTAACCAAAGTTTATGTTTTGAGGATGATCGTAAATTACATTTACAGTATCAGTATAACTAAAACACTTATTGGTTCCTGTTAACCAGTATACTCCCGCAGTGGTTACATTTAACGATGATCCAGTACTTCCATCAGACCAAGTATAGGTATCCATATTAGGCGGACCATTTAGTAAAGTAGATCCTCCGTTTACACATATACCCGTATCTGGGCCTAGGCTAAAAGTATGTGGATCAAGAACGCTAATACGAACAGTATCTCCCCATGAACCACATGAATTGGTTATTTCTACCCAATAGTTTCCTGAATCTTTTACATAAATACTGGAACGTGAAGAACCATTTTTCCATTTGGTAAGTACTCCAGGAATTTGTGTTTCAAGCAAAACAGAATCTCCTCTACAAATAGTAGTGTCATTTCCTAAGTTAAGATTACTGATGTTATACTCAACAATTACCTCAATAGTATCTGTAATAAACCCACAGGCATTTGTAATATCCACCCAGTACTTTCCACCATTAGTTACTGTAATGGTTTGAGTGCTTACTCCTGTACTCCACATGTATGTACTTCCTGGGTTTTGGGCATTTAGTGTAATCGAGTTTCCACTACAAAAACGCACATTATTTCCAAGAACTAATGCCGGAGCACCGGTAATTAATACATTGATAGTATCCCATCTGGTGGTGCAACTGTTCGCCACTTTTACATAATAAGTACCGGACTTAGTTACGTTATAGGTTTGACTGGTATCATTACCCTGCCATAAGTACCTTGTGTGGGCGAAGTAACCAGGGTCTAAAAGTAAAGTTCCTGCACAAAATATGGTGTCATTTCCAAGTGAAATCGGTGGTATGGGACTCGATACCCCAACGTAAAAAGAATCTCTAACGTTACCACAGGGGGCAAAAATATCGCAGTAATACCAACCCGGAGTACTTATGGCTATATTGGAGGTGAAAGCTCCCGTGCTCCATGCATAACCTGTAGCTTGAGGTTGAAAAGCACTAACATTTACAACCGCACCCGGACAAAATGAAGTATCATTTATTACTTCCTGAGCTCCATGGTTCACTAAAAGGCTGAAAGTATCTTTTGCCAAAGTACACCCATTAAAAGCTATTGCCCAATAGGTACCGCTAGTTGAAAAACTTTTAGTCAAACTACTTGTTCCATCACTCCATACTACGGAGTCCAAATCCATATTGGTAAAATCAAACGTTTTGGCTAGAGGAGCGCAAACTGTAGTATTTGGGCCAAGCGAAAAATTCAAAAATGTTTTATCTATTACATATACGGTATCGTATAATGTGCCACATGAGTTAAATACTTTTACCCAATACATACCTGGGTTTGTAACTGTCGCACGAAAGACGGTAGCGCTAGTACTCCATAGATAGTTTAATGTATTATTTCGCGCAACTTCCAAGTTTACTGGAGTTCCAGGACATTTATAAATTGTATCGGCACTAATACCTGTTGGTACCTTTGTGATGTTTACCACAATTGTATCGTAATACGTTCCACATGCATTTGTTACTCCAACCCAATAAGAACCCGGCTGCGTTACTCGTAAGTAGCTTTTTGTTGATCCATTGTTCCAACTAAACTGATTTCCTGCGGCCGGAACTCCCGCAAATAAATTAAGCTTAGTTCCGCAAAACGTGGTGTCTGGCCCCAAGTTTATGCTTAGAGGACCATCTGCTTGCACGGTGAAATTTTTAACCACGGTATCGCATCTATTGATAACGCGCACCCAATGACTACCCGCGCCAAGATTATTGTTTACTTGAGAAGTGCTATTATCACTCCATAGATAGGTTGTAGGATTACCCCAGAAACCTGCATCTGCTGTAGCCGTACCTGTTCCGCAAAAAGAAATAACATTTGCAATATTGGGAGACGGTGCAATATCTAAAGTAACTACAATGGTATCATAGCTAAAACCACAACCATTATTAACTCCCGCCCAATATGTCCCAGCCGCAGTAACCTCAAATGTTTGCAGCGATGAACCACCAGGCCACTGATAGGTGCTTCCTATGTTTTGGGCATCCAATGTTAAAATTTCTCCTGGACAAATTGTTACATCGGGACCTAGATTAACTGTTGCTGGACTGGAAGGAGAAAAATACACCGTATCTCTAAAAACACCACAAGGCAGCGTTATTTGCAGCCAATAATTTCCTGGAGTTGTAACATTAATAGATGTTCCGGTTGACGAATTACTCCATAAATTTTGAGCTCCAGGATCCGGGCTGTTTAAAGTGTACGTACCGCCAACACACAAAGGAATGGTATCGGCAGTAAAAATATTTCCTGGAGATAAATAAGTAACATCAATGGTATCTGAAAAACTACCGCAGGCATTAGTCACTTCGTACCAATACGTACCGGTTGTATTAACTGAAATAGTACTGCCTAATCCTCCCGTACTCCAGCGCCTTGTTCCAGTTGCTGGGGTTAATGATTGTAGAACAGAAGAAATCGTATCACAGCGAACAATATCAGCGCCCAACGAAACGGTTTGAGCTGTATCCATAGTTATCGTAACCGTATCCGAATACGTACCACAGGCATTAGTAACCGTAACATGGTAGGTACCCGATTGTGTAACGGTAAATCTATCATTAGTTGAATTATCTTGCCACTGATAGGTTGCCGTTGGCGATTGTGGAGCGATTAATACCGTTGGTGTAGAACTACAAACAGAACGATTTGTTCCTAAATTAACCACCAATGCTTGTTCCACAATTACATCTAAGGTATCTGTTGCCGAACCACATTGATTGGTTACTACCACCCAATACTGCCCTGAAGCAGAAATAGGAATAGTTGGAGTACTTGCTCCTGTACTCCAAACATATGTAGAATTTGGGTTAGCTGCATTTAGCGTAAAAACGTTTCCTTGACAAAAAGTTACCGTACTTCCCCAATTTACTTTTGGTATACAAGCCTCACTTGTTTTGGGAATTAGCACAGCTAAGATGCCTATGAAAAAGAGCAATTTATATCCGTGTACTTTCATGACTTGCTTGGTTTTAGTTTGACTGTTGAGTGGAATGCAAGTGGTACAAAAGTATGTAAATCCAAATTATATCAACACACTTATTAACATAAATGTTTAAACGAACATATTGTCTATCAATGTTTTATGAATTTTACGATATCGTAATACTCGGAAAACAAGCTTTGTAGAAAAAGTTATAGTTTTAAAAATAAGAGTCAAAAAAATACGAAATTACCCCTTAGATTGAGCTATCGAATTACCTTCACAGTACCTTTTTTACTTCTTTCAATCTCTAACCCGTACACTTTCCAGCTGTAGTTTATCTTAAAATTGTAGGTGCCTATAGGTGCTATTTCTCCATTCATGGTGCCTTGCCAAAGGTGGCTTAATGAAGTGGTTTCAAATACCTTTTGACCCCATCTATTAAATATCAGCATCTCGAAAGAATAAATATCACAAGAATGTATTGGGCCAAAAACATCATTTAAACCATCATCGTTAGGTGTAAATACATTGGGTACGTAAAAAGGGCAATCGCAATTAGATTGAATAACCTCAAAGGTTTTATCAAAACTGCCACATTGATTAGTTAAGGTAGCCAGATAAATTCCTGGTTCCCATATTTTACGTTGCGCTTGACTATAACCATCTTGCCATGTAATTTGTACGGTGCTTTTACTAAAATCAAATACTGCTGTATCGCCTTCACAAACTGATGTATCGCTTACGGGTAAGTTTAAAGGATAATCAAATTGTACCCTAAGGCTATCTGCAAATACACCACAACTATTTTGCGACCGCGCCCAATAATGTCCGCTTCTGGTTACTTCTCTTGTTTGGCTTATTAAGCCGTTATCCCAATGTACTGTATATCCACTAAGCCCCGGGTCTAAATACAAGCCTTCTCCAAAACAAAGTACCGTATCGGGGCCCAAAACAACTGATATAGGGTTTTCGCCTGATAATACAATGCTATCTGTATAGCTAAAGCACTCATTGGTTACGGTTAGCCATTTTTTTCCCGCTTTTAAAAAAGTGGTGCTCGCTGTAGTGTCTCCATTACTCCATAAATAACCCTCCATCTGAGGTGGGCCTGTTAATCGTACCGAACCGTCTATATTGCATATTACTGTGTCTGGGCCTAAATTATAAAAGGGCAGACTAATTAGCTCAATATTAATGGTATCATACCAAACACCACAACTATTACTCGCCTGAATCCAATACTCTCCGCCAAACAAAATAGTTACCGAAGGGCCTATTGATCCATTACTCCATAATATATTGGCGTTCGGATAATTTGAGGTAAGCTTTAATTTTTGACCAGCACATAAAAAAGTATCTACTCCTAAATTCAGAGAATCCATGGGATGCTCCAATATTACATTTACCGTATCTACTAGAATTCCGCACTCATTAACTATGGTAACCCAATATTTCCCAGCCACGGTAACAAATATGCTTTGGTTCCTAGAGCCCGTATTCCATTGATAATCACTTCCTGGATTTTGCGCATTTAACTCTAAAGTGCTTCCTAAACAGAATCTTACCTCATGCCCGAGAACTGGCTTTGGAGGGCCTGTTACTAAAATTTCTATGGTATCCGTAACCGAGTTACAGGTATTGTGTTTCGTAACCCAATAAGTGCCTGATGCATTAACATATTCTTTTTGATTTAAACCTCCTGAGTTCCAAAAATACGATGCTCCCGTCCAGTAACCTGCATCCAAAATAATAGGTCCTTCACAAACAATGGTGTCTGACCCCAGGTCTATTGGTGCAATTGGATAATCAACAAAAACCATAACCGAATCTGTTTCCGTTCCGCAGAAATTAGTCATCGTAACCCAGTAAAGGCCTGGGCTAGTAACCGTAATGTTTGGTAAACTAGTTCCATCATTCCAAGCGTAACTTACCGCATTACTGCCCGATACATCCAGCGCAATCGAGTCTCCAAAACAAATTGTTCGATTTATTAATTTTTTTCGAGGAGGTTCACCAACAAAAACCCTAATGGTATCAGAAAATGCTCCGCAAGCATTATAAGCCGTTACCCATAGCGTGTCTGAATCCCAAACAAACTCCTCTTTCGCGTTGGATCCATTTGACCATTTTAGCGAGTCAACGGCCAAATGGCTTAAATCTAATTTTAAAGAATCACCAACACAAAAGCTAGTATCAGGCCCCAAATCAAATGAAATTGGGCTAACCGAGATGACGCTAACAGAATCTAATAGCGTATCACACTCATTAGATACGGTCAAGTAATATTTACCTGGTTGATAAACACTGGTAAAATTATTCGTATCTAAATTACTCCATTCATACTTAGTATTTGGTTTGAATGTACTTCGAAGCCTCACAGTATCACCTGTACATACCATCCTTGGCCTAGAGCCTAAAATAGGGCCTGGGCTTAAAAATTGTACAAACACCTTATCAGTAAAAGTACCGCATACATTTGTAATTGATAATCCCAAAAAACCCGTTCTGCTAGCCGTGCCGAGATTACTTGCAGATCCCGTAGACCAAAAAAAGGTGTTTCCAGACTTTGGCACGGACACCGAAACTCTATAATACAAATCACACGTGGCCGTATCCGGCCCCAAATCAAAAACTGGGGGAGACATTGGCTGAACGTAAAAATGATGGGTAACCGTATCACATTTGTTTCCAAAAGTTACATAGTAATTACCAGCTTGTGAAAATGAATTAAAACGTCCTGCGGTTGAATCACTCCAAAAATAAAAACTATTTACACCCCAGTCCTTAGCGTCTATCTGAATACTTCCAGATGATGCGCAATAGAAAACTGTATCAAGCATTCCCGCTGTAGATGGACTTGGAGTCATTTGAACCTTAATTGTGTCGTAAACAAAGCCGCAGCCATTATCAACACCCACCCAGTAAGTGCCTGGTAATGAAATCAAATTGGTTGGATTAGATCCGCCTATAGACCAAATTACCGTACTTCCATGATAGCCTGGATCCAGCATAAGCAATTCCCCATCACATAAAGTTGTATCTGATCCAAGATCTACTTGAGCTTTTCCACTAACCACCACCACTGTATCGTAATAAACTCCACAATTATCGCTATACTGTAACCAGTAAACACCAGGGTTTGCCACCGATATTGACTTAGAAGTATGATAAGTGCTCCACAAAAAAGTACCTCCTTTAATATTTGAGCTTAAAGTGAGCTGGTTTTGTGGGCATTTATATATCGTATCCCCAATATCCAAAAAATCACCATTACCTATCGTAACAACAACAGTATCGTAAAAATTACCACAAAAGTTTTGAGTTTGAGCCCAATACACCCCTGGTTCAGTTATTATTATGGAATCTGAATTATGCCCATTACTCCAAGCTAGGTTTCCGTTTACTGGCTTTGAAACTCGAAAAACTAAAGTATCAATCTGACATAAGTTCGTGTCTGGACCAAGGTTTACTATGGGCGCTGGAATTACCGTAATATTTACGGTATCGCTATAAGTACCACAACTATTAGAAGCTTTTACAAAATACTGACCACTTTGAGTTACATTAAAAATGTTAGATGTACTACTGTCCTGCCACAAATATTGGGTATTGGGGTGGTAAGGAGCTCTAAGCAAAGTTTGAGAGGTAGAGCATACCTGTCTATCCATACCCAAATTAGGCAACACTATATTTTGAACATATACCTGAATGGTATCTGATGTAGAACCATAAGAATTACTAACTGTTACCCAATAAGTTCCCGATGTTGATACGGAAATAGATTGCGTGCTTGCTCCGGTACTCCAAATAAAAACCGAACCTGGGTTTCCAGCATTTAGCGAAAATGAATTACCACTACAGAAACTAACGCTTGGAGCCCAATTAATAGATGGAGCCTGTGCGGACAATAACCCCGCAAACCCTAATGAAAATAGGATAAAGACACAAAAGCGCTGTGATATGAAAGTTTTATAAAGCAAGTTAGGCGGTTAGTGCTAACGAAAATAAACATTTTAAATGACTTTCAAAACACTGGTATTCAGAACAATATACCAACACCTGTTTCTATCGAATTAAATGTACTCTTCCTGCCTTGCTCCTTTCAATCTCTAAACCATACACTTTCCAGCTGTAGTTTATCTTAAAATTGTAGGTGCCTATAGGTGCTATTTCTCCATTCATGGTGCCTTGCCAAAGGTGGCTTAATGAAGTGGTTTCAAATACCTTTTGACCCCATCTATTAAATATCAGCATCTCGAAAGAATAAATATCACAAGAATGTATTGGGCCAAAAACATCATTTAAACCATCATCGTTAGGTGTAAATACATTGGGTACGTAAAAAGGGCAATCGCAATTAGATTGAATAACCTCAAAGGTTTTATCAAAACTGCCACATTGATTAGTTAAGGTAGCCAGATAAATTCCTGGTTCCCATATTTTACGTTGCGCTTGACTATAACCATCTTGCCATGTAATTTGTACGGTGCTTTTACTAAAATCAAATACTGCTGTATCGCCTTCACAAACTGATGTATCGCTTACGGGTAAGTTTAAAGGATAATCAAATTGTACCCTAAGGCTATCTGCAAATACACCACAACTATTTTGCGACCGCGCCCAATAATGTCCGCTTCTGGTTACTTCTCTTGTTTGGCTTATTAAGCCGTTATCCCAATGTACTGTATATCCACTAAGCCCCGGGTCTAAATACAAGCCTTCTCCAAAACAAAGTACCGTATCGGGGCCCAAAACAACTGATATAGGGTTTTCGCCTGATAATACAATGCTATCTGTATAGCTAAAGCACTCATTGGTTACGGTTAGCCATTTTTTTCCCGCTTTTAAAAAAGTGGTGCTCGCTGTAGTGTCTCCATTACTCCATAAATAACCCTCCATCTGAGGTGGGCCTGTTAATCGTACCGAACCGTCTATATTGCATATTACTGTGTCTGGGCCTAAACTGAATTTGGGTGTTTTAATTAATTCTATTTCAATGGTATCGCTCCAAACACCACAACTATTCATCAGTTCCACCCAATAAACTCCCCCAGTATGAATTTGCAAACTGCTACCAATAGCACCATTGCTCCATCTTGCCTGTGCATCGGGGTAGCCCGAGTTTAAAATGCGATTGGTTCCGTGACACAAAATCGTATCAGCTCCCAAGTCCAAACTATCCATCGGGAATTCAATAATTACCTGAACGGTATCCGTAAGCACACCACAATCATTGGTAATGGTAACCCAATACAAACCTGCGGTGCTCACCCTTAAAACCTGGGTTTGGGCACCTGTATTCCAATTGTAAGTGCTGCCAGGGTTTTGGGCATTTAGATCAAAGAAACTACCCGTACAAAAACGGACTTCATGACCCAAAGCCAATTTTGGCGGACCTGTAATTAATACGTGAATAGTATCTGAAATAGAATTACAAGCATTTGTTTTGGTTACCCAATAAGTCCCCGATTTATTTACAAACAACGTTTGCGAAAAGCCTCCTGTATTCCAAAAGTATTGGGCTCCGCCCCAGTTACCTGCATCTAGTATAATAGAGCCTTCACAAAAAATGGTATCGTTACCCAAATTAAGCGGAGGGACTGTAATATCGGTTCTAACAAAGCAAGAATCTTTGATGGTTCCGCAGCCATTGGTAACAAAAACGCGGTACCAGCCTTGCTGCGTAGCCGTAATAGTTGGCGTTACCGCCCCGGTACTCCACTGAAAAGTGCTGTTGGGTTGGGTTACATCTAGCACAACCGATGAACCTCTGCAAATGCTTTGATCGTAAAGCAAATGCTTTGGCAGCTCGTTTACGGTCACCGAAATAGTATCTCTAAAAACACCACAAGCATTATAAGCTGTTACCCAATAGGTTCCTGATCGCATAACTGGCAAAACACCATTACGTGAACCTCCCGACCATTTTAAAGAATCCGTATCGAACATACTCGCATCTAAAACCAAAACATCAGGAGCGCATATAGTGGTATCGGGGCCTAAATTTAGGTTTATAGGATAAACTAGCTCAACCTCCACCGTATCCGTAATAGTATCGCATTGGTTGGACATAGTTAGGGTGTAAATACCTGATTGATTAACTACTATACTATTGGTAGTATCATTGGTGCTCCATAAATATTTGGTAAACGGTAATTGCAACGAAGACAGCGTAATAGCACCTCCATAACAAAGCTTCACTTTTTTACCTCCTGTTATACCTCTAGGGTAGATTAAATCCACTTTTACCATATCAGTGTGGTATCCACATTCATTGGTAACGGTTAAAGTAACCCAAGCCGAATTTTGTAACTCCAATATACTATCCGAGCCCCCTGTAGACCATACAATGGTATTGCCTATTCGGGGTACCGCGGCAAAAAGGGTGTACAAAGTATCGCAGAGCAATGTATCTGGGCCAAGGTCAAACATGGGAGGATCTACTGCTAACACATAAAAGCTGAACGTAATAGTATCACACTCATTACCAAATACTACCGTATGATAACCTGGCTGGCTGTAGCTGTTTGTTTGATTTGTAGATAAATCATCCCACAAATAGTGGCTTTGTGGGCCCCAGTAACCGGCATCAAGTGTTACTGGTACTTTAGTAGAATCACAGTAATAGAGAGTATCCTGCAACGCTGCTGTATCAGGGGCCACTAACGTGGTAACCACAATAGTGTCAAAAGCATAACCACAGCCATTGTCAACTCCTACCCAATATACCCCGGCTGTATTTACCCTAATCGTTTGACTTGATTTACCGGTGCTCCAAACAAAATTACTTCCCGGGTAGCCTGGGTCTAAATAGAAATTGGCATTTGTACAAACGGCCGTATCAGCACCTAAATCAACTTGCGCCTTACCGCTGTTTACCACCAGTACGGTATCGTAATAAGTGCCACAGTTATCGGTGTATTTTACCCAATAACTTCCGGCATTAGCCACCGTAATAGATTGTGTAGTATGGTTGGTATTCCATTGATAGGTTCCGCCTGTAACATTGGCCATTATGGTTACGGTGTTATTAGGACACTTATGGATGGTTCCTCCTAAATTTAGGCTTGAACCACCGTTAAGGGTAATCTTTATCGTATCAGTAAAAATACCGCAAGAGTTTTGAGCTTTTACCCAGTAAATACCTGGGTTACTTACTGAAACAGAATTGTTCTGACTTCCCGTACTCCAAATTACATTGCCATTTGTAATTGGCGGTATGCTTAGGGTATTGGTTGTTGGGCTGCAGTTGTTTATATCAGGACCCAAATTAACTACCGGTGCCGGAATTACTATAAGATTTACCGTATCGCGATACACCCCACAACTGTTAGTTACCTTTACGTGATACTGCCCTGATTGAGTTACCGTATAACTTGGACTAGTAGAATTATCCTGCCAAAGGTAACTAGCTCCTGGCTGTAGCGGTGCCGAAATAACATTGTTTCCCCTATTGCATATCGTTCGGTCTGGGCCTAAATTAACATTCATCACCTGACTTACATACACCCTTATTGTATCTGATGCCGTACCATAAGTATTGCTAACGGTAACCCAGTAGGTTCCTGAAGTGTTTACCGTAAGAGTTTGGGTAGAAGCGCCTGTACTCCAACTGTAAACAGCCCCTGGGTTTCCTGCGTTTAGCACAAAAGAATTCCCTTGACAAAAACTAATGGAAGGTGCCCAGTTAATAACAGGGGCTTGTGACAACAGCTGACTGCTGTGCCACGAAACAAGCAATAAAAAAAAAGCGAAATATCTCGTCTTCATTTTTTCTAAAAAATCCAAACTCAGTAAAAAATATTAGAAACCCCACTAAGCCAAAAACAAATTTACTAATTCCTACAAGGTAAGCAACTGCTATTTAGCAGCTATCAGGCGCTTAGTTTACGAGAGTCAAAAATTCGATGAGGCCATAGAGAGTTCAGGGTAATATGTTTTTCAATCAATACTTCTTTAGTACCTTTGCATGGATTTATACTAAATCTAAATTAGAATGATAAAGGTTTCTGAATCAGCACGTAACAAGTTGTCGGGTTTAATGACAGAAGAGGGCAATACCCTTGAAAATGCCTATGTACGAGTAGGGGTTACTAGTGGCGGCTGTAGTGGTTTGAGTTACGATTTAAAAATAGACAGCCAATTATTGGATGAGGATAAGGTTTTTGAAGATGCTGGTGTGCGAATCATCGTAGATAAAAAAAGCTTTTTATACTTGGTAGGCACTACGCTGGAATACAGTGGCGGGCTAAATGGAAAGGGCTTTAGTTTTAATAACCCCAATGCACAGCGCACCTGCGGTTGTGGCGAAAGTTTTGCGGTTTAACCCAACAAATTAGAGAGATGAGCAGCGAAGAGCAATTATTGGAAGAGGTTACTGGATCCGAGTACAAATACGGCTTTTATACAGATATAGAAGCGGATAAAGTACCCGCTGGACTGAACGAGGAAGTAATACGAATTATCTCTGCCAAAAAAAATGAGCCGCAATGGATGTTGGATTGGCGTTTGGATGCTTTTGAGAAGTTCCAAAAAATGACCGAACCCGATTGGGCCAATGTTACCTATGCGAAGCCCGACTTACAGGCCATTTCTTTTTACTCAGCTCCCAAGCAAAAAAAGGAACTAGCTAGTTTAGATGAAGTAGACCCTGAGTTACTAAAGACCTTTACCAAACTGGGCATTTCGGTAGATGAGCAAAAAAGACTAAGTAATGTTGCCATGGATGTTGTGGTAGATTCTGTTTCAGTAGCCACTACTTTCAAAAAGACGTTGGCGGAAAAAGGCATCATCTTTTGCCCCATTTCTGAAGCCATACAAGAACATCCAGAACTGGTTAAAAAATACATGGGCACTGTAGTTCCTAAAACAGATAATTACTATGCCGCTTTAAATTCTGCGGTATTTACTGACGGTTCGTTTTGCTACATACCAAAAGGCGTGCGATGCCCTATGGAGCTGAGCACCTACTTCAGAATAAATGAGGCCGGTACTGGGCAGTTTGAGCGCACCTTGCTAATTGCCGATAAGGAAAGTTATGTAAGTTATTTGGAAGGTTGTACTGCGCCTACGCGCGATGAAAACCAATTACACGCAGCCGTTGTGGAACTTATCGCAATGGATGATGCGGAAATAAAATATTCAACCGTTCAAAACTGGTACCCTGGTGATGCCAGCGGAAAAGGTGGTGTTTTCAATTTTGTAACCAAAAGAGGGATTTGCGAGAAAAACGCGAAAATTTCTTGGACACAAGTTGAAACTGGTTCAGCAGTTACATGGAAATACCCAAGCTGTATTCTTAAGGGCGAAAACTCCATTGGTGAGTTTTACTCGGTGGCGGTAACAAACAATTACCAACAAGCCGATACAGGTACCAAGATGATTCACCTTGGAAAAAACACCAAGAGCACCATTATTAGTAAAGGTATTTGTGCTGGAAAAAGTAATGGAAGCTACCGTGGTTTGGTAAAAATTGGACCAAGGGCTGAAAACGCGCGAAACTTTTCGCAATGTGATTCATTATTGATGGGAAGTAGCTGCGGTTCGCACACCTTCCCCTATATCGAAACACAAAATAAAAGCGCCAAAGTGGAGCATGAGGCCACCACTTCAAAAATTGGAGAAGACCAAATTTTTTACTGTAACCAGCGTGGAATTGGAACTGAAGAAGCCATTGCCCTAATTGTAAATGGGTATTGCAAAGATGTGCTGAATCAATTACCAATGGAGTTTGCGGTAGAAGCTCAAAAGTTATTAGCGATTAGCTTGGAAGGAAGTGTTGGATAGTTCACGCTTGCAATCTCACGCAAAGACGCTAGGTGGAGTAATAAAAGTCACAAACTGACACCATCAAAATAAAATTTTAAAACCTCAGCGAGCCTTGGGGCTTGACGTGAAACTTAAGAATAGAAAATGTTAAAAATTAACGACCTACATGCCGGTATAGAAGGCAACGAAATACTAAAGGGGATTAACCTTGAAATTAAGCCCGGAGAAGTGCATGCTATCATGGGACCTAATGGTTCTGGCAAGAGCACACTTTCGAGCGTAGTAGCTGGCCGGGAAGAATATGAAGTAAGCAAAGGAGCTATTGATTTTGAAGGGGAAGATTTGATGGATTTAGATCCAGAAGAAAGAGCCCATAAAGGTATTTTCTTGTCTTTTCAATATCCAATAGAAATACCGGGAGTAACCGTTACCAATTTCTTGAAAACCGCCATTAACGAAACTCGCAAGGCAAAAGGCGAAGAACCTATGCCTGCCAACATTATGTTGAAAAAAATGCGTGAAAAAATGGCCTTGTTAGAAATGGACAAAGGCTTTTTGAGTCGATCATTAAATGACGGATTTTCAGGTGGTGAGAAAAAGAGAAATGAGATTTTTCAGATGGCAATGCTAGAACCTAAGCTGGCCATTTTAGACGAAACCGATTCAGGTCTTGATATTGATGCCTTGCGTATTGTAGCCAATGGCGTAAATAAATTAAAATCTAAAGACAACGCGGTATTGCTTATTACACACTATCAAAGGTTATTAGATTATATCGTGCCTGATTTTGTACACGTGCTATACAAAGGACGTATTGTAAAATCCGGAGGAAAAGAATTGGCACTTGAGCTAGAAGCCAAAGGCTACGATTGGATTAAAGAAGAAATGGCGCTGTAAGCCGAATTTTCATCGCAAAAAATCAGATAGATTGGAAGCATTAAAAGATAAATTAGAATCGTCATTCCTCGTTTTTGAAAACGAGCTAAACGGCCATTCTAAAAATTACATCCACCAAGTAAGGCAAAAGGCCTTTAAGGTTTTTGAAGAAAAAGGATTCCCTACCAAGAAAGATGAGGAGTGGAAATACACCAACCTAAAGCCCATTCTAAAAAAGGATTTTCGTGTTTTTCATCACAATGAAAACAACGTAGACTTTGCCGATGTACGCAAGTACTTTTTAAGCGATGTAGATTCGTATAAATTGGTGTTTGTAGATGGTAAATTTAGTAGCTGGTTGAGCGAAACCACTCACGAAAAGTTTGATATCTGCACTTTCGGCTCTATGCTAGAAAAATATCCTGAGGTAGCTGATAAATATTTTAATCAGGCGCTTCCGCAAGAAGAACCTATGGCGGCTATTAACACGGCTTTTGCAAACGAAGGCGCCTTTATTAGAATCAAGAAAAATCAAACGGTAGAAAAACCGGTGCAGCTAATTTTCTTTACCAGCTCTCAAGATCAAGAGGTAATGCAGCAACCGCGTAACCTCATCATATTAGAAGAAAATGCCGAAGTAAAAGTAGTAGAGCGCCATCAATCGTTAAGCTCACATGAGGTTTTTACGAATAGCGCTACCGAAATCTTTGTAGAAAAACATGCACGCCTGCACTATTCCAAGGTACAAAACGACACCAAGCAAGCTTCTTTGGTAGATAATACTTCGGTAAAGCAATATGGGCACAGCATGGTAAACTTGGGCACCTTTTCGTTTGGTGGAAAATTGGTGCGCAACAACCTCAACTTCTTTTTAGAGGATGAACGTACCGAAACCTATATGGACGGCATTAGCCTGATAGGCGAAGGCCAATTGGTAGATCACCATACTTTGGCCGACCATAAAATGCCCAATTGCTATAGTAACGAAACTTACAAGGGTATCTACGATGGTAATGCCAAAGGAGTATTTAACGGAAAAGTAATGGTGCATTGCGTTGCGCAAAAAACCAATGCTTTTCAGCAGAATAACAATATCCTACTTACGGATAAAGCGTCTATCGACACCAAACCTCAACTAGAGATTTTTGCAGATGATGTGCAATGTTCGCATGGCTGTACCATTGGTCAGTTAGATGAAGACGCTATGTTTTATTTGCAAGCCAGAGGTATTCCTGCTAAAGAGGCCAAAGCGCTTTTGCTATATGCTTTTGCTAACGACAGTCTTAGAAACATAAAAATAGCAGAGCTCCGAAAAAAACTAAATAAGCTAATAGCAAGCAAACTTGGTGTAGATTTAGATTTTGAACTATGATAAGCAGCGCCCAATCGAGTCTTGACATTCAAAAGATTAGAGCACGGTTTCCCATTTTAAATCAAAAAGTAAATGGGCAGGATTTGGTGTATTTTGACAATGCCGCGAGCAATCAAAAGCCTCTTGAGGTGATCCAAGCGATGGACACCTATTACAAAACTATCAATAGCAATGTGCATCGTGGGGTGCACCATCTTAGCCAGGTAGCAACAGATGCCTATGAGCTTAGCCGCGAAAAAGTGCGGAAGCATATTAATGCTGCCAAAGCTCATGAAGTAATTTATACAAGAGGAACCACTGAAGGCATTAATCTTTTGGCTTCTTGCCTAGGCAAAGGCCTAATAAAAGCTGGTGATGAAATAGTAATTACCGCTATGGAGCACCACAGTAATATTGTGCCATGGCAAATGCTTTGCGAACAAACGGGTGCCACTTTACGTGTAATCCCGATGAATTCTGCAGGCGAATTAGAGCTAGATGCTGCCAAAGAAATTTTAAGTGAACGAACTAAGTTGCTTTCGTTTTGTCATGTGTCCAATGCTTTGGGAACCATTAATCCTGCTAAAGAATTGATACAAATGGCTCATGCCGTAGGTGCTTGGGTAATGGTAGATGGCGCACAGGCTTCTCCGCATTTAAGCATTGACGTACAAGATTTAGATGCTGATTTTTATGCTTTCAGTTCGCACAAAATTTATGGCCCTACTGGTATTGGTATCCTTTATGGGAAAGAGGCTTTACTCAACAAACTTCCTCCCTACCAAGGTGGTGGCGAAATGATAAAAACCGTGACTTTTGAAAAAACCACCTATGCAGAGTTGCCCCATAAATTTGAAGCCGGCACTCCAAGCATTGCGGAAGGTGTAGCTTTAGGTTCTGCTATCGATTTTATGAATGAACTAGGGATGGAAAACATCGCAGCTCACGAAAATGACTTATTAGAATATGCTCATCAAGAGCTGGCCAAATTTGACAACATCCGATTTATTGGTGAAGCCGAAAATAAAGCCAGTGTAGTTTCCTTTTTGCTAGGAAATCATCACCCGTACGATGTGGGAATGATTTTAGACAAAATGGGAATTGCCGTAAGAACAGGCCATCATTGCACACAACCTATTATGGCGCAGTTTGGCATTCCGGGAACTGTAAGAGCAAGCTTTTCGGTGTACAATACTTTTGAGGAAGTAGATACCTTTATCAACGCTCTTAAAAAAGTAAATAGCATGCTTTCGTAATCTCAATTTAGAACTACGTAAATAATTGGCTCACATCATTTTCAAAAGGCCTTAATTTGCAACCCAAAATTTACCTGCGCTATGCTTACGCCCAATGCAATAAATGAACAACTAACTATTCCTCAAGAGGACTCTACCACACCTGTAAAACCTGTAGAAGCCTTAACCATTTACGATTTATTAAAATCGAAAGGTATTACCAAAACCTTGGAAATTGGCTTTGCCTACGGTCGTTCAGCTTCGCATATTATGGCGGCTACCAATAGCCCTCACATTGCCATGGATCCTTTTCAGGATCATTACCAAAATTTGGGGGTGCAAAACGTAAAAACCTTAGGACTAAGTGACCAACTGGAATTGATTCGTGATTTCTCGCACAGCGTTTTACCAAGGTTTATGGAAGAAGGCCGCAAATTTGAATTCATTTTTATTGATGGGGACCACAAATTTGATGGCATTTTTGTAGATTTTTACTACTCCGATTTTTTGATTGATGAAGGAGGTTATCTAATGTTTCACGATACGTGGATGCGTAGTACCCAATTAGTTTTACAGTTTATCCGGGATAACCGTAAAGATTACAAAGAGGTACCTGTGCCCAATAAAAATATGGCACTATTTACCAAGGTGAATAAAAAGGATGATCGTGATGGGATGCACTTTAAAGAGTTTTATACGCTTAAGTCTTACACGCGCCACCACACTACCATGCACATGTACGAAAACCCAAATGGCTTACTCAGAAAGATGTTTTTGGGTTTAAAAAAAATAATGGGTAAGTAGAATTCCTTTAACGTTTTGGGTAAGCCGCGTTTCAATGTCGTTTTGGTTTTACATTAGGTAGTTTTTTTATTTTTTCAATACTCCAGGTTAAGCCTTCAATTACAGCGCTTTTTGACAATAGCCATTCTCGGTCGACTCTAAAATCTTTCCTATTTTTATTTATTAGATTAACTATTGACTTCTGTCTAACTTTCCACCCTGTAATTCCCTCGATACAGCCGTATTCTACTTTGATTAGCCCTTTTTTCGCCTTGGTTATAATTAAACCTCCAACATACTGGTCAGAAAGATCAAAGGCAATGAAAGTCTGATTATCATTTAATCCTTTAACTTGCTTTTCAAAATACTCTAGATAACCAAGTACAATTTCTTCTTTCGTTTCAAGTTTTTTGTTTAAAAAGTCACTTAGAAAGTAGGTGTCAGCAATTTGCAAGAATGAAGGCATTGCATCTACTTTCAAAAAGATGTCAAGGTGAGAGTCTCCAATTTCGTCAAAAAGTATCCTGATCATTTTCTTTTGTTACCTTACAAATTCTACCTAAAACGTGCGGTAAGTGATATCCAGAGCACCTGGTCTCTAAAATCCTGAACTACCCCCTTCCCCAAAGCAAAGAAAGAAAAATAAAGGCTCTGTCAAGTGCCAACCAATTATCGCTGTTAGTACTTGCCTGCTCCTTGCTCTTTTCGGAACTTTGCCCTTTAAAATGTACCCATGCCTAGCATAACACAGTTACAGCAAGATACCATTGAAGAGTTTGAAATGTTTGACGACTGGATGGGTCGTTATGAATACCTGATTGATTTGGGT
Organism: uncultured Owenweeksia sp.; assembly: GCA_937146805.1. GTDB lineage: Bacteria > Bacteroidota > Bacteroidia > Flavobacteriales > Schleiferiaceae > Owenweeksia. Next base: position 51,610 of record CAKZRR010000033.1, on the reverse strand, counting down.
AAAACCCTGCCACTAATTGACGAAAAGTATAAGGTGGAGGAAAACCTTATTAAAGGTTGCCAAAGCCAAGTGTGGCTTCATGCCGAGCTAAAAGATGACGCTATCATTTTTACAGCCGACAGCGATGCCATTTTAACCAAAGGTCTTATTGCTTTAATGGTACGCGTATTATCGGGTCAAAGTCCCGCCAACATTGCTTCCGCCAATATGGATTTTATAAATGAAATTGGTTTAAAAGAGCATTTGTCTCCTACACGTGCCAATGGATTGTTAAGTATGGTTAAACAAATGAAGTATTATGCTATAGCCTTGCAGGCTGGTTAAAAAGCAAAACTTAGTTAGTCGTTAAACCCTGTGGTAAACAAATTTCGAGCGCCCGTCATTCCGCATTTTTGATATTTATGATAGGCCTGTGCCGCTCTTTCTTCTATTTGGCTTCCTGTTTCATTTTTCATCCATCCGTCAATTGCAGCTTTTAAAGTATAGGCCTCAGGCGCCATCAAATGGGTGGTCCATAATAAAGGGTTTGCCCTGGCCATTTCAATTTCTGGGGTAAAAAAATCTTCGCTATAGCAGGCCAGTATTATTACGTCCCTTTTTTCCCTTTCCACAGCCTTATAATCAATATTTACATCAAAATCCATTAATCCATCATGCCCAATATAGGCCAGTAAACCAGCAGCGCCCCCAAAACTCAAATAGGCACTATTGTGTTTAATTTTTATTGGATTTTGTGCATTAGAGGCTCTTAAAAAATCCTCAGTGCAAGTTTTTATATGTTCTCCATCGTAGGCATCCGCTAAAAGGTAAACATTCTCTTTGGCATGCTTAAAAAGTATTCTCTCTAAAATAAGAGGGTTTGTTGATTTCAATTGCTCTACCAGCACCCAATCTTGCGCACGAAATTTTAAGAAGGATTTTACCCCATACATGGCACCCCAATATAAATTTTGAGATGGATTTTTACCGTCCCCTAAACTTTCCGGAACCGGAACGATTCCTTGAAACTGATTATCGCATAAAGCAACAAATACATGAATGGTTCTTGTTTGCGAAAAGCTGTTCGCCCAAGCCAGCAGCACCACAAACACAAGCAGATATCTTTTCATCGTTTCGTTATTTTTTGATTAGTCTAGTAACGGGCTTACTAGCAAAAACATACAAACTCCACGGAAAACCTTTGAAAAACGTTAAAATCCACTCTTTTTTTACGGCTATTACCTCACCATCAACTTTTTGCCGCCCAGCAACTGCCCGTCTTGTTTTAGCTGTAATACATACAAACCAATGGGTAAATCAATATCCATAATGGTGTTTTGGGTGTTCTTTACATTTTGACTTAACAAAAGCTCACCATGTAAACCATAAATATTTATTTGGTTAAAACTAGCGGGGCTATCTATCTCTATTTTTTGAGAGTTGCTAGGGTTGGGATACAAATTGAAATCCACTAAAGTGTGTTCATTTAAACCTACAAAATCCCAATGATCGCAGGAATCGCTAGTTAAATTGATATTAATGTTAGCATCGCTGTAACAACGTAAAATATAGGACGGCAACTGAAAAGATGCGCCATTACATAGATTTGGGATAGGACCAAAGTATTGACTCGTGGCTAAAGGTAATGGGGCTGCCATACCTCCAATCCTTTCGTACAAGCGGCCACCCATGCACCAGCCCGAGGAACAACGATATACATTTGGCGTATAGGCCTTTATGGTATCCTTTCTATCCTCTAAATCCCAATACTTAATAGCTTGCCCTTGTATGGTATCAAAACCTATGGCCGTAACGGTTACAATAGGCGTATCTAAACAGCTGGCCAAGGTGGTGTCCCACGGGGCAAACTGCCATTCATCCCCCACTTGGGCATTGTAATCGTATAGCAGGCTGCTTTGCCCTTGTTGGTCCATTCTAAAAACAGAATCGTTGCGAGTTAAAAACATAAAACCAAATGTTTTTCCCGAGTATTTGGTTTGTCTTAAATCAGAGGGCTTAGGCCCCGTGCGAATTTCGCTGACACCCGATTCGCTGAATTTTTGCCATGCCTCACCATTTATAATTGTATCGTGACTGTAGGTAATCTCCCGAAAGCCGCCATACCCGCCTTCGCCATAAACAATTACCCAAGTAGCATTTTTACCAAAAGGTTGTTGTGCCATTAGCATGGTTCCTACTAGCATGGTAGATAATAGAATAATTTTTTTCATGATTCTTCAATTTTAAATTAAGGTATACAGGGAAAGCGTATGCTTACAAATATAGAAAATCCATAAACTGTAAAAACACCTCTAATAAAGTTAACCGAATGATGCTCAAGGCGAAATAGTAGATACCTTTGCCAAAACAATTAAGGGATGTATAAATCCTTCCTTTTAAAGGGAAATGCTAAGGTTAATGACCAACGGCTAAATGCCAGATAAAAAGATGACAGACGCAGAATTACAGGCCATAGGAGAAAAAGCGGTAGAGGTATTACGCTCTATTTACGATCCCGAAATTCCAGTTGATATTTATGAATTAGGGCTTATTTACGATGTACATGTAAGCGATAACGTAGATATTAAAATCTTGATGACACTAACTTCGCCCAATTGCCCGGTAGCCGAGAGCTTACCCGAAGAGGTAAAGGAAAAAGTAAAAAGTATAGATGAGGTAAAAGAGGTGGAAGTGGAAATAACCTTTGAGCCCCCTTGGACCAAAGACCTAATGAGCGAAGAGGCCAAATTAGAATTGGGAATGTTGTAGCTGGTATTGAGTAAAAGGTTCTAAAGATCAATAACATTAGCTCCCTTATAACCATTAACATATAACTTTTTATACATCCATGGCACTTAAAAACGAAGATGAAATAATAAATCGCGTGGCCAACTCAAGCTTAATTACTTTAAGCTTAGAGGACTACTATACCGTAGGCAAAAGATTAGAATTGGATATTGCTCCTTGGTTATATGAAGGTCTAATTTTACGTGAAAAAGATTTCCGCGAAAGCGTAAAAAACCACAACTGGAGCACATACCAAAACGCCTTTGTAAATATTATTTGCACAGCCGATGCTGTTATTCCGCAATGGGCCTACTTACTATTGGGGGCTGCTTTGCAAAGCATTGCGCAAAAAGTAATTTTTGGTTCAAAGCACGAAATGGAAAACCTTTTAATGGAAGAAAGTCTAGCCAAAGTAGATTTCTCGGTTTACCAAGACAAGCGCGTAATACTCAAAGGTTGCAGTGATTTACCCATTCCAGCAAATGCTTACCTAAGAGCCGCTACTTTACTAAGACCTCATGTAAAAAGCCTCATGTTTGGCGAAGCCTGCTCCACCGTTCCGGTGTACAAAAAGTAAAAGCTTTTAGCCCTTACCCAAAAGCTTTTTTGCCACTTTTATAGAACTCATAGTGTACTCCTCTAGGTTCTTCATTTTGGCAAATTGCTCTCTCAAATACGCCTCCTTTTCGGCATCCGTGGCCTCCATCTCCGTCATATCTTTAAAGGCATGCATCCAGTCCATCATATCCGTTTTGGCTTGCCCCAAATCCATATAGGCATTGTAATATTCAGCGGTATCTTTTTGTGTTTTCCACGTATCTTTTAGCTCTCCGCGCAATTTGGCCATGGTGTTCATTTTAGCCATGGTAATATCGTGCGAGTCCATAATATCGCGCTTCAAAATATCCAAAACCGTTTCCTCTTGTGAGGTCTCAATGTTGCTGCTATTGCCACTTTCGTGGGATGTATTGGAGTTGGAACAAGAACATAGTATTAGGGCAAAAAACCCAATGGCCATTACATTTTTCATAAAACAGGATATTAAAAATAGAAAGGCAAAATTAATTGTAAAATGCCACAATTTTTTAAAAATACTAAAAAGCTTATTCCGAAATTTACCGCATGAAACTTAGAAAAGCAGACGCCCTAAAAATAGGCGCATTGGCCATTATATTTTTTACTGGTTTATATTTTGGTTACCAAATTTTAAAGCCTCAAAAATCCTTGCCTATTTACAATCCATCGCAATTAGATGAGCGCTTGGTGCATCCCAGTATACAAAGCCAAGGCCTTAGGCACCGCACCCTAAATTTTAGTTTGAGCAACCAATACGGAGAAACCGTTACCGAAAAAACGGTGGAAGGCAAAATTGTAATAGCCGATTTCTTTTTTACCACCTGCCCTAGTATTTGTAAAGATATGGCCGTGCAAATGCGTAGGCTGCAAGAAGAATTTAAGAATGATACGGCCATCGTGCTCTTATCGCATAGTGTTACACCCGTGGCCGATTCTGTTTCGGTGCTAGCTGAATATGCCCAGCGCCAAGGCGCCCTTAAAAACAAGTGGCACCTAATGACGGGCGATAAACCTCAGATTTACAAACTAGCACGCCAATCTTACTTTGCTGTGCTAGATGAAGGCGGCAATGGTAATGAAGATGATTTTATACACACCGAAAACTTTGTGTTGGTAGATCATCAAAGGCGTATCCGTGGATTTTACGATGGCACCTTAGCCGAAGATGTGGATAGATTAGTGGAAGATGTACGTTGGCTATTGGATGAATGCGACTAGGTACAGAATTCCTAATTTCCATTGCAAAAAACGATTCTCCCAAAACTTTTAACTTGCATCCTCTAAATAAAACGGCTATGGCTATTGCAGCACCCTTCAACTTACAAAAGTGGATAAATGAAAATCGTGATTTGCTAAAACCACCTGTAGGCAATAAAAACCTATACCCCGCTGGCGAAGACTACATTGTAATGATTGTGGGTGGCCCCAATGCCCGCAAAGATTATCACTACAACGAAACCGAGGAGTTATTTTATCAGCTAGAAGGCACTATTACCGTAAAAATTCAGGAGGATGGAAAAGCCCGTGAAATTAATTTAGGCCCAGGTGATATGTTTTTACTGCCGCCTAATGTTCCACATTCTCCTATTCGTTCGGCTGGCTCTATAGGCCTAGTAATAGAGCGCGTGCGTAAACCCGAGCACACCGATGGCCTTATGTGGTTTTGCGATAATTGCAATACTAAATTGCACGAAACCTATTTCCCGCTTAGCAATATTGAACAAGACTTTTTACCCCGTTTCCGGGAATATTATAGTTCTGAGCAAATGAGAACCTGCACTAGCTGCGCAGCTGTTATGGAGGTAGACGAACGATTTACCAAGTAATTTTTTGCTTCAAATTCAAGATTTCCTTTTATTTGTAAATACATAGAAATACAATGTATTGATATATTATATATATTTGTGCTATGTATAATAAAGAACTACTAAAAGGAACCCTCACCACCATTGTTTTAAAACTACTGGCCAAAGAGGGTAAAATGTATGGGTACGAATTAGCCCAAAAAGTAAAAGAAATGTCTGATGAGAAAATCCTTTTAAAGGATGGCTCTTTATATCCAGCGCTTCATAAGCTTACCAAGGACGGATTACTGCAATTTGAAGAGCAATATATCGGTAAGCGGGTTCGCAAGTATTATTACTTAACTCCGGCCGGAACGGAGCGAGAACAGGTAGAATCAGAACAGCTCAAAGCCTTTATGAGCACTCTTAAAAACATGCTTTTTCCAGATTTTAACTTTCAGCTTCAATGAACCTTACCAACAAACAAGTACAAACTATTGTTTCCGAAATTGAAAATAGCAGCCTCAAATCTAAAGAGTTAAAAGATGATTTGATAGATCACTTTTGCTGTGCTATTGAAATTTACATAAGTAGAGGTTTACCCTTTGAAGAAGGGTTTAAGCAAGCCAAACTAGACATTTGCCCCAATGGGCTTAACGAATTACAACAAGAAACCATTTATCTATTAAACTCAAAAAAAATTACACTTATGAAACGATTCATGTTTAGTACAGGCTTGCTTTTTTCAATGGCCTTAGGGCTGGGCTTTTTGTTCAAACTTATGCATTGGCCTGGTGGCACCATATTGTCCATTTCTGGGGCTCTTGGCTTAGGGTTTGTCTTTATACCCTCGTTTACACTTTATAAATACCGCTTAAATGCCCACAAAATAGCCAGCGATAAAATGCGCTATCTATTTGGTTTAACTGCTGCCATAATATTTAGCTTATCTATAGTTTTTAAACTCTTACATCTTATGGGCGCCAATGTTCTATTAGTAGTCGGGGCATTTCTATTTCTGTTTGGTTATCTCCCCTTTATGTTTTTTACGATGTACAAAAAGTCTGAGTAACCTGTCTTAAAAATCAACCAACTCCATCCTATTCGTTACATCAAATTTCTTAATGGCAGGCAAAATTTACTCCAAAAAAAGCATAAAACGCGCCAAAAATTGGGAGGTCAACACACAATACAAGTAGCTAGTTTTAAGCAAATTAAAAAATACCCCCAGCAACGAGTGCAGATTTTAGACTATCATATATAGTCTGTAAATCAATACTTAAAACAAAAACATGTGAAAAAAGAACAAATATAACCGCTGTAGGAATAAAATTTTGAGGGCATCTGCCAAACCAGTGAGCCTGCGTTGTATATTGGTAGCATCGCATAGGCAGATAAGTTTAGGAACAGAAGCGCGAATTTTAAACCAAACCAAATTGATTTCAACCGAAAATTTTTACGCAAGTTTAGATTTAAATCCTCTCCCCCAAGTTTTATTAAAAGCCGATAGTCCGCAGTTTACTATTTGCTATGTAAATAACGCATTGCTTGATTTGTATGTAATGCACCGCCTTAAGCGGGAAGATATTGTTGGAAAAAGCTTTACCGAGTTTTTTAGCCAAGGAACCAGTGCCAAGAGCACGGAGGAAATGTTGGAAGTGCTTAATCAGGTAATTGATAAAAAGGAGGAAGTTACTTTTCCAGGCACTACCGAATCCATGTGGGAAGTGAAATGCAGCCCCATTTTAAATGAGAAACATGTAGTGACACATGTTATTAGAACCATCGTAAATACTAAGAGCGTAGAGGAGCATCAATTTCAAACTATTATTGAAAACTTAACCGATGGCATTTTTAGCAGCCATCCAAACGGAAACATTCTTTCGGTTAATGAGGCTACCACTAGGCTAACAGGATATTCTAAGGAAGAGCTTTTAACAATGAATTTAGTTGACTTCGTCTCTGAAAGCAGCCTAAAAGAACGCCCTATAGACTTTAACCTCGTTAAATTTGATGCCAGCGTAACATTAGAAAGAGGTATCAATCGAAAAAATGGTGAAGAACGAAGAATACGGATGAATGCCACCCGTCTTAGAAATGGCAGTATTGTTTCTGTTTTTCGAGACATTACAGATGAAAAAAACAAAGAAATGGCACTGCAACGCAGTGAATACATTTTAAAAGCTACGTTAGAAACAGTACCTAGCTGTGTAAAACTAGTAAGTAAAAACCTGGATTTAATTGAAATAAACAAAGCGGGTTTAAAGCAAATTGAAACAACCAACCGAAAAGATGTAATTGGTAAATCTATCTTAGGCCTAGTAATGCCTGGTTATAAGTCAGACTATAAAAAGCTCTACATCAATGCGTATGAAGGGCAAAGTGGCAAGTTGATTTTTCAGCTCAAAGGAATGAAGGGAGGTATAAAATGGATGGAAACTCATGCCTTACCCTTTAAAAATGAACAAAGTGGCGAGCGTTGTGTACTAGGGGTTACCCGAGATATTACCGAACAAAAACTAGCGGCTGATCAACTACGGGAATCCAACGAACGCTTTGAAAGTGCCGTAGAGGCTACCAACGATGGAATTTGGGATTGGGATGCGGCTACGGATAAAACCTGGGCCAATGAACGGCTTTTACAGTTGTACGGGCCTAATCAAGATCCAGATAAAATCAATAAAGAAGTATTTTTTAATCGGATTCACCCAAACGATAGAGCGCGTGTTTTTAAATTGTTTGAAAACGGACTTACATTACAACATCCTAAGTTAATGTCTGAATATCGTTTTAAAACGGGCTCGGGAGAGTACCGTGATATTTTTGACCGCTCACTAGTAACCTATAATGAAGACGGCTCTCCTAAAAGAATATTGGGTGCCATGCAAGATATAACCAACCGAAAATTAGCCGAACGGAGATTACAAGCCAGTGACGAAAAGTACCGTTATCTGTTTAACTCCAATCCTCAACCCATGTTTATCTACAGTTTTGATACACACAAAATTTTAGATTGTAATGAGCAAACCTTATTAAATTACGGTTACCTAAGAGAGGAGTTTATTGGCATGTCTGTGCTTGATATTCGCCCAAGCGAGGATCGTAAAAAAATGGAAGAAGCCCTTACCCAAGATATTAATATTGGAGGGCGCAATCAATCCGTTTGGCGTCATTGCAAAAAAACGGGCGAAATAATGAATGTAGAAATTACTAACCATGTTATAGAGTACCTTGGTGAAAAATCGGCCTTGGTGCTTATAAACGACATTACTGAAAAATTAAAAACACGCGAAGAGTTAATAAAAACTAATGAGCAACTAAAACGTAGCAACGAAATTGCCAAACTGGGTTACTTTGAAATGATTGAAGGAGAAGATAACTCCACTTGGTCCAATGAAATGTATTCCATTTTAGGTTATAATCTTAATGACAAAAAATTAGGCACACGACCACGTACAAGTCTATTTTTTGATCACGTGCACCCAGAAGACCTAGAGTTGGTTTCACATAGGTTCTATGAAATTAAACAAACGCAAAAAACCCTTTTTAGTGACTTTCGAATTATTGCGAATGATGGTCATTTAAAGCATCTTTCTACCACCACTTATGTAACTCTAAATAGCGATGGCAAAAACGTTTTTACAGGAACCATACAAGACATTAGCGAAAGGAAACTACAACTGGAAACCATCGAAAAACAAAACCTACATTTTGAAGAAATTGCCTATTTACAATCGCATGTGGTAAGAGCACCATTAGCTCGTATTTTAGGTATCATTCAACTTATTAAACAAAGCCAATTAAATGGTGATGAGGTACCTTTAATGCTGGAAAACGCAATGGACTCTGCTCTAGAACTAGACTCTGTTATTCGCCAAATTTCAAATAAAACTAAACCTAAAGCCAATGCCTAAAAAAGTTTTAATCATTGATGATGACCAAGTAGTACTGTTTATTCAAAAAAAGATGGTGGTAAAAAGTGGCTTAGCCGAAACTACCACTGAATTCTCCAACCCAGTAGAGGCCTTGGAATATGTAAAAAATGATTCTACAAACGACTTTTTGCTTCTATTGGATATAAAAATGCCCGAAATGAGTGGTTGGGATTTTTTGGATGCCGCCCAAAATTTGCCTAACATTAACAAAATTAAAGTAGTGATGGTTTCTTCATCTATAGATGAAAAAGACCACGCAAAGGCAAAAGAGTACGATCAGGTAATTGGCTACATGGAAAAGCCACTTGATATTACCAAATGCCAAACCATTGCTTCACTGCTTGGCTAAAACATACAAAACATGCTTAAAATAGATATGCACAGCCATATTTTACCTGAAAAGCTTCCCAACTTTGCAGATAAATTTGGCTATGGCGAGTTCATCCACCTTATATCAAATAACGATGGCTCGGCCAATATGATGCAGGGCGAAAAGTTTTTTCGTAAAATAGAATCCAATTGCTGGAACCCCGAGGTTCGAATAAAAGAATACCAGAATTTTGACACGCAAGTACAGGTAGTTTGTACCATCCCAGTAATGTTTAGTTATTGGGCCAAAGCCAAGGATTGCCGTCAACTTTCTGAATTTTTGAATGATGATATTGCCGAGCTCTGCAACAATTATCCTCAAAACTATTTAGGTTTAGGCACCATACCCATGCAAGATGCCGATGAGGCTATTAAAGAATTGCAACGTTGTAAAGAAATTGGATTGTTGGGTGTTCAAATTGGATCTAACATTAACGACAAAAACCTTAGTGAACCTGAGTTTTTCCCCATTTTTGAAGCTTGTGCCGAGTTAGGAATGGCCGTAATGATTCACCCATGGAACATGATGGGAATGGACAGCATGCGCAAATATTGGTTACCCTGGCTGGTAGGCATGCCTGCCGAAACGAGCCGTGCAGCTTGTTCATTAATTTTTGGAGGCGTTCTCGAAAAATTGCCCGCCTTACGTGTCTGTTTTTCCCATGCGGGCGGCTCCTTTTTACCCACATTAGGTAGAGTAGAGCATGGCTTTAACTGCCGACCTGATTTAGTAGCCATTCACAACAACATTAACCCGCGCAGCTATGTGGGCGATTTTTGGGTAGATTGTATTACTCATGATCCTAAAATGCTACAGTACATCTTAGATTTACAAGGCTCTAAAAAAGTATGTCTAGGCTCTGATTACCCTTTCCCACTAGGCGATTTGGAGATTGGTGAATTTATCAATCAAATGGATTTAAGTACAAATACAGTAGAAGACATTTTTTGCAACTCCACCTTAGAGTGGCTTAACATTGATAAAAGCCGTTTTATGGGAAACGGAAATTCTAAAAATCAACAAAGCATTTACAAAAACAGCTAACTTTGCCGCTCACAATTTTATAGACTTGGCCCATGAGCGATGCCTTAAAGCATGAGTGCGGAATTGCCCTTATCCGATTAAAAAAACCGCTATCGTACTACTTAGAAAAGTACGGAACAGCGCTTTACGGAATAAACAAGATGTACTTGTTAATGGAAAAACAGCACAATCGAGGTCAAGATGGTGCTGGTTTGGCAAACATTAAGCTAAATATGGAACCTGGCCAACGCTACATTAGTCGTCACCGTTCCAACGATAAAACACCTATTCAAGATTTATTTCAGCATGTAAATACCCGCATTAATGATGGTGTGGGCAGCGATAGAAGTCGATTGCAAGACCCCGATTGGTTAAAAACCAATCTACCCTATGTGGGCGAATTATATTTAGGGCACTTGCGCTATGGTACATACGGAGGCAATTCCATTGAAGCCTGTCACCCCTTTTTACGTCAAAACAACTGGGTTACACGCAACCTTATTTTAGCGGGTAATTTTAACATGACCAATGTAGACACGCTGTTTGACCAATTGGTAGATTTAGGACAACACCCTAAGGAAAAAGCTGATACGGTAACAATTTTGGAAAAAATTGGACACTTTTTGGATGAGCAAAATGAGAAACTCTACCGTGGGTTCAAAAAACAAGGTTTTGCTAAAAAGGACATTTCAAACAAAATTGCCGAAGAACTAAATATTGCCAATATTTTACGAAAGAGTGCCAAAAAATGGGATGGCGGTTATGCTATAGCTGGTTTGTTTGGTCATGGCGATGCTTTTGTACTTCGCGACCCAGCTGGTATTCGCCCAGCTTTTTATTACGATGATGATGAAATTGCCGTGGTAGCCTCTGAAAGACCCGTTATTCAAACGGCCTTTAATGTGCCTTTGCAGGAGATTAAAGAAATAGAACCTGGTCATGCTTTTATTGTAAAAAAGAATGGCGAATCCCAGCTTAAAAAAATTAAAGAACCCTTAGAAAAGAAGTCTTGCTCTTTTGAGCGTATTTACTTTTCACGTGGCAACGATGCCGACATATACCGTGAGCGTATTGAATTAGGCAGAAAAGTTTGCCCGGCTATTCTCGAAGAAATTGATCACGATTTAAAAAACAGCGTATTATCCTTTATACCCAACACAGCCGAAATTAGCTTTTACGGCATGGTAAAGGGAATGGATGATTACCTTAACATAATGAAGCGTGACAAAATATTAAAGTACGAAGGAGAGCTTGATGGCGAGAAGCTTGATGAATTGTTATCCTTTTCACCGCGCCTCGAAAAAGCGATTTGGAAAGATGTGAAAATGCGCACCTTTATAACCGAAGATAGCAGTCGCGATGATTTGGTTTCGCATGTTTACGACCTCACATATGAAACAGTAAGACCTACGGATAACCTAGTAGTAATAGATGATAGTATTGTAAGAGGCACCACTCTTAAACAAAGTATTCTAAAAATATTAGATCGTTTAGGGCCTAAAAAAATAGTGGTTGTTTCCTCAGCACCTCAAATTCGTTACCCCGATTGTTATGGTATAGACATGGCCAAATTAGGAGACTTTATTGCCTTTAGAGCAGCTATTGCCTTGCTAAAAGAAAGCGGTAGAGACAACCTAATTGATGATGTTTACGACAAATGTGCAGCACAGGTTGGCCTTCCAGATGAAGAGGTAGTAAACTTTGTCAAAGAAATTTACGACCCATTTACTCCAGAACAGATTTCAGATAAAATTGCAGAGTTACTTACGCCCAAAACGGTACGTGCTGAGGTAAAAATAATTTACCAAGGCATATCTGCTTTACACGAAGCTTGCCCAACCAGTACTGGCGATTGGTATTTTACGGGCGACTTTCCAACCCCAGGTGGAATGCGCGTGGTAAACAAAGCTTTTCTTAACTTTTACGAAGGAAAGAACGTAAGAGCGTATTAACCGTAGGTTACGCCAACGTACAGCACATTTTAAAATTCACTAATTTCGCGACACTTAAAAAATTATATAATGATGAAGAAGATTTTGGCCTTTTTTATGGCTTTGGCGCTGAGCCTACCGGCCGTTGCAAACGAAGGAATGTGGTTACCCCTTTTATTAGGAAGAAACTACGAGGATATGAAAGCGCATGGATTGCAGCTTACTCCAGAGCAACTCTACGCCATTAACCAACCAAGTATTAAAGATGCCATTGTTTCTTTTGGAGGTTTTTGCACAGGAGAAATTATTTCTAAAAACGGTCTTATTCTAACCAATCACCATTGTGGTTTTGAAGCCATTCAAACACACAGCAGCGTTGACAAAGATTACCTTACGGACGGGTTTTGGGCTAAATCGTACAGCGAAGAGTTACCCAACGAAGGTTTATTTGTTCGCTTTTTAGTGCGTATGGAAGATGTAAGCCAGCGCATTAATAAGGAACTCAACAATAATATGACGGCTGCTGAGCGAAGCAAGAAAATTGCTGAACTGAGCAAGGAAATTCAAAAAGAAGCTATAAAAGATACAAAATACGAAGCCAACGTAAAAAGCTTTTACCATGGCAACGAATTTTACCTATTTGTTTATGAGGTGTTTAACGATGTGCGCTTGGTGGGTGCTCCTCCTAGCTCGGTAGGCAAATTTGGTGGAGACACCGATAACTGGATGTGGCCTCGTCAGACTGGTGATTTCTCTATGTTTAGAGTATACACTGATAAGGATGGAAAGTCCGCTGAATATTCAGAAGACAACATCCCTATGGTACCTAAGCACCACTTACCCATTTCGCTTGATGGTGTTAAAGAAGGTGACTTTACCATGATTTTTGGTTACCCCGGAAGCACGGATCGCTACTTAAGCAGCTATGGCGTACAACAGGCAATAGACAAATACAACCCTACGGTAGTTAAAATTAGAAGTGAAAAATTAGACATTATGAACCGCTATATGGCGGCAGATGATTTAACTCGTATTCAATATGCCTCTAAACATGCCCGTGTTTCAAACTACTGGAAATACTTCATCGGGCAAACCGAACAACTTACCAAAAACAAGGTGGGTCAGAAAAAAGAAGCTATTGAAAATGATTTCAGAAAGTGGGTGAATTCTAATCCTGCTAATGCCGAAAAATACGGTGAGGCTTTGTCATTACTAGAAGAGAGTTACATGGAATCGGATGACTACGTAGCCAGCGATGTGTACGTTTTAGAAGCTGGTTTAACGGGCTCTGATCTTCCTCTTTTTGCTTTTCGTTTTAACAGCCTCGTAAGCCGTTCCCTGAGTACTAAAGAGGCAATGGATACCTTGATGGGCCAAGCTGAATCGGAAGACGACAAAAAAGCCATTAAGGATAAATATGGTGCGCGTAGCACCGCTATTATGGCAGCGATAAACGAATTGGTAGAAGAGCACTTTAAAAACTACAATGTTACTTTAGATCAAGAAGTTTTTACTTCACTTTTTACCATGTATGCCAAGGATGTTCCTACTATGTACCAACCCACGTTTTTTGCCATGGTAAACAAAAAGTACAAAGGAGATTGGAATAAATTTGCTGACAAAGTATACAGCAGCTCATTTATGGTATCTGAAGAAGGTGTGAAAGAATTTTTGGAGAACCCAAGCCGTAAAGCACTAGACAAAGATTTGGCATCGCAAATTGGTATGGAACTAATTGCTAAGTACCGCAATGCCCGTACAAGTCATGCGCTTACCAACGAAAAAAAGGATGAGGGCTACAGACTATTTACTGCCGGCTTACGCGAAATGAACAGCGACAAAAATTACTATCCAGATGCTAATAGCACCATGCGTATGACCTACGGTAATGTAGGTAGTTATTACCCTCGTGATGGCGTGTTTTACGATTATTATACCACCGCAGAAGGTATTTTGGAAAAAGAAAACCCTAACGACCACGAGTTTGTATTGCCTGAAAAATTAATTCCCTTATTAAAGGAGAAAAACTACGGTAACTATGCTAATGCAGAAGGAGAACTACCTGTTTGCTTTATTAGTAATAACGATATTACTGGTGGAAACTCAGGAAGCCCCGTTATCAATGGTAAAGGAGAGCTAATAGGCTGTGCCTTTGATGGCAACTGGGAAGCTATGAGTGGTGATATTTTCTTTGAAACTCAATTGCAACGTACTATATCAGTAGATGTACGATACATTCTTTTTATAGTTCATAAATATGCAGGCGCTACTAACCTAATTGATGAAATGACTTTTGCCAAAAGGAATACATTTCCAATGGTAGATAAAGAGAGTACTGATGCGGACAAAGCCGTTGAGAACAAAACAAACTAAGTAACCTTAGTAAGTAATTTTAAAACCCTTTCGTTTTTACGAAAGGGTTTTTTACTTTTATACAAGCTATGAACTTCACTAAAAACCTATGTCTTTTTGCCTTAAGCCTAGCCTTACTAAGTGGGAGCTACCCTATGAATAAAAAGGCACCTGCAGGCACCAGTAAAGTACCTGGTTTAACCAATGTATTTTTAGATAAGATTGAAATTACTAATATCGTTTGGCGCGAATACTTGTATTACCTAAAAAATGAAGAGGGGGCAGATTCCGAATCATACAAATCAGCTCAGTTTGATATTGCCGTTTGGAAACAGGCTTACCCAACTGTGGGTCTCAATAGTAGTAAGTACGATTATTACCCTGTGGTAGGCATTAGCTACCAACAAGCCTTAGATTACTGCGCCTGGCGATCTAAAATAGTATCAGCAAAAGAAAACAGAACCGTAAATTACAGTTTACCTACACTTAAGGTTTACAAGATGAGTGGGAACTTAAATCCCAACAAAACAGCCGAGGGTTTATTTTCAACTAAAATTGGTTTTAGAACCTTTTTAGGAATTTGCGAAAATGCCGCTGAAATGACTAATGTTGAAGGTATTGCCATTGAAGGATATAATAGAAATACCTGCTTAGAGCAGCGCGATTTTATAGTGCCTAGCCAAGATTTAGGCTTTAGGTGTATGGCTCTGCTACCCTAAAATCCATCCTTATTAAGATGGCAACTTTAGATACTCTGTTCCCGAAACATCCAAGTACTTTTTAAGGCCTTGCCACTTTATAAAGGTGAGTTTCAAATCATCCATGTGCACAGGCTTTGCCATAAAATCATTCATGCCTGCCTCAAAACACTTTCTTTGATCTATGGCAGCCATATTAGCCGTGGTAGCTACAATAATAGGACGTGCAATGCAACTATCAATAATCCGTTTAGTAGCTTCTATGCCATCCATATTAGGCATTTGAATATCCATTAAAATGATGTTGTAATACTTTTTGCTTGCCATCTTAACAGCTTCAACACCATCCTTAGCAATATCCACCTTCATTCCCAAGGTTTGCATCATCATAGAAATCAGCTTTTGATTGACCGGGTTATCCTCAGCGTATAAAACCTTTAGGCTTGTATCCACCTCATTCCTCTCAAAAATGGATGTTAGCCTCGGCCCTTCCATTTCATGCTCTTCAAAACCAATATCTACTGTTACCGTTGTACCCGCTCCTTTTTTACTTTTAATGCTAAATTCACCATCCATTAATTCTACAAGCTCGCTTACTAAGGGTAAGCCTAGGCCTATCCCTCCTTGCTTTCGCGTATTTCCAGCATCGCCTTGTGTAAATACACTCATCAACTTACTTCTGCCCTTAGAGCTCATGCCAATGCCCGTGTCTATAATTTCAAAACGCAATCTCACTTCATTCTTTTCCGTATTTAAGCGATGAACTTTTAAATCAACCCGCCCTTTTTCGGTAAACTTAAATGCGTTGCTCAATAAGTGCATCAAAATCTGCTTAAGCCTAGAAGAGTCACCACTGATAAAATCCGGTATGGATTCATCAATTTCAGATGCAAAAACCACACGCTGCGACTTTAAATGCTGTTTAGAAAGACTTACTACCGAATCAATGCAACTTTCAATATTAAGGGTTGATTTCTTCAATTTGATGTGCCCTGTTCCTACTTCCGACATGCTCAAGACATCCGTAATCAGTCCCATCAAAGACTGCCCGTTCTCCTTTATCGCTTTAAGCTTATAACGCTGTTCTGCATTTAATTCCGATTTCTCCAAAAACGTACTCATCCCCAAAATAGCGTTCATGGGTGTTTTTAGTTCATGACTCATCGTATTCAAAAATTCATCTCGCGTACGTGCCGCTGCCAACGCGGCTGCCGCAGATTCGCGGTAATTTCGTCCAAAACGAACCGCTAAACCTAATGCTTGCGAAAAAACAAAAAGGGCATTAGCTCCTATATTTATTAAAGGGCTGGCGCTTGACAAATTATAAAGCACCAACAGCTTTTCTACCACCACAACGCCTAACGCCATAAAGCCAAGCGTATTTACCCAAGCTAGTTTATGAACAAAATTAGAAGTAGGCACAATGATAATAGCCAGCGCTACTAAATAAAGACCCAAAATTGAAATGTAAAAAGGTAAAATAGCCGTAGTAAGCCAAATAGGTGCAAGGAGTGTTAAAGCCAAATAAACAGCGTTAATAACCGAAAGGCTGTGCGCCAAACGAATGGAAACAAACTCGGAGAAAAAGCGCGCCAAAAAATAGGCATAGCTAGTAACAGCTGCAATAAGAGCGATATATTTAAATCGAATGGTAAAGCTCCAAGTTAAATCTTGAAAAAAGTAATCCAAGAGATGATACTCTGTATTCAACTTCCAACAGGCGTAAAAAACGCAAAACAGGAAAAAGAATAAACCCGTAACATCAGTGGTTCTAAACCAAAATAAACCCAAGGCAAAAGTACCTGCCAATAGTAAACAGCCCAGTAAAAACAAAATTCCTCCAACCTCTAATTCACTAAAAACATTCAACTCTTCCGAAGGCCCCATTTGCACGGTGTAATCAAAACCACCCTTTGCATGTGAAAAATTAGAAACTTGTATTACGATTTCATTTTTCCCAGGTTGTAGATTAAGCACTTTGTTGATTAAACCCCATGCTGGCTTAGCTTGCTCCTCTGAATGCGCAATGGTGCCCATTTCAATTAATTCTTCGCCATTCACAAACAAGCGATAGCTGGAATTAACTCTCTTTAAAAAGATATTTTGACCCGGAAACTCATTAGGCATAATCACCTCCAACCGATAGGTAACATTACCAAATTCTTTAAAGGTGTTTGGGAATTCTTTATAGCTACTCCATTCAGTAAGCAAATCACCATAAAATGGCTGAGTCACATGGGCATTGGCAAAATCGGAAGGACTCAAAACCTGACCCGGATAGATTTCCCATTCGCCCAATAAACAAATAATTCCGCTTGATTTAAAATCCTGATTGCTAAGATCTAGGACACCCTTGCTCGCTTCGTTATTTGCCAATAACGAAGTGCCAAAGCACAAAACCACAAGTAGATTAAAAAATGTCCTCACCTAAGTCTTATTAGTCATACCTCAACAGCAAGAATTAGCCCGATAATTTAATGTAGTAACAATCAAAAAGTTACTGAAAATCAAATGTATCAAATAATTTCAAACTGGGAAATATTCGCAATATTGGAAGCATCCTAATTTAGAGAAAGCTTCTAAAACACCTCAACGGATTATTGCTAAAAAGCACACTCACGTGCCAAACATTATTTGCCAACAAGCCCTTTTAATTTTAACAAGCCTTTAACTTGCATTCCATAAATTTCAATTCAAATTTGTATCCGCTACAAAGCGCTGGTTTAGCAGCCAGAAAAATTTATTTTTGCGTCCCTAAAATTTGCAGAAGAACCTATGGAAACAACTGGTGAACAAACCAACATTCAGGAATTAAACGAACGTATAAAGCAAGAAAGCGCCTTTATTGACCTATTATTGATGGAACTCAATAAATCTATTGTAGGTCAAAAACACATGATGGAGCGCCTGCTTTTAGCCTTATTAGGCAATGGCCATATTCTGCTAGAAGGAGTTCCTGGTCTGGCCAAAACTTTAGCCATTACCTCTCTAGCCAAAGCCGTAGATGCCGATTTTAGTCGTGTGCAGTTTACACCCGATCTGCTTCCATCGGATGTAGTGGGTACCCAAATTTACAATATGGCCAAAAACGATTTTGCCATTAAAAAGGGACCCATTTTTGCCAACTTTGTTTTAGCAGATGAGATAAACCGAGCGCCCGCCAAAGTGCAAAGTGCCTTGCTAGAGGCCATGCAAGAACGGCAGGTTACCATTGGTGATAAAACCTATCCTTTACCAAAACCCTTTTTGGTGTTAGCCACTCAAAACCCTGTAGAGCAAGAGGGAA
This sequence comes from uncultured Owenweeksia sp., assembly GCA_937146805.1. Classification (GTDB taxonomy): domain Bacteria; phylum Bacteroidota; class Bacteroidia; order Flavobacteriales; family Schleiferiaceae; genus Owenweeksia. Next base: position 32,889 of record CAKZRR010000033.1, on the reverse strand, counting down.
CCTACCCTTTGCCCGAGGCCCAAAGCGACCGTTTTATGCTAAAAACGGTTATCACCTATCCTAAATTAGAGGAGGAACGTGAAATTATGCGTCAAAACCTTAAAGGTGGTTTTGCCGAAATTAAACCGGTAGTAAACGTAGAAACCATACTAAAAGCAAGAGAGCAAGTAAAAGAAGTTTACATGGATGAAAAGATTGAGAAGTACATTCTCGATATCATCTTTGCTACCCGTAACCCTGCTGATTATAAATTACCCAACCTAAGTCCTCTTATCAATTTTGGTGCTTCGCCTCGTGGAAGTATTGGCTTAGCAAATACCGCCAGAGTGTATGCCTTTATAAAACGCAGAGGTTATGTAATACCAGAAGATGTGCGCGCTGTAGCCCATGATGTATTGAGACACCGAATTGGTATTACCTATGAGGCAGAAGCAGAGAACATTACCAGTGAAGATATTATTAACCAGATACTTGATAAAGTAGAGGTTCCATAATTATTACGCTAAGCAGATTTTAATTCACTTGTATAACTTCTATAATTCGCCCGTTATTTCCTAGGAATGAACACGCAAGAACTTTTAAAAAAAGTAAGACGTATTGAGATAAAGACCCGAAGATTGTCTAATCACATCTTCTCGGGCGAATATCACAGTAGCTTTAAGGGGCGCGGCATGGCTTTTAGCGAAGTTAGAAAATACGAAGCCGGTGATGATATTCGGTCTATTGACTGGAACGTAACTGCCAAGTTAAATGAGCCTTACATAAAGGTTTTTGAAGAAGAGCGTGAACTTACCTTTATGCTATTGGTGGATGTAAGTGGCTCTGGAAACTTTGGTTCACGCGTGCAGCTTAAGCGCGAAATGATTACCGAAATTTGCGCCACCTTGGCTTTCTCTGCACTTCAAAATAATGACAAAGTTGGCATCTTGTTTTTTAGCGATCAAGTTGAAAAGTACATACCGCCAAAAAAAGGTAAGTCACATATTTTAAGAATAATACGTGAGCTTATTGAAATAGAACCTCAAAGTAAAAAAACCGATATTGGTTTGGCCTTAAAGTATTGGGCGGGTATTCAAAAAAAGAGAGCAATTGCTTTTGTGCTATCTGATTTTATGGATGATGACTACAAAGATTCTCTGAAAATTATGGCTCAAAAACACGATGTTACCGGCATTCGTATTTTCGATCCATCCGAGAAACAACTACCTAAATTAGGTCTTGTGCCTATGTTAGATCCCGAAACGGGCAAAACTCGCTGGATTCATACTTCTTCAAAAAAACTAAACCGGCAGTTAAAAGCCAACTTCCTTAAAAACGAAGACTACTTTAATGAGAGCTTTTTACGGAGTGGCTCAGGCAAAATTTCCATTCGGATAGACGAATCCTATCCATCAAAACTATTGGCTTACTTTAAACAAAAATCGGCAAAATGAAAAAGTGGTTGCTACTCCTTTTATTCCCTATTGCCATTCAAACACAGGCACAAGAGGCAAAATTTAACGCCCATTGCGACACCAATTCTATATTAATTGGTGAACAAGTAACCCTACACCTTTACGCCCAAGTAACCCAAGGAAGCAATTTTGTTTGGCCTATACTATCTGATACTCTGCAACATATAGAAGTTGTAAAAAACGGCTCCATTGACACCGTACTTAAGGACAACATTTGGGAGCTTCACCAGGCTATCAAACTTACCTCGTTTGATAGTGGCTATGCGGCTATACCTCCCTTAACCCTAGGTATTGATGACAAACTAATAAGCAGCACGGCTATAGGAATTGAGGTGGACTTGCCAAAATTGCAAGAAGAACAGGATCTCTATGACATTAAAGAACCTATTGACGCCCCTATTAATTGGCTTTTGATACTACTGGTTGTTTGCGGCATTCTTGTTACCGCCCTTATCATTTGGGCTATTGTGCGTACCATCAAAAAACGCAAAGACTTACCAGCCGCTGTCAATACACAAACTATAAGCCCGTATGATTATGCCCTACAGCAATTGCAAAAAATTGAGAGAGAACAACTCTGGCAGCAAAACAAGCTAAAAGAATATTACACCAGAATTACAGATGTGGCCCGTTTGTTTTTAAACCAACAAGCAAATTTACCAGCCATGGAAAGCACCGCTCAAGAAGTAAACGAAATGATGGAGCCTTTAGCTTTAAACGAGCTTTTACTGGCTCGTATGAAACAACTTATGGAGCTTAGCATGATGGTTAAATTTGCCAAAAAAGAAGCCTCGGGCAATAGCCACAAGGAAGCTATGGAAACTATCAAAGCATTTTTACTCGCCTTAAAACCCACGGAAAAAAAGGATCTCCATGAGTAATTATCAATTCGAAAATCCTGAATTTTTCTGGCTGTTCGCCTTGCTACCCTTGTTAGTTATTTGGCAATGGCGCAAATACTTTAGGCAACTACCGGAGGTTAAATACCCTGGCACCGATTTCTTGGCAAAGCAATCTGGTAACTTATTAGTGCATTTCAGATCCCTATTACCAGTACTGCGCCTTGCTACTTTAACCCTACTTATTATTGCCTTAGCCCGCCCACGCACCAGCGAAGAAAACTCTAAAACAAAATCAGCGGAAGGAATTGATATTGTAATGGCGGTAGATGTTAGCACCAGTATGCTCTCTAGAGATTTAAAACCTAACAGACTGGAAGCAACCAAAATAGTAGCCGCTAACTTTATTAAAGATAGACCTAACGACAGACTAGGGTTAGTGGTATATGCTGGCGAAAGTTACACACAAACTCCTCTAACGAGCGATCACAAAATTGTGCTAAACTCACTTAAAGAGGTAAGCAACGGAAAAATTGCAGATGGCACCGCTATTGGAATGGGTTTGGCTACGGCCGTAAATAGATTAAAGGAGAGCGAAGCCAAAAGCAAAGTGATTATTCTACTAACAGACGGCGAAAACAACTCTGGTGAAATTGACCCAATTACCGCGGCACAACTGTCTCAGGAGTTTAAAATACGCACCTATACCATTGGAGTGGGAACGCAGGGAATGGCGCAATCGCCCATTGGTTATGATTACAATAAACGATTGGTATACGGCCAAGCCCAAGTAAATATTGACGAGGAGTTACTAAAAGAAATTGCGGCACAAACTGACGGGAAGTATTTTAGAGCAACTGATAATGAGAAGCTTGAGAAAATTTATTCAGAAATAGATGCTTTGGAAAAAACCAAATTACAAGAGTTAAAATATTACAGCTACGATGAAAAATTTAGCTTCTTTGCCCTAATCGCGATGGGGCTATTTTTAGCGGAGCAAATATTGCGTTTCACCTTATTTAAGAGTTTTATTTAATATGTACGAACTCGAAAATCCACAGTATCTCTACTTATTGCTTTCCGTACCGCTACTTTTGGTTGGGTTTTTAGCCGTGGCTCTTTGGAAAAAACGTGCACAACAGGCTTTTGGCGATATCGAATTACTTCAAAAATTAAGCCCCAACAAAAGCAAAAACAAACCTTATATCAAACTAATAATCATACTAGTGACATCCGTTGCTTTTAGTATTGGTTTGGTTAACCCTAAAATTGGATCTAGGTTAGAAACCGTAAAAAGGGAAGGCGTAGATATTGTGTTTGCTATTGACATTAGTAAAAGTATGCTGGCCGAAGATGTAAGACCTAACAGGCTGGAAAAAGCCAAGCAAATTATTTCCAAATCGCTAGATCAACTGGTAAGTGATAGAGTGGGCATTATTATTTATGCCGGTCGTGCTTACCCCCAACTACCCATTACCACCGATTACGCTGCTGCCCGATTATTTTTAAAAACTACCAATACCAATTTAATTCCTTCGCAGGGCACCGCTATTGCCGAAGCTATTGAATTGGCCACCGAATATTTTGATGACGAAAACCAAAAAAACCGTTTACTCGTTATTCTTTCGGATGGTGAAGACCATGAAGAAGGGTTAAAGGAAGCCTCTAAAAAAGCGCTGGAAAGAGGTATAAAAATTTACACTATTGGGTTGGGAACCGAAAGGGGCGCTCCGATTCCTGATGTTAGAAATGGTTATACACTGGGCTATAAAAAAGACAGAGCAGGTGAAGTAGTAGTTTCGAGATTGAATACCCAAACCCTTAAAGAAGTGGCCACTTTAACAGATGGTGGTTATTTGCACGGAAAAGACAGCAAGGAAACCGTGGAGGCCCTATTGGAAACCGTTGCCAATATGGAAAAGAAAGAATTTGAATCGCAGGTTTTTGCAGATTACGAGGATCAATTTCAGTGGTTTTTAGGCATTGCATTTGTGCTGCTGCTGTTAGATACTTTTGTGCTGGAACGAAAAACCCAATGGATTAAACGCTTAGGACTTTTTGAAAATGAAAAAGATACTTAGTTTACTTTGTTTGCTTGGTGTGGCTATGTTACAGGGTCAAAACCTAAAAAATAACGTAAAGGATGGAAACACCTTATACAACCAAGGCAAGTATGACGAAGCAGAGGTAAAATACCGCCAAGCTATGGCCGAAGAAAATAACAAATCGGATAGCCGATGGGAATTTAACCTAGGAGATGCTTTATACAAACAAGAAAGGTATGAAGAAGCGGCTGAGCAATTTGCCAAAGTAGCCAATCAAACAGAAAATGAGGCTCTAAAAGCGCAGGCCTTGCATAACTTAGGCAATGCCTTGGTAAAACAAGAAAAACTAAAAGAGGCTGTTGCTGCCTACAAAAACAGCTTGCGTTTAAACCCAAATGATGAGGAAACAAGAGCTAATTTAACCAACAGCTTACGCAAAATGCAACAGCAACAAAAGCAGGAGCAAAAAGAAAAAGAAAATGATCTTAAACCTTCAGAATATGCTAAGCAACTAAAAGCCAAATGCGATGCTTTGGTTAGAAATCATCGGTTTGCACAGGCCTTTGGTTTAATGCAAGCAGGTTTAAAAAAAGATGAAACAGTAGCTTATTACCAAAGCTTTATTAAAAAATTGCAAGATGTTGTTGAAATTGAAAGCCAATAAAATAGTAGCTCTTTTAGCTATGCTCATTGTTTTTGGGCAACAACTGAATGCACAAAGTGCGCAAGCAGCTTTTGAAGCTGGTGCCAAGGAGTACGTATCGGGTAGCTCTGATTTAGCCAAGCAAATTGTAACAGATGCTTTGCAACAGTATCCTGGCGATAAAAAGCTTATTGACCTACTTGCTAAAATTGACAAAAAAGACGAAAACAAGGATAAAAACGAAGATAAGGATAAAGGCGAGGACAAAGAGAACAAGGATCAAAAAGATCAAGAAAAGGACCCCGAAAAAAAGGACGAACCCAAGGACGATAAGGAAAAGGAAGGTGAAGGCGACCAAAAAGAAGACCCTTCTAAAGAAAAGCCAGAAGGCAAGCCAAAAGAAGGCAAAATATCTAGAGAGGCAGCTGAGCGGCTACTAGAATCTTTGCAAAAAGAAGAACAAAAAGTACAAGAAAAATTGAGCAAAGAAAAATTGAAAGGGAAACCAAAGCGAACTGAAAAGGACTGGTAAATGAAAAAACACTTTTTACATTTTGCCTTATCGTGCTTCCTAATACTATGGGGAGTTGTAGCTATCGGTCAAACCCAGTTTACGGCTAAAGCCAGCAGTACCAAAGTGGGCAAAACAGAACAGTTTAGAATTAGCTTTAGCCTAAATGCCAAGGGTAATGGCTTTAAGCCGCCCAACCTTAATGATTTTACTGTATTACAAGGTCCTTCTCGCTCACAACGCACCAATATTGTAAACTTTAAACGAAGTGAAGAAATCAGCTTTACCTACATCTTGCGTCCACGAAAAGTGGGACAATTTACCATTGGCGCTGCTCAGGTAAACGCCAACGGAAAAACGTACCAAAGTAAGCCGTTTGTAGTAACAGTAACCAAACAAAGCCCTCGCGCCAGCAACCCCAACGACCCCTATAGCCAGGCCAGTAAAAACGTTTTGTTACGTTTAGTTTGTTCCAAAACTACCGCCTATCAAGGGGAACCCATTGTTGCATCTTACAAGCTGTATTACCGAGCACAGGTGGGCAATTTTAACTTTAATGAAGAACCCGATTTTACCGGTTTTTATAAAAGTCCCATTGAGATAAAATCTTATCAGGGCAAAACTGAGACCTATCAAAATCAACAGTTTGAAACAGCCATACTAAGACAATTGGTTCTCATTCCGCAGCAAACAGGACCACAAAAGCCAGGCAATGTTGGTATGACAGTACCCACTGGGGTGCCCACAAAAAGGCGCGATGTTTTTGGTCGACCAATGACACAAACCGTTAACCTTAATGTACAAGCCACGTTTCCTACCATTACCATTAAACCCTTGCCTAGTGCGGGTAAGCCTTCCCATTTTAATGGAGCAGTGGGCCAGTACAAGCTTAAACTTGCTGTAAGCAGAAACGAACTTAGCGCGGATGAATCGTTGAGTTTAAAGTTTACCCTTTCGGGAAATGGAAACCTCAAACTCATTGAATTAGCCGAACCCGAGATACCATCGGCCTTTGAACTCTTTGATCCAAAAATTAAAGAAAATATTCGAGTAAACGGCTCGGGTATGTCGGGCACCAAAACCTACGAATACCTTTTAATACCACGCTATGGTGGCACTTATAAAATTCCACCTATGAAGTTTAGCTACTTTGACCCTTCGGCTAAGCGCTATAAAACGCTGCAAACCGAAGAACAAGAAATTACGGTTAGCGGAGCTGCTGCCCCCTTAGGAACCGAACCCGGTATAGCCAGTAGCACCAAAGAAGAAGTACAATTTATTGGCAACGATATTCTCTTTATAAAAACCCAAAACACAGGCTTTAAACCTAAAAACACGGCTTTTTTTAAAAGCGGGTTATTCTACTCTATTGGGGCGGGCTTAGGCCTTGTTTTTTTAGGTATGATTTTATATCATCAGTTGGTATACAGCCGGCAAACCGATCAACAAAAAGCACGTAGCCAAAAAGCCAGTAAATTGGCTAAAAAGCACTTGAGCTTAGCCAACAAAGAACTTCAAAAAGGTGACAACACGGCTTTTTACGATGCCTTGGCAGATGCACTTTGGGGGTATTTCTCTGATAAGTTGAACATCAGCAACAGCCAAATGAGCAAAGAAAAAATTGAAGTGGGCCTATTGGAAAAAAACACTGCGCCCGAGCTTATTGAACAAGTTAACAACATACTAGGCCGTGCCGAAATGGCAAGATATACCAGTATTGGCGGTGCTTCGCCTAAAAAGGATTATGACGAAACTGTAACCCTACTCACCCAATTAGAGCGCGAATTATGAAAAAGTGCTGCCTTATTTTATTCGTTATATGTGGATGGATTGCCCAAGCCTCCAATACCAATAATTTTACCCTCGCTAACAAGCTATACGAAGAAGAACAATACGATTCTGCCTTGACTTTGTACCAGCAAATTAATTTGGAAAACGTAGAAAGCACCGAGCTATACTACAATATGGGCAATGCTTACTACAAAACCCAGCAATTAGCCTCTGCTATTTTGTTTTACGAACGTGCTTTGATTTTAAGCCCATATGATGAAGACATTCAGCAAAACTTACGCATTGCGCAACAAGCCACTATAGATAGGTTTGAGAAACTACCTCAACCTTTGCTGCGTTCCTTTTACCAAGGTATAACAACTTTACTAAGCCCTAGTATTTGGGCTATTATAGGATACAGTTTTTGGGGGTTAGTGCTTATTGGACTAGCTGTTTACCTTTTTGGATCTAAAAAGAGATTGGGTTTTGGACTGGCACTGAGCAGTTTTTTGATAGGACTAATAGCGGTTGGTTTAGCCTATGGACATAGCTCACATTTGCAGCAGTATAGAGCCGCTATTGTACAGGCCCCTAGTAGCTATGTAAAAAGCGGGCCCAGTACTAATGCCGAAGATGTATTTATTTTACATGAAGGTACTAAAGCCCATATAACGGAGAGCTACAAAGAGTGGCAAAAAATAAAATTAGCCGATGGAAAGGTCGGCTGGATTACGGCCAAGGACATTGAAGAGATTTAGTTTTGGGGTTCACCAAAATTGATGGAAATGTCTAAATCACTTAAAATTATTAGTTGGATTAGTCGATTAGTAGCGGCTATCATTCTGCTTCAAACTTTGTTCTTCAAATTTTCGGGAGCCCCGGCAAGTGTGTTTATTTTTAGCGAATTGGGTATGGAGCCTTGGGGCAGAATTGGATCAGGAGTTGTAGAATTGATTGCCAGCATTTTACTGCTATTACCAAAGACTATTTGGGCAGGAGCTATTTTAGCTCTGGGCACGATGGCTGGGGCTATTTTCTTTCATCTAACTAAATTAGGTATTTCCGTGCAAGATGATGGTGGTGGATTGTTTACTATGGCTTTGGTAGTTACAGCTTGCAGCGCGTTAGCCTTATTTTTACATAAACATCAAATTCCGTTTTTAGTAAGAAAACAGGTGTAATAAAAACCTACTTTTTTGGAATAAACAAAAACATCGTGGTACCAACCCCTTTTTTGCTTTCTGCACTTAGGTTACCCCCGAGTGCTCGCATTAAATCTCTACAAAGTACTAAACCCATGCCACTGCCTTGCTCAGATTGTGTTCCTTGGGTAGATGTTTTTTCAGAAGTGAACAAGCGCCCTAGCTCCTCTTTTGTCATTCCTACCCCAAAATCTCTAATAAATAACTCCCAACCTTTTGATACTTTTTTAGCGCTTACCTCAATTCGAGATTTACTGGGGCTAAATTTAAGGGCATTGTGTAATAAGTTTCGGAGTACAATATTTATCAAGGTTTCCTCGGTTTCTATCATCATACCCTTTTCAATATTGGAAACAATCCCTATCTCCTTTTCTTTACTTATTAGCCTTAAACTTTGGCTGATTTGTTGGAGGTTTCCTTCCAATTCAAACTTACTTACTTTCCCTTCTACCCCACTAATTCGGCTTTTAGCCCAGTACAATAAATCACCAATATAGCTGGATGTAGCTTCTAACTGTTCATCAATCTCCCCTATCACTTCTTTAAACTCCTCGTTGGTTAAAATCTTGGCCTTAGCCATGGTAGTAATAGAGTTGAGCGAATTTATAGGCGAGCGAAAATCGTGTGATAGGATGGAAATAATTCGAGTATTAAACTGATTATGATCGTTTAGCTCCTCATGCTGGTCTTGCACTTGCGTCAATAATTTTTTTCTTTTTTTTCCAGATACAAACATCATAATTACACCTGCCAATAGCACCAAACATAAAGTGGTAATGCCCCAAGCCAAATGTTTCTGGTACTTCACATCACCTTCCAGCTTTTCGTTTTCTAGGTTACTTAATTTTAATAGAAGCGCTCCGTCCGTTACCTTCATATTAGCCAATACATTTTTGCTCTGGCTTACCTCTTTAATACTATCATGTAACTTTTGAAAATGATAAGCCTCTTCGTATCGTTCAGCACTAGCTAATATGTGTGCGGCTCCCTCGCTAATGTATTCTAAATCATAAAACAAGGTCGTGGTATCCACTATGGCCCACGCCTCCAAAATCTTTTCCCCAGCAGCCAATGTATCTCCCATTTCTAACAAATTGTATGACCAGTTAAAAACGCCATTGGCAGCGGTAATTAGCATATTATTCTCCAAATCATCGGCAATAATGCTCTTTAGCAAAGTGTTAGACCTTTCAAAGTCTCCAACTTCAGCCAGCCCAACACACAGGGTTTGAATTACATCTAAGCTATCTGTCTTTTTAAAAGTTACAAGCAGTAGGGAGTCTAAGCTTTTTACAATACTGAGGTAAATGCGTTGCTGCTTTTCTTCATCTTCTAGTTGATCGGCCTCCAAACCTTGTTGTACGCATAAGCTATAGCGCAGTTCCCACAAGGCATGCTCTAGTTTATGCTTCTTTGCTACTCCATGCCTGCAACCAGCATACTTCTGGAAATCTCCAATTCACCAACAGAACTGTGCGTGTGAGACAGGGTGTTGTAGGCATGGCACACTTTATCGTAATCTTTGTAAGCCAAAGCCTTGTCTAACAGTTGCGCTCCCAATTGCACAGCCGAATCGAGCCGGTTGGCATCCACGTAAAAGTAAATCATGGAATTGTAACAATCTAACTCTAAACCATGGAAAGGTTTTAACTCTGGCAGCAAAGCTTTTAAAGCCTTAATGGCTGCCTCTGGTCTGTTTTCATACTGTGTTACCACCTGCCGGTAGCTTTTTTCCAATCTCACTTTTTCAGGACTAACCATACTACCTGTTTGAGCAACAAGCATATAACTTGACAGCAACAATACTATCCCAAAAATTTTACCTTTAATAAGTTGATTTAGTGTCATTTTCCCTCCTTTCTATACTCACAATAGTACAGTAATTTACCACAGAATCATAATTGGAAAGCTTCATTTAATTTTTAGACAAGGTTGCTTGCACTTAACATTTTCGGTTATATTTGCCGCCTAATTTTATACAAACCACGTATAGTTTAATGGGGGATTAGCTCAGCTGGCTAGAGCGCTACACTGGCAGTGTAGAGGTCATCGGTTCGACTCCGATATTCTCCACCAAACAAAACCTCGCAACTCGCGGGGTTTTGTTGTTTTAAGAAACTTGCTTCAGTCCAATAAAACAGTCTTACTCCCTTAACAACCGTAAATTCGAAACCTCCCTCCCCTGCTGCACTTTAAGAATGTATACACCTCTTGGTAAAAGCCTAACATCTATAAGTTCATCTTGCTCAATAGCCCTCTTTGTAGAAACCTCTTTTCCGTTAACATCAAAAATTTGAAACCCAATTGGGTCGGAACTTGAAACCTCTGATGAAATTTGAAAAAACTCATGGGTTGGATTAGGATATAACTGGAACATTTCTTTTGTCAACTCCTCCAAAGTTATAGGGTCCCACAAGCCTTCGTAAACGGATATATTATCTAAATACAAATTGTTACCTCCACGGTTAGTCCCTTGAAAAGATATAAGAATCTCACCTCCTGCTAAAGAAGATAAATCAACATACTCACGCCTCCAATCGGATTTGCTAGCAGGTTTAAAATTGGGGGCGCTAATTCCTGTCGTACTGAGGTCCGCTCCCGCTTTTTCATAAAGTAAGCGCGAAAAGGTTTTTCCACAATCGGTAGAAACGAATACCCTAAAAGTATCTTGTACAATAGAAATAGAACTTAACTGCTGGTACGCCAAGTCAAAGCCCAAACCAGCCTTTTTACCAGCCTTCAAAGAAAATATGGGGCTCCACAAGCCATCCTTTTGATTGCTTCTAGGGTTATATTGGTGAAAAGGCATTAAGGCAGCCGTAGAGTTTCCAGCCCATCCAGTCACATCAATAGAATCCCACGTATTCAAAAAATCTTCATTCTTCACATACCAGTCATCAAAACTATTAGGCTGCTCAAAGTCCTCCATAAATGGAAGCATTTCCACATTTCGTTTATTAAACCTTATAACCCGTTGGTTGTTCACCAAATCATACTCAGCAGCACTACCGTTCAAAAAAACCTTAATCTTAATTTCACATAAGCCCGAGGCAGGCAAAACAATCGCAGGTAACTGCACTTTTTGAAGGCTGCCTTTGCCTGTTAAATTTGGGGTGTTCCAAGTGGGCATACTTACAGGCCTTTGCACTCCGTTTACCCATACCGTATAAGCAACCTGTGAAATGGCGCTATCGCCTTTATTTTCCAAAACTATTTCGGGAGCAAAAAGACTATCACAGGTTACCTCGCCACCCAAAGGGTAACCAATATTTTTTACGGCCACATCCCAAGGCACATTATTTGGGTTTACTGGTGTGTGGCTTAAAGCCAGATATTGATAAGCAGCATGTACATCAATCAACCCGTTACCAAAAGTATTGTCCTCACCAGCCGGCCCCATATCCAGGGCACTGGTATATAAAGCCTCCATTAACTGAGCTCCATTTAAATACGGAAACGCCTCTTTTAGCAGCAAAACTGCCCCCGAAACATGGGGAGCTGCCATGCTAGTTCCCGAAATACTATTATAACCATCTATTCCCCAGGCCGATCGTACGTTTTGGCCAGGTGCCACTACTTCGGGGTGAATTAGTAGGTTACCAGAACCGGGGCATTGTGTAGGACCCCGAGTAGAAAATGACGAAATAGGGAAAGGCATGGATTGATTGGCATCGATACTGCCCACCGAGAAGGTGTTTACTTTAGAGGTATTAATACGTTGCGGAGAATTAACCGTACCGTTATTAGGCCCTGAATTTCCTCCTGAAAAAACATTGGCTATTCCAGCCGCTTCAATGGCATTCATTAAATCTACCACATAGCCCCCACAATGTACGGTATCCGGGTCATCGCGCCAACGCCAACTATTATTTATAACATCTGGCACATCATGGCTGGTTGCTGTATCTCCGTCAGGATTTAACGCCCACTCAAAAGCATCAATCATGCGTGCCAAAGGAGGTAAGCCCGCCACAGTAGAAGCCACAAAATCATTTGCCATCCAATAGGCACCAAAAGCTACTCCAATGGTATCACTGGTAGCCGTATCTAAACCTGCAATTGTTCCTAAAGTGTGTGTTCCATGATTGCCAATTTTACCATTAGGTGTGGGCGATTGATAACCGTACCAAGCATTAGATACAGGTCCAAAATCGCCCAAATACCGGTCTCTAAAAGAAGGATGGCTAGGCCAAACCCCAGTATCATAGTTATAAACCTTACGTCCTCTGCCGGTATAACCCAGGGCCCACATAGCAGGGGCATTTATCGCTAACAATCCGGGTTCTACTCCTCCTGGTGATTCTTTCTCAAAGGAATCTCCCATTAAAATGGGATCATGAGCAACAAGCTCATCTCCCGCCCAGTCTACCCACTTAACATTTGGCATTTTGGCCAAATAACGCAGCACCTCAGGCCTTGCCGCAACTACTATAACATTTGCTAAATGAAAGGTTTTAAAGTCGCTTACCATTTCCTCATGGCAGTTACTCAAGTAATCAATGGCCTCATTTTGTGCCTTAGCTTGGCTTAGTAAATAACGGTTAACCAATTGTGCTCTTGGGGTGGTACTATTTGCTTGGCGCGATAAAAAATCCTCTAAACTTTCGTTGGAAACAAACTCTATAATGGCTGGCAAAAAGGATTGTTCATCAGTATTAATATGTGATAAAAGCCTTGGTGACATTATATTTTGACCAAAGGAGCCCAATGTCAGTAATGATAAAAATAGACTTAGGTAAAAACGAAGTTTCATAGCAAAAGATAAAAGAGTAGTCCTCAAAAAAAGTCGCTCATCAATAATTATGGAAAATTCAAAAGTACATGAAATAGGGGTGGTCAAAAAAATAGCCGGTGTGGTTCTTATAAAAAACCAACAACCGACTATTCAACACAACAACGGTAATAACCAAAAAACACTAACAGCCAACTGACTATTAGTGTTTTAAGCCAAAGCAGTAATACTGTAATGGCGAGAAGGTTTGCTAAAATGGTTAGAGTTAATGTTTATAAGGACAAAAAGTAACCCACATTTGAAAAAAAAGTTTTGAGGGCTAAATAAAAATCTATTTTTGGGTTACTTTTTCAAAGTCAAAACATTAACTTTATTTGAATGACAAAAAACTCAACTCTTTCGCTTATACAGAAGGGTGAGAAAAAGGCTTTAGAACAGCTATACATAAGCCATAAGAGTGAGTTTGTTCAATGGCTGCAAGGCAGCTACGGTGCAAGCGAAACTGAGAGTATTGATATTTATCAAGATACTATAATTGCAATGTATGAGAACATTGTGAGAGGTAAATTGAAAACATTAGATAGCAGTATAAAAACGTACCTTTTTGCTATAGGTAAAAACAAGTATTTAAGTTACCAACGGGGTGAAAGTAAAAAGACGGAGCTGAGTGTAATAGCATTAAGTTTAGAAACAGAAGATAATGAGCCTACCCATGAGGAAGAATTAAGCACTCATGTAGCCAAAAAAATAGAAGAACTTGGAACGGCTTGCCAAAAAATATTGCAATTGTATTATTTTGACCAATTAAGCATACGGGAGATAGCGGAAAAATTGGGCTATAAAAATGAAGATACCGCTAAAAACCAAAAATACAAATGCATGCAAAAATTGAGAAAATTGGTTAAACCTGAAATCCCAAAAAATTCTAGCACATCATGAATTACGAGGAAAAAATTGAAGATTTTGTAGCAGGAACACTCTCTGAAAAAGAAAGCGGAGAACTGATGGAACTTGCTAAAGTGGATCGCGAAATAGCCTATAAAATTGAACTCGAAAAAACCCTTAAAAAAGGTATTGAAAATTCGGGTCGCTCTGCGCTTAAAAAATACCTTATGGAAATTGACAGTGCTCAAACACCTATCATACGCTCAAGTAAAACATGGCGGCCAGCACTAGTTGCTGCCAGTGCTATTGTGATAGCCAGTTTATCGGTTTATTTAACCATGTATGGGGCCTCGCAAGCCAGCCTTTTTAAGGACTTTTACGAGCCGTACACTAGCTATGCGCCTATCACTAAGCGTGGCATGGCCAAAGACTTAAGTTCTTTTGAGCTAGCTCAAAAAGCCTATGAGCAAGGCGTTTACGACAAGGCTCTTCATTTGTTTAACTCGGTAGCTAAAAGTGATGAGCGTGACTTTTATTTGGCTCACTCTTACCTCGCCTTAAAAGAGTACCAAAAAGCAGCCCTAATTCTTGGAGAACTTAAAGCAAAAGAAGCTGTACCGCAAAGCACCATAACCTGGTATCTGGCATTAGCCCAAATAAAACTTGGAGAAATAGAAAAGGCCAAAGAAAACCTGAAATATTTACGCCAGCGATCTAATCCCTACCAGGAAAAGGCCGATGAAATACTAAACCGTCTTTAAGCAGCTAATTTGGCTAGCCGTTTTCTACGTTTTATAACAACAAATAGAGGAATTCCTAAAAGCAATAACGAGCTCCATAAATAAAAGCTTGATTGCCTGCCCGTATTAAGCTCAATTGGCGTGTTTCCAAAAACAACAAAGGCCGCCCAATTAGAAGGGTGTGCGGCTATTTCATCTGCCTGTAGTAGCAATTTTAACTTTGCCTCACGTAATGCTGCAGCAGGCATCTGCTCATCGTTTAAAGTCTTGTAAAAACTGGCCATTTGTTTACTGGTGTACACATCAGAAACAGCCCAAAGTGAGATCACCAAATTACGGGCTCCATTTTGCGCAAAAGCTCTACCCATGCTAAATAAGCCTTCACCTCTGTTTAATTCTCCTATAGCTGTTTCACAGGCACTTAGCACCACCAAGCTGCTGGGTTTGAACCCCGCTACCATTTCATAACTGTGTAAAACACCATCTTCCTTAATTCCTTCTTTAGAAGGATAGAACAACAGGCCTCCGTTTTCCTGACTCACTGTATCTACCCAATTGTGCAAAGCCAAATGCAACGCATCAAAATCATTTTGCTTAAGCTTAAATAAATCTTCCGTTGCCTCCACACCCGAGTATCCTTCAAAACTAGAGCCCAAATACGCCTCCAACGATTTCATCTCCTTAGAAGTGCCAGGTAGTGCCGGCCAGTCTATCTCGGACAGATTGTAATTGGTTGGTAGATTAACCGCCATACCCAAAACTCCATTAACGGGTTTCTTGAAATTTGAACCCTTCTTAAGCATCGCCAACCAAGAAGCCGAATAGGCGTATGAAATTTGATGCTTTTTTACCAAATAAGGCAAGCTGGCGTAATCCAATCGTGCGTTTTTTGCTATGGGTTTATTGAGTAAAGCCTCAAATGGAATATAATTTAAAACTCCCGATGGAAATATTTCCAATTCTGATGGTAATTCCAATCCCGAAAACAACTTTTCGTAAATATGATAGGCCACTTTATTATATCTTTTAAAGTCTTGCTTTGCACTACCCATTCTATAACCTTGGCTAAGAAGCTTTCGAAACTCTTCAATTTGTTCTTTAAGGATAAGCCAATCTTTTCCCTCAACCGTTTTCGCTTGAGTCACACCATCACCCACAAACAATATTTGAAGGGCATTTTCTCCTTCATAAAACTGGATTAAGCCCTTATCCTTTCCCGTCAAATCTTCTTTTACATCCGATAGACTGTAACTAATTAATTCATCCTCTTTATGTTCAACTTCATTACCCACCAAACCTTCTATCGAGTCCAGACGATTTCTTAATGCAAATAAGGTTAAACGCATTTTAGCATCATCTGCGTTGCCTGATTTCGCCTGTATTTCCAGTTTTCGAATTTCCATTTTAGTGTCCAAAATATTTGTTAAAACATCCTGATCGTCTATACTACGCAGCAAGTATTTATTTGTTTGCATTTGAGACTTCAATATGGTAGATTTCCCTTTCTCCATCCACATCCAAACAGAATCTAAACCCGAACCACTCAAATTATAATAAGCCAAGCTTACGTCAATCATATCAGCATAAATCTCATTTACCTTTGGTATAAACTGCAATTGACCTTCGGCTGTTTTTAATGCCAATATTTGATCAGTTAAATACTGAGCACCTTCTTGATAGTACTTCAAAGCTTGTTCTAACAAAAAAGTATCGCTCCTACTAATTCCTAGTTCATATAGTGATTTTGCCTTTAAAGCTGCCATCCACTCTGTGTCCCTATTTTTAGGGTAAGGACTAAAGGCATGACCTGCTCCTACCTTATCAGGATATAAAATCATATCAGAATATTTAATGACCGAATCCCACTGATCTTGCTCGTTGAACCATTCTGCGAAATCTTGTATCACCGCCTCTCGGCTATCTAGCCCTGCGTCTCCTAATTCAGTTAGCCTGGCTAAGGCGAAATCTAAATAAGGCCTTCCCTCTTCATAGGACTTTAAATATTTTCCCTTAAGAGCCCAAAATTCTAAAAAATAGGGTTCATCCTGTAGATTACGTTCTTTTGTGGTAGCGATTGTCCTATCTACATAAAAAATAGCTGAATCCCTATTCCCCATCTTAAAGTAAGCTTTACCCAAATTCAGTAATTCTAATGGTATTTGTTGTGCCTTTAGACCCTTATAATCTAAATAAAGAAGAGCTTTTCGGTAATAAGAAATGGCCTTTTCAAAGTTTCCATTCCTATTATACACATTAGCAATGTTGGTATAACAAACATTAAAGCCAACGCCATTCGTGGAATCAACTTGCTTTAAAACCAAGAAATAATACTCAAGTGCCACGGAGAAATTGATAGGACTGCAGATTCGTGCTTTGGTCATATAATACCTCTCCAGCCAATATTTATCTCCATCCCACTTTTGTAAATAAAACCAATTCTTCTCCAAATAATAATCCCTAAGAGGTACATTATCAATTCTATGTTCAAACATGTAAACCAGTAGATCGTAGCGCCTAACTATTTTCTCGTAATTCAAAACTTCTTGTCCCAACAAAATGGACAAGCCCTGATTAATTGCGTAAACCGTACTGTCGTATATTCCTAAACCCGAATAATCATGACCTAATATTTCCCAAATCCCATCACTAATAATCTGGCAACTATCACTTACACACTGGTAACCGGTAACATATTCCTTCATTCTATTAATAGACTCTCTATAATCCCCCAGAAAAAAAAGTGCTCTACCAAGATCATGTGCGGTTTGCATCCTGTTTTTATAAGACAATTGATCGCCATATTCGGTCAACCTCCTTTGGCTTATTTCTGCAATCGCCTCAAAATTGTTTGCTTTCCTAAAATTCGAGAGTTTCGCCATAAATTTCGTTTGCGAAATCAAAGACGAATCCTGTGCTGGCACATAGGTGCCGATAAAAGAGAGTATTAAAAAAAACAGCACTTTTACTAGTAACTGCTTTGGATATAATAATCGCATAAACTGAATTTAGAGCCGCTCAAATATATCCAAATCTTGTTAGAAAAATGCTGTGAAAACCCTTATTCGCTAACCATTATTATCGGTACTTTGTGCTAAAATTATTCAGGTGCTTGATATTCTTAAATCGCTGCTTGGTGATTCTATTACCATGTTTACTATTATGAACCCGCTATCGGCCGGAGCCATTATGCTTACGCTGGTAGAAAGCAATACCTCTAAAAAAGAATTTCACCATTTGGCCATAAAAAATAGCCGTGCCGTGTTTGTCGCAATGGTTATTATTTTTTTAAGCGGTAATTACATCTTTCAATTTTTCGGAATACAACCCGCTGGTCTTCGGGTATTTGGTGGTGTTATTCTATTAATGATGGGTTTTAACATGGTACAAGGCCACGATAAAAAGGTAAACCACAAACCTCAAGATCAAAAGGCAGCTCAAGAGCGAAATGATATTAGCGTGGTGCCCCTGGCTATACCCATTATGGTAGGGCCTGGCTTGGCATCTACTTTGGTTAACCTAGGGGTTAATGCTCATAAATGGCAAAACTATGCCTCAGTAATTGGAGCTATTGCGGTGTGTGCTTTGGCCAGTTTTATTATTTTTAAACGGATGCCTTTTATTAAGAAAAAACTGGGCGTTAACGGACTTAAAGTATTCAACCGATTAATGGGCTTAATCGTAGGATCCTTAGCCGCTCAAATGCTCATTTCGGGCATAATAGGTTTGTATCAAAATCACTTTAATTAGTAAAATGGAACTACTAGGTATTTTTGTTGGTTTGCCTATTGGCGGAATAATTATTTGGCTGTGGTTAAAATCAAAATTGAAAGAGACCGAAGGCCTTAATCGTGTAGAAATTGAGCAGGAGCGCAGCAAAACGCAAGTTGCGGAAGAAAGGGTAAATCATTTAGAAACAGATCTTTCACAAGAAAAAAACAACCTAAAAGCATTGCAACAAGAATATTTAGAATGCCAAAACAACTTAAGTAAAAGCCGAGCCGATTATGCCAACCTGCAACAGCGATTATCAGAACAAAAACAAGAAATAGAGCAGCTCAATAAAAAATTTAGCACCGAATTTGAAAACCTGGCCAACAAAATATTAGACGAAAAAAGCAAGAAATTTGCCGATCAAAATAAGGCAAACCTAGGTGAGTTACTAAACCCTTTGCGTGAGCGAATTGGTGAGTTTCAAAAAAAGATTGAGGACACCAACAAGGAGAGTATTGAGCGAAATACGGCCTTGGCTTCACATATAAAGCATCTTAGCGAACTAAATAAGGATATTACTGAGAAAGCGGATAACCTCACCAAGGCGCTTAAAGGCGATAACAAAACACAAGGTAATTGGGGCGAAGTAATTTTAGAACGCATTCTTGAAAAATCAGGATTAGAAAAAGGGCGCGAATACGAAACGCAAGTATCTGAAACCAATGAGGAAGGTAAGCGATACCAGCCGGATGTGGTTATTAAACTGCCGGACAATAAAAACATTATTGTAGATGCTAAGGTATCTCTAATAGCCTATGAACGCAGCGTAAACGCTGCTACCGAAGAGGAATCACAGCTTCATTTAAAGGCACACATTCAATCGGTACGAGCGCATTTAAAAGGCTTAGGAGAAAAAAACTACCAAGATTTATATGGTGTTACCGGATTAGATTTTGTGCTACTTTTTATACCTATCGAACCAGCATTTACACTCGCCACGCAGCACGACTCAGAGCTCTTTAATGATGCCTACGCCAAAAACATTGTCATTGTAAGTCCATCTACTTTAATAGCAACCTTACGCACTATTTCATCTATTTGGAAACAAGAGTATCAAAATAAAAATGCCTTGGAAATTGCCCGCCAAGGAGGTTTACTTTATGATAAGTTTGTTGGCTTTACTGAAGATTTAGTAACACTAGGGAAGCAACTAAATACCGTTCAAGGCACCTACCAAGAGTCCATGAAAAAGCTAAGTACCGGATCGGGTAATTTAGTACGCAGAGTAGAGGGCATGCGCAACTTAGGCTTAAAGCCAAAAAAAGATATTAATCAAAAATTAATAGACCGCTCTGAAGACTAATAGCTTAGACAAACGTTCTTTGCTTCCGTAAAAAAGCGTAAAGTGCATTAGTCACGTCATCTCGCTGGTAACACTATCCTTAAAAAACCATTGAAAAATTCTTCCATCACAATCTTGCCTTTATGCAAAATCATAAAACTGTGGGTATTGGTCTGATCTAGGTATTCAATGATTGTGTCCTTTTCGGAACTGCACCAGCCCAGCTGAGCCGCTGACACGGAATCCCAAGCCGAGCCCAGCTTTGGGGGGAAATACAATTGCGCTTCCATCTGTAAAATGAAACAGAATAATAATCCGATAATTGCAAGAATCTTTCTCATAAGGGTTACAATACAGAAAACATTTTACAAGGTCTTAATGCTAATTTATAAGTTTCGTTTTCAATTTTAACTTGCTTAGAGAAGAGGGCGTACGCGGTTCTTAATTATTGTTTGAAACTAAAATAGCCTCGCCTTTCAATAAGAGTAATTGTTGAATTTTTAAATCTCCTTCAAACAAAATAATTTCACCATTCTCAAGATAGATTTCTGTAGTTGATATTTGCTGGTCTTTGAGAGTTGAATGAATAACATACACCAATTCCATTTCCACGTAGTAAAAATCTATTACTGTACAATCCAAGTCGTTTTTAATTCTTTCTTGGGCGTACACAAGATTATCTTTTTGGCCAACGTAAGCTTGCCCTTCACTACAGAGGCACAATTCTTCAATTGAATTACCCTTGATACTACCAATAGATACAATTCCCTCAGAATTGAGATGATGGACTATCGAGTCTATTCTCTGCACCTGCGAAAATGACGTAATAGTCGCCAGAAAGAAAATTGATGCTATGATAAAAGTTGAAGTTTTCATTTTCGTCTACTCTATTTATCAATAACTCAAACACACATTTTTAGCTTCTGTAAAAAAGTGCAAGGCCTCATAGCCGCCTTCTCTGCCTACGCCACTGTTTTTCATTCCGCCAAACAAAGTGCGTAAATCGCGCACCAGCCAGCAGTTGATCCACACTATCCCCGATTCCAAATTGTTGGCGACACGATGGGCACGGTTTAAGTTCTCAGTCCAAACGGTAGCGGCTAAACCATACTGGGTAGAGTTAGCCATCATCAATGCTTCCTCTTCGGTATCAAATGGGGTGATGGTAACTACAGGCCCAAATATTTCTTCTTGATTGGTTCGGCAATCATAGCTCAAACCCTCAATCACCGTAGGCGAAATGTAAAACCCATTTTCATACTCGCCTTCCATTTGTAAACGCTCCCCACCATGCAAAATGGTTCCGCCTTCCTGTTTGGCTAGGTCCACATAGCCTAACACCTTTTCCATATGATCCTTACTCACCACGGCTCCCATTCGGCTATTGGCATTGGTTGGTGGGCCTACTTTCAAGGTTTTTACTCTTTCTACAAAAGCTGTTTTGAACTTATCGTAAATACTTCTTTCCACAAAAATTCTACTTCCGCAAAGGCAAATCTGTCCCTGATTAGAAAAAGAAGAAGTCACCGAAGTTTTTACCGCTTTATCAAAATCACAATCTGCAAAAATTAGGTTGGGGTTTTTACCTCCTAACTCCAGCGAAAGCTTTTTGAACATAGGTGCAGCAGTTCGAGCTAAGTGTTCGCCCGTTTTAGTACCTCCTGTAAATGAAATCACTTTGATTTGCGGATGCTCCACAATAGCTTGCCCAACGGATGGTCCTAATCCATGCAAAATATTTAATACACCAGCTGGCATTCCTGCCTCCTGGCAAATTTCTGAAAGTAAGTAGGCCGTCATGGGAGTTACCTCAGATGGCTTTGCCACCACACAGTTCCCGGCCGCAAGAGCTGGCGCTATTTTCCAACTGAAAAGATAGAGCGGCAAATTCCAAGGTGAAATACAACCTACCACACCTATGGGCTGGCGTAAAGTATAATTGAATCCTTTTCCACCCATATCATGAAATGGAGCTTCATCATGCAAAATGGCTGTGGCAAAAAAAGCAAAGTTGTCTCTAGCTCTTGGGATATCCACATGGGTTGCCAAGCTCAAAGGCTTACCATTATCCAAACTCTCGGCTTGCGCCAAAAAGTCTAATTTTTCATCAATCAGCTGAGATACTTTCAATAAGATATCCGAACGCTCTTTGGTGCTCATGGCGCTCCAAATAGGAAATGCTTCTTGAGCTGCTTCCACCGCCTGCTGCACATCGGCTGCATCCGAGTTTGGTATTTGGCTATACACCTCACCTCTTGATGGATCTACATTATCTATGTATTTACCCGAAAGGGGTGCCTGCAATTGTCCATTGATATAGTTCTGTATCTTTTTCATCTTGTATTTTTTTTGCAGACAGCACACTATCTCTGGCTTTTTGCCGTCTCGTTTTTCATTTTAAAATCCGCAATCACCCTTCGATACATCCTCCCTATGGTCGGCCACTCAAGGTGACAGCTACGTAATGTCAGGCTGAGTTTTAAAAGCTCAAATAAAGAGCTTTTAAAGTATCGAAACCTAATTCAAGTTTTAACAGCACCCTTCGATACGATTCTTCCTTTTGTCAGAATCACTCAGGGTGACAGTTCTTAATCAACAAACTTCAAACCCTACAGCACCGGAGTTCTACCTCCATCTACAGGAATGTTAATCCCATTGATATAAGAGGCAGCAGGGCTTGCCAAAAATGCAATGGCATTGGCAATCTCCTCTGGTTTTGCAAAACGATTCATGGGCACCTGAGCCGTCATTTTATCAGAAGCTTCTTGAACACTGATGCTCAACTTGTTCGCTTTATTCTCAATGATTGAACTCAACCTTCCCGTTTCCGTAGCCCCTGGCAAAACATTGTTTACCGTAATTCCAAATATCCCTAACTCATTAGCCAAAGTTTTACTCCAATTACCTACTGCGCCACGCACGGTGTTACTCACGCCAAGGTTTGGCAAAGGTGCTTTTACCGAAGTGCTTATCACATTTACGATACGACCATAGCCCGAAGATTTCATTCCCTCAATGGTAGCTTGGGCTAATACTTGGCTGCATAACAGGTGCCTCCTGAAAGCTGTAATGTATTCATCCAAAGGGGCTCTGTGCGCAGGGCCTGCGGGTGGACCGCCCGTATTATTTACTAATATATTTATCAAATTTCCTTTGGCTATATAATCGCTCACTGCTTTACCAACCGCCTCTGGGTTATCAAAATCGGCCACCAGATAGCCGTGATTTTGCCCATTGCTTTGATCCAATTCTGTTAGCACATTTTGAAGCTTTTCTTCATTTCGCGCTAGCAAAACCACATGGGCTCCCAAGTTGGCTAATTCCATTGCCGAAGCTTTTCCTATTCCATCTGAGCTACCACATACCAGCGCTCTTTTTCCTTTTAAATCTATGTTCATTTCTTTGTTTTGTCTGATTCTATTTGGCCGTCACGCAAACGAATTACACGTTTAGCATGCTCGGCTATTTCTTCCTCGTGAGTTACTAAAATTACAGTGTTTCCATTTTCTTGAATTTCCTGAAACAGCGCCATAATCTCTACCGATGTTTTGCTATCTAAATTACCCGTTGGTTCATCGGCCAAAATTATAGAAGGCTTATTAACCAAAGCTCTGGCTACCGCCACTCTCTGCCTTTGCCCGCCCGATAGCTGATTGGGGCGGTGATCCATCCTATCGGCCAAACCCACTTGGGTAAGTACTTCTTCAGCTCTCGCCTTTCTATCTTTTGTGCTCATACCCGCATATACCAGCGGCAGCATCACATTCTCGAGAGCCGTGGAGCGCGGCAATAAATTAAAGGTTTGAAAAACAAAACCTATTTCCTTGTTTCGGATTTCGGCCAATTCATTATCGCTTAGTTTACTTACATTTTGATTATTAAGATCATATTCCCCCGAAGTAGGGGTATCCAAGCAACCCAAAATATTCATGAGGGTAGATTTTCCACTTCCCGAGGGGCCCATTAAAGCCACATATTCATTCTTATCAATATTAAGATCAATGCCTTTGAGCACCTTTACCACCTGATTACCCAGTGGGAAGTTTCTAATAATTTGTTTGAGCTCAATTAGGCTTTGCATTGTACCATTTTGGTTTGGATGGCAAGGTAAGAAGTAGGGAGGAAAGATTTCAAAAAATCCCTCTATTACAAGCAATACGGCAAGAAATAAATCTTTACAAGATTTAGTAATATTGCTCCTGAAACACCAACACTTAATGGTATTCAACTCTGTTAGTTTTCTTGTCTTTTTCCTACTATTTTTCTTCCTTTACTGGTGGCTAAATCGCAAGGCTTCTTCACCTATTATTAACCTTTTTTTAGTCGCGTCTAGCTATGTTTTCTATGGCTGGTGGGACTGGCGGTTTTTGGGTCTAATTGTAATTAGCTCCATTTCAGATTACATTTTAGGGCTGAAAGTCGGCAACTCGGCAGCGTCAAAAACCAAAAAGTTTTACCTCATCCTAAGTTTAGTCATCAACCTAGGGATACTGGCCTTTTTTAAGTATTTCAACTTTTTTATTGAAGGATTTGAGACATTAATAACCGGACTTGGAATTAAGGCAAACTATTTTTCTTTAAACATTATTCTTCCAGTGGGCATTAGCTTTTATACGTTTCAAACTATGAGCTACTGTATTGATATTTATCGCGGCAAAATAAAACCCACCAATCGTCCGCTTCAGTTTTTTGCCTTTGTATCCTTTTTCCCTCAGTTAGTTGCCGGCCCAATAGAGCGAGCCGCACGCTTTTTACCCCAATTTGGCCATCGTAAAATATTTAATTACAATAAAGCAATTCAAGGCTTTAGACTCATTCTTTGGGGCTTGTTTAAGAAAATTGTGATTGCCGATAACTTTGCAGTACTCGTTGACGAAATATTTGCTAACCCTAGTGATTACTCCGTCTTTGGAATTCTACTTGGCTCCCTCCTTTTTGCTTTTCAAATCTATTGTGACTTTTCAGGTTATTCAGATATTGCTATTGGACTAGGGAAAACATTGGGCTTCGATCTTTCCGCCAACTTTAAAAAGCCTTACTTCAGCTCAAGTTTTGGAGAATTTTGGAGCCGATGGCATATTTCATTGTCCACCTGGTTTAAAGACTACGTGTATATTCCTTTAGGCGGAAATAGAGTAAGTAAAGGACGAAAAAACTTTAACCTGATGGCTACTTTTTTACTATCAGGTCTTTGGCATGGTGCGAATATCACATTTTTAATTTGGGGGTTTTTGCATGGCCTGGCTCTTATTTTAGAAAAGAAAACCAAAACCACTAATTTATTTAAGCCGCTTGTTATTTTCTTTGTTTGTTGCCTTTTTTGGATTCCTTTTAGAGCTGAAAATATAGATCATCTACAAGCATTAATTGCTCAATTATTGAGTTTAGAAGGCGCCCATTTTCCGGTTTCCATCCTAAATGACCTATATAGATACGGTAGCATTGCCTTATTATTTTTTGTCTTTGTGGCTTTCGAGTATAGCATGAAGGATCGAAACGAAATAGATCATTTTAACCACTCTTCCAAAGTGGTACGCCTTGCTTTCTATTATCTCCTCGTTTTAAGTATTCTATTCCTTGGAAACTTTGATGTGAAACCCAATTTTATTTATTTCCAATTCTAATGAAAAAGTTAACCCTCCACTTGCTGCTTTTTCTTTTTCCGATTTTTTTAGGCATCCTCATCATTCCTATAAGCCCTAAACAACTTTCTTCTGGTTTAAAAAACGATTGCCATAATCGCGCCTCGTGGATGTACTCCCGCCTTTATGAAAATTCTAAGCCCATTGATTTAGCTTTCATAGGTTCCTCACGAACTATGAATAGTGTGAATGACAGGGAGCTCCAGCAGGAGCTACCTCAGCTTTCCACTGTAAATTTTGCCTATTGTCGCTACGGAAGAAACCTCCAACTAAGGCTTTTAAAAAACCTTGTAGAAAAAAAACATTTACAATATTTGGTTTTGGAGGTACGCGTAGATGAGAATCCCTTTAGTCATCCCATCTTTCCCTATTTAGCTACAAATAAAGATCTAATACAAAGTCAACCCCTTTTTAACAAGGATTACATTTCCGACTGGTCCAAATCATGGCAATATCGACTTCAGTTAAGCAAAGAAAAGCTTTGGGGAAACAAAATAGAGGACAAGCACTCAACCAATACTTTTGGATTTACTCCACAAGAATACAGTATCAGTATCAATGAATTGGATTCTATAAGGCAAAAAAGACTTGCTACTCAGCGACCGTCAGGCTTCAAAAGAGATATGGATGACTATTACCCAGAGCAATACTTAAAACGAATATCAAAATACTGTAAGAGCCACAATATAAAGCTGTACTTCTTGTATTTACCTGCCTTAGGGCGTAACTCCCCAGCACCAAACAATGCCGAAAAATACCGTGAAATGGGAAGTTTACTCCTTCCTCCCTCCTCCATTTTTACTAACCTGAATAATTGGACTGATGGAAATCATCTAAATAGAAATGGATCCGAAGAAGTTAGTGATTGGTTGCTTTCGGTATTTGCGAAAGAATTAAACTGAAATATTTCTTTTAATTTATTTCAAAGCGTTTTGTAAGCCCTCACGTTTTTATTTCAATTTTTCAACGTCAGATACTTGTTAGTTTACAAGAAGTTTTGTCTCTAAATTGAATTTTGTAATACCTTTATCCAAAGAGCCAAAGGAAAGACAGGAGTTACCTAAGCTAACATAAGTTACTCCATAGCCATTTTCTTCTTTATTTAACCTCTGGCTTAATTCAGCACTATTCATTCCATTTCCAATTATTAATATAGGAGTTCCTTCATTGTAAAACTCCTGAGCTATTTGTCTTAAACGCTCATAAATGGCTTCATTAAATAGAGAGTCTTTGTCATATGATTCTAAAAATGAAAAGCAAGTTGCTAAATTGCAAAAGTCCATTTCCTTGGTAATGCTATTATTTTTCAGATATTCAACAGATTCTAAACCATCAATACAGCGATTGATATACTTCTTTACCAAAGGTGTTGTAAAAGCTGGATCAGAACTCTGACCAAAAGTAAGAATTGGAAATATTTGAACCATTAATATGAATATTATTACCCTCATTTCAAATGCTCGTTAAGATACCTGGTTTACACTAAATTAGTTTCTAACCTTGCTGATTGTTCTCCGCCCGGCTGAACCATTCGGACGGGTTTAGTTCTTAATTCATTTTGGTTAAAGTAACCTAAAAATGGAGAGCTTACAACACCAGTGTGTTAACCCACTAATATTTTTCTTTTGAATAGGCCTTCACCTAAAAAAGGACTTTCAAAAGAAAAATAAAATAGAAATTAAGGCGGTTTTTAGTTGGATTTTAGCACAGTTCTTTGTTGCCAAACGTTTTTATTTTTTCTTTTTATATACTTGATAATAATCAGTCTCGTAGCGTATTAACAATTCGTCTGATTCCAATTTTGTGATTTCTCGTTTATTGTTCTCCACAATATTGCCGTCTTTGTCAAACTTTAAGGTCTTTCCAAACATTTCCGCTGCTGACTTAAGCATGTTATAACTAATTGTCCCTTTTTTAGTCACTAATTGGAGTATAAGAGATGTCGAGCTTTCTAAAAACCAATTTCCTTTGCCCGTATTTTCAGGAGTAAATTGAAGTTCATAGCTTCCGTCTTGATTTAATGTCATTTTTGGTCCAGTAGCTTTGATTCGTATTTCGTTGCCTAATGGAGAGTTTTTTGTTTCCCTAGTGATTGATTCAACTTCATTTCCTTCTTTGTCTATGGTTTTCTCAATTTCCCATACCCCAACAAGAATATTTGACAGTGAATCTATTTGAGAAGGTGTTGAACTTTGAGCATACAAAGAAACAGTCCAAATTGTCAAGGTAATTGTTAAAGTCAGTCTTTTCATTTTTTTAATGTTTGGCAACGGTCTCGGCTATGAGTAGTTGCGTGGTTTAGCGATTAACTTTGCAAGTACACACCAAGCTGAAAATCCGCGAGGATTTTCAGAAGTAGGCGAGAACAAGCAATTACTTATAGCCATTGTTGTGTGCAGTTTTTTATATTCCATTTCTACTTTTCCAATTACTCATTGTTGTCGGATGTTCATTGTCTATTGGATAATTCCGATTTACAAAGTCCAATTGTTTTGGTGTTAGCAAGACGAACGTTCCATCATTTCCACAATTTATTGGATAAAACTGCTCGTTCGAATTTTGTCTTCTTAATTCAGCGTTCAACATTTCTATAAAATTCACATAGGCAATTCCCCAATCCAAGTCAGAAAATTGTCCGTCAAACGCTGAGTATTCATTTCCGTTCAGTTCAATTGTGTGTTTCCAACTATTTTGGTCTTGTTCGCTTTTTTCGTTTGCGAATTCTAATTCAAGTCCAAGTTTTTCAAAAGTCGGTTTTACTTGGGTTAAATATTCTGTTAATCCACCAATCTCAAAAAGTTCCTCACAATCTACCCATTGATAACGATTATCCATAAAATTCAGAGTTTCTCCACGCATTGGTCCTTGAAAGAAATGTAAGTCCGAATACGCTTTTTGAAAGTCAGCTTTGACTGTATCCAATTCAGATTCGCTGGTCAAATTGAAATAACCCAATTTTTCTAATTCAGACACGATTTCTTTTCCGCTTAATTTTTCTTGAATT
Organism: uncultured Owenweeksia sp.; assembly: GCA_937146805.1. GTDB lineage: Bacteria > Bacteroidota > Bacteroidia > Flavobacteriales > Schleiferiaceae > Owenweeksia. The sequence goes on along the minus strand of CAKZRR010000033.1, from coordinate 4,369 downwards.
ACTTTCTCTGGATTTGGATTTTTGATTTTAGAAACCGCATTATCCTTGTTGGAATTACACGCCAAAAAAGTGGAAAAAATTATGATTAAAAAAATATGTTTCATTGGTTTGGTCAAATGTTCGTTAAGATACATGCTTTACAAAAGTTATAGATTAGGGTTTACACTAAACTAGTTTCTAACCTTACTGATTGTTCTTTTGTTCTTAATTCATTTTGGTTAAAGTAACCTAAAAATACGTTTCTATAAAATACCCTCCATATTCCATTACCCATTTCTAGAGCCCCGATGTGTTTTCCTTGTAGAGAGGCAGATACATAAACCCAGTTGTAAGAACCCCATCTTACTGATCCGTTCTTCGTTACTTTAAGCACTCTCATATCTGTTTCGTAGTCAAAGTTTGAGATTTTCTCAGGGAAAGGTCGCGTTTTAAAATCATGTACGGTAGCGGGTGTTTTCATGTCCAGAGCTTCGTGTGGTCTTACATGATTATACTCTTTTACAAACTGATTTAAGCGCCTTTGTTGGGCTTTTAAATCATAGGCTGAGGAGTTTAGCGCAAGCAGCCTTTAAATCTCTGTGCATGCGTTCATGTCTACCGTTTTGCTCAGGGTGTGATGGATCCGAATACACAGGCATAATACCAAGTTCAATAAACCAATAAGAGAGCCTGGTAAAACGCTGTATGGCTTTTACAGATCCAAAGGGACTTCCATTGTCGGTATGAATTTGCTTAGGGATACCATATTTTCTAAATACCCTTTTAAACTCTGTCTTTGCGGAGTCAAAGTTTTCTCTGTAATGACCTTTTGCCGTAAAAACAAATCGGCTTTTAGAGTCAGCAATGGTTAGTGGATGACAATAGATTTTGTTGCCCATTAAGAACTTTCCTTTGTAGTCGGCACTCCATACTTCATTGCACACTTTAGGGTCAAAAATAGGGTGTATGGGCTTGACTCTTCTTAAGCGTTTTTGAGGGCATACTAGACCGTGTTTTTTGAGGATGTTGTGGACAGTCAAGACAGATGGAATTAGTTCATCTGAAAAATCGTTATACAACAGTTTGTGGATTTTTTTGGCACCCCAGAGCTTGTGTTTTTCTTTTAGAGAAAGAATGCCATTTACCACCTTTTCACTAGTCGAATTAGGATGCGCCTCACGAGGTCTTCGAGAGAGTTCTTTGAGGCCTTCATACCCTTCACTTTCAAACCGAGCTATGATTTTATAAGCCGTTGGTCTGGAAATCTCAAAGCTTCTACAAAGTTCTGTTATGGTGTAATTACCAGTCTTCCATTCACAGATAAATTCAATTTTTTGTTCCATAATCGTGTTCTCTTTCCAAGGCATGACAATCTGAATTTTGGTTCAAATTGCAAGCTAAAAAGTGTAAACGATGTTTATATAACTCTGTAAAGGATGTTTGTATATCGTACCTAATGTGTGCCAACTTTCCGTATATGGTGTCGTATCATCCCGAAGGGTGTTATGCGCCATATACTTTGTTACCATTAGTTATTTTTTTCATTTTTAATAATATGTCTTTTGTTAGCTGATCTTTGTATTTATGATCAAGCTTTCCTTCAATAATACATAGACTCTTACTCAACATACTTGCGGAATTTAGCATTGCGTTTTTCATTTCATGTTTATTCATCTCATTGATAAATACAGCAGTGTCAAAATCGCAAAACCCTCCATTAAGAATTGAATTATTTAGGTCTACATAGCTACCTCTTAAAGTAGGAAGAGAGTTAATAGGTAAAACCCCTAGTTTAAATAAATCCAAAAATGTATTGATCCATTTTTCAGATAACTGTTCAATATCTTTAACCCCAAGATTCACAAGAAAATCATTCTTTGTAGATATAGGTATAACATTAGCTATTCTAATTGGCACACTGGTATAGTGATACACAAACCCATACAAGCCTCTATTAATCAAACTATCTATTAAAGGGTTAGATGAAAATTTTTTCATCAATTTACTAACCCTTTTTACTAAATGATCACTGAATTTTATCAATAATAAAGGCAAAGGAATATGTAATTCGAGATCAATTCGAATAGCTTTTTTTTGAAGTTCCAAGGCAATAGAAAATTCGTTTTTCGCTTCATGATTCAATAAACAAAAAGGTAATTTATTTTCTACCGAGATGAGATATTCTCCTACTGATAGTTCACTATTCTTATGTGTGGTGTTAAATATTGATTTTAAGCCCAATTCAAGGTTTTGGCTAAGTACTTCGAACCCTTTAAAATTCAAACTAGGATTTTTTGGGTTCATTAAATGACCAGACTCTGAGTGATAAAAAGATCTATTATGTCCAGGTAATCTATGAAAATATGTTTCTGTAAAGGCCTCCATGTTTTTTGGTACTGGAAGCCTTTTGGAATGAATTATTTCTGACATTAACAAATTGAAATAACACCCAACATTTCTTGTTTGATTTTCAAGAAACGAAACATTCTTCTCAATAATTGAATAGTCAACTTCTGATAAAACTATGTTTTTCACCTATCCCCGTATTGTTGGCCAATCTGCATCACAAGTATTATTACAACAAGCAACTGCATTGAAATTATCCCACAATAGCTTAGACGTTTCTTGAAAATTATTTTTTTTGCTTAATTCTTTAGATAAAGGTTCATGGTGTATGAAATGACCAAAATGTTTATCGCAAAAATTTTGATATTGTCTTGTGAAAATCAGGAATTTGTGCCAGAATTCGTCCACAATCATGGGGGGTGAAATAGGATTATTCGAGATTTTAGTAAGTGAAATAAATTGGAAAAAGTTATCTCTGACTTTTGAAGCTTCTGTAATCGTAATGCTCTTGTCTTTAGCAAACCTTATTACTACTTCTTTAAGTTCTTCTTCCTTTAGATTTTGAAGTAATTGCTTGAAGTCTTCATTGTTTTTCAAAGGACTACTTTCTGACAAGTTTAATGCGTGTTCTGACATATTATCTGTTTTTGTTAATTAATGGTAACGACCCGGCTATGCGTAGTGCGGGATTTGAAAAGCGGAGTTTTCAAATTTGCACGTAGCCAAGAGTTTATATTTTGTTTTTAATTTATTCACTTTAAATACCAAATTAAAGTATTGGCGGACTTCATTAAATGCACAGACCTTTCATTTAGCAGAAAACCCGCATTACGTATAGCCCTTGTTATGCCCTTTTTTTTAATCATTTTTTAAATTCCCGTGTAGTTTACAGTCAAATAATAAGCAGTAAATAGGTTCGACTATTAAAAGCTCATCAACTTTTAGAATAGGTTTATTTTGAAATTCACTCTCAATGTTTTCTCGATATTTAATTTCAGTTTCAAGTTCTATTAGTTTCTCTTTTTTTTCTTCCTCTGAATACTCAGTCCAGTCTGGATGGTTATCATTTATTTCATCAATCCACATCTGTCTTTCAGATATTCCTTTTTTCAATTCTATATTAAATAACTTTTTATTAGTTGTGTAAATAGAATAAGCAAGTTCTTTCCAATCAAGTAAGTCAATTCCATCAACGCCTTGTTTTATTGTCCATTGGGCTGATTTTTCAAATTCATTTACTAAAAACAGAAGTTGTCCAATTTCATAAACCATTAGAGGAGCATCTGTTTCGCTTGGATTTTGAAGTTTATCTATTATTTCTATGAACTTGTCAAGGTTGTTTAATTTGAATTCCGTGAGTGCTAGATTAAAAAGACTTCTTTGTTCTAGGTCTTCTGCTTTGGAAGATATAGAAAAATGGTTTTTAGCTAATTGATATTGTCCTAATCGAAAGTGACAAAACCCTAAATTATGTTCAATCCCTCTATGTTTTGTTTTTGACTTAGCAATATTCAGGTATCTAATGGCTTCAGTAAATTTGTCTTCTTCCATTAGCATATAACCATATTGGTAATATGGATAAAAAGAGTTAGGCTCTAAATCAACGCATTCTTTTTGAATTTTTAATGCCTTTTTAATAGCGTCATCTTCTTTCCAACGCCATTGAATTTCTGACCATTCAAAATAGAGGAACCAAGCAAAGTTGTGAGTTGACTTAACAGTCTTTTTTAGATTATAAGCTTTTTCGAAAAAATCAAAATCATCTTTGTCTGTATTCTTCTCGTAGTTTTGGAAATATCCAATTGCGATTGAATTAATTATATCAAGGTCATTAGGGTTTTCCTTATGCTTAATTAATAATTCGTCTAATTCTGTATCAGTAACTCTGGTCATTTCTGTAATTGGGCATAACGTTTTGTGTATGGACAGTAGGGCATATTAAAGCACTTCACTTTCGGATTACCACCAAGCCAAAACAAACGTTTTTACTTTTAATTTTCTTTTTTGTTAAACGTCAAAACTTTGTTTTGGCGTTGCCTGCTCA
>CAKZRR010000032.1 GCA_937146805.1 uncultured Owenweeksia sp. | reverse complement strand
AAAAATACATACATTCAAAAAAAGGTTTTGTAATTTTATTTGCAATGCTGGTTTCTTCGTTGATGTTGTTAATTTCTGGTGGGGTGTATAATCTTGTTCAGAAACAGCTGGTACTATCTTCATATGCACGTGAATCACAGGTGGCATTCTATGCGGCTGATTCGGCGCTTGAATGTGCATTGTTTTACGATGTGTCTGCTCATATTCCAGCACCGGAGACGACTTATTTTCCAGCCGGTCAACCTTCTTCGTACAGCAGCCCTGGAATGCGTTGTGGTGCAGGTAACCCAAGAGCTGAGCGTTTGAATGTTAGAACAGGAGGTGACAACTATACTGATTCATTTGTTTTTCGTTACGCATCTGAAGCTCAAGAAGTACCTGGAATTGTATTTGGTAGACCTTTTCTTGATTCAGGGTGTGCCTATGTTTTGGTAGAGAAAAAGGTAGACAATACAGATCCCGCAAATCCCGAGGTATCTGTACGTATTACCTCGACTGGTTTTAATTGTAGAGTAATGCCACTCAAGGTTTTTAATAACTCACTTGTTTCTGTCAAGGTCTATGAAGCAATTTTGTATGCAGCGGAAAATGGAGCAAGTATTATTAATATGTCTTTAGGAAATCCTGGGATTCCATTACAGTGGGAACAAGATATTATTGAGTATGTTACATTAGAAAAGAATGTTTTGGTTGTAGCTGCCGCAGGAAATGATGGTTACGAACATGATTATTATCCAGCATCGTACAAATATGTTACTTCTGTTACGCATTCGGATAAGTCAGGGCAAACCGTTAATTGTGGCTCTTGTGGTGCAAAAGCCACATACAATACAAACATTGATTTACTTGCCCCTGGAGGTTCAATTTACACGACATTTTCAAGCTCTAATTATTCTGAAGCAACAGGTTCGTCTATGGCAGCACCTGTCGTAGCAGGTGTGGCTGGTTTAGTTCGAGCAAAATATCCGCTCTTGAATGCTGTGCAAGTGGGGGAGCTTTTGCGTGTGAGTAGCGATAGTATTTATCATCTTTCTCGGAACCAAAACTATTTTGAAAAATCTTTTTAGCATTTTATAGTTTTTTCCCATAAAGAGCATACTCCCTAATAGTGTTTCCACCATACTTATTGGAAATACGGGTTGACTCATTACTTTTGAGCATAAACGCATGAATCAACTTTTTATAGCCGCTTTGTAGGGCCACTTGGTTTATTTTACCGCTTAAAAAGCTACCCGCCCCTTTAAATGGCGAACCTCCCTTGCAAGCCACGGATTTTACAATCACTGTTTCTTCTTTAACATCAAAATAATCAGGAATGGCAAATGCGAAAGCATGCATCTCTTCATGCTTATCTTCCAAAATCCAAATTAAATCAGGATTAAGGTACGATTCCATTCTTGCGTACTTATCTGCAAAAGCCTGAATTGGAATAGGCGTATAATACTTGTTTTTAGAAAATACGACCTCATTAAACTGGGCAATTTTCAATAAATCATCTCGTAAGTTTTTGAGGTTTATATTTCTAAAAACTGCTCCCTTTTCTACAAAGTATTGCTCAAACTTGGCTAATTTTTCAGCATTGTAATCTGGCTCGGTATTTTCGGCAGAGTAATAAGACGCTAACTCTTTAAAGCCAGCCTTTACAAACTGTTGGTTGTAGTATAAATGGTGATACGGCTCCATAAAAAACAAAGGGCGCTCCCAGCTTTTACTAAACCGATAATTATTAAAAGTACTCCCTTCCATGGGACCCAAAAGCCATGAACAACCCATTTTACTTGCATTAGTTTTTGCATAAGCCAGCAATACCTCAGCAACACTATGATTATCAATACACTCATAACTACCCAACGCTATAGCAGGCTGGCCCTTATGTTTTAAATAAGGATTTTGATACAACGCAAAACGTCCTACAGGCACCTCTTTTAAAAGCATCACATAGCATCCTTCTAAAAAAGTGAACTGAGGTGTATTAAGGGATTTGAAATAGGGGCTGCTTGGTGGATAAATTTTTGACGGCAAGCTTTCGAACAGCGAAAAATTGTTTGCTCCCGGAAATGTTTTTACCCAACTAACTCCTTCCATTACCAGGCAATATTTAAAGTTAAAACCAACAAAGCACTAAGCGGAATAGTTAAGTTATCAAATCCCTTATGGGTTATAGCTTCTGCCAACGTAGTAACAGTAGCTACTTGCAACGAAACCAATAAAACACCGAAAGGCAGTGAAGGTTTAAAAAACAACAATAATAAAAAAGACAAGCAAAAAGCACTGCTAAAAAATGCCAAAGACCCTACTCCTGTTTTTGAATAACCAAATGTTTTATACGGCATAACAGGCCACTTTTTACCAAACAAAGCTGCTAAAGGGTCGCAAATTGCTAATATTAAAATGGGCACGTAGTACATCTCCATAGCCGTGTACTTTACAAATACCAAAAAACACCCATATACCACCACGGGGTACAAAATACTACCACTTGTTTTTCGAGCCACATTATTAATTGACGGCAATTTTTTTAACCAAATTGAAACCGCCAACAAAACCAAAAAGCTTGAACACAAGCCCAAAACCCACCAGTGATTGCTCAACAAAACCGGAAAAAGCAATGCCAACAAGCCTGTTACAACATGCACATATTTTCGCGTTAGCTCTACCCTTGTACCTTTATGATACAACCATTCGGCACTAGCAAATAGTACTAAAAAAGCTATCGCCAGATATACGCTATTGTTTAAATTTTCGATTGAACTTTATTTTCAATGATTAAATTTCCGTAAAAAAAACCCTTGTCCACCCGATGCAAGTCCTGCGCCAAACCTGGTAATTGCTCCAAGCCAGTAGTGTTTACCGACATTCTTCTTGGAACCATTAAATTCCAATACACAAAGTGCGCCTTTGGAGCACTCTGTAAAACCAGTTTAGCCGATATTTCATCAAACACAAGTGAAGGCATGTACTCAAATATGTTTGACAAGTTAAACTTGGAAATGCTCTTATGCTTATGCATCGCACTTTCCGCAAATCCCTCATAAAGCTCCAGTCTCCCTATGTTGTTCTTAATCTTATCAAAGTTTTCGGCACGAGCATAGTGCGGCAAGCTATTGCCGAAACTCCCTTTAAGTATAAAGTGTAAAAAGTAATTTTTTTGGCACAAAACACTACTCAGGTGAACACGTGACTTTTCCAAAATAAAATCAGCAACAGGTACCTCTACCTCTTTTAAAAACTGCGGGTCGCGCCCCAATCTACCCATTAGCCACTCGCTAAAAAAAAACTTAAAAAGAGCTCTCCAACGCCAGCTATTCCATGTTTTATTGTAAAAAGCAAACTGTTCTTTCTCACCTTTTGAGCTAAATAATTTATCTATATGCTTACGCGAATGAATAAGAGGCAATACCCTCTTTCTAAAAGTGTTAAAGTATTTTTCAAATTTACCCTGATAAATAATACCTGCTTGAATTTGCGGCCTTCGACTACTCCAATATTGCACCGCACTTTTGGATAAACCCAGTTTTACCTTTTCAAAAAACACCAACCGACTTTCACTCTCGGTAAAACCCAAAAACTGTAAAAACTCAGAGTAATTCAATTGTTCAAAAGCAGCTTTTTTAAGTTCTACCAACTTTAGTTGCGCTACATTAACATCTACCGCCACCACTTTTTTAGGTGCTTGTGCCAAAATTGAAAACGTATTATCTCCAGCCGATGCGATGGACAACACCTCATCATCTGGCTCAATGTTTAACGCTTTTATAAGCACATCAGCATCTTCCCAGCAGTTGGCATACCTTAAATAATTGTGTGCTACTTTTTTTAGTTGGCTAGGCATACTCTAATACACTTATTTTTCCTGTACTCCCATCCATCAGTATTTTATCTCCAGTTTTTAAGCTTCGCAATAAGCCTGATACGCCTACAATACAAGGAATACCCATTTCTCGAGAAACAATAGCCGAATGACTCAGCAAACTTCCTCTTTCAACCAAAATGGCCCCAGCCGTAGGAAACAAAGTTACCCAACCCGGATCCGTGCTGCTTGTTACCAGAATATCACCATTCAGGGAGCTTATTTCTCCTGGGTTTGTAACTACGCAAACTTTGCCCTGCACCACTCCAGGGCAACAACCAATGCCCTCTAAATCCATTTCTTTACCCTCCACTTTTTCAAGCGAATAGATATAATCATCGGTAAAACTATTGCCGTATGTAAAAAAACGCTCCATAGGTGGTAACTGTTCTCTATAGGCTCCAAACTCCTGCTTACGCATTTGTATTTTATCGTAATAACTGTGGTTAAAACCTTTTTCTGCTGCCTCTACAATTTCCGGCAATTCCAAATAAAAAACATCCGCAGCCGAATCTAACAAACCCTCTTTAAACCAAGCCATACCTATGGCATTAAACATGTTACGCACCATACCAAAACCACGAGTACGTTGGTACCGGAGATTTTCGCGGTTACTCACCAAATCACGGGTTTTGTTTAAAATCACATTAAACCACCATCTTTTAATAGGTTTACGCTTAAAGCTTTGGCTAAGATGTTTTTCAGCTTTTAACCTAATTTCATCCTCAATGTTATTATGCGACTTACTTTTTGTAATCCCTTGACTTACATAGGCTTGTATTACCCTAACAAACAGAGCAGGGTTTTGCGAATACGAAACCGTTTCGAGCTTGAGTTCACCCACACAGCGTTCCCCAAAACTATTGATGTACTCATCGATCTTTCCTTTTATCTCCGGAAAAGCGCCTTCTTTTAGCTCATCCCACACCTTGTTGGCTAATTCACTTTCAAAAAGTTTATGTGCCTCTTTATGCTTGACCACCAGTGCAGCCAGTTCTATAGACCGATGTATTGGTTGTGTGGAGATTATATCTTGACTTCCGCAAAGCAAATCATTATGAATATTTGGATGCTGAGCAGCATATTTAGTGGTTTGTTTTTGCAACATACCAAACCAAATCATGGCAAAAAAATCATTTACCAAGGGCGCTTTCCACTGTAGCAATAGATTTTGCTCAAAACTCTGGTAATGTTCAATTATTATTTTAGGTTTTAAATCACCAAAGTTTAATGCGTTGTATTCATCCATCACCTTGTTTAAGTGACGCACAAACTTTTTACGATCACGCGGAAGCCTCACTTGCATTCTTAGCATGTTAACTAACATGCTAAAGGTTCTAAACCATGCCAAGCCTTTGCTCATTTGATAGTCTTCCTTTAGCTCAAAACGCTCCTTCACACCCATCATTCGCTCCATATTCTCTGCGTTTATGGAGTAGCCTGGTAGCATCGCCAACATTTTGTACCAATTGAGCAAGTTGTAATATACACGGCCTCTAACCAAACCCAAGGTATTTGCAAAAACCGAGGCATGGGTCTCAATATCCTTTTGACGTACGCCCATTATTCGACTAAACTGCCGATATACCTGCTCATACATTTTTAAGATAAAAGAGAACGTTAGTGGTGTTGTTATTCCAGGGTAGGACTCTATTATATTGCTATTATCCCATAAAATATATTCACCTTGTTTAGTGGTAGCCTTTGTAGTTATGGGTCTTGTTTGCAGCAAGTATAATTCACCCTTAGCATAGGTAAACTCAACATCTTGGGGCTCCCCCAAGGATTTCTCCAACTCGTCCAAAATTTGGCAAACAGCCTCAATTTGCTCTTTGACAAGAGATGGCTTTTGTTGATCCTCAATAGGCACCACCTGCTTTACACAACCTTCTTGAGATGAGTCTTTTACAAAAGCATGAGTCTTTTGAACAATGTTTTGATCTATTCCGTTTTTAGAAACTGTAAACGTATCTGCATTTAAATCGCCAGACACCAAGCCTTCACCCAAGCCAAATACAGCACTAACAACCTTTTTATCAGTGTTGTATAATACCGGATCAACCCCAAAGGCTACCCCCGAAACATCGCCCTCTACCATTTCTTGTATTAATACAGCCATACCATTTTCAGCTGCCAAACCTTTTTCGGTGCGATAGGCTTTCACTCTATCTGAGTTTGCCGATAACCAAACGGCTTTTATTTTTTCTCTAATCTGATTAAATGGTACGTGTAAAAAACTTTCAAACTGGCCAGCAAATGAGTGTTGCTCACCATCTTCTTGCACTGCCGATGAACGTACAGCAAAAGTTTTTTCTTTGGCCGAATTCCCAAAATACTCTGACAGCTCACCCAGTATTTCTTGCGGCACCTCAACTCTATATTCTGGCAAAACTTTATCCTTAACCTCCTCACTTAAAAAATCTTGCGAAAGCACCACCCATTTTGGCACCTTGTAACCTAGGGCTACAAGCTTTTTAAGGTTGGCTGCCTTACCACCAACATTGGTTTGGAGGTTAATGTCTTTTGGTGATAATAAATATTTCAAAATAGTAAATTAGTAAGCATGGGTATTCCGCCCAAAGCTAAATACATAAGTGCAGTCCAAATCACAGAAGCATATTCCATCAACTTGGCCTTTTTAACAGTTGGTTTTATCAAAAACATCCAGCCGGGTAAAGAACATAAAACAAAAAAGAGGGCAAAAACTAAGTGAGCCATCCATCCGTAGTTGGTGTAAACAGAAGCACCCATCGCCAAAAGCATGGTGAACAACAACAAAACTATCCAAATAATAGGGCCACCTCGGCTACCGTATAAACCGGTATAAGACACCACTCCTACCTCCTCAAAACCTGGCGCCTTCATTTTTCGGCCAAACTCAAGCACCAAACCGTTTACATACGAAACTGCAAAAAACCAAACTAAGCCCCAATGCGGTTCGGCTCCATCAAGCAACCAATCTAAACCACTGGCATACATATCTACCAATGGAATGATTAGCATATGAGACAATATATATGCTAACTGTCTTTTTTTTAGCCAAGTAGGAACAAAAAATTCGACCCGCATTAACAGCAAATAAGCCAATACCACTAAGTATAAATACAGCATGGCCCCTTGAAATACCGCCAAAACAAGTAGTTGTAGAATTATCACAACCCAACCAGTAATTTGCAACTCCTTTAAACTTATTAGCCCTCTTGGAACCGGTAAATAAGATCGGTATTTGGCATCGTCTTCTTTGTCTTTAAATTCATCAAAAATGCGAACCAAAAAAAAGAGGGTTATAGTGGCAAACACACCGATGGCAAAATCAAAACCATCAATAAAACCTGTTTGACCTCTGCAAATACGGGAATAAGACACAGCCGAAAATGTAAAGGCTAAAATCATTATGCCGTGTGCTAGCACCGGAAATCTTTCTTTTTGATAAATTAAAAAGCGAGCTAAAAAGGAGCGACTATTTTCCTCATTCTTATCCATTCTTTCTTCCTAAGTTTTCATGTGCCTTGGTAAAATGATCAACAGACATGGCTGCTGCGATTGACACCTCACCTGCAAGTACCAGTGCTGTGGCTATTTCAGCAAATTTTTCAACTTTACCCACCCCATAGCAGCCCAACATTTCTAAACACTCTTTTTGGGTTGACAATCCTGTACCACCACCAATGGTACCCACCACCAATGAGGGCAATGTAACCGACACATACAAATCACCATCATTAACAACTTCCATACGGGTAAGCCCCACCGCAGACTCTGCAATGCACGCAACATCCTGCCCACATGCTACAAAAAGAGCAGTTAAACCATTGGCAACATGGCCTTGAGCTCCAATGGCACCACTTTGTATCACCGATAAAGTGGCCGCTTGCCAGTATTTCGCCATTTTTTGTGCGCTGGTTTTCAAAACTGTTCCCAATACTTTTTCTGGCAGTATTATTTCAGAGGTAACCTTTTTTCCGCGTGCGCTGGAAAAAGAAAGAGCCGTGGCCTTTTTATCGCCAGCATAGTTACTCTCGATATACCACTCAACAGGCTTAATACTAAAGTTTTCTAAAATATACTTGCAAACTTTATCGGTACAAATGGTCACCATATTTTGTCCAGCGGCATCACCGGTTGAGAACTCAAATGTTAAAATAACACTGTTACCTTCAATGTTAGATCGGATTTCGATAAGCTCCGCAAAACGACTAGATTCAGAAACTATAGACCTAAACCGCTCCATATTTTGATGAACCCATTTTATAAATCGACCTACTTCTAAGATGTCGCTAAACTTAAAAAACGGACAACGTTGCATGTTTTCAATCAAACATACCGATGTTACACCTCCACTTGCAAAACAAGCTTTCATTCCTCTATTATACGATGCTACCAGCGCTCCTTCGGTGGTAGCCAGTGGAACAAAAAAATCCTCGTTGGTTTGCGGCCCTTTTACTTTTAAAGGCCCTGCTAAGCCTATGGGCACTTGTGCCATTCCAATAAAGTTTTCAATATTTCCGTTCAACTCCTCAAACTTGAGCGATTCCGCCCCACCACTTACATGGGGTGTTTCTATCTTCATTTTTTTTAAGAAGGAAATGCGTTGCTTGGCACCCTCACGTCCTTGGTCTTTATTGAAGCCTTCCTGATTGTCCGTAAAATTATTAGTCCGCTCCTCAACCTGTTCCGAATATTTCTCAATTATATTCAGCTTATCTATCTCCTTACTAAGCTTGGTGGGTTGTATTGATTTGTTTGACATAAACTACTAAACTTATTCTAAGGCTATTATATTGAATCTCAATTTCAAATACTTTCACCAAAACACTTATTTTACAGTTGCTTCTAGTGAACCGTGAAGCTACTAAAATAATTAAGCGCGCATAATAGCACCACAATAAATCTGAGCATTAACCTACAAAAAAGGCCTTCTTGAAATTTCAAGAAGGCCTTTCAATTTTAAGGTTCACCTTGTTTATTCTCTTATAAACTCCTTGGTAATTACTCCTTTATTGCTAAACACTTTTATTGAATAAAAACCTTGTGCCAAGTTTTCTACGTTAAGTTGTACTTCCAAATCTTGTTCTGCAAAATTATCTTTCACTAACAATAATCTTCCGCTTACGTCTCTCACCTCTAGTTTTTGAATTTGCACATTAGGCAAGCTCCAACTAATATTTACAACCTTACTAGCTGGACTTGGGTACAATTTGAAATAATTGGCTAACTCTAGCTCTTCAAGACCAATTTGATCCAACCTAAATGTTTTGGAATTTTTGTCTCCACAAGAGTTGGTTACCGTTAAACGCACCGTGTAAAACAAGCCTGGTGTTAAATACAAGTTTTGAGGTGTGGCCGAACCCGTAGAAGTATTTCCATCTCCAAAGTCCCAATCATAATTCACCGCATTTTGCGAAGCCGTTCCATCAAATTGTACCAACATACCTTGACTGGTAGTACTTACCACATTATAAGTCCAATCGGCAATAGGCGCTAAACATACCGTTACATTTTTAGTGACAGATGTACTATCTCCACAAGAGTTATACACCCATAAGGTTACGGGTTTAGTACCCACCGTTGGAAACTCGTACACTACATTAACCCCTGTAGTGTCGTGCTGGCTAGCAAAATCCCATCGATAGGAAGTTGCACCAACCGAACCTGAAGCATCAAACGTATATTGCTTGTTGCTTCCGGTAAAGGTAAAGTCCGCAATTAGCGAATCACAAATGGTAAAGTATGCACTGGTAGTATCCCAATTACCGCAGGCATTAGTAGCCGTTAAAGTTACTTTATAGGTACCCGCTGCACCATAAGTATGACTTGGGTTATTACCAATGGTGCTATTTCCATCTCCGAAATCCCAGCTCAAGGTATCAGCACCTGTTGTTCCCGATCGGCTAAAGCCAATGGTAAGCAGGTTAGGCGTACCTGTAAAAACTGCCACCACCGCTGGACAACTTGTTGTAGAGGCCGTATCCGAAATCCATGAACTGCTATTAGATCCGCACAAATCACGCACATAAAAAGTGTAGAGTGTTTTGGTACTTAAACCTCCGGCTACATGTGGTGAAACCACCGGTGTATATAAAATACCGGTTCCTTGCGCCTGACCAAAAGGTACGGCTTCAATTTCGGAAACATTAGAGTTACTATTCCATGTAAGTGTAACGCTAGATGCCGTTGCATTAGAAAAAGATATACCGCCTGCTAAAGGCAAACAGTTAGTGGTCATAAAGGTGGTGTCAATCCATGTACTACGTGTTGTACCACAGCTATCGGCTATATACACGCGGTAATTGGTGTTTGGCAACAATGGACCCACATTATATGGTGAGGTGACTCCTCTAAAAAACAATCCGGTTCCTTGTGCTTGACCTACCGGCACTACTTCCAAAATTGAGTTATTGGAATTACTGGTCCAAGAAACCTGAGCGGCCGTACTAGTAATACCGGTAATACCAATATTGGAGGGTGGGCTACAATTAACCACTTGTCCATCTACTGATACTTCGTCAATGGCAATATCACCTCCAAAAGCGGTATTAATACCAATAAACTTAACTTGTATTGTATCTCCCAAATAACTTGTTAAATCAACTGTATCACTTAACCAAGGTGCCGCATTGGCCGTTTGCTGCTGACCTGTAATGGTCTTCACATTTTGATACCCACTTCCGTTGTCAATTTCCACCGCTAGCGAGGTAATAGCATTTCCAAACATATGGTATGAGAACTCCAAAACTGGATTGGCTAAAAAGCTAGAAACCACAATCATGGGACTCTCTATTTCAGAAGTACCAGCCCCAATACTGGCCTCTGTATAGAGGTATTGACCACCACCAGTAGCATCTCCGGTGGGTCCGGTTCCGTTTGAAGGAGTGGTTCCTGTACCTGTAGTAAAACGCACACCCGTATTGGTGGGTCGTATCCAACAAGTGTGAATTTCATCACCCACATTAGTGTTTCCATTACCTGGCACCCAGCCCGCTCCATTAAAACTCTCCGAGTAAGGAGCCACCACTACACCACAAAGCGTAGAAAACAACTCGCCTGATGTATATAAACTCACATCGGTAGCACCACAACTATCTCGCACAAATATTTCGTAGGTGGTAGAGGGTGTTAAACCATTTAATGTAGTGCTGCTACCCAAAACAGAAGCAAAACTAAAAGGTGAAGCGCTCCCTGCCGGGCGATACTTTAACACACTACCCAAGCCCGAAGTACTATTCCAAGAAAGCGTTAATGAGGTTTGCGTAGCAGAAACTAACAACAACGAATCAGGACGAGCACACGAAGTGGAATCGCCAATCCAAAAATCATCAATCGCCATATCATTAGACGTTTGAAACCCTGCTCTAAACCCATTCATTCGCACCCTTACGGTATCGCCAGTAAAGGCAGAAAGACTTACAACTGCTTCTGTCCATGGATCATTACTAGCGTTGTGCTGCTGTCCATTTTGGATCCATACATTGTTCCAAGCCGTACCATCCCAAACATCAACTTCCAACTTATCAATACTATTACCATACATGTGGTACCAAAAGCGCAACTGCGGATTGGTTAGAGGAGCTAGATCTACATCAGGTGAAATCAGCTCGGTATTTTGAGCCGTTTGATTTCCATCGGTAAACATAAATTTACCTGCCCCCGTGGTATGATCGTTTGAAGGCCCTGTATTAGCACTCACCGTACCGTTTTGCTCTACCGCCCAAAAATAGCTAGTGGCAAAGGTTCTTTCCCAACAAGCATCAATACTTCCAGGGTTACCAAAAGCGCCACCTACTACAAAAGTATTTCCGTCAAAATTTTCGAAATAAGGAGCTGCGGTAACTCCACATCTAGTGGTATCACTCGCTAAACCACTCCAAATACTTACATCGGCTACCCCGCAACTATCTCGTACATAAAAATCATAACCTGTCTGTGGGCTTAATCCGGTAATGGTAAAAGGGTTTGTAGCTGCCGCTACAATAGTTCCCGTACCATTAGTAAAGCCCACTGGACCGTATTCTATTTGCCAATTTGTAGCTCCTCCAGTTATCCATCCCAAAGTTGCTGTGGTTGCTGTTACATTGGTAACTAATAACTGTTGTGGATTAGGGCAATTTGGTGCTTGTTCTACCACCACGCTATCAATAGCTATATCACCTGCAAAGGCATTATTGGTTCCTAAAAAGCGTATTTGAATGGTATCTCCTGAGTTACCCGAAATGCTAATATCCTCATGCAACCAAGCATCTGTACTGGCACTTTGTTGCGCCCCAACTAATCCACCAATGCGGCTAAAAGCACCTCCATTTACACTCACGCGTACTTCTAACGAATCGATACCTGTACCAAACATGTGGTAAGCAAAAGTGATTCGAGGGTTACCGATAGTTAAAGGAATAAATATTTGAGGGCTTGTTATTTCACCCGTTCCCTGTGCACCTCCACTGGCTTCGGTAAAAAGATAGTTACCTGTTCCCGAAACATCAGCCGAAGGACCCGTATTATTCGAACCTGTGCCCCCCGAGCGGGTGCTGAAATTAGGATTGGCATTGGATGGGCGACTCCAACAAGAGGAGACTTGGTGGTTGGCATTTTGCGCTCCCGCACCTGTTTGCCAATCGGCTCCATCAAATCCTTCGGACCAAGGTGCAGTAAACACACCACAATCGGTGGTATCACAGGCCTCCAAAGACCATTCACTCACATCACCAACCGCGCAGCTATCACGCACATAAAAACAGTAACCCGTTTTTGGTGCTAAGCCTGTAACTGTAAATGGATTGCTTGCTGCGTTTACAATCGTACCATTTCCTTGGGTAAAACCTACTGGGCCATACTCAATGTTCCAATTGCTCGCTCCACCACTTGTCCAGCTTAAGGTAATGCTATTGGAAGCCGCTCCTGTACTTACCAAATTATTTGGCTTAGGACAAGATGGCGCCTCGTGAATACTCAAGTCATCAATCGAAATATCACTCTGATTTCCATTCGAAGTTTTCTCCGCTCTAAAGCGCACCAAAATAGTATCATTGGCATAAGTCGAAATATCAATAACCGCTTCTTTCCAAGCATCCGCTTGACTTGTCTGTTGATTACCACTCAAAGTATCTACAGCCGTAAAAGAAGTTCCACCATTATTGGAAATCTCTACATATAAATCATTGACATTTGGCCCAAACATATGGTACCAATAGCTCATCTCAGGTGTTGTAAGAGGCGATAAACTTATGGGGGGAGATAACAACCAAGCGGAAAGTGGTGGTCCTACAAAACCTCCCGACTCTGTAAATACATAACCACCATTACCTGTGGTATGATCTCCAATGGTTGAACCTGTACCGTTAGTTTGAGGTAAGGACGGTCCTGGTTTCCAAAAATAAGTACCATAAGGAAACCTAGACCAACAAGTATCCATAAACCCTGTTACACCAAAACCTTGCGGGCCTGGACTAAACGTAGGCCCATCAAAATGCTCAAAATAGGGAGCCGAAATAGTAGCACATACTGTGGTGCCATATACTGGCCCAATAGAATCACTTAATACTGCTACACCGCAGCTATCCTGCACATAAAAATCATACGTAGTAGATGGGTTTAAACCCGATACCGTATAGGGGTTGGTATTTACATACACCTTGCTTCCTGTACCAGGAGCAAAACCAACAGGACCATACTCGATTACCCAGTTGCTAGCCCCTCCACTAATCCAATTCAAATCAATGCTTGTAGTAGTGGCATTGCTCGTCATTAAACTATCTGGTTTTGGACATAGCGGCATTTCAGCAATCGAGAAATCATCTATAGCCATATCAGCCAAAGTGGTGTTACCTAATTGCTTTATAGCTTTTATCTCTACCTTAATAGTATCATTGGCAAAAGCCAAAAGATCAATACGTTCTTCTTTCCAAGCATCTCCGCTGGCCAATTGTTGCTGACCCGTGTAAGTTCGCACGTTCGTCCAAGCGCTGCCGTCAAATACATTTACCTCAACCGTGTTAATTTCATTTCCAAAAAAGTGATAAAAGAAAACCAGTTCGGGATTAATTAAACCACTCACATCTACCAGTGGGCTTACCACACTGGCTTCATTCGGGTTAAACGCGCCAAAGTTGAAATACGTTTCAGAGTACAAGTACTTACCGGTACCGGAAGTGTTATCGCCTAAAGGTCCTGTTCCATTAGTTGGCGTACCGTTGGTTCCTGGCTCAAAAACATAACTATCCTCCGGAAATCTCCTCCAACAAGCATCCAAGTTTCCGGGGTTCCCCCCAACTCCTAATGTCCAACCTGTTCCATCAAAGTTAGCTACTAGTGGTGCTGCTACCGGGTTGCAATCGGTAGTAGCACTATCTGAACCTACCCAAGGAGAAACATCGGCTACTCCGCAACTATCTCTCACATAAAACTCATAAGGTGTATTCGCGATTAAACCAGAAATAGTAAATGGATTGCTAGTAGCAGTTACGTAGGTTCCAGTACCCACTGTAAAGCCCGGGGTTCCATACTCAATATTCCAAGTGGTAGCACCACCTGATGTCCAACCTAATGTAACCGTATTATTAGTATTACCTATCACCGCCAAATCTTGTGGTTTAGGACAACTAGGTGCGTCATCTATTGAAACATCGTCAATAGAAACATCATTATTAGTTCCCCCATTATTAATGGTACTCATAAAGCGAACCACTACCGTATCACCATTGTAGCTCGATAAATTTACAACAGCTTCTTTCCAAGGGTCGGTGCCCGAAGTTTGTTGTTGACCATTACGTGTGTAAATATTCGTCCAGCCGCTGCCCGTATTAATTTCTACCTCTAAGCCTACCAAGGAATTACCATACATATGGTACCAAAAAGTAAGTTGCGGGTTGGTAAGTCCATTAATATAAACAGGTGGTGTTTCCATAAAGGCTTCCACAATTCCGTTTACCGGATTGGCTACTCTTTCGGAATAAATAAATTGACCTGTGCCGGTAGTATGGTCTACCCCTGTTCCTGCAAATGTAGATTGCTGCGGTGCTGGTCCTGTTTTCCAAGCAAACTGATTTGTTGGATAGCGATTCCAGCAATTATCTATGGTTCCAAGCGCCACATTATTAGCACCTGTTGTCCAAATGGTGGTACTGTCAAAGTTTTCAGAAAAAGGTGTAGCATAAGGTGCGCAAAGCGTTGTAAAAGTTAAAGGCCCTACCCAGGCCGAAGTTACTCCTACACCGCAGCTATCACGAACATACACATCGTAGGTGGTGGCTGGTAAAAGTCCATTAAAAATGGCAGGATTAGTACTTACTCCCACTCGCGTTCCGGCTCCAACAACAAATCCCGTTGTGCCAAACTCTAACTGCCAATTGGCTGCCCCTCCAGTTGTCCAAGCAACCGATGCCGTATTAATCCAAGCAAAATCCAAGGTTAGGTTTTGTGGATCCACACACGGAGGAGGCACGTCAATCGAAATTTCATCAATGGCAATATCTCCATTAAAACCAGTGTTGGTTCCTAAAAACTTGATGCGAATAGTATCTCCACTAAAAGCCGTTAAATCCAAGGTATCTTTTTTCCATGCATCAGTACTGGCAGTTTGTTGTGCGCCTGAGATGGTTTTTAAAGTAGTGCCAAAACCCGTTCCATTATCTACCTGTATTTGTAAATCGGTAATGTTGTTTCCAAACATGTGGTACGAAAACTCTAAGGTTGGATTTACAATAGAGCTCGAAACCACTACCCAAGCGGTACTAACCTCTCCGGTTCCCAAACCATTGGAAGCCTCCGTGTATAAGTAGTTCCCTGTACCTGAAACATCAGTCGATGGACCAGTTGCACCGGAGTTTGTACCAGCTGTACGCACTCCAAAGTTAGGAGGATTGCCATCTGGACGACTCCAGCAATAATCAATTAAATTTCCTGCATTGGCGGCTCCAGCACCTGAAGTCCAGTTAGTACCATCAAAATTTTCAGACCAAGGTGCAACCGCAGGATTACACAAGGTTCCTACCGTAATTGGTAAAGACCAAACGCTGGAATTACCTGTTCCGCAACTGTCTTTTACCACAATTTCATAAATAGTGGCGGGGCTTAAACCCGATAAAGAAAAAGGGTTGCTATTGGCCGATACCAAAGTAAAAGCACCCGTACTGCCACTTACCCGGTAACCTATTTGCCAATTGCTAGCTCCTCCTGTAAGCCAACCTAAGTCAATACCTGTGCTACTTGCCGAGTTTGCCCAAAGCGTATCAGGCTCAAAGCAGGTTGGCGCCTCTCTAATTTCTACCTCATCAATAGAAATATCACCATTAAAACCGGCATTAGTACCAATAAACTTTATACGGATAGTATCTCCGCTAAAAGCGGACAGACCTAAAGTATCTTCAGACCACGCATCGGCATTTCCAGTTTGTTGCTGCCCAGCTATAGATAACAAGCTGGCGCCAAAACCGCTGCCATTATCCACCTGAACTTCTAAGCTAGTAATATTATTTCCATAAAGATGTGATCTAAATCGCAACTGTGGTTTGGCAATACTGCCTGAAACAATAACACTGGGCGAAATAATTTCTCCCGCACCAGTGGCGCCATTACTGGCCTCGGTATAAATATAATTTCCTGTTCCACTAAAGTCGGCCGATGGACCTGAAGCACCCGAAGTAGTAGGACCTGTGCGTGTACCAAAATTAGGGTTCCCATTAGGGCGGCTCCAACAAAGATTAATAGCGTTACCCACGTTACCCGCTCCAGTACCACTTGTCCAGCCGGCTCCATCAAAATTTTCTAACCAAGGAGCCGCAATAGGGTTACAAGCTGTCTGAGCTTGAATACTTCCTGTCCAAAAACTTACATCTGCCAATCCACAGCTATCTCTAACCCCAATTTCGTATTGCATTCCCGCTGTTAATCCCGTTAAAGTAAAAGGATTAGTGGTCGTTGCTGCCAATGTATACGCTCCCGTACTGCCAGCTATGCGATAACCTACTTGCCAATTAGTGGCTCCTCCAGTTGTCCAATTTAAATCTATACTATTAGTAGTGTAAGTGGCACTTGCCAAAGCAGTAGGCGCTGGGCAAGTAGGTGCAGGAATGTGATGCACCACTATTTTCCAAGTACTATCTACAATATTTTGGAAGTTAGTACCACAAAATGGGTTATTACCAAAAGTTCTAAAAGCATGTAAAAAGAACTGTAATTGACCTGTGGCTTGTAAGCCATTGGCAATATTTAAATTAGTCCTGTTGTAACTTAAAACACCAGCGCTGTCCCAATTAGGGTCGCCAGCCGCTATTGCATTTTCTTTGGTGTTGGTATTTACAAATTCTAAATACGACCGCTGCTCAGAAACCCATGCATTGGCTAATGAATCCGCTTCCATACTATAATACACATCTATACCAGTAACATATCTACCGGTTCCAATATTTACGGTAAGTGTATCGCCACAACCAAAAGTCTCACTCGCAAGTTGTACATTATTATTAAATTCTGTAGAAACATCGCCTAAAACATAAGTGGCGCTGTCTATTTGAGCAATACTTGTAACAGAAAACAAAAGTATTACCGCTAAAAAGTGTAGGTTTAATCTCATTATATAGGGTTAATTTTCAGCAATATAGTACAGGATGAATTAAGAATCAGTCTAATTGTTAATATCATTTAAAAAATAAAAAAACCATGCTACCAACTTATTCTAGCTTTGAAGTATCATCAATATAAACACCGCTTGATTAAAAAATGCTTACTGAAAAAAATCAAAATACTAAGGCTCTAATTAACAGCCCACAGTTATTACTCAATAACATTCATTTTGAAATTTTTGCAGCAAAAACAAACTATGCAAAGTCGAATACACCAGACATACTACCTGTTGAAAATCAAGTTTTTGGTAAACAAATGGAACATTATTTTGGACAATATTTAGAGGTACACCCTAATTATAATATTATAGCTAAAAATGTAGCTATAAGAGAAAACAAAATTACGCTTGGAGAGCTTGATTTTTTGGTAGAAGACTTGACTTCTAAAAAACACCTTCACATTGAAATGGCCTGCAAGTTTTATGTATATAAACCCAGTGCTAAAAATGATACGCTGGAAGGATGGATCGGGCCCAATGGAAAAGATAGTTTAGCACGAAAACTGAATCATTTACGGGAAAAACAATTTCCTCTTTTACACCACCCTGCATGCGAGGTAGTTTTAAAAAAATACGGCCTTAAAGCCAATAAAATAAGTCAACAATTATACATGCCTGGGTTGCTTTTTTTACCCTTTGGCTTTAACTACCCATTTAACACACTTAACCCAAACGCTTTGGCGGGATACTGGTTAAGCAACGACCAATTTGATCAAACTGATTTTAAAGGAGCCTCCTTTTATTTACCCCCTAAAAAAGAATGGCTACACACACCGCATGCTGCAACAAGTTGGATTAGTGAAAAAGAGGCTAAAATATTGGTGAAATTCCATCTCCAAAATCATAAAGCTCCTATGTGTTGGTTGCAACAAAAAAACGGCAGCCTTGAAAGGTTTTTTGTTATAAAAGATTGAAATTTACTGGATTGTTTTAATCGGCAAGACTTACTTTAGGCAGCACCAAATATTTTGTTTTGAAAAAGTTCGATATCGTTTTATTATGCCAAAAAGAGTATGTAAACCCCACGGTTAATAACGAGTTTAGCAACAACGTGCTGCTTGAGGATAAACTACTTACACAAGCATTACAAAAAGAAGGGCTTACCGTAAGTCGAATAAATTGGGACCACCCCAATTTTGACTTTAGTCAAACCAAAGTGGTTATTTTTAGAGCTATTTGGGATTACTTTGATCGCTATCCTGAATTTAGTAAATGGCTGGCCAAAGTGCAAAAACAAACCATTCTGATCAATCCGGCCGAAACCATACAATGGAATATTGACAAACACTACTTGGCCGATTTAGCAACGCATACTATACCCATTGTACCTACCGTATTTATTGAAAAAGGCCGTAGCGAACCATTACATTATTGGTACCACCAAGTACATTCCGCGAAAGCGGTGCTAAAACCAGCCATAGCCGGTGGCGCGCGACATACCTATGTTTTAAACTCCAAAAACCTTGACGAACATGAAGCCATTTTTAAAAAACTTTTACAGGAAGAAGCGTGGCTCATACAACCCTTTATAGAAAGCGTATTAAGCCGTGGCGAAGTTTCTCACATGGTATTTGGTGGGGTGTACAGTCACTCGGTGTTAAAAAAAGCCAAACCAGGCGACTTTAGAGTGCAAGATGATTTTGGCGGTAGTTTACACACATACACGGCTAATGCAGAAGAAATTGCTTTTGTAGAAAAGGTACTGGCCGCTTGCCAACCACAACCCAGTTATGCCCGCGTTGATGTGCTTTGGGATGCCGAAAATAAGCTGGCCTTGGCCGAGCTGGAAGTAATTGAGCCCGAGCTGTGGTTTAGGCGCCATTCGCAAGCAGCCCCTTTGTTAGCTAAAGCCATTAAAGCAAAGTATTTTAATGGGTAAAAAAACACGTATTTAAAACACCTTAGTTTTTGCGTTACTGCTCAACATTAGGCACTTACATGAGTGGTTTATAAAAGCAAATACTAGTATCTTTGTGGCCTCAAGAAAAACGCAAACCATGAGCGAAATTGCCGCCACTGCATCGGGTGTAGAAACCGCCAAAGAATTAGGCTTGTTAGCCGAAGAATATCAAAAAATAGTAGAGATTTTAGGCCGTGAGCCCAACTTTAACGAGTTGAGTATTTACTCGGTAATGTGGAGTGAACACTGCTCGTACAAAAACTCTATTGTATGGCTAAAAACGTTGCCTAAAGATGGTCCACACATGCTGGTAAAAGCCGGTGAAGAAAATGCTGGCTTGGTTGATATAGGGGATGGTTTAGCTTGTGCGTTTAAAATTGAATCACACAATCACCCATCAGCATTAGAGCCTTACCAAGGTGCTGCCACAGGTGTGGGCGGTATAAACCGCGATATTTTTACCATGGGTGCCCGCCCTATTGCGCAGCTAAACTCTTTGCGCTTTGGTAAATTAGAAAGCAAACGCACCCAATGGTTACTAAAAGGTGTAACTAAAGGTATTGGTGATTACGGCAATGCTTTTGGCATACCTACAGTGGGTGGCGAAGTATATTTTGATGCTTGCTACGAGCAAAATCCATTGGTAAATGCTTTTTCGGCTGGCATTTTAAATATGGAAACCGATAAAATGATTTCGGCTAAATCGGGTGGGCCCGGAAACCCCGTTTTTATTATTGGTTCGTTTACCGGAAAAGATGGAATTGCAGGTGCTGCTTTTGCCTCTAAAGATTTAACGGAAGCCTCTGCCGAAGACATTCCATCGGTACAGGTAGGCGACCCTTTTCAAGAAAAATTATTGTTAGAAGCTACCCTAGAGCTAGCTAAAACGGGTGCCATTGTAGGCATGCAAGATATGGGCGCTGCCGGTATCACCTGCTCCACCTCCGAAATGAGTGCTGCCGGAGATTTAGGAATGCGCATACACCTAGATAAAGTACCTACTCGCCAGGCCGACATGAAGCCTTGGGAAATATTGCTTTCGGAGAGCCAAGAACGTATGCTAGCGGTAGTAGAAAAAGGCCGCGAAGCAGAAGTAAAAGCCATTTTTGATAAATGGGATTTGAGCTGCGAACAAATTGGTGAAGTAATTGCCGAAGATAATTTAGAGTATTACTGGCATGGAGAGCTTTGTGCTCAAACACCCGCTCAACCTTTAGTACTAGGTGGTGGTGCACCAGTGTATTACCGCGAACACCGCGAACCTGCTTACTTTAAGCAATACAAAGAATTTGACATTAATAGTATTATCGTTCCTAGTGACCTTCAGGCTACGGCCAAAAAATTGATGGCGCACCCAAATATTGCTTCGAAACGCTTTGTGTATAACCAGTACGATAGTATGGTGGGTACAGTAAACATGAGTACCAACAACCCTACGGATGCGTCTATTGTAAATATTAAAGGTACCAACCGCGCCTTGGCCATGACCGTTGATTGTAACTCGCGTTATGTACATGTAGACCCTAAAGTGGGTACCATGATTGCCGTTTCGGAAGCAGCTCGTAACATTGTGGTTTCGGGTGGTGTGCCCAGTGCCGTAACCAACTGCTTAAACTTTGGAAACCCTTATGAGCCGGAGGTATATTGGCAATTTGTAAATGCCATTAAAGGAATGAGCGAAGCGTGTACCAAATTTGAAACTCCGGTAACAGGTGGTAACGTAAGCTTCTATAATCAAACGGTAATTAAAGATAGTACAGAGCCCGTTTTCCCTAC
The DNA here is from genome assembly GCA_937146805.1 of uncultured Owenweeksia sp. Lineage (GTDB taxonomy): Bacteria > Bacteroidota > Bacteroidia > Flavobacteriales > Schleiferiaceae > Owenweeksia. The sequence goes on along the minus strand of CAKZRR010000032.1, from coordinate 94,318 downwards.
GCCTACCATTGGTATGATTGGTATTGTAGAAGACAAAAAGCACATCACCAGTATTCCTTTTAAAAGTAAAGGCGATTTAATTTATATGCTGGGCGAAAATCGAAACGACATTTCTTCTTCGCAGTACTTAGTTAACATTCATGGTGTAGAAAATTCGTCTGCACCCTATTTTAGTTTAGAGGAAGAGTATACCTTACAAGAGCAATTAAAGATGACCATCCGTAAAGGTTTGTTGGCTTCGGCACACGATGTAACCGAAGGTGGTTTGTTTGTTGCGCTAATGGAGAAATCAATGAGCAGCGGCCTTGGATTTGACATTACTTCCGATTCGGCTATACGAAGTGATGCTTACCTTTTTGGCGAAAGCCAAAGTAGAGTAGTGGTAAGTGTAAACCCTGAAAACGAAGATGCTTTTATAGATTTGATGATGCTTAATGGAGTAGAGTTTGATCTACTAGGACATGTAACCAAAGGAGCTGTTAGAATTGATGATGTAAGTTGGGGTGATGTGGCCGATTACAAAGAAATTTACGATACTGCTATTGAAATGCAGCTGTAAATTATTGTTGAACTAAAAACACTAAATGCTAGTACTAGCCTGTATTATAGCTTATTTATTGGGTTCTATCCCTTCTTCGGTTTGGATAGGACGCTTGTTTTACCAAAAAGATGTGCGCGATTTTGGCAGTGGTAATGCCGGAGCCACCAATACATTTAGAGTGCTGGGTATTAAACCTGGGGTAGCCGTTTTAATCTTAGATGCCCTTAAAGGAGTTGCCGCTGTAAAAGTATCGTTGCTGTTTGCCCGTTTTGCGGGAGATGTAGAGGTAATGGTACTACTAGGAATTTGCGCAGTAATAGGCCATGTATTTCCGGTATTTGCGCAGTTTAGAGGCGGCAAAGGTATTGCCACCCTATTGGGGATGATAATGGCGATCCATACACCATCTGCCTTAATGGCCATGGCCACTTTTGCAGTAGTGTTTTTAAGCGTTCGCATTGTTTCTGTAAGCTCCATTTTAGCCAGTCTCTCCTTCCCTATTTGGCTTATTTTTAGGTACCACGAAAATTCCAATATTCTCATTATTTTTAGTTTTGCTTTAGTAATGATGGTGCTACTAACCCACCAAAAAAACTTAGAGCGACTGCTAAACCGAGAAGAAAACCGAGTACGCCTACTCAAAAAAAACAGAAAAACGTGAAGCTAGAACACACCGAAACCCTCGAAAAAATCAGCGTAAAGCGCCAACAAGAGCGTTTGCAAGAAATTGTATTGTATAACGATGACGTAAATACTTTTGATTGGGTAATTGAAAGCTTGGTAGATGTTTGCGAACACTCAGCAGAGCAAGCCGAGCAGTGTAGTATTATTATTCATTACAAAGGAAAATGCAGCGTAAAAAGCGGAACTTTTAAGGAATTAGAGCCCCGTTGTAAAAATTTACTAGAAAGAGGATTAAGTGCCGAAATTTATTGATGGTTTTAAACAATTAATATTATATTTGCAGCCCCAAAACAATAGGCCTCGTGGCGCAACTGAATAGCGCATCTGATTACGGCTCAGAAGGTTGAAGGTTTGAATCCTTCCGAGGTCACTAAGAGGCAAAAAGCCAAGCATTTTATGCTTGGCTTTTTTGTTTTACGGGGTCAGCGCTTGCGCTTAAACCGCAGTAAAACAAAAAAGGCAAGGGGCTCTTAAAATAATCAAACTCTGTGTCTTTTAATATTACTTATCTTCGCGGCCGTGAACCGATTAAAGGCATATATACTACTCACTGTTTTTAGTGGATTTATCACTAGCATTTCACTGGATTTCCAATCCTACCTTGAAATACTAAATGCTGGAGCTGATGTTGAAGATATTAATTCAATGCCTGAAGAGCACAGCGAGAAGTCTATTAACGATAATAAAGTTAATCAGCAACTGCGGGTTAATGGAGTTAACCTCCTTACCTGTTCCAATTGTGATGCTCAATACTTTGATCATCACCAGTTTTCTGTTCAAGAAAACATCTATTTTGATGTACCCTACTCGCCTCCCGAGTTAGCTTAATACTTTCATTCCCATTTTTTTTCAAATGCATTTTAAGAAAAACAGTCCGGCTGTTTTTCATGCTATTTGTTTTCATAAGTATTAACGTAGTTACAGCTATGCGCTGTGATACCTATTCAAAGTATTAACAAAATAATGACTAGTTCAAAAAATAAATTTCATCCCTTAAAAAACTTAAAATTCGATATCCCTTCCAGCTTGGTGGTTTTCCTAGTTGCGGTTCCACTATGTCTGGGGATTGCCTTAGCCTCAGGCGCACCACTATTTTCTGGTTTAATCTCAGGAATCATCGGGGGCATAGTTGTGGGCTCTCTTAGCGGATCTTCACTTGGCGTGAGTGGGCCAGCGGCTGGTTTAGCCGTAATTGTGCTTTCCGCTATTAGTGATTTAGGAAGCTTCGAGCTTTTCCTAGTGGCAGTAATTTTAGCGGGAATCATTCAACTAATTATAGGCTTTGCCAACGGAGGTATTATTGCCTATTACTTCCCTTCATCCGTAATTATGGGTATGCTAGCGGGTATTGGTATTATTATATTCTTAAAGCAACTGCCTCATGCCTTTGGTTATGATGGTGACCCCATTGGTGATTTTGAATTTTTTCAAATGGATCATCAAAACACCTTTAGTGAATTGCTTAATATGCTGCAATTTATAAGTCCTTCAGCATTAATTATCACTGCTGTATCTTTAGCTATTTTATTGATTTGGGAAAGTAAATGGGCAAAAAGTAGTCAAGCAATGAAAATTGTACCTGGGCCACTAGTAGCGGTGGCTTCAGGAGTAATTCTTAATTCTGTTTTCCAAGGAATACCTAGTATGACACTCGCAGCTGATCATCTTGTACAAATCCCAATTTCTGATTCTGTTTCTGGATTCTTAGACAATTTTAAACGGCCCGACTGGAGCGCATTAGGTAACCCGCAGGTGTACCTTACAGCTCTAATCATTGCAGTAGTAGCAAGCCTCGAAACACTTTTGAGTGTAGAAGCCGCTGATAAGCTGGATCCTTTTAAACGTGTGACCCCTACTAATCGAGAATTAAAGGCACAAGGGGTGGGCAATATTATTGCTGGCCTAATTGGAGGGCTTCCTGTTACTCAAGTTATAGTACGAAGTTCAGCCAATGTTCAATCTGGTGGACGAACCAAAGCAGCCACTATAGGTCATGGAATTTTAATATTGATAAGTATTGTAAGCATTCCGGTCATTTTAAACATGATTCCTTTAGCTACCCTCGCTAGTATTTTACTTTTGGTGGGTTATAAATTGGCAAATCCCAAATTGTTTAAAAAGATGTATGCTCAGGGCAAAGGTCAATTGCTTCCCTTCTTATTTACCATCGTAGCTATTGTGTTTACTGATCTTTTAATGGGATTAGCCATTGGGTTAGCCGTGGCCGTTTTAATTATACTCTACCAAAATTTCAGAATTCCTTTTAAGGTTAAAGAGCTTAAATCTGATGGGATCCAAAACATCAAGATAGAGTTGGCTCAAGAAGTCACTTTCTTGAATAAAGCAAGTATCCTTAAAACCTTGTATCAAATCCCCAATGATTCTATTGTAGAAATTGACACAAGTAAAACGCAGTATATGCATTACGATATTCAAGAAATTTTAGAAGATTTTTCGATAAATGCCAAAGAGCGTGGTATTAAGCTTAGCAAAATTGACCGAGACCTAGAAAGAGAGGCTCAATTACCAGAGCATATAACCGTTAGTTTCAATCACAACGGGAAAAAGATTGAAAAGGAAGTGAAATTGTATAACTAAACAAACATTATTAATTTTATTCACTATGAAAGCACAAACTAAAGAAACACAACAAGCGCTAAGCCCCCAAGCGGCTTTAGAAATATTGAAGGAAGGAAATGCACGATTTGTAAATAAAAAACAAGTTAATCGTGACTTATTGCAGCAGGTAAACGAAACCAGCGGTGGACAATATCCCTTTACGGCTATTTTAAGCTGTATCGACTCTAGGGTACCCGTAGAGATTGTTTTTGACCAAGGTATAGGAGATGTTTTTAGCGCCCGCGTAGCGGGAAACATTGCCAACGAAGATTTATTAGGCAGTATTGAGTATGCCTGCAAAGCAGCAGGGTCAAAACTTATTGTAGTGCTAGGTCATACAGGCTGTGGTGCTGTAAAAGGAGCCTGCGATGATGTACAATTTGGAAACCTTACCGGCTTACTCGATAAAATTAAACCAGCCGTAGATGGTGTTCAAGGTTTTGAGGATCGCTCTTCGGCTAATGCCGATTTTGTACAGCAGGTAGTAGAAAAAAACGTTGCCCTTACCCTAACCAATGTACGTGAAAAAAGTCCTGTACTTAAAGAAATGCTAGACGCAGGAAACATTGCACTAGTAGGTGCCGTGTATGACGTAAGCAGTGGAAAAGTAGATTTTTGGGAGGCCTAAGCCAACCCTACTTTAATACCACTTAGGTGGTTAGTTATTTAAGAGGTCTTTGATGAATGTGAATGAGCGTGCATCTAAGACCTCTCCCTTTTTAATAGTGCAGTATGTCAATATTGTATATTCTGTAGTGCTTCTCTCTCCTAAGCTTCATTTCTAATTTAAACCAAACCATTTAGAATGAAAATTTTCAAAGACCATTTTATGTTAAATTGCATGCACTATTAATAAAAGACCGCCATGAAAAAAACACTATGCCTTTGGTTAGTATCATTAACCATTCTCTCTTTTGTATCGTGTGATAAAAAACAAGGCGAAGCTTCCTTTGATGGACCCTCTGTTTACTTTATTAGTGCTAGGCTTAATTGGCAAGATGTAGAAACGCGTACATCAGAACCGGAGTGTCATCGGCTGGATTTTGGATTAGGTTACAGGCAATACCTTAACAACAAACCTGGAGTTTGCCACATTTTTATTGGTGAAGTTGCAAAATATGACAAAGCGGCTATTTTGGCTTTAAAAGGAAAAAACTTAAGCTTTGGGCTTAATAAAGATCAAGTTCGAATTACTTGGAGCGAAGATGGGTCATTCTCAATGTGTGAAATGCCCGCAACAGGCGATAGCTTTTTCCTGGTAGAAGATGTAATTCCTGCTGGCTATACAGATGACGGAGTTCTTAAATTTGCATTAGTAGGATCCTTTCAATGCTCCATGATTGAATCCTTCACAGGAAAATGGTTGCCAATGATAAACGGGCGCTATACTATTATGATGGCAGAGTCATTGCCCTTGTGATTCATCTCAATTCTTTAAAACTAAACCTAAAGTAATCGCAATAATACTAACCGTTGTGATTTGATATTTAAGATGGTTCTTTGAAACTCCTCTTCGTCCTTTACTAATCTCGTAAGCCGTTGTGAATCGCTTTCAAATTGTTCTTTAACTTGGTCGGACGCAATTGAGCGGTATTAGTAAAGAGATAGAAATACGTTGTGAAAACATTCAAAGCGGCCACACCAAAAGTGTGGTCGCTTTTTTTATACCCTAGCCCACTCCATTACAGTCTTTTCGCTCATGCAGCAATATAGAAAGTTATTCTTACATATCTTTGTTTTTACGAAAGGATTTTAGGTCAAAATTCAATACCTTTTTTTCTTACCATTCCCCCACCTTGTCAATTTGTCACCGCTTAGGCAAACGGCACAGCACTTGTTTAAAGCAAAGTGGCTTTTGCTTACTATAATGAGCAGCCAGCAGTAATCTATAACAATCTAAATTGCAACATACCATGGCAAATGGAAAAATTAATGTTACAGCAGATAACATTTTTCCCATCATTAAAAAGTTCTTATACTCCGATCACGAAATTTTCTTGCGTGAGCTTATTTCCAATGCAGTAGATGCCTCGCTAAAGCTGCAAACGCTTAGCCGCTTAGGTGAATCGAAAGCCGAATTAGGCGACCTTCAAATTGAAATTACCATTGACAAAGAGGCCAAAACTTTAACGGTGAGCGATAATGGTTTAGGGATGTCGGCCGAAGAAGTGGAGAAATACATCAACCAGGTGGCCTTTTCGGGTGCCGAGGAGTTTGTAAAAAAATACGAAGATCAAAGCGATAGTGCTGCCATTATTGGTCACTTTGGTTTGGGTTTTTACTCCGCTTTTATGGTAGCCAAAAAAGTAGAAATATTTACTAAAAGCCATGTGGCCGAAGCCGCTGCCGCTCATTGGACTTGCGAAGGCGACCCTGACTTTACATTGACCGAAACCGAAAAAGAAAACCGAGGAACAGACATTGTATTACACATTGCCGATGACTCTACCGACTTTTTGGAAGAGTGGAAAATACGCGAGCTACTTACCAAGTACTGTAAATTTTTACCCATCCCCATTAAATTTGGCACCAAAGAGCTTACCGAAAAGGAAGGTGAAGGAGACGATGCCAAAGAGATAAAAACTACGGTTGACGATATCATCAACAACCCCACTCCGGCTTGGACCAAAACCCCTAGCAGCTTACAAGGCGAAGACTATAAAAGTTTTTACCGCGAGTTGTACCCGCACACTTTTGAGGAGCCTTTGTTCCACATTCACTTAAATGTAGATTACCCATTTGACCTTACTGGTATTTTGTTTTTTCCACGTATTAAGCCCAACATGGACTTACAGAAAAACAAGATTCAACTGTATCAAAACCAAGTGTTTGTTACCGATAACTTAGAGGGTATTGTTCCGGACTTTTTAACGCTATTGCATGGGGTTATCGATTCGAAGGATATTCCATTAAACGTTTCGCGTAGCTATTTACAAAGTGATGGTGCCGTTAAAAAAATAAGCAGCCACATTAGCAAAAAAGTAGCCGATAAGCTGGAAGAACTGTTTAAGAAAGACCGCAAAGATTTTGAATCTAAGTGGGATGATATTAAAATGATTATTGAGTACGGCATGCTCAGCGATGAGAAGTTTTTTGAACGCGCTCAAAAATTTGCGCTTTACAAAAACGTACAAGGCGAGTACTTTACGTTTGAAGAGTACAAGGCCAAAACCAAAGATTTACATACGGATAAGGAAGGCAAACATATCATGTTGTACACGGCTAATGCCGAAAATCAACACAGCTTTATTCAACGTGCCGAAGCCAAAGGTTACGATGTGCTATTGCTAGATAGCCCCTTAGTAAGTCACCTGTTGCAAAAGTTAGAAACCAGCAACGAAAACTTGTCTTTTGCCCGTGTTGATGCCGATCACATTGAGAAATTGATTGCCAAAGACGAAGAGCAGCCCAGTCTTTTAAGTGCTGAGGAAATTGAAACGCTAAAGCCTATTATTGAAGGAGCCGTTGAAAAAAGCAAGTTTACCGTGCAAATGGAAAACTTGAATAGTGATGAAACACCTTTTATCATTACCGTGCCTGAATTTATGCGCAGAATGAAAGAAATGAGCGCCACCGGTGGCGGTATGATGGGCATGGGCGATTTGCCTGAAATGTATAACCTAGTGGTAAACACCAACAGTGGTTTAGTGAGCAAAATTATGAACGAGAGTGATGCAGAAAAGCAAAAGGAATTGATTGCCCAAGGCACCAATTTGGCGCTTTTATCGCAAAACCTACTACATGGAGAAGCGCTAACTAACTTTGTTCAAAGTGGTTTTTCGCGCTTAAGCGATAATTAAAAATACACCTTTTTTAGGTAAAGCCCTACGCCTTAGGCGTGGGGCTTTTTTATTGGTTAAAACTCCCCAAAAAACGCTCTTAAACACAGCTCTTTAATTCTTATTTTTAGCCTCTTAAAACTCCAACCATGAAAAATTTATTGTTTGTTTTATTAGCCTCTGCGCTAATGGCATCTTGCCAAACAGGTATTGTGGGCAGTGGCATTGTAGCAGAAGAAATCCGCGAAACCGCTCCTTTTCACAGTATTGATATTAAAGGTAGTTACCGCATTTTTTTAAGCCCTGACAACTACAGCTCGCTAAAAATTAAGGCCGATGACAATTTTATGGAGCATATTGTAACCTATGTAGAAGGTGGCGAGCTGGTAGTGGAAAGCAATAAAAACTTTAACGATTACCAAGCCTTGGAGCTGTACATTACCGTAAAAGACTTAGAAGGTATAGAACTAGCCGGAGCCTGCGATTTAAAAAGCAAAGGAACCTTTAGCAGCGATGAAATGGACATTGAATTGGCTGGGGCTATTGAGCTTAGCCTGGCCATAGCATGTGAAGATTTAAGTGTAGAAATGGCCGGTGCTTGCGAAGCTAATTTAAGCGGCACCGCTACCGAGGCCTCTTTTGACGGTGCTGGAGCAAGTACGATAAATGCCGAAAACCTAATTACCCAAATTTGCCATGTAGATATGGCGGGCTCTGGCGAAGCTAAAGTACACGCCACCAAAGAGCTGGATATTGATGCCGCTGGTGCCGTAGATGTGTATTATGCAGGCAAACCCAAAAAGTTAACTCAAAATATGGCGGGCGCCTCTTCGGTAAAGGCTCTATAGCCAGACTCTCCTTTTTTTTTCAACAACATAAAACAACAAACAAATATGAGCTTAGAGCAAGAAGTATTGCAAAGAGCCCAGGCGTGGACCACAGAAACCTACGACCTACTCACTCAACAAGAAGTACAAAAACTAATAAGCGAAGGAGGCGAAGCCCTTACCGATGCTTTTTATAAAGATCTGGATTTTGGCACCGGAGGCCTGCGCGGAGTAATGGGCGCGGGCACCAATCGCATTAACAAATACACCATGGGTATGGCTACTCAAGGCCTTTCCAACTACCTAAAAGCACAGTTTCCCAACGAAGAAATTAGTGTGGCGATAGCCCATGACAGTCGTAACAATTCAAAAGAATTTACGCAGCAGGTAGCCCAAGTTTTTGCGGCCAACCAAATTAAGGTGTATGTTTTTGAAGATTTACGCCCTACCCCAGAATTGTCCTTCGCCATTAGGCATTTAGGCTGCAAAAGCGGCATTGTAATTACGGCCTCGCACAACCCACCCGAGTACAACGGCTACAAAGTATATTGGAGTGATGGTGGCCAACTAGTGCCTCCGCACGATACAGCAGTAATTGATGAAGTACGAAAAGTACAACCACAGGATGTACAGTTTTCGGGCGAAAGTGATTTAATAGAAGTTATTGGAAAGGAGATTGATGAAGCCTATTGGGCCGAGGTAAAAAAGCAGAGTTTTAGCGATGCCGGAAAAGACGATCTTAAAATTGTATTTACCAGCATACACGGCACCAGTATTAAAGGTATGCCCGAGGCTATGGCCCTTTGCGGTTTTACCGATTTTCATATTGTAGAAGAACAAGCCGAGCCCAATGGCAATTTCCCTACGGTAGTTTCCCCGAACCCTGAGGAAGCAGCTGCACTTAAAATGGCAGTTGAAAAAGCCGTAGAAATAGAAGCCGATATGGTTATCGGCACAGACCCTGATGCCGACCGCGTTGGCCTTGCTGTGCGCGATTTGTTTGGCGAAATGGTACTTATCAATGGAAACCAAGCTGCATCCGTGCTTATTTACTACTTGTTAGAACAATGGAAAGCAGCTGGCAAACTAAACGGAAAGCAATTTGTGGGCAAAACCATTGTAACTACTAACCTAATTGATAAGATGGCCGAGGCTTACGGTTTAGATTGCCCCAACTGCCTTACAGGGTTCAAATGGATTGCCGATCTTATTCGCAAGCGCCCCGATATGCAATTTATTGGAGGTGGCGAGGAAAGCTATGGTTATATGATTAGTGATTTTGTGCGCGATAAAGACGCCATTTGCAGTGGTGTAATGCTAGCGGAAGCAGCCGCATGGGCCAAGAGCCGTGGCTCTTCTTTTTACGAAATGCTAATTGAGGTATATCACAAGTTTGGTTTTTACTTGGAAGATTTGGTATCAATGACCAAGAAAGGAAAATCGGGAAGTGAAGAAATTGCACAGATGATGACCGATTTCCGTAAAAACACCCCTGCCGAAATAGCGGGTGAAAAAATTGTAGACGTACTGGATTACGACAGCCAAATTGCAAAAAATATACTAACAGGTACCACCAGCTCCATCAATTTACCTAAAAGTAATGTGGTGCAGTTTATCACAGATAAAGACAGTAAAATTACGGCACGTCCATCCGGTACCGAACCTAAAATTAAATTTTACATAAGTGTAAACAGCCCCTTGGCCCAAACCGAAGATTTTGAAAGTACCAAACAGGAACTTCAAGATAGAATTGGTGCCATTAAAGGAGCTTTAGGGTTATAAATAAACGTGTTGAGCAAAACCACTTATTGGGGATTGGGACTGGGCGCATTGGCCGTGTACGCTATTGGTTTTGGCGTAGATGTAATGGATGTGGACTCAGCTCAATACGCAAGTATTAGCCGCGAAATGGCCGATAGCGGCAGCTACCTACAGGTGTATAATGGCGGTAAGGATTATTTAGACAAGCCACCCCTTTTGTTTTGGGTAACGGCCTTTTTCTTTAAGCTGTTTGGCATTGGTAATTGGAGTTTTAAGATAGGTGCCTTTTTGTTTACGCTGTTGGGTGTTTACAGCACCTTGCGCTTAGGTACTTTGCTGTATTCCAAAAAAGTAGGGCAATGGGCTGCCTTAATGTTGCTTACCTGCCAAGCCTACTTTTTGTTTAACAACGATTTACGCACCGACACCATTCTTACGGCTACCATTATTTGGGCTATTTGGCAGCTGGTGGCTTGGCTCAACACCAAACTTTGGAAACACTTACTGGGCGCCACTTTAGCCATTGGCTGTGCCATGTTAGCCAAAGGTCCTATTGGTTTAATGGTGCCTGTATTAGCGGTGGGCAGTTACTTGGTGGGGCAATCTCGCTGGCGCGATTTCCTTCACTGGCAATACCTGCTTTTGTTGCTGGGCGTTGGTCTGCTTATTAGCCCCATGCTTTGGGGCTTGTACCAACAATTCGATCAGCACCCCGAAAAAATGGTAGGTATGGTTACCCCACAGGGCATACAACCCGAAACCAACGTTAAGGGCGTAAAGTTCTATTTATGGACCCAAAGTTTTGGGCGTATTACCGGAGAAAATGTATGGAAGGACAGCTCCGGTCCCTTTTACTTTGTGCATAATTTTTTATGGTCGTTTTTACCTTGGGCACCTTTGTTTTTTGTGGCGCTATTTGCGCGATTGCGAAGTGTGGTCATCGCTTTTATGCAAAAGCAAGCACAGCCCGAATGGCTCACCTTAGGCGGTTTTATACTGCCCTTTTTAGTTTTGAGTACTTCCAAATTTAAATTGCCCCATTATATTTTTGTGCTGTACCCATTGGCGGCTATTCTTTTGGCCTCTTGGCTAGGAAAAGCCCTGGAAAACAAAGCCGTAAAGCGATCTGCTATAGGCACCCAAGGTTTGGTTTTTTTAATAAGCACCGGACTTATCGGTATGATATACGTTTGGTTTTTTCCGGACTACCCCATTTGGAAATTAGCCGTTTCGTTTGGTTTACTTGCTTTGGCTATAGCTGCTTTTAGCAAGCAAGAAACTCCAGTCGCTAAGTACTTGGTTACATCGGTACTTATTTCGTTGGCGGTAAACTTTACCATGAATGGTTGGTTTTACCCCAATTTAATGAACTACCAAACGGGCACGGTGTTAAGTCGTGCGGTAGATGAAAACGATATTAATCCGGATGATGTGTACCGCTATCATTTTACCGCCTATAGTTTAAGCTTCGGTTTGCAAAAGGTGGTTCCGCAGGCGCATAACCCTGAAATAGAGCAATTACTAAACGATGACAAGGATGTATATCTAGTAACTCGTGCGCCTTATTACGAAAAGTTAAAGGAGCAATATGTCGTGCAGACAGTACATGAGTTTGGCAGCCATTCGGTTACTTTGTTGCACATTAAATTTTTGAACCCCGCCACCCGGCCGGAGCGATTAAAACCTACCTACTTAGTAAAGGTTATAGGACGCAAATAACATCCCGCGAAAGCGGAAAAAAACGATTAAGATGAAAAAAATAGCTGCTTTAGGGTTACTTGCCTTAGTATTTAGTTGCCAAAATGTAGAAGTAAAAAAAGAAATTACGACCGACACAAACCCAGAGTCTGGCATGTGGCGCGCCACCATTACCTTGAATGACAGCACCTTACTTCCTTTTAATTTTGAGCTTCAAAAAAAGGATAGTAGCTATAGCTTGATAATACACAATGCAGAGGAGCGCATTACTGTAAACGAAATTGAAGATTTAGGTGACAGTTTACGCGTGCAAATGCCCGTTTTTGTAAACTATTTGGTATTACAAAAAGGCGCTAAAACCATGAACGGGTGGTACATAAACCCAGATGGCGAAAATTACAAATTGCCGTTTAAAGCCTCTTATGGTAATGAGGATCGATTTGAAGGCAGTGCTAAAAACTGCTGCGATATTGCTGAAAAATGGGCGGTAAAATTTAGACCAGGAGCCGAAAATGAAAAAATGGCTATTGCCTACTTTAAGCAACAAAACCAACAGGTTACAGGCACTTTTGTAACCGAAACTGGTGATTACCGTTACCTTCAAGGAAACTTGTTTGGCAACCACCTGCAACTCTCTAGCTTTGATGGAACCCACCTGTATTATTTTACCGCACAAGTGAATAATGGGCAAATAACAGATGGCTTGCATTACTCTGGCCGCGGTGGTTTACGCTCTTGGTTAGCCTACCGCGATGATGATTTTGAACTACGCAATGCCGACTCCCTCACCTTTTTAAAAGAGGGTTACGATACTTTTGATTTTAGCTTTAATGATGTAGAGGGTAACTTGGTTTCGTTAAGTGACGACCGCTTTAAAGACAAAGCGCTTATTGTACAAATAATGGGTAGCTGGTGCCCCAATTGCATGGACGAAACGCGCTATTTAAAAGACGTTTATGCCGAGTACCAAAATCAAGGTTTAGAAGTAGTTGGTTTAAATTTTGAACGCGGTCGCGATGTAGAAAGTGCCCGAAAAAGAACCCACAAAATGATTAATGATTTAGAAATTCCCTACCCCATTTTGTTGGCAGGAATTACGCGAGATGACAAAGCGGCTGAGCTATTACCCATGCTTAATCATGTAATGAGTTACCCCACGTCTATTTATTTAAATCGCGATAAAAGTATTCGTAAAATTCACACCGGATTTGCAGGTCCTGGTACGCCCTTGTTTGATACATTTGTGCGCGAAAATGAAGCTACTATACAAGAAATGCTTCAGAATTAATTAGCTAACAATCAACAGAATTTTATCATGAAGAATATTGCAGTAATAGGTGCCGGAACTATGGGCAATGGAATAGCACACGTTTTTGCTCAAAACAATTACAGCGTAAGCCTTATTGATGTAAAAGAAGAAAGCCTTAACAGAGGAGTGGCAACCATTACCAAAAACTTGGACAGAATGGTAGCCAAAGAAAAAATTGATGAAGCCAAAAAGAACCAAACGCTTGCCAATATTACCACCTATACCGATATGGCTGCTGGCGTAAAAGAGGCCGATTTAGTGGTAGAAGCCGCTACCGAAAATGTTGATTTAAAGCTTAAAATATTTAGCCAGTTGGATGCCGTTTGTCCGGAAAAAACCATCCTATCCAGTAATACGTCCTCTATTTCTATTACCAAAATTGCCGCAGCCACTAAAAGGCCCGATAAAGTAATTGGCATGCACTTTATGAACCCTGTGCCTATTATGAAATTAGTGGAAATTATTAGAGGTTACGCTACCAGTAACGCCACTACCGAAGCGGTGGTAAGCATGAGCCAAAATTTAGGCAAAGTACCAGTAGAGTGTAACGATTATCCCGGTTTTATAGCCAATCGTATTTTAATGCCTATGATTAATGAGGCTATTATTTCGTTGCACGAAGGCGTAGCAGGTGTAGCGGAAATTGATACTATTATGAAGCTAGGTATGGCTCACCCAATGGGGCCTTTACAACTAGCCGATTTTATTGGTTTGGATGTATGCCTTTCTATATTAAACGTTTTACACGATGGACTTGGTAATCCCAAATACGCCCCCTGCCCCCTACTAGTAAATATGGTAATGGCGGGTAAGCTAGGTGCTAAATCGGGAGAGGGTTTTTACGATTACTCGGAAGGCCCTAAAAATGCGAAAGTAGCAGGGAGTTTTGTTTAGACGATAGTTTGTAGTTGATAGTTTAAAGGCGGTAATAGATCGTTTACAAACCTTTGGTGGTAGTTCTTAAATATCTTTAATTACTGGTTAGATCGTTTCCACTAGAAAGGAATGGCTGCTCACTAATTTGGAAAGGTTTAGCACTAAACAACTCCAACCCGTGTGTACAAAAGGTGTACATTTAGCCAATGGTGCAACTACCTCATCCTCATTTACAAAAATACATTAGAAACTACTGGATGGTTTCTACCAATTTTGAGGAGCAGTACCAGTTTATAACCTACCTACCTAAAGGTGTGTGTTTTATGACCATTTGTGTGGATGCGCCACCCGTTGTTAAAATTCCCCATTTGGGTTTAGTTACGGCTCCCATGATTTCTATTAACGGGCAAACAAAAGGCAATCAAATAAGCGTTGGATTTAAAGGTGTTAATACCTACGTAGGTATTGATTTTCAGGTTACTGGATTATCGGAGCTACTGGGAATACCGATGCATGAATTTACCGATACGGCCATCAATTTAGAAGACATTTTCCCACAAGAAAGTGAAACATTGCTTAGCAAAATTCGAGATAAAAAAGGAATGCCACATTATGCCAAAGTGTTGGATGAGTTTTTCCTTGAAAATGGGCGGTTTACAACCAATAATCAACTAACAAAATGTTCGGCTGCTGTAAACTCAGTTTTGCACAATAGCGCGTCCAATGTTACGGCATTAAGCCATTATCTAAATATTAGCGATAGACAACTGCGAAACGTTTTTAATGAACACGTGGGTATCTCACCCAAAAACCTTTTGTCTATTTCCCGATTTAGAAAACTATATTACCAATTGCAATATTCACCTGCCAAACCTTTAGATGAACTTGCTTTTGACATGGGCTACTTCGACCTTTCTCACATGGTTAAAGAGTTTAAAAAATTTACAGGAGCCAAACCAACATCTTTATTAAAAGAAGAACAAAAACGACACGATAATTACTTCAAATTGTACTAGACTTCCGTTTTTTACACCATATCATTTTTAAGTAATATTTACTTTTGTCCCAACCAAGACTCACCTGATGATACGCCCCCTTTTATTCCTTTTAACCTTATCCCTATTTAGTAACCAAAGTGTGGCACAGGCCTACACCGAAATTCAAAAATTTACGGCTCCTAACCGTCAAGTTTCTAATAATTTCGGTGCGGCCATCGATTATTCTGGCGATTACGCCATCGCAGGATCTGCCTATGAAGACTCCGTAAATGGGACAACACTTATCCACACCCAATCTGGTGCTGCCTACATCTATAAAAAAGATAGCACTGGTAGCTGGGTGGTACATCAAAAACTAACCGCCAGTGTAAGGCAAACGGCCGAGCTGTTTGGCTATGACGTAGCCATAAATGGCGATATTGCTGTAGTAGGTGCTATAAACTACTCCTCCACAACCCTCTATCAAGGGGGTGCAGCGTATATCTTTAAAAGAAATGCAGTAACAGATACTTGGACACAGATTCAAAGAATTGAAGGTTCTACAAATGTTGATTATGGAGACTTTGGTTGGTCTGTTGCAATTTCCGGAACTCGCATTTTGGTGGGTGACCTACATTTTGATTCTTTTACTCCCTATGTGCCAAACAACCCTGGAGCGGCTTATGTATTTGAACAAACAATTGCCAACACTTGGACACAGGTGGCGCACCTAACGGCTTCGGATATGGATCAAGGGCAAAATTTTGGTTGTGCGGTAGATATTAATGGCGATGAATTAATAGTAGGTGCATATGGCGAATACCATGACACCTCTGGCTTAGCATCAATGCCTGAAGCTGGCGCTGCTTATATTTTTAAACGAAATAGCGGTAACAATTGGGTGCAAACGCAAAAAATTGTGAACTCTGATCGAAGGGCTAGTAATAAATTTGGTAACGCTGTGGCTATCTCAGATTCGGCTATTATTGTAAGCGCTACCGGTAATAGCTTTAATGCTTTTGGACAAGACTCGATATACCAAGCTGGAGCGGCTTATGTGTTTCAACACAACTCGGCTGGAAAATGGAATGAAGTGGATAAGCTAGTATCCGTACATCGTGGTTCTTATGGGCATTTTGGTAATGCCGTGGATATATCAGGTTCAAGAGCCTTGGTTGGCGCCATGGAAGAAGACTCTAACCTAGTAGCCTCGGTTTATCATCCAGCCAGTGGGGCCATTTACCTGTATGAATCTAATGGGCAAGGAAACTGGAATATTATTCAAAAAATGGTGGCTTCCGACCAAGATGATGCCGACCTTTTTGGCTGTGATGTAAAGTTGAAAAATGGATCGGCTATGATTGGTGCTTATGGCGAAAACCTTCAAGTACCCTTTAATAATTATTCGGGTGCGGCTTATTTCTTTTCGTGCCAACAAACAGGTATTGATACCGTTATGATGTGCTCTAGCGATAGCCTTTACTTGGGTGGCGTATGGCGAAAAACACCAGGTGTTTATATAGACACATTAACTACCGCCAATTTTTGCGACAGTATTGTTACCATAACTGTAGATACTTTATCTCCGGATGTATCCTATATTTCGGATACTATTTGCGAAGGAGAGGGCATATTTTTTGGTGCTACATTGCAAACATCTACCGGGGTATATCAAGAAACTTTGCAAAACATGCAGGGTTGTGATAGTGTAGTATGGTTGAGCTTGGAAGTGTTAAACCCAAAAGCACCCATTAACCAAAGTAATGACAGCCTGCTGTTGGCACCACTAACCAATGCTACCTACCAATGGTTTAATTGCGACTCAAACACTATTGTTAGCGGAGCTACTAACCCATTTTTTATTCCCACAATTGATGGTGCTTATGCCTGCATTGTAATGATAGGTCGTTGTTTAGATACCTCAGCTTGCTTGCAATACGTTGGTTTTGGATTAGAAGATTACAGCCTAAATGCCAAGGTGTACCCGAACCCCGCAAAACACAAATTGTTTGTAGAATGGGATAACCTCAACAGCCAAAACTGCTCGCTAAAAATCATAGATATTACCGGCAAAACATTGATGTACCAACCTATTTCCGAAACAAAGTCAACACTTGATATAAGCCAGCTACCTGCCGGGGTTTACCACATCCAACTAGAGCAAGATGGGTATATTGAAAAAAGAAGATTGATTCATCTATAATCTTACGAAAAGTGCGGTTATAGGTAAACTGGGTATTTACAGCGCAAGAGGTTAGTCTAACTGTTCACCATTAGAAATACTACTTAAAACCCCAATAATTAATTCCCGTTTTTTAGAGCTACTAAACCCTAAACGCGGGCTTTGTAATATAGCCATTAACGGTTTCAATAGCTAGGGTTATTATGTTTTGTTTTACCACACATTTACGCAACTTGGTAAACCTCCATGTGTGCTTAAATAGTAGTTTATTTAGCCTCTCCTGCTATTCAACCTCGTAAACTAACTGTGCATTTAGCCCTACTTATCTTCTCTACTTAAATATTTAAACTTTATTACTCTGTAATATTATAATCCCGTGGCATTTCTCTATATTGTCCAAAATTTGTCAAGTCACTTAAAGAATAGACAAACATGATTGGTGATAAGATTAGAGAGCTACGAGAAGCAAACAATATCCTGCTACGCCAGTTGGCTGCAACCTTGGAGATGGACACTGCCATGCTTAGCAAAATGGAGCGTGGCGACCGCTATTTTAGGAAGGAAGACATAGTTGCCCTATCCAAAATATTCAAGCAGCCACAAAAAGACCTGCTTACACTTTGGTTAGCCGATAAGGTGCTAAAAACCATAGAAAACGAAGAGCATAAAAAACAAGCCTTAGAGCTTGCCCTAAAAACATTGAAGTAAACACAGAGCCACAGACGATGGATACAGATAAATTAGACCTTAAATCACCCGACTTGAATAATTGTCAATGGATAATGGTGAATGGTCAATTAAAAATACACGCCCAATGAGTACCGATAATCTTGACATGAAAAGCCCTGACCTTGCCAGCGAAAACTTTGAAAAGTTAGCAGCCCTTTTTCCTAACTGCGTTACAGAAGGTGCAGATGGCAAAGCCATAGACTTTGATCTGCTAAAACAGGAACTAAGCCATGCTGTGGTAGAAGGCAACAAAGAACGCTACCGATTGGAGTGGCCAGGGAAACGAGAAGCCATAGTAACCGCCAACCTACCCACTACCAAAACCCTACGACCTGTACGGGAAGACTCTGTAGATTTTGACAATACCGAAAACCTCTACATAGAAGGCGACAACTTAGAAGTGCTGAAGCTACTGCAAGAAAGCTATTTGGGAAAGATTAAAATGATCTACATAGACCCGCCTTATAACACAGGGAAGGACTTTGTGTACAAAGACAACTTTAGCAAGGATGCCCAAGAAGAACTGATTGAGAGCGGACAGAAGGACGAGTACAACCAACGGTTGGTAGCTAATCAAGAAACAGCAGGTCGTTACCACTCAAATTGGTTAAGTATGATGTACCCAAGATTGAAATTAGCCAGAAATCTTCTTAACAAGAATGGGGTGATTTTTGCTTCAATTGACGACCATGAAGCTCATAATTTAAAGAAACTCTTAGATGATGTATTCGGTGAAACGAATTTCATAGCTGACTTAGTAGTAGTTAGTAATCTAAAAGGTAGAAACGATAAAAAATACATTGCCACAGCTAATGAGAGATTGTTGATGTATGTGAAAACAGATGAGTTTCAAGAGTATGGATTGTCACTTCCAGAAGAAAAACTATCTGATTACAAGGAAGAAGATGATGAAGGTAAATACCGTCTAATTGAACTTAGAAAGCGTGGTGGACCTGATACAAGAGCAGAACGTCCCAATATGTTTTATCCATTCTTTGTTAACCCTGAAAACGGTGAAGTATCATTGGAACAAGATGATACTTATAGTGTAGAAGCGCTTCCAATAAAATCAAATGGTGTGGAAGGTCGATGGAGATGGGGAAAAGATACTGCAAAGCTCCGCTTAAAGAGCCTATTAGGTCGTGAAGTACAATCAGGTGACAAGTATAATATCTATGAAAAGGACTATCTCGAACAAGAAGGAGCTTTAAAAAGAATTAAACCAAAATCTGTGATGGCAGGTGCTGCCTATTCCACGGATGGTGCGACAAAGAAGTACCGTCAGATAATGGGAGATATTGACTTTACCAATCCCAAGTCGGTTGACTTCTTGAATGATTTGATTGAATACACCTGTGCACCAGATGAAAACGCTATCGTATTAGATTTCTTTTCAGGTTCAGGAACTACAGCTCATTCTACCTTAGAATTAAATGCAAAAGATGGTGGTAATAGAAGGTTTATAATGGTTCAAGTTCCTGAGAGTATTGATGAATCTGATAAAGCATACAAAAAGGGGTTCAGAACAATACCTCAAATAGGTAAAGAGCGTATTAGAAGAGCTGCTAGCAAAGTAAAGGAAGATTCAGGGGCAGATATAGATTATGGATTTCGAGCTTACCGCCTTGACAGTAGCAATATGCAAGATGTCTATTATAAGCCGCAGGATTATGACCAAAACAACTTAGACCTCTTTGGAGACAATGTAAAGTCAGACCGTACTGCAGATGATTTATTGGCACAAGTCATGTTAGATTGGGGTTTACCCTTATCGCTCAAAATTGAGTCCGCCTTGGTAGCGGATAAACAGGTATTCAAGGTAGCGGAAAATTCCTTGTATGCTTGTTTTGATAGTGGTATAGATGAGGCCTTTGCTAAAGCCATAGCCAAAGAAGAACCCTTGCGTATTGTGTTTAAAGACAGTGGTTTTAAGAATGATACTGCCAAAACCAATGTGAAGCAATTGTTGAAGCAATTGAGTCCGGAGACGGAGATGAAAGTAATCTAAATCAATGGTCAATTGTAAATGGTTAATGGTCAATTATGGGTAAAGTGAATGCTATAAAGGATAAGAGTTTTGCTTTTGCGGTTCGAGTTGTGAAGGCTTATAAGTTCTTGGCTGCTCAAAAGAACGAGTATGTAATGAGTAAGCAATTGCTTCGTTCGGGGACAGCAGTTGGCGCATTGTATCGTGAAGCAGAACAGGGAGAATCAAAAAAAGATTTTATTCATAAAATGGCCATTGCACAGAAAGAGTGCAACGAGACCTTGTATTGGTTAGAGCTATTATCAGCTACGGACTATTTAGAAAAAGAAGCATTTGAAAGTTTGTATGCGGATGCTCAAGAATTAATCAAACTAATTACGTCAATTATAAAGTCCTCAAAAGGCATTAAACATTGATAATTAACCATTGAGCATTGAAATAAATGGATTTAAAAGAATTAATAGATCAACTCAATCATTCTGATGAGTGCAACTACATCGAGGCTAAAAAAGGTTCTGCCATTGACCGGTCTATTATGGAAACGGTTTGTGCCTTTAGCAACGAGCCTGGCTTAGGTGGTGGGTATATTTTATTGGGTATAGAAGAAGAAACCCAATCACTTTTCCCATCATATACCACAGCAGGTGTAGAAAACCCAGATAAATTACAGTTAGATATTAGCAGCCAATGTGCGGGTATGTTTAATGTTGCCATACGCCCACAAATAGAAATAGAACGCATAGGCAATGCTACTATTATTAAGGTTTTTATACCCGAAGCGGCAGCAGGTATAAAGCCCGTTTATTTTAAAAATGAAGGTTTACCAAGGGGCGCATACCGCAGAATTGGCAGCAGCGACCAGCGCTGTACAGATGATGACCTTCTTGTTTTTTATAACAAAGAAGAAACCTTAGATGGCACCCTTGTACAAGAATCTTCTTGGGAAGATATTAGTGAAGATGCTATTGAGCTCTACCGAAAGTTACGTAGCAATGTAAACCCCTTTGCAGAAGAGCTGCAATACAGCAACGAAGACCTGTTGTATAGTTTGGGTTGTGCTAAAAAAGTAGAAGGCGCATACTTGCCCACCTATGCTGGTTTATTACTGTTTGGTAGCCGTATGGCACACCGCAGGCTGTTGCCCATGGTTCGGGTAGATTATATTAGAGTACCGGGCAATGAGTGGGTAGAAGATCCTGAAAACAGATTTACCACCATTGACATGCGTGGCTCTTTATTAGAAATGGTGCAACGGGTTTTTAGCCAAATAACAGATGACTTACCCAAAGGCTTTTTGTTGCCCGAAGGAGAGCTACAAGCCGAAAGCGTAGGTCTGCCAAGTAGGGTGCTTCGTGAGGCAATTGTAAATGCACTGATTCATAGAAGTTACCGCGAACACCAGCCCATACAAATCATCCGCTATGGCAACCGCTTAGAAATAAAAAACCCGGGGTTCTCCTTAAAACCCGAAGACCATTTAGGCGAGCCAGGTTCTAAAAATCGTAACCCCAATATTGCAGCCGTTTTTCACGAAACAAATTTGGCTGAAACCAAAGGTTCGGGTATCAATACTATGCGCAAGCTCATGGAAATGGCAAATCTGCTCCCTCCTACTTTTGAAAGCGACCATGGCAGAAACACCTTTACAGCGCGTTTGTTGCTACACCACTTCCTGGGCTCTGAAGATTTGAAATGGCTTAGTGGTTTTGATGCATTTGATTTAAATGAAAACCAAAAACGAGGCTTGATACTCGTAAAGGAAATGGGAGCTGTAGATAATTCTACGTATCGCCAAACCAACAATCTTGAAACACTTAAAGCAAGTGCCGAGTTAAGAGATTTAAGTAAAAAGGATTTATTGTCTCCCAAAGGAAAAGGAAGAGCGACCTATTATGTGCCTGGAAAAAACCTTAGTGCACCACCTCAAGATCTTAGTACACCACCTCATAACCTTAGTACACCACCTCATGACCTTAGTGAACCAGTTCACTTAGAAAGTGAACCAGTTCGAGAAGACTTAGTGAACCAGTTCGCCACAGGTATAAAAGAAAAACTGACTGAATTTACAGGAAGAACTACAGACAAGGAGCGTCTTAAAGAGTTTATCTGTGAATTGTGCTCTGTTAGAGAACTATCAGTAAAACAGCTTTCAACAATACTCACCAAACAAGAGAAGTACTTGTTGCACAATTTTATAAAACCCATGCGAGAAGAAGGTAAAATAGAATACACGATACCCGATATGCCAAACCATCCTCAACAAGCCTATAAAACTTCAAAGTCATGAAATTACAATTTAAAGAACAAGACTTTCAGGTACAGGCTGTAAAAGCTGTAGTAGATTGTTTTGAAGGACAACCTCTCAAAACAAATCGCTTCACCTTAGAGCGAAGCAAAGAACTCATAAAGAAGGCAAAGCAAGCAGCTACAGGGGTTCAAACCATAGAGTTTGAGATAGAAGAAGAAATTGGCTACCGTAATTCTGCCATACAGATATTAGAGCCTCAGCTGCTCAAAAACATTCAGGAAGTCCAAAAGAAAAACGACCTGCATGAAAGCCAACAGATTGAACGCCCTAAAGGTGTAAAGTTGGGCTACAACCTCACCATAGAAATGGAAACAGGTACAGGTAAAACCTATACCTATATCCGCAGCATGTACGAGCTGCATAAAAAGTACGGTTGGAGCAAATTCATTGTTATTGTACCCAGCATTGCCATTCGTGAAGGAGTTTATAAGTCTTTTCAGGTAACACAAGACCACTTTCAGGAACTTTACGGGCACAAGATCAATCCATTCATTTATAACTCTGGTCGTCCACAGGATATTGAGAACTTCGCTTCTGATAGCCGTATTAGCGTGATGATTATCAATACCCAGGCATTTTCTTCGCCTAAGGTTGATAAGAAAACGGGGGAATTAAAGAATCAAGTAGGGAATAGAATCTATCGTGAACTTGACCAGTTTGGAACGAGAAGACCAATTGACATTATCGCCTCTACAAATCCTATTCTTATCATTGATGAACCTCAATCTGTAGGCAAGCAAGGGTCAAAGACTTTGGATAGTATGCAAAGTTTTAATCCACTTTTCACAATAAGATATTCTGCAACTCATGCCAAAGGCGAAGAATACAATAAGGTCTATCGTTTAGATGCTTTGGATGCCTACAACAAGCGGTTGGTTAAGAAAATACAGGTAAAAGGAATCAACCTAAAAGGCTCAACAGGCACTACGGGTTATATGTATTTAGAAAGCATTAGTCTAAGTACCTCCAAACCACCTTTTGCATGGATTGAACATGAAAAAAGAAGCAATGCAGGTACGGTTTCCAAAAAGCGTGTAAAAGTTGCAGAAGGCTATAACCTCTATGAGCAATCAGGCAATATGCCAGCTTACAAAAACCAAACAGTTACGGAGATTAACGGCTACCTCAATAAAGTGGTTGTTGGTGGTCAGGATATTTACCCAGGCGACATACTCAATGATAATGATGAGCATGCCTTCCGCAGGGTACAGATTAGAGAATGTATCCTCTCACACCTGCAAAAGGAAAAGCAGCTTTTTGGTCAAGGCATTAAAGTATTGTCATTGTTCTTCATTGATACCGTAGAGAAATACCGTGTGTATGATGAATTAGGAGAGCAAGCATTAGGCGAATACGCTCAGATATTTGAAGAAGAGTACGATAAGGTCAAGAATGAGTTCTTAGACCTATTTCAGCAGGAGTACAACGACTTCTTAAAAGATACAGACCCAAGCAAAGTGCATAAAGGCTATATGCCTACTAACTTTGGTGAATACCTCAAAAGAGATGATGCAGCCCAAGTACACAATGGCTATTTCTCAATAGACAAGAAAGGTAAAACCGTAGACCCTACAGTAAAACGGGGTAAGGAAGAATCTGAAGATGTTTCTGCCTACGACCTGATCATGAAAAACAAGGAAAGGTTATTGAGTTTTGAAGAACCTACACGATTTATCTTCTCGCACTCTGCCTTGAAAGAAGGTTGGGATAACCCGAATGTATTTCAGATTTGTGCCTTAAAACATGCTGAAAGCGGCAGTTTAACCAGACGTAGACAGGAAGTAGGTCGTGGAATGCGTTTGTGTGTTGATAAGCGTGGAGTCCGTCAAGATTTTGAGTTAGTTGGCGACCAGGTACATGAGTTGAATAAGCTTACTGTAATTGCTTCTGAGAGCTATGAAGCCTTTGCAAAAGGGCTACAACGCGAGATAACCGATACACTTAAAGACCGTCCACAAAAAGCAGAAGTAGATTACTTCGTAAGCAAGGTCATTATCAATGAGCAAGGTGAAGAATTACGCCTCACAGAAGATGATGCCAAGAAGCTTCAATTCAAACTTATTGTTGGTGAAGTTATTGATGAAGACTACAAGATCACACCAAAGGGAAAAGAACTCATTGAGCAAGGTAAAGTTCCTTTACCCGAAAAGCTTGAACCTTTCAAAGAATCTGTCTGTAAACTACTGCAAACCATTTATACAGGTGCAGAGTTCAAGCCAGAAGACGAACGTCAGACAGTTGTGCTCAACACCAACAAGAACTTCGCTAAGAAAGAATTTCAGGCACTTTGGGAGAAGATTAACCTCAAAACCATTTACGAGGTACAGTTTGATACAGACCAGCTCATTCAAGATGCCAAAATTAAAATAGATGCACAACTCAACATTGGTGACCGTGTATATGAAGTAAAGACAGGAGAATTAGAAGATGGTACAGCTGAAGAGATGAAAGAAGGCAGTTTGGTGCGAGAATCCAAACGCCAATACTTAAAGCTGAAAAACGACCTCTACTCCAATACGGTCTATGATGTTGTTGGTGAAATTGAAGTAAAAACCAACCTTACCAGAAAAACCATAGTAGAGATTCTCAAAAAGATAAAGCAAGAGAAGTTCTTATTGATTCGTAAGAACCCTGAAGAGTTTATTGCCAAGTGTAGCAAGCTGATTAATGAAGCAAAGGCAAGCCTCATAATCAACAACATTGTCTATCACAAAACCGAAGAAAGGCATGATGCCAAGACCGTATTTACCAATGATAAATTCGCCTTGCGCAAATCTGAATTACTAAAGAAGCACATTTACGACTTCCTTACCTCAGACTCTAAGATTGAATCAGACTTTGCCACTGCCTTAGAAAACAGCACCGAAGTAGTGGTTTACGCCAAGCTTCCAAAGAGTTTCTATGTGTCTACGCCAGTGGCCAACTACAGCCCTGATTGGGCAATCGTATTCGATAAAGATAAAATACGCCATATCTATTTCGTAGCAGAGACCAAGGGATCTGATTCTGATATGGAATTAAGAGAGATTG
The DNA here is from genome assembly GCA_937146805.1 of uncultured Owenweeksia sp. Taxonomy (GTDB): domain Bacteria; phylum Bacteroidota; class Bacteroidia; order Flavobacteriales; family Schleiferiaceae; genus Owenweeksia. The sequence continues at coordinate 69,011 of CAKZRR010000032.1, read as the reverse complement.
AGAAGTTGAAAATCCACTGTGCAGAACAACACTTCGATTCTATTGGCGGTAAAGAAGTACAGTTCAAAAAAGTGGCGAGTTATGAAACACTCAGAGAAATGTTAGAGCCAGTTGAGTAATGGATAGGGATATATGAAGCTAATTGATAACGTAAACACGCGCTTAGGCGATGATTTAAAGGAAACGATTCGTAAAGGTAGCAAACTCAGTATTGCCGCTTCTACCTTTTCAATTTATGCCTTTGAAGCTCTCAAAAAAGAATTGGGTCAGGTGGATGAGTTACGCTTCATTTTTAGCTCCCCTACCTTTATAGAAGAGAAGTTTCAAAAGGAAAGTCGCAGGTTCTACATTCCGCATATTTATAGGGAATCTGAGCTATGTGGTGGTGAGTTTGAATTGAGACTCATGAACCAGCTCAACCAAAGAGCCATAGCCAAAGAATGTTCTCGTTGGGTCAAGGAAAAAGTCACCTTCAAATCAAACAAGCTCAACAATCAACCCCTAAATGGGATGATTCACATTGCAAAACGCAAAGAAGAAGCTTCAGCCTATTCTAACGTCAGTGGTTTCACCACTTCCGATTTGGGAATTACGCACAAAAAAGGATTCCCAACTTTCATAAATAAAGTAGATTATCCTGAAAGCATAGCTTTTTTGGATTACTTCAATCAAGTTTGGGAAAATGAAGAAGATTTAAAAGATGTAACCCAAAAAGTACAAGACTACTTTGAGAGTGCCTACAAGGAAAACAGCCCAGAGTTTATCTACTTCATTACCCTTTACAACATATTCAACGACTTCTTAGATGACCTCTCTTTAGACAACTTACCAAATGAGCAGATTGGATTTAAAGACACCTTAGTATGGCAAAAGCTCTACAACTTCCAACAGGATGCTGTAATCGGTGCTATCAACAAATTGGAAAAGTACAAAGGCTGCATTTTAGCTGACTCCGTAGGTTTAGGTAAGACCTTCTCTGCATTAGGCGTAATCAAGTATTACGAAATGCGGAACAAAGATGTCTTGGTGCTTTGCCCCAAGAAATTAGAAGCGAATTGGAACACCTACCGCCACAACGATAAGAACAACATATTAGCCTCAGACCGATTTAGGTATGACGTGTTATTTCATACCGATTTAAGTCGTGAAAGTGGAACGAGTAATGGTCGTAACCTTGAGTCAGTCAATTGGGGGAATTATGGCTTAATTGTCATTGATGAATCACACAACTTTAGAAACAACAATACAGTAGTAGGCAAAGAGAATCGTTACCAGAAATTGATGCGTAAGGTCATTCAAGAAGGCATTGAAACTAAGGTGCTCATGCTCTCTGCAACCCCTGTAAATAACAGGTTTAATGATTTACGAAACCAATTAGCTTTAGCTTATGAAGGTGAATCAGAAAACATTGACGGCAAATTAGATACTCAAAGTGGAATAGATCAAATCTTCCGCAAGGCACAACAAGCATTTAACATTTGGAGCAGGTACGAAACAAATGAGAGAACTACTGAGAAGCTCCTAGATATGCTTGATTTTGACTTCTTTGAGATATTGGATTCACTGACCATAGCAAGGTCAAGAAAGCACATTACTACCTATTACGACACCACAGCCATTGGCAAATTTCCTACACGTAACAAGCCAGTATCCATTCAAAGTCCTTTAACACATTCAGGCGATGTAACTTATGTAGATATAGCTGAGAAGCTTACGTTACTCAATTTATCTGTTTATACACCATTGAATTACATACTACCAAGCAAGGTTCAAGCTTATGCTGATTTGTACGACAAAGAAGTACGTTCAGGTTCAGGGAAATTAAGTCAAGTAGATAGAGAGATAAGTTTGAGAATATTGATGCGTATCAACTTACTCAAGCGTTTAGAGAGTTCTGTTGATTCATTTCGCCTCACCTTAGAAGGTATTATTGGTCAGATTGAAAGTGCCATTAAAACCATTGAAAAGGGAGACTTGGGTGACTATGAAGGCATACACAAGGTCTTAGAAGCAAAAGAAACTTATGAGAATTACGACTTTGAATCCAATTGGGCAGATGAAGAACAGGTAATCGGGAAGAAAATCAAGGTGCATATCGCTGATATGGACACTACCAAATGGCAGGAAGACTTAAATGAAGATTTAACAGTACTGAATCACCTTTGGGGCAAGGTGGTGGATATTACAGGAGCAAATGATGCCAAACTTCAAAGTTTAATTGAACTGCTGAACAACAAGGTTCAAGAACCTTTCAACCCAAATAATAAGAAGGCAATTGTATTTACGGCTTTTGCCGATACAGCCAATTATCTTTTTGAGAATATCAGTGAAAAGCTCAAAGACGATTACGGTATCAATACAGCACTTATTACAGGTTCAAGAAAGATTTGCACCACCAAGAAAATACCTTCAGACCTGAATGCAATTCTTACCTGCTTTTCGCCATTGTCTAAGGACAAGGCTCAATTATATCCAAGAATATCCGACTCAGTTGACTTATTGATAGCTACAGACTGTATCTCAGAAGGTCAAAACCTTCAGGATTGTGATTTACTAATCAATTACGATATTCATTGGAATCCAGTGCGAATTATTCAACGCTTTGGACGTATTGATAGAATTGGCTCAAAGAATGACAGCATTACTATGGTCAACTTTTGGCCTGATGTAACGCTCGACAATTATATCAACCTGAAACAACGTGTAGAGAATAAGATGTTGATCAGTAACATGGCAAGCACAGGTGATGACAACATTCTCAATACCGAAGAGAAAGATTTAGAATACCGTAAAATTCAACTCCAAAGATTACAGGATGAAGTAATTGACTTGGAAGATTTGAGAGAAGGTGTAAGTATTACCGACCTTGGATTGAATGACTTTAGGGTGGACCTATCTAACATGATTAAAGAGTACGGAGAGTTAAAGAATATTCCTGAAGGGCTGCATGCGGTAGTCAAATCAACACCAATACTCGAAAGCGGAGTAATATTCGTTCTGAAGAATGTCAATTCAAGTGTCAATATCAATAAGCTGAACAGGCTGCACCCTTACTATTTAGTGTATATGAAAATGAGCGGTGAACTTATTCTTAATCATGTAGATTCCAAAAAGATATTGGATGCGATGCGTATGCTCTGCAAAGGAAAAACAGAACCGATAGAAGAAGTTTGCAAGGAGTTAAGCGAACAAACAGATGACTACCATGAAATGGATGAGTATTCGTCTTTACTAAAGCACAGCATTAGTACAATCCTTCAAAAAGAAGAAGAAAAAGAAGTGCTAAGTCTATTCAAAGCAGGCGGTACAACCGCATTGCAAGAAAAGATAAAAGGAATTGAAGACTTCAAATTAGTGTCATTTTTAATCGTGCGATAAATGGACTTCTTCAACTTACCTTCCAGAACCAAAGTAGGTCGTGTTGTTCCGAAGAATGCATTTGATAAATACACCAACACCAAGCAAAAGAAGCTATTCACTGATTGTATTCAACGTATTACATGGACTCATAAGCTTTCTGCGGATACAATAAATTTAGATGCTAAGGATATTGAGGAAATTCAGATTTTCAAGGTAGAGTTGAAAGAGCAGTCCGGCATCCTTAAAATCCTTGAAATCATTAATAAGTCCATTCCATACCACATAGTATTTTGGGTTGAATTTCAGAATCAAGCCTATATTTGTACAGCAGCAAAGCACCTTCACCCCACAAATGAAGACGTTTCGGTTATTGATTGGGCTTTTACCTCAGATTGGTTTGATATGGCAAACACACCCTTTCAATTCAATCTTAAAAGCTCATTGGATGCAGTGTATAAAGACCTCTGTGTTCAACTTACAGGAAAGCCTGACTTGTCTAAAAAGTCTATGGATTCAATCCTACAGAACCAACAGGAAATAGACCAATTGAAAAAGGAAGTTGCCAGGCTTAAATCAGCAATTTTAAGAAGTAAACAGTTCAATGAAAAAGTGGACCTAAACCTAAAATTAAAAGAAGCAGAAAGTGATTTGAAAAAATTCAATGATATTGGGTAACACAAGTCAAGTGATACTTAAAAGTGCACTTACGGCAACGCTGAGAAGAAGCAACAAAAATACCGTCATTCCCAAACCAACAAATAACCAATCAACAAAACCACACACCCACATTTTCTTTCCATCTTTGCTCGCTTAAAACTACCGTAATGGAACTAGGAAAATACAACACCCTTATCGCTAATAGATACACCAGCGTGGGACTCTTTTTAGAGAACACAGAGGGTGAGGATGTATTGCTACCTATGAAATGGGTGCCCAAAGGCCTTAACGAGGGCGATAGCTTAGAAGTGTTTATCTACCTAGATGGTGAAGAACGCCCAATTGCCACCACCACCAAGCCCTTTGCCCAAGTGGGTGAGTTTGCTTATTTAAAAGTAAAGCAACAAACAGCTGTAGGTGCCTTTATGGACTGGGGTTTAGAGAAAGATTTACTGGTTCCCTTTATTGAGCAAAACGGAAGGCTGGAAGCGGGTCACTCCTATTTGGTATATGTATATTTAGATGAAATGACCGATCGTGTTGCGGCTTCTTCTAAAATTGAAAACTGGATTGAAAAAGAAGACATTCCTTTAAAGTACAACCAAGAAGTAGATTTACTGGTGGGCAACCAAACACCGCTAGGCTTTAATGTAATTATTGATAATGCCTACTTAGGGCTTATTTATGAAAATGAAGTTTTTAAAACTATAACACCCGGAGATCGGATTAAAGGTTTTGTAAAGCAAATTAGAGAAGACCATAAAATTGATGTAAGTCTTCAAAAGCAAGGTTACTCAAATGTGGAGCCCAATGCCCAAATTATTTTAGATAAACTAAAAGAGCAAGACGGGCATTTAGCGCTTCATGATAAAAGCGACCCTAAAGCCATTGTTGCCCAGTTAGGCATGAGCAAAAAAACATTTAAAAAAGCCATTGGTGGTTTGTTTAAACAAAAGCTGATTAGCATTGGGGAAGACGGTATTAAGCTGCTGTAAAAGGCAACATTAACCGATTGATGAAGATCCACACTCAATTTAGGCGATCTATTTTTAAAATTTGCTTTTCAAGCATTCTAAGTTCCAAACATTTAGCGTAATATTGCGGCCTGCTTAGTTATTTATTAAACTAAGAGCTAAGCAACTGAAATTCAACCTCTGGCAAAAATTGCGAATGTTGGCTTTTGGCAAATTATATTTTTATTTAAGATGGATTTATTAAAATTTGTAAACGAAGAGTACGTAGCTCGCAAAGAATTTCCAGAATTTGGTGCCGGTGATACTATTACCGTGTATTACAAAATTAAGGAAGGAACTAAGGAACGTACACAGTTTTTCCGTGGTGTAGTATTGCAAAGAAGAGGTTCAGGCCCTACCGAAACTTTTACTATTCGTAAAATTTCTGGTAACGTAGGCGTTGAGCGTATTTTCCCAGTAAACTTGCCAGCAATCGAAAAAATTGAAATCAATAAAAAAGGTAAAGTGCGTAGAGCACGTATCTTTTATCAGCGAGAGCTTACCGGTAAAGCCGCAAGAATTAAAGAAAGGAGAATGTAAGGTTCATTTTCGGATAATAAAGAAGTCGCTCATTTGTAGCGACTTTTTTTTTTGACTATGACTCAACCTAAATTACCTCGCGGCTTTGTGATTTTGCAAAAAGCCAAAGCCAATCACCACTCCATTAAAGTTTTCGTGCAAAACGGTAACCGCTACGTAGTAACCGTAAATAAGTACTTTTTTGGAATTCTGCTAGTCCACCGAAAACTAGAATCTACCACCAAAACCGAGGCGCTCATTTGCTACAAACGTATTGGCATTTCTAAAGGCATACTGCCCAAGCTCTACTTATCGTAATCGATACGAAATACGCTGCTGACTTCCTTCTTCGCCTTCTTTTAACACCAAAGGACGGCTGGCTCCATAGCCCTTAAATGTTATTTGAGATGATGGTACACCCACCGATTGCAAGTGATTGTACACCGACTTTGCACGCTCCTTTGAAATAGATTTCGCATCTCCCCCTTCGCTCGGACTGCTATGGCTTTCTATCTCTATTTTCATATCGGGGTTTTTAATTAAATACGTGGCAAAAGCATTTAATGCCCTTACACTAGCCGCATTTAAGTAAGCTTGTCCCGGGCCAAAAACCACATCGTTTATCGCAAAAGATTTATCCATACCCAGCTCCAAAGCACGTATTTTACTCTCAACCACACCGTATTCATCTGCCTGCATTTTAGTAATATACACGCTGCTAAATGCATAGTTAGGGTGGCTCAAGTAAAGTAAAAACTCCTCGTTGTCATTGGCAGCTAAGGCACGCGCATAATTACCGGTAGCTTGGTTTACCCCCAAAGTATCCATGCCTCCGCTGGATAAATTTTTAAGTACCAATTTTACCCCTTCCGCTGGGTTCAAATCATCTTTTAACAACCTCCCGGTAACCAATACCACTGGCTGTGGTTTAATGCGTTCGGGCAACGGGAAGGTGAAAAGATCGTAACCATTTAATGGTTTAAATTTTTTGGAGGCCATATAGCCGTTTTGGCCATTAAGACTCACCATTAAGCCTATATTGTTTTTATTGTCATTCATGGGATAACCAGCATTTTCAGGCGGCATCCAAGTGCTGTCAGTTTCCTTTTGATACATCCATAAATCATATTCCCCCAAGCCTTCTATACCATTAGAGGCAATGTACAGGCTTTGACCATCGGGGTGAATAAAAGGTGTTTTTTCGTTTTCGCGAGTGTTTACATCCCTACCTAAATTTTTCGGTTTACTCCATCTGCCATTAGGCAAACGGGTACATTTATAAATATCTAAACCACCTATACCGCCTTTCCGATTGCTTACAAAATACAACTCATCGCCATTGGCACTTACCGTAGGTTGACTTTCCCAAGCATCTCTTAAGTTGATATGATCGCCCACACTTCTGGGGGTTGTCCAATAACCGTATGCATCTCTATCACAATAATATACATCGCAATTGGTGTAGCCCTTTATATCCGTACAAACGGTAAAATACAATTCGCAATTATCGCCTGTAATACTTGGGCCTCCCTCATTAAAGCTTTCATTAAAAGGCGAAGGCATCAATTCTCCTACCCCAAAGCTACCGTTGTCATTTCGCGTGCTTTTAGTAAATCGTTCCACCATCTTAATTCGCACAGCTGGCCCATCTTTTAGGTTTACTTCTTTGGCTTTTCGGGTAAAATAAATGGTTTGTTGATCGGGTGAGATGGTAGCTAAATATTCATCCTCTTGCGTACACAAAGGGCGCAAGGGCACGGGGTTAAACTCCACCTGATTGGTGAGTAAATCATTTTTTAAACGCGCCTCGCGCAAGGCTGCTCTACATTCTTTATCATACCCCCTGTCTCGCGAGGGGTCCTTTAAAAAGGACTCAAACAAAGCAATGGCTTGTTCACGTTCCCCATTTTCGAGCAAAATTACACCCACATAATACTTTACCTCCGCCATGTACTCTGGGCATACTTCTAAAAGCTTCAGCCATAACCCTTCAGCCTTATCTATCATGCCTTTTTTAACATACAAATCTCCCAAAAGGTAAAGCGCATCGGCATAATTAGGATCCATATCTACCGCCTTTTTGAGGTAGCGCTCTGCTTCGCGGTAATTTTTGGCGCGCCAATTTTTAAGTGCCTTTGGCAATTGGCTGGCCGCCATTTCATCTACCGTTTGATCGCACTCACCCAACTCGGGCTGGCTCCAAGCGCTAACGCTACAAAGCACCGCAAAAACTACTATTCCTAAAATCCTCCTCGTTCCCATGTCAAATGTTTGCTTAAAAAAATAACCACCAAATCTACTATTTGGTATTGATTATCAAAATTTTCCAAAAAAAACCCGCACGTTATAGGTGCAGGTTTTCAACTTATTCTATCAATTACTAATTCCCAATTTTGGCCTTCGCCTTGGCATCGTCAATCAACTTTTGGCGCTGCGCTTTCGCATCATTCACCAGTTTATTGGCTTCGGTATTGGCTTTATTTTCCACACCCGTAGCCGTTTCATTAGCTTTCTTCACCAAACCTTCTCCCAATTTTTTGGCCGCAGCCTTTTTCAAGGGATTCGTTCCTGCCTCTGCCATCGCCTTGTCCGCTTGCTTTTGGGCTTCTGCTTTTATACCGTCTGCTTGCTTTTTGGCTTCTGCTTTTAACTTGGTCGCATTTCTTTCAGCTGCAGCCACCAATTTATCGCCAGCATCCTCTGCTTGTTTTACCAACTTGGCTAATTCGGCATTGGCCTTTTCCTTCGCCTCCTTTTTGGCTTTATCTACCTCATCGTTAATCTTATTTTTTACCAAATCAACGGCATTACCGGCTAGGTTTCCTAAATCAGTAGTTACCTTAGGGTTTTGATTGGTACCTCCAATATTTACCTTTACTTTAAGCTTTCCATTATCGGTTAAACCCAACCCGGCTAGCGCCTCTGCACCACCCCACTCCGAAGCAGGTATTTGCACATCCATGTCATAATCTAAGGTTTGATCTAAACCTGAAGAACCCGATACAGCAGCCGTTAAATTGCCTGCCTTAATATCAAAAGGCTCTACGTCTAATCGGCCATCCTTAATAGCGTACGTTAAATTGACATCCTTTAAACTAAGTACTTCTAGCTTTTCGTTTTTAAACGCTTTGGCCAAGCCTTGGGTTGTTTTGGTGGTAGATGTAATATTTTTAGCCTGTAACTTTCCTTGTGCTAGTAAAGTGGCTAAATCCGGCATCATATCTCCCAACAACTTACCTTCTAAATGAAGTTGCGTAGCATAAGTGCCTTCTGTATTTTTCATGATAGGCGCCATTTTTTGCACCATCTCAAAAGCTTCAAAAGTTTTTTTAAAACCAAAGTTTTTTAAGTCAAAATCAAAATCTACTTCAGGTTTAAGCGGTGCGCTATTATAACTTCCATCCATTGCAATGCTTCCGCTCAACATATTTAACTTTACTGCGTTTAACTCCGCTTTAGCTTCTTTTACCAGCACTTCCCCTTTCATATTTTTAATATCAAAAGTACTGTACAGCAATTGCTGTAAATCCACCTTAAGAGTGGCATCAATATTAGACGGTATACGCACCACTTCCATCGCTGTGGTAGCTGTATCTGTTTCGGATGGAGTTTCTTCTACTTCACCCGTTTCGGAGCTACCCATCAACTCATTGGCATCTATTAATTGTGAGCTAATAGTAAACTGTGCATGTAATGTTTCATCGCGTAAAGCATAAGATAAAAGATTGTCAATTACACCGGTAGCGGCCAAATCTGTTTTACCTAATTTGGCATTAAAGGCCGCTAAGTTTACGTTTTGAGGCGAAAACTGTAAATCCATTTGCTGCAAGGCTACATCATACGGGAGGCTATCACTTTTTAGCACCATGTTTTCAATTTTCAACTGGCCATCTGCCTTTACTTTATCGTATTCTTCATTATCAATAAAGGACATTTTGGTGGCTAAATCTAAATTGGCCGTTAGTAAACCAGCGTAATCCATTCCCTCTACAGGCACTACTTTGGCAATATCAGCTAAATCAAATTGAGTGTTAAGGTAGGCCGCAATATCAGGATCACTCATAGGCGTTTTAAGCAACATACGCGCCTCAATTGGACTGCTCGCTAAAGTGGCTTTGGCGCTGCTCAAGTCTATCACCATTCCATCTAAATTGGTTTGCTTGTTTTCAATTTTGGCCTGTACATTAATATTCTCTACACCGGCAGGTAAATCGGGATAATGAAAGCTGGCATTATTAACCGAAAAATCAAAACCAAAAGTGGGATATTGCTCTGGAGCCTCAGCATAGGTTCCCTTTAACCAACCAGCCAGCGAAAATTCTCCAGTGGTTTCTACACCTTCAAAATCTTTGGCATATACAGCCGGAATTAAAGACAGCACACTTTTGAAACTATTGCTAGGCGTACTCAGCTTTAAATCCATATCAATATCATCGGCAGGCATGGCCACAAAACCATCAAAGTTAAGCGCCAACTCGTTTAGCGAAACCTCATTATCCTTAAACGTTATACGTAAGTCAGGCATAAAAACCTCCACGTTTAAATCGGCTTCCAGCTTGGCTTTACTCAGGTAATTAATACCATCCATTCCAAAAGTAATGGCCTCCACCGTAGTTTGGGTATTTAACGCCACTGTTTCGGTGGTGAAGTCGCCTTTTCCATCATGACTAAAATTAACCACATCGGCATGCATTCCTGCGGGTTCATCCCGGTACCGGATATTTAAATTATCAATGGCATAGGATTTTAAACTTAGCTTAAAGCTGGATGGCTCATCGCTGCTATCATCCACCTCCTCGGCAGTGGTATCTTCCTCGGTGCTTTTCATAATATCATAGTTGGCTCTTCCAGCCGAATCTACCCATACATCAAAATGTGTATTGCTAAGCTCCACGCTTTCAATTTCAAACTGACTACCGGCCATTACGCTAAATAGATTTAAATCTACCCTCAGTAAGCCCACCTCCGCCAAACGGGTTCCTGCAAAATGATCTACTCCATCTACCGTGGTGTTTTCCAAGGTAACCGTTAAATCGGGAAAGGAGCGAAAAAGACTGACGCCAAAATCACCAATACCAATTTCAGCGTTTAAATAATTATCAGCTTCTTGTTCAATTTTACTTAGTATTTCATCTTTAAATACCATGGGTAAAACCACAATGGCCGCTACTAGTAAAATTACTAGCACGCCAAAAATTTTTAATAGACGTTTCATAAATTTTAATCGGTTTTAAATGCTTAAACTATTTTGCTTAAGGTTTAAAAGTTTTGTCGGTTTTTCGAACAGGGTCGTAATGTAATAAACCCTCTCCTTTGGCAATAACTGTTGATACTGTGGCATCTCCGGTAACATTCACTACCGTTCTACACATGTCCAATATACGATCTACAGGTAATATTATTCCTATCCAAGCTGGATTTAACCCAACCGATTGCAACACAATAATTAACATTACTAAACCAGCACTGGGCACCGCTGCCGAGCCAATAGAGGCCAAGGTTGCCGTAAGCACTATAGTAAGTTGCTGGCCCATAGTCAAATCTATTAAATGCATTTGAGCTAAAAACACAACGGCTACCGCCTGATACAAACTGGTACCGTCCATATTTACGGTAGCCCCAATAGGTAACACAAAACTGGTTATTTTCTTATCTACCCCTAAGTTATCTTCTACACATTCCATAGTAACGGGCAAAGTAGCTGCGCTAGAGGAGGTTGAAAAAGCCAAGGTTTGCGCGGGACTAATTCCCTTAAAAAAGGAAGTATAACTAATAGCTTTTACAAACATTTTTAAAATGAATGGGTACACCGCAAAAATCATTAAGGCCAAACCTAAAAACACTACTAAACTATACCAACTTAAACCTTTAAATATTTCCAATACCTTAGAAACATTGTCTCCGGCCATTTCACTTACCGTACCAGCTAACAGAGCAAACACAAAAAAAGGCGAAGCCTGCATCACCAAGTCTACCATTTTTAAAAACACCTCCATGGCGCCATCCACAAAGTCCTTTACAGGCTTAGCCTTACTTTGCGGTATCAGCAGTAGCGAAACCCCAAAAAACAAAGCGAAGAATATAACTTTTAACATAGCACCGTTATCGCCTAAAGCTCCAAAAATATTTTGGGGTACTAAATCTACCAAGGCTTGCAGAGGGCCTGCATCCTTAGTACTGGCAGCTGTTGCCAACTTCGATTCTACTTTCTCATTTACGGGCGTACCCTTATTTTCTTTTACAACCTTTACTCTATCGGCTAACTCAGGCTTTACCAAATAATGCTGTCCATCTTTAATCTCTTGGTTGGTTTCTTGCGCCCACAACTCGTACGAAATACGGTTATCCACCCGGGCTTCTTTATCAATAAAATTACCGGGTTTTACCAAATTTACCAACACCAAACCCAAGGCCACAGCCAAAAGCGTGGTGCTAAAATAAAATAGCAAGGTTTTACCACCCATACGCCCTAAACTAGCCGGGTCTCCTAAACCTGCTACTCCGCTAATAATAGAAAACAATACCAACGGTACGGCAATCAGCTTTAACAAGCTGATGAAAATATCGCCAAAAGGGTTAATCCAATCAATGGTAAATTGACTCCAACCTAAAGTACTGGATAACAGTGCCCAAAGCACTCCCAATACCAATCCAATAATTATCTTCCAATGAAGCGCCAACTTACCCTTATTCCCTTTTGTCATGTTCTATTTCTAAATTTTGTTTGTTCTTGATGCCAACCAAGCATCCACTAAAACCAGGCTGGTCATAGCCTCTACAATAGGTACCGCTCTAGGCAACACACAAGGATCGTGTCTTCCCTTACCTTCCAACACCACGGCCTCACCCTTTTCATTTACCGAAGCCTGAGCCTGCATAATGGTTGCCACTGGCTTAAAAGCTACTTTAAAGTAAATATCCTCGCCATTGCTTACACCGCCTTGGATGCCGCCCGAAAAATTACCTTCGGTACCACCACCTGGTTTAAAAATATCGTTATGCTCCGAGCCCTTCATCTGCGTTCCGGCAAAACCGCTGCCATACTCAAAACCCTTTACCGCATTAATACCCAACATGGCGCTACCCAACTGTGCATGTAATTTCTCAAAAACGGGCTCGCCCCACCCAGCAGGAACACCCCTTACCACGCAGCAAATAGTACCACCTAAGCTGTCTCCATTTTTACGGCAGGTTTCAATCGCCTCTTGCATTTTTTCCGCTTTCGCGGGATGTGGGCATCGTACCAAATTACTTTCCGTAAGCGATAAATCCAGTTGATGATACATTTCGGTTACTTCTACCAACCCTACGCTACTAACATAAGCTTGCACCCTAACTTGTGGCAACAGCTGTTTGGCAATAGCCCCACCTACCACGCGGCAAGCGGTTTCTCTAGCCGAAGCTCTACCGCCACCTCTGTAATCGCGATGACCGTACTTTTCTTGGTACGTAAAATCAGCATGTGAAGGACGGAACGTGTCCTGTAAATGGCTGTAATCTTTTGTTTTTTGATTTTGATTGGCAATACTAAATCCTATAGGCGTTCCGGTGGTAACACCTTCAAAAACACCAGATAGTATTTGAACCTCATCCAATTCTTTACGCTGAGTAGTAATTTTACTTTGCCCAGGTTTACGTCTATCCAGCGCCTCCTGAACGGCCGCTAGATTTAATGCCAAACCCGCAGGGCAACCGTCAATAATACCGCCAATGCTGGCACCATGCGATTCGCCAAAAGTTGTTAGCCTAAAATGCTTCCCCCAAGTGTTTGACATAGCAACAAAGAAACTAATAAAAAGGCAATGCCATTGCGTGTAAAAAGAAGTTTTTTAAACTAGTTTCGAAGCCTAGTGAAACCATAAATTGCTACCTTACAAACATGGATACTGTAATTTACAATATTTCAAAAATTCTTCACATCGAAGATCAAAATCGCCCCTACAAACGAGGGCTTGATTTAGGACATTTTCCCGAAACCGAACAAGCTTGGCTAGCTCTTAAAAATGACAAAATTGAAAGCTGGGGGCAAGGCGAAGCACCTAGCGCCAACGAAACTATAAACGCCCAAGGCGGAATGGTTTTACCTACTTGGGTAGATAGCCATACGCACCTAGTATATGCCGGAACTCGCGAAGATGAATTTGCCAAACGCTTAAGCGGAATGACCTACGCTGAAATTGCGGCTCAAGGAGGTGGAATTTTAAATTCGGCCAAAAAATTGAGAGCGGCCAGCGAAGAAGAATTATACGAAAGTGCAGCCGCGCGTTTGTACGAATTAATCCATTTAGGAACCGGAGCCATTGAAATAAAAAGTGGCTACGGTTTAACACCCGAAAGTGAGTTAAAAATGTTACGAGTAGCCCGAAAGCTGGGAGAAGATTTTCCTCTTCCTGTAAAAACTACTTTTTTGGGCGCACACGCTTTTCCCGAAAATTTTAGCAACGACCATGCAGGTTACCTACACCAAATTATAAATGAAATGATGCCCGAAGTGGCCAGCCAAAACTTAGCCGATTACGTAGATGTTTTTTGCGAAGAGGGTTATTTTAGCGTAGATGACATGGTGCAAATTATTGAGGCCGCTCAAAAACATAAGCTTAAAACAAAGCTTCACCTAAATCAGTTTAACACACTGGGTTCCATTAAAAAAGCCTGTTCCGCTGACGCATTGTCAGTTGATCATTTAGAAGTAATGACGGCCGAAGATATTAAAATTTTAGGGCAATCGAACACCATAGCGACCTTGCTACCTGGCTGCTCACTTTTTTTAGAAATACCCTATGCACCCGCCCAAAAATTAATTGCAGAAAATGCCATTATTGCCTTGGCTACCGATTTTAATCCGGGCTCGGCTCCCAGCGGGAATATGAATTTGATGGTGTCTTTGGCCTCCATTAAAATGAAAATGACACCTCAACAAGCCATTAGTGCCGCCACCCTAAATGGAGCTGCCGCTATTGAATTAAGTAGTGAATTAGGAAGTATTGAAAAAGGAAAAAAGGCCAATCTCATTCTTACTAAACCGCTGCAATCCGCCTCTTTTCTACCCTATAATTTTGGTCATCATTTAATTAAAAATGTATTCCTTAACGGAATAAAACAAAGTATGCCATGTTAAAATTATTCACAACCAAACAACGCAATGCCTTTACCAATTTACGTCCCGGAGAAACCAAATTAGGCGAAACCATAAAACAAATTGAAGGACTGGAGGAACTAAGGCACAGCGAAGCGCAATTTGTAGTGATGGGTATTAAAGAAGATATAGGCATACGTGCCAACTTAGGAGTAGGTGGTGCCACCAATTGCTGGGATTATAGTTTAAAAGCATTGCTCAATGTACAGAGCAATCGTTTTTTATCGGGACACTCCATTTGTGTGGCGGGCGCCCTAGAGTTTCCTGACTTATTAAACGAAGCCAAGACCCTCAATAACACAAAACCCTATGACCTAAAGCAACTCCGAGAAAGCACCGCCATTATTGATAAATCCGTAGCGCAAAGTATTGAAAGCATTGTATCGCAAGGCAAAACACCCATTATTATTGGTGGTGGCCACAACAATGCCTATGGCAACATAAAGGGTAGTGTTAAAGCCTTAGGCAAAGCTCTTTCGGTGATTAACATTGATCCACACAGCGACTTTAGAACCCTAGAAGGACGCCACAGCGGAAATGGATTTAGCTATGCACATTCTGAAAAACTGTTAAACCAATACGGAGTTTTTGGCTTGCACCAAAGTTATAATTCAGAAGATATTTTAGAGCAGTTTCAAAAAAATACCCAACTCCAATATCTTTCCTTCGAAAGCCTATTGCCTCTAAACCATAGCGAACGCTTGGAGCGGCTCCTGCAATTTTGCGATTCGTTTGTTGGAGAACCCATTGGCTTGGAGATAGACCTAGATTGCCTCACTAAATTTCCGGTAAGCGCCTTAAACCCATCAGGCTTTAACCTAAACGAACTACGCAGCTTTATACGCGCCATAGCTTCCCTCCTGCCCTGCACGTATTTACACCTTTGCGAAGGCTCTCCTGAGCGTAGCACCAGCCCACTCGAAAGAGAAATGCTTGGAAAAGCGATCGCCTACCTCGTTACCGATTTTGTAAAAGCGCAAGAAACTTTATAAACAACTCTAGGTATATCTAAAACCCTGATAGATACCATGCTAGCGGCAGCCATACTGGCACCTTGCTTTAGCCCCAATATTGGCTACCTTTGCACCTCTTAAAAAAATGCGATAATCATGAGTGATACCCAAACACGCTCAAGCGAAAATATTAGTCTTGAAGAATTTAAAGCCGAAGTATTAAAAGATTACAAATTAGCCATTGAAAGCCGCGAAGCCAGCCTAATAGGAAGGCGTGAAGTGCTTACTGGAAAAGCCAAGTTTGGCATTTTTGGAGATGGAAAAGAAGTAGCGCAAATTGCTTGGGCCAAGGTGTTTAAAAATGGTGATTTCAGATCAGGTTATTACCGCGATCAAACTTTTATGATGGCTATTGGCCAACTCACTTCGCAACAATTTTTTGCCAGCCTTTATGCCGACACCAACCACGAGAACGAACCCGCTTCTGCCGGAAGGCAAATGAATGGACATTTTGCTACTCAAAGTTTGGATGAAAATGGAGCATGGAAAAATTTAACAGAACAAAAAAACTCGTCAGCTGATATTTCACCTACAGCAGGACAAATGCCGCGTTTACTGGGTTTGGCAGAGGCGTCTAAAGTTTATCGTGAAAATAAAGGACTGGAAGGCGTTAGTAATTTTTCGAATAAGGGAAATGAGATTGCCTGGGGAACCATTGGCAATGCCTCTACCAGCGAAGGTTTATTTTTTGAGACTTTTAATGCGGCTGGAGTATTGCAAGTACCTATGGTTATTTCTGTTTGGGATGACGATTATGGCATTTCGGTACACAGTAAATACCAAACAACCAAAGAAAATATTTCAGAAATATTAGCTGGCTTTCAAAAAGAAGGTGACAGCAATGGTTACGAAATTTTACGCGTAAAAGGTTGGGATTACAGCAGCTTAGTAGCTACCTACGAAAAAGCTGAAAAAATTGCCCGAAAAAAACACATCCCTGTGTTAATTCACGTAAACGAAATTACCCAGCCCCAAGGTCACTCTACCTCAGGATCGCATGAACGCTACAAGAATGAGCAACGCCTAAATTGGGAACGCGAATTTGATTGTGTAAAAAAAATGAAGGAGTGGATACTAAGCGAAGGTATTGCTACGCCCGACCAAATTGATGAAACTGAAAAAGAAGCCAAGAAAATGGCTCGCCAAGGTAAAGCTGCGGCATGGAGTGATTTTATAAATCCCATAAAAGAAGATGTAGCACAGGTAGCCCAATGGATTGAAGCTGCGGCTCCTCATGCTGAAAACCCAGATCAACTACAAAGCTGGGCGCAACAATTATCTAGCGACACCGAGCCCTTAAAAAAGGATGCCGTTTCAGCCGTAAGGCGCTCATTATGGCAGCTTAAGGAAGCTGATGCCACTGTAAAAAGCGATCTTAAAAATTGGTTACAACAGGCTTTAGCACTTGGCAAAGACAGCTATAACGACTATTTGTACAGTCAATCTGAATGGAGCCCGCTTTTGATTAATGAAGTAGCACCTGAGTTTGATAGTGATGCCGAAATGGTAGATGCTCGTATTATTTTGCGCGAAAATTTTGATCGCCTATTAGGCGAAAAGCCCGAAACCCTGATTTTTGGTGAGGACAGTGGTAAAATTGGAGATGTAAATCAAGGATTAGAAGGTTTACAAGACAAACATGGCGAAGGCCGTGTTTTTGACACCGGTATTAGAGAAGCCACTATTTTAGGCCAAGGAATTGGGATGGCCATGCGCGGCTTACGCCCCATTGCTGAAATTCAGTACCTAGACTACCTATTGTATGCCTTGCAAATAATGAGTGACGATTTAGCCACGGTACATTATCGTACCAAAGGCCGCCAAAAAGCACCGGTAATTGTCCGCACACGTGGCCACCGCTTAGAAGGCATTTGGCATAGCGGATCGCCCATGGGAGCCATTTTAGGGACTCTTAGAGGTATTCATGTTTTGGTTCCTAGAAATATGACCAAGGCGGCCGGATTTTACAATACCATGTTAGAGGCCGATGACCCTGCTCTTATTGTAGAGTGCTTAAACGGGTATCGTTTAAAAGAAAAAATGCCCACCAACTTAGGTGAAATACGAACTCCTATTGGCATAGTAGAGACCATTAAAAATGGAGATGATGTAACTTTAGTAACTTATGGTAGCTGTTGCCGAATTGCCTTAGAAGCCGCAGAATTACTAGCTACATTTAATATTGATGTAGAAATAATTGATGCACAATCTTTACTTCCGTTTGATAGAACACAGCAAATTGTAGAAAGTTTGCAAAAAACCAACCGCCTAGTAGTTTTAGATGAAGATGTACCGGGTGGTGCCAGCGCCTTTATTCTTCAAAAAATTATGGAGGAACAAAAAGGCTATCAGTATTTAGACAGTGCTCCAATAACGCTTACTGCGAAAGCGCACCGTCCTGCCTATGGCACCGATGGCGATTATTTTTCGAAACCATCGGCAGACGATGTGGTAGAAAGTATTTACGCCTTAATGCACGAGAGTAACCCAAGCCAATATCCAGCCATTTCTTAAAAATACGCTTTGTTAAAACCAACACAAAACAAGCTTTACAACAATCTAGTAGCAGCCGTAATGGAAGCATTAGAGCAAACCTTTGAACAAGGCTACCATGCCGACAAGGTGGTAGAGCGCATACTTAAGTCTAATAAAAAATGGGGGGCTAGAGATAGAGCCTTCATTGCTGAATCTACCTATGAGATTATTAGATGGTGGCGATACCTATGGGAGCTCTATGGAAAAACCCCTAGCCTTCACCGTAAGGAACTATATCGGGTATTTGGAGTTTGGTGGCAGCTAAAAGGCAAAGAGTTACCCGCTTGGCCTCCCTTTGAAAGAGTTCAAAATTTTGATGTTAAAAAGGCACAGGCATCCATGCCTCAGGATGTGGGCGTACAACAATCTTTTCCTATATGGATAGATGAAATTGGGCAGGCTACTTTTGGTAAGAAGTGGGAACAAATTGCCAAAGACTTAAATAGCGAAGCTGGTGTAATCATCCGTGCCAATACGCACAAAACACAACGTAAAGAGCTGCAAAAAAAACTACACGAAGAAGGTATTGACACACTCTTAGTGGCTAATACGCCAGATGGCTTGGTGTTTAAAGAGCGATCTAACTTTTTTAGAAACGAGAGTTTTCAAAAGGGATGGTTTGAAGTACAAGATGGCGGCTCACAGCAAATTGCCCCATTTTTAGAGGTAACTCCTGGCATGCGCGTGATTGACGCTTGTGCTGGAGCCGGTGGCAAAACATTACACTTATCTGCATTAATGCAAAACAAAGGGGTAATTATTGCCATGGATGTGGAAGAGCGTAAGCTTACCGAGCTAAAAAGACGTGCCAAACGAAATGGAGCTCATAACATTGAAATTAAGGCCATTGAGGGCAGCAAAACGGTAAAGCGATTAAAGAATACCGCTGACAGATTATTGCTAGATGTGCCTTGCTCTGGCCTAGGAGTTATTAAACGTAACCCCGATTCAAAGTGGAAATTAAGCCCTGAAAAACTAGAGGAACTAATTGAACTACAGCAGCAAATTTTACATCAATATAGTGCCATGCTTAAAGTAGGAGGCAAAATGGTGTACGCTACATGTTCTATTCTTCCTGCCGAAAATGAGGAACAGGTAGCCCTGTTTTTAAGTACACACCCCGATTTTAATTTAGAGGCCGAAGACAACTTGCTACCAGCCGATACCAACGATGGTTTTTATATGGCTAGGCTAGTGAAAAACGGATAACATTATTAAATATGAGAACCACTGAAAAAGACTCCCTTTACGACCATCTCGAAAAGATGAAGCCAGGTGAGCTTTTGAGGAGTATTAATAAGGAAGATGCCAAAATTGCATCAGCTGTTGAAAAAACAATTCCTCAAATAGAGGCTTTAGTTACTAAAGCGGTAGGCCAAATGAAAAACGGTGGACGTCTTTTTTACATTGGGGCGGGCACCAGTGGACGTTTAGGAATTTTAGACGCCTCAGAACTACCCCCTACTTTTGGTGCTTCGCCTAAAGAAGTTATTGGACTTATTGCTGGTGGAGACCAGGCCATACGCAACGCTGTTGAATTTGCCGAGGACGACACGCAAGGCGCCTTTAAAGATTTGGAAGCCTATGCTATAAATTCCAATGATATTCTTATTGGAATTGCTGCTTCGGGAACTACTCCCTATGTAATTGGAGGCTTAAAAATGGCACAAGAAAAAGGCATTGCTACCGCCTGTATCTGCTGTAATACCAATGCACCAGTTTTAGAGGTTTCTGATTATAAAATAGTAGCCGAAGTAGGCCCTGAATTTGTTACCGGAAGCACACGCATGAAAGCGGGTACCGCTCAAAAACTTATTCTCAATATGATTTCTACCAGCGTAATGATTGGCCTAGGAAGAGTAAAGGGGAACAAAATGGTAGACATGCAACTCAGCAACAACAAGTTGGTAGATAGAGGCACCCGTATGTTAATGGCTGAACTACCCATCGAAGCAGAAGAGGCGCAGCAATTACTCTTGGTACATGGTAGCGTTAGAGCTGCAGCCAATTACTTTAAATCTAGGGCTAAATAACCTGTTGCTTACTAAGCCAACGCTGTAAATCTTCAAAACAGTTTTGATTTACGCCATGACCCATTGCGTACTCTTTAAAGCTAAAATCACACTTCATTTTTTCTAAAAAAGCCGCAGCCTTTCGTGCCCAATCTATTGGTATTACTTCATCTTGTACACCATGGCTGGCAAAAATGGCCAAAGCTCGCACAGCCGCTAAATCATACTGCTTAGGCAATAAATCTGCCATTATGTAACCGCTTAAAGCTATTATACTATTAAACTCTTTCGGATAATTAAAACTTAAGCCATAGCTCAAAATAGCTCCTTGGCTAAAACCCAACAAACTCACTTGCTCGCTATCGGTACCATAGGCCTCATGTACTTCAACAATAAATTTTCGCACCATCTCCATCGCTTCTTTAGCTTGGCTGGTATTGCTTGTTTTCACGCCATCGTTAGAAAAATTTATCTCATACCATGCAAAACCTCCAAAACCAATACTTAAAGGAGCACGGGCACTCACTACCAAAAACTGCTGATTTAGCATCGGAGCCATGGAAAACAAATCATTTTCATCGCTACCATAACCATGCAATACAAGGAGCAAAGGTGGTTTTTCATGCTTCTTTACAGGTGCCAATACTTTATGTTCCAAACTTAAGTTTTTGCTAACCATAGGGCTTAGGCTTTAAAATTTTGCTGGCAAATGTAGCTTAAGGCGCTGGTCAACAATAGACTTCTTGATGTGAAAATCTTACATTGTTAATACTTTTTTCGCTAACTCCCTCATTCCCTGCTATGGCTAATCAAAAAGCAGCAAAGGTTTTCAACAATTGGCTATTTTAGTCCAATTTTAAGCGATAATCGCTCACACCAATTTGGAAATAAGGTAATTGTTAAAGTACATTTAGGGGTGCAAAAACACAACTTTATGGCTAAAAAACTACTTATATTCTTCGCAGCTTTTACTTTTATTATTGGATTAAGCTCTTACAAATCAGATGGTAACGAAGGAACAGATACTGAAAAGGTGAGTGTTCATCCCAAAGAATTACCTTCCTTGGCACGTAAATATATCATGCATAATTTTCCAGGAGCTGTTATTCTTAAAGCTGAGAAAGTGGAACCCTCTGTAAATGTGTTTCAGTTTAAGGTTGAGCTTCGTTTTAAAGAAGTAAATAAGCAACTTACTTTTAACGCCACAGGCAACTACCTGTCCGAAAATTTCTAGTACTTTTTAATTTGCTTGTTAGCAACATCCCTTAACCTATTGGTGCTGCTTCAAGTTTTTAAAATATTTATTTTCGAACGAATATTCTTCTTTAGTATTAACCAAGCACTCTTGGCTAAGTCGCTTAGTTTCTATATCAATAATTTACAGTAACTTAGACCTATGAAATCAACCAAACCAAAACCAAATGCCTTTCCATATTTTATACTTAACCAAAAACCCAGTTGCCAATAATATTGTTAATCGCACTTTGGCCAACGAAGGACATCACATTGAAAATGCTGTTTCCTTTAATGAAGCTGAAAATCTTTTACGAAATAAACAATTTGATTGCCTCTTAAGCGATTTTGAATTACATGATGGTAATTTAAAGCCTTTTTTACAATCAAAAAAGAACAAAATACCCGCCTGCATTGTTCTCTGTAACACAGATAATTTTGAAGAAGCACTCACTTGTTTTCCTTTAGGGGCAACGCACTATTTATTGCAACCCATCAAGCCTTTTGAACTATTAAAGCTTGTAAATCACCTTTCATCCCCCAGCAAATCAGCGGCTTTCTCAAACGACTACACTTTAAACGCCTCTCTTTTTGAGAGCCAGTTTGTTAAAGGCAATAGCTTGCAAAGCGCCCAAATTATGGAATTGGTAGATCTTACTGCCCCTACAGATTTGAGTGTGCTTATTTCAGGCGAAAGCGGGACAGGTAAAGAGTTTATTGCCAAACAAATACACCTCAAAAGCACACGCAAAAATCAACCATTTATAGCCATTGACTGTGGAGGACTTAGCAACCGCGAAGCGGACTTAGAGCTTTTTGGTAGAGTTTCAAAAGATCCGCTTATCGAGCCAAGTACTGGCCAATTTGAGCGAGCTACAGGCGGAACCCTTTTTTTAGATGAAATTGGAAACCTTAATTATCAAGTACAAGTAAAGCTACTTAGAGCTATTCAAGAAAAAGTTATTCGCAAAGTGGGCGGCAGCGGAAACATTCCCATTAACGTTCGAATTATTACCGCTAGTAACTTTAGCTTACCTGATTTGATTCAATCAGGTAAATTTAGGGAAGACCTTTATTATCGTATTAATGAATTTGGAATTGACCTTAAACCAATACGTACCAGAAAGTTGGAAATACTGCAATATGCTAAGCATTTTATTAGTGAAGCCAATACCTTGTTTAATAAGAATGTATTAGGCTATAGCCAAGAAGTAGAAAAAATACTAACCAACTACCGATGGCCAGGTAATTTGAGAGAGTTACACAATATAATTAATCGGGTAGTTTTAATTTGCCAAACCGATAAGATTCAAACACATGATTTACCAAAAGATCTTGTAGATCAATCTCTTGTATGGGGTATTGATGAGCAGAACACATCTACCTCCACCGATTTAAAAAAATTGGAAGGCCAGCTGGAAAGAGAAAAAATAATGGAAGTTTTAGAGCTTACGCGATATAATAAATCCAAAGCGGCCAAAATGCTGAATATAGACCGTAAGACCTTGTATAATAAAATCAAAAATTACCACCTTAAGATTTAAAGTATAAAAATAAGGCCTTTCTTTATTATATGTATTTACTTAGGAGATAATTATTGGTGTTTTGTTTAAACAGCATTGTTCAACTCGATAATATAAGCAGCAATGCACTAATTAAAAAGGAGACAATTATCCCCGAAAACGATTTTTTAAGCATCTACTATTTTTATCAATTCCTTAGTCCTGCCAAAGTATCATTTTCAAGTTACACTTGTTTATTTTCTATTACTTTTAATACAAAACGCTTATAATCATGTATTTATATGGGTTTATTTTCAACACCATTTAAAACATGTAATTCTAATACTTAGTCCTATCCCTGCATTTGCAGATGAAATTATTTCATTTTCTTCAACTTCAAGACTAAACCTCTCCAAAGGCTTTAAAATATCAGATTAGTTTAAAGACAAGGGACTCTTTCCGCTTAATTTTATAATCACCTTCGTCCATAAGCAACTTGGTTCTTCCTATATTTGGCTTCTGTCTCAAAAATTATTTTCAGTGAATAAACTTTTTACGCTCTTAATCGCTTGTTTTATTGGGTTTTCTTCCTTTGGACAGGGCTCCTCTCAAAGCAAAAAATACACGATAAAAAGTCATCAAAAGGTAGATCCTAACAATGTCAAACCTGACTTTAACGCGCAGTTACTAAAAGGAGAAGCGCCACTCCCTGGCGGAACCAGCTATCGTTCTTTTTTAATGCGCCAAAAAATTGAAAGCAGCAAAAAGTTCCCTCGTAAAAAACTAAGTGGTATAAACGTAAAAAAGAGCAGCGGCCAAAAACCCGTAATAGGCACTGGAATGGCCATGACGCGATCTTTGGCTAATGGCGATACAATCAATTATTCTGGCGGAGTACCTAATGATAATGCACTTGCTGTTAGTAATGGAGGAATAGTTTTAGCCGCTATAAACAATGTTCTTTGGGCCTATGATACCGAGGCAGATAGCAATGCTTTGAAATTGGACTTGCTCACCTTGCGTCAAATTGCAAATGGCTCATCTCTCCAAAATTACTTTGACCCTAAGCTGATTTATGATGAAGAGGCCGATCGTTTTATCTTGGTGTTTTTAAGAGGAAATACTCCTGGTGCCAGCCGTATTATAGTTTGTTTTTCAAGCACCAACCACCCCATGGATCCTTGGTATGTTTATGAACTACCGGGCAACCCGCTCAAAAATAATCGCTGGACCGACTTTCCTGCTGTAAGCTTAACTAAGGATCATGTATACATTACAGGAAACTTAATTGTACCAGGTGTTACTTGGCAAGTGGGTTTTGATGGCTCGGTAATTTGGCAAATGGATAAATCAAAAGGTTATGCTAATGAGGACATGGACTCAAGGTTGTACCATGATATTAAGTTTAATGGCAAGTATACCCGTAACCTGCATGCGGTAAGAGGGATTAATAGTTATGCAGATGAAGCCTACTTTTTATCTAACCGGAATTTTGATATTACCAATGATAGCCTATTTATAATAAAGGTAATAAGCGGTATTAACGACACTACGGTGAATCCGATTATAAGCATGGGTAAAACCACTCCAAATTATGGTGTGCCTCCTAATGGAAGACAACAAGACACCGATTTAAACGATCCTACAAAGGGTCTTCAAACCAATGATGGCCGTGTTTTAGGAGCTATTAGCAATGGCGATTGGATTCAGTTTGTATCTACAACAGTAAACCCCGCCACAGGTTTAGCCGCCATCTATCATGGTACTATTCAAAACCCCCTAAGCCCTAATCAAAGTATTACCGGCACCATTTATTCCGACCCAGTTTTAGACTTTGGCTACCCTAACATTGCTTTTACGGGTAATGAAGATTGCGACAAAGAAGCCATTGTTGGGTTTAACTTTACCTCCCCCACAGATTTCCCTGGGGTAGCCTGTTTTTATTATGGTAATGATGGAAGCTACTCGGAGCTCACCAAATTGGTGAAAGGTGAAAATTTTACCGATGCTCACTCGGATAGCTATGAACGTTGGGGCGATTACTTTGGCATTCAAACCAAATACAATGAGCCGGGTAAAATTTGGACGGCCGGTTACTTTGGCCTTGCCAATAACAGAAACGGCACTTGGGTTAATGAAGTAAGTAGCCCTGATAGCTTAAAAATTACGGTAGAAACAATAGAAACGGGTCGTAGTGTTTTTTGCCAAGGAAATTTAACCATTCAGCCTAACGGTGGTGTACCACCATACCTGTTTTCTTTTAATAGTGATAGCGCTACTAGCGAAAATACATTTAGTGACTATTGCGATGGTGACACCATCGTTTATCAAATTACAGATACCAGAGGCTGCGTACTTGATGGCGAATTTATTAGCGATAAGAAAACCTCTATTAGCGGTAATGTAAGTTATCCTAATCCATTTAACGATCGAATGGTAGTACAATTTACTTTGCCCAGCGAGCAAAAGGTTGAGGCCTATATATTTGATAAAAAAGGTAAGTTAGTAGCCGAGATTATTAATACAAATGGCCACGCAGGCCTTAATGAATTGCATTTTGATGTGGCACCCTTAGCGCAAGGAGCCTATGTACTTAAAATATTAACCAACGGTAACGAGTTACTGGTTGAAAAAATGATTAAAACCCTAGAATAATTAAACTGAACTTTATGAAAACTACACTCTCCAAACTCACATTAGCCGCCTTTTGTATTTCTTTAGCTTGGGCTTGCAGCCCAGCTGAACCAGATGAAAAATCCAACCCCGACTCAATTGTAGGTAAATGGACTTTTAGAATCAAAAAAGACAACCAATACGCTGAGCTTTGGCTTGGTGAAAAAAGCTTATTAACCGTGGTTGATCAATACCCCGATCCCTTTTTGTTTGATTATGAAAAAATAGGCGACACCATTAAAATGTATGATTTTGGAATGATGGAATCCGATGGCCCTATGGTTTCACATTTTGTTATATCCGAACGAAAGGAAGACTCCATTTTTATACTACAAAACGGAGTAAACAATTCATTAGCATGGGTAGGACCATTACCTGACACGATTAGTCAGAAAAAGGAGTTTTTAGAAATGGTAGTGACTGACTTTAAAAGTAGAAATTCAACTAAATAGAAGAACCGAACTAGTGTAAAATAATAAAGTCCCGTGCTGAGCACGGGACTTTATTATTTTACATACTGCCTAAACAGCTATTATATCTTTTTAACTTTAACGGCATTCATTCCCTTAAGGCCTCGTTCCAATTCAAAACTCACTTTATCGCCTTCACCTACATCATCAATTAGTCCGTTTACATGTACAAAGTACTTCTCATTAGTTTCGGCTTCCTTAATAAAACCATATCCTTTTGAATCGTTAAAAAAGTCAATTCTTCCTTTTTTAACTGGATCTTCTGGCTCCATTTCCTCTTTCTTCGGAATTCCAATCACAATGCTTTCCGCATCAATCTCAATTTTATTAGCCGGATCTGGTGGAGTATCGGTTAATTGACCATTCTCATCCACATACGAAATCATACTCTCAAAGCCTGCGCCTTTCAGGTTATTGGCCTTACGCTCTTCGCGTTTAAGATCCTTTTCTTTACGCTTTTTTAAGCGTTTTTTCTCTCTTTCCTTTTTCCCGAATGTTTCTTGCGCTTTCCCCATGAATAATTAAACGTTGTTTTTTATAATTCTTACTCCGTGCAAAGGTAAATTTTCCTTACTTCTAAGCCCCCTATTGCAGCAACTATATTTTTTAAGGCCAATCCTTTCAGTTGCTTAGCAAGCAATAACCTCTTCCTTTTATACTCTAATTTACCTTAGCGTTGTCCAATTTCACCTCATCAAATAAATCATCATACCCTAATACTCTTCCTTTTAGGGTCACTTCATCTCCCTCCTGAAATTGACTAATATCCAAATCATTGAAGCTTGCATTTACAGCTCCATCCAAACCTAAAGATCCTACTTCAATTTTCAAAACCACTCCCGTTACGGCCACTACTTTATCCAAATACATTTCAGATGCCTTGTCATTATTTTCTACGAAAGCCAACTTTAAGTCACTAGCCGAAATAGCCAAAGTAGCCTCTTCATTTGCAATATCACGATGGGGCTTATGAAACACGTAAAAATATCCTGCTAATCCAATCCCTACAACAATTACAGCCCCTATTACAATCTTTTTCATCTTATAAATTTTATGATTTTGTTTTCTATATTTACGGGATACTAACCCCTAATTATACCAACACAATGCTCATTTCCCTGTCTGCTAAACTAAAAGTTTTTTTGCTTGCCACCATTGCATTTGGTGGCTTGTTTCAATGTACTAAAGATGATGAAGATAAACAGGATCCCTGCGATAACTCGATCGTGTACTATGAAGCTGATATCCAACCTATTTTTAACGCTAAATGTGCTTTTTCGGGTTGCCATGCCGGCACAGATCCTAAAGCTGGCTTAGATTTAAGCAGCTACAATAATGTAATTGCTGGAAATGTAGTAACACCAAGCAACCCTACTACTAGTTTAATGCATCAAAGAGTTACTGCTACTGGCAATAAGCGTATGCCGCCTGCTAATCCTCTTTCATCTGAAAATATTGCTCTCATTGAAGAATGGATTAACCAAGGCGCTGTTAATGTTTCTTGCCCGTAGTTTTTAAAATACTAGCTATGAAAAATATACTGATTTGTTTCGCCTTCGCTTGGATGACTTTTTCGTGCACCAGCGATAATTACGAAGATTTACACGCAAAGTACCAAGAGCCAGCCAATGACAGCTGTAGTGTTAACATAAGTTACACCCACAATATTTTACCCATTATTAACGCCAATGGCTGCGGGGGTGGTTATTGCCATGGTGGTGGCGGAGCTGGAGGCTTGAGCTTACCTGACTATGACAACCTAAAATTTGTTGCACTAAACGGAAAATTGGAAGATGCTATTACTGGTCGTAGTAGCAATCCTATGCCCCCTGGAGGATCATTAACGGCTTGCGAAATTGAACAAATTATAACTTGGATAAACGATGGCGCTCCAAATAATTAACTCTAAAATACCAACTATGAAAAAAATATTTTTGACAGCATTAACGCTGTCTGCATTTTGGGCTCAGGCACAACAATTTGCCACACGAAGCGGTGAGGTTACCTTTTTCTCTAAAGCCGCTGTAGAAAATATTGAAGCCATTAACAACCAGGTTTCCAGCGTACTTGATTTGGAAAAAAATCAGTTTGCCTTTTTGGTTCCTATTAAAGCTTTTGTTTTTGAGAAAGCCTTAATGCAAGAGCATTTTAACGAAAACTATATGGAAAGCGGTGAGTTTCCAACGGCCAAGTTTTCTGGAAGCATGGAAGGTATTGAGAATGTAGATTTAACGAAAGATGGGAAATACGAAGTGGTTTTTGCCGGTACAATGACCCTGCATGGGGTTAGCAAATCAATAAGTGAAAATGCCACTATATTGGTTGAAAATGGTAAAGTCAAATTAATGACCAAGTTTAATATCAAACCTGCAGATTACAAAGTAGAAATACCAAACTCCAAGCAAAAAAACATTGCTTCCACGATTGAGGTAAGTGTTAAAATGAATTATGAGAAAAAATAACTTGCGCCATTTCCAACTCATTAGTATCGGTATTTGTCTTTTAGCAGGGACAACACTTAGCGCTCAAAACGACTTATTGGCTGAGCTAGAAGACGAGACTAAGGATGAAACACAGTATACCTTTGCTACTTTTAAAGGTACTCGGGTAGTTAATTTACAGTCGCCTGAAATCCCCGGAAAGGGCGTATTACAATACTCCATATTACACCGATTTGGTTCCTTTGATAATGAGTTTTTCTATAATTTTTTAGGTTTAGATAATGCCCAAATAAAAATGGGTTTAGACTATTCACCAACCAATTGGTTAAATGTAGGCTGGGGTCATTCTTCCTTTCAAAAAGTATACGATGGATATGTGAAATACCGCCTGGTGAGACAAAGTACTGGAGCTAAAACTTTCCCTTTTACCATTACAGGCTTTTCGGCCTTATACTATAAGAGTCAGAAGTTTACAGATAATTTACCGCATGATGACACTGAGAGACTAAGCTACGTACATGAACTGGTGATTGCTCGTAAATTTGGGAAGAAATTCTCGGCAGAAATAGTGCCGGCCTTTACGCATTTTAATGTGGTAGAAACCAAGGACAATAACAATGATATTATTGCCATAGGCGGAGCCCTTCGCTATAAGCTATCACACATGATTGCCGTTACCGCTGAATATATTTACCAAGTAAACCCGAACGATTACACGCATTTTAATGGCAATGTAGAAACCTATGCCAACGCTTTTTCGGTAGGTTGCGATTTAGAAACTGGCGGACACGTATTTCAGTTGTTCCTAACCAATTCGAGAGGCGTAACAGAACCCTATACCATTGCCGAAACTCCAGGAAGGTGGTTAGATAATGACATTCATTTTGGCTTTAATATCTCTAGAGTGTTTACCTTGCAAAAACCAAAAGTACCCAAAGAAGGTTAACGCAAAAAACACATTTCTTGGAAAATAAATTTGATCTTGCCGTTGTAGGCGCTGGAATTATTGGTCTGGCTACTGCCTATAAATTTCAACTAAAATACCCACAGCTAAACATTGCCATTTTTGATAAAGCAGAAGCGGTAAGTGCGCATCAAACAGGGCGCAACTCGGGAGTTATCCATTCGGGTATTTATTATAAACCGGGTTCTTTTAAATCCAAAAACTGCGTAGATGGGCGCCATCAAATGGTGGCCTTTGCCAAAAAGCATGGCATTAAACACGATGAATGTGGTAAAATTATTTTGGCTACCACTCCCGAAGAGGTTAAGCTACTCGAAAACATTTATACCCGAGGGCAAGAAAATGGTATTGAAGATATTGAGCTTATCAACCCCAAAGCCATCCATGAAATTGAACCACATGTAGAAGGACTTAAAGCCATTAAAGTACCCGTTACGGGGATCATAGATTTTACAGGGGTTTGTAAAAAGTTGGCTCAACTTATTCAAGAGTTGAATCCTAAAAGTCAGTTATTTTTAAATACGCAGGTACGTGGCAGTATCACCGGTAACGGTAAAAATATTTTGCAAACCTCTAAAGGTGATTTTGAAGTAGGTAAAAAAGTATTTTGTGCTGGCTTACAAGCCGATAGAATGGCCGAAATGGAAGGACTAAAATTAGACTGCGCCATAGTAGGCTTTAGAGGCGATTATTACGAACTAACAGACAAGGCAAAACACAAAGTAAAACACCTCATCTATCCTGTGCCAGATCCCGCCTTTCCCTTTTTAGGTGTGCACTTTACCCGTATGACGGATGGCAGTATTGAGTGTGGCCCCAACGCTGTTTTTTCGTTTAAACGAGAAGGTTACTCACGCACCTCCTTTGATTTGAAAGATACTGTAGATGCCTTGAGCTTTCCGGGGACCCGAAAACTTTTTGCCAAACATTACCAAAAAGGAATGGAGGAATACAAACGTGCCTTCTCCAAAAAGCTGTTTTTAAAGGCCTTGCAAAAAATGATTCCATCCTTAGAAATGGACGATTTACAAGCCGCCAGATCGGGCGTAAGAGCTCAAGCTTTGTTGCGCAATGGTAATTTGGTTGATGATTTTCAAATTGAGTACGGCCCGGACTCAGTGCATGTGATAAACGCCCCTTCACCTGCTGCTACTGCTGGTTTGGCTATTGCCGATGGTATTGTAGAAAGAGCCGAAAGTCAGTTTGGGTGGAAAGAGGAAATTCTTAACTAAGCCTATTCTACATTCAAATTTTGGAGGCTTTCCAATTCCGTTTGGCTAAAATAGAAATGTAAAATTTCGCGGTAATTATAACCGCGCCTGTCCATTTCCATAGCCCCATCTTGCGATAAGCCTACCCCATGTCCGTAGCCATTACCCTTAAGCAACAGCTTATTACCGCGTACTTCTGCAATGTGAAAATAAGTTGATCGCAACCTAAATTTATGGCGAATAGCCGTGAGTTTCAACTTTTTACCAGCGTACCTAAAATAAGCTTGGCGCTCCCCTTTTTGGTCAAAATTTAGCACCGCCTTTTGAAAGCGAAGATCATTACTCACGCCCATTTTTCGAGATAGGTACCCATAAAACTCGTCTTTAGAAACCTCTTTTTCCCATTCATAACTCCCAATACCCACACTAAAACTATCGGGCCTAGAGACTAAATACTCAATGGAGTTTTGCCAAGCATGATCGGCTCCTACGGTACAACCTCCGCTATTAGCGTGAAAAACACCCAAAACTGGATCACAAATATGCGTTACCAAAAGCGTATCCTTGGTGCTATTAACTGCTGCTAAAATAGCTTCCTTATGCGTGTAATGTGCCTTCGAAAAATACACCTGTGAACTCACATCATCCTTTAAATTGTAACCATCCCTAGCATGTTTATTCCAGTTTTTAAGGGCAAAAGTTCGCGCCAAAACTGCCTGCGCCTTAAAGTATTCAGGATGCAAATCCTTACCACCTTCACTTTCTACCACGCCTCCTACATAATCCTCTAAATCTACAATATTTACTACCTGTAGGCTGCCATCAAAAACACGCAAACGCAGGTCACCATGGTACACCCGGTACTTGCCTTTGGCTATAATCCTAAACTCCTTATCGGGATGTTTACTCACCACCACAAGAGCATCGTATCTACCTAAATCTTCGTCCGCTTTTTTCACCAACACGCGGTTGCCTACTTTGCTAAACTTTAGGTTGCGCTGGCCCTCTTCACTAAAAATATCCAAAATCGTATCTACCGTTTTTAAGCGCTTATCCAAAGCCACTAAAAAGTAGGCCCCGGTATCCGGTATTACCGTAACCTCACTAAAGCTTATGGTAGAAAAGAGTCGCACCTTAATATCTACGGCTTGGCTGGCCAAGCTTACAAAAAGCAATAAAACCACAACTATCTGTCTCATCCTTTAGCTTCCTTTATTACAATTTGAGCCGCTCGTAAAGAAGCCCCTCCCCCTCCTAGCAATTTACTAATAGCACTAAACTCTTCCTTAAAATAAATGCTGTTCTCCAAACACTTTTTCAATTCTCGCTCTAAACTTACAGGATTTAAATCACTCTGTATCAACTCTTTTACAACCTCCTTATCGGCAATTAAGTTTACCAACGAAATGTACTTTACCTTTATCAATCGCCTCGCTATCCATACAGAAATTGGGTCGCTTTTATAACACACCACCTCGGGTACATTAAACAATGCCGCCTCTAAAGTAGCGGTGCCAGAGGTTACCATGGCAGCATCGGCTACTTCAAATAAATCGTAAGTTTTGCCTGCAACTATATGCAAGCTGCTTAGGTTGGCTACCTTTTTATAAAACTCGGTTGATTGCGAGGGCGCGGCAGCCAATACCAGCTGATAATCCGGGAATTTTTGAGCGGCCTCCACCATTACCGGTAGCATTTTTTGAATTTCCTGACTACGACTACCCGGCAATAATGCTATTACTTTTTTAGCAGGATTTAAGCCCAAACTTTCTTTTACGCTTTCGCTAGGTCGCTTTGGTCTTCCCGCAATAGCATCAATAAGAGGGTGCCCCACAAAATCTACCTCCACATCAAACTTTCTATAAAAGTCCTTTTCAAAAGGTAATATGCAAAGCATTCTGTCCACATCTCGCTTTAACTTATATACACGGTTTTGTTTCCAAGCCCAAATTTGAGGAGATACATAGTATACCACCTTAATGCCTTCTTTTTTGGCAAACTCGGCTATTCGCATATTAAAACCAGGGTAGTCTATAAGTACCAACACATCTGGCTTAAAAGCCAAAATTTGTGCTTTGCACTTTTTAATATTACCTAAAATAGTACGTAAATTGAGTAGCACTTGCACAAAACCCATAAAGGCCAACTCGCGGTAATGCTTGTGTAAAACACCACCCTGTGCCTCCATCCTATCGCCTCCCCAATATTCAAAATGAGGATTTTCATCGTGGGCAACTACCTGCTTCATTAAATTGGCCGCGTGCAAATCGCCACTGGCTTCTCCGGCTACCAAAAAGTATTTCACCTAGCTATTGTGCTTTAATTGTAAACAATAAAACTAAAGCTTAATGCGCTTGGCTTTCCAAAAAAATAAAAAGATTATAACAAGAACCTGTAGAAAAAGATGGCGACTAAATACAACACCGTCATAAGCAATAAACCCTGGCTAAGCAGCTCTTTATTAAGCTTTAAAAACAAGAAGAATAAACCCGCATTTATAATTAAACCCAAGGTGATGATTTGCACATTAATTTGCTTTACCACTGCTCCTTCAAAATTTTGAATTCCCAATAACTCAGGCCTCGACTCTAACATTAAAAACACGCCAAGAATGGGCATTACCAAACCTAAAAAAACTCCTAGCCACCATAAAGGTGCTGTTAATACTGACTTTTTCATTTGCTCGATTTTAGGTTAATGCTTTGGTAGATTTCAATTGTTTAAAACGGACTGCAATAAAAACTAAATATTCCAATCTTTTAGCTCGTTTCTATAAGCATGTGCCGTAATATCACTATTAACGGGTACTACCGAAATATAATTGTTGGCCAAGGCCCATTCATCGGTATCATTGCCTTCATCGTA
This sequence comes from uncultured Owenweeksia sp., assembly GCA_937146805.1. Classification (GTDB taxonomy): domain Bacteria; phylum Bacteroidota; class Bacteroidia; order Flavobacteriales; family Schleiferiaceae; genus Owenweeksia. Next base: position 35,407 of record CAKZRR010000032.1, on the reverse strand, counting down.
ATTTACAAACTTGCCCGTAAGCCAATAATAATTTCGAGAGCGGGGATCTGTTCTACTATCAAACTCTTCTACCCAATTGGCTTTAGCTTGGCGGCATATTTTTAGGCCTTCATAGGGTTTACCCTGATATTTAGGAATGTTTACATTTAAGCAAACACCATGAGGCAAACCTTCTTCTAACACCTTGCGGGCTATTTTTTCAATAAAAGTGGTGGCGGGTTCAAAATTGGCATCCCAGCTGTACTCATCTAGCGAAAAACCGATGGAGGGAATGTTCTCTAAAGAACCCTCTACCGCTGCCGACATAGTGCCCGAATAAATTACGTTGATAGAAGAATTACTGCCATGGTTAATGCCTGACACCACCAAATCAGGTTTGCGATCTAACACCACATTTACTGCCAGCTTGACGCAATCTACAGGTGTACCCGTGCAGCTGTACTCCGTTTGCGGACCTTCATTAACGCTGATTTTATCGCAGCGTAAAATACCGTCAATGGTAATGGCGTGCCCCATCCCTGATTGAGGGCTATCGGGAGCAACTACCACAACCTCACCCAGTTGATTCATTACATTTATTAAGTGACGAATACCCGGAGCGGTGATTCCATCATCATTGCATACCAGTATTAAGGGCTTATCCATGAGCAATAGCTTAAATTTTGCGTAAAACTATTATTAAAATTGTACTAGCAAGGCACGCCTTTTGTTATTTTTAACGCTGGAAAAAATTTAGAAAAATTACATGATACTAATACTCATTGTTTTTGGAATTATTGGTTTTGCAGTACAAAGCCGATTAAAAGGAAAGTTTAAAAAATACAGTAAAGTAGGCCTACAAAATGGCTTAAGCGGCAGAGAGATTGCCGAAAAAATGTTGGCCGATCATGGCATTACAGATGTAAAAGTAATTTCTACTGCAGGCAGATTAACCGACCACTACAACCCTACTGATAAAACTGTAAACTTAAGCGAAGCGGTGTACAACGAACGATCAGTAGCTGCTGCTGCTGTGGCTGCACACGAATGTGGACATGCCGTGCAACACGCTACCGCCTACCAGTGGTTGCAACTTAGATCTAAAATGGTACCTGCTGTTAGCTTTAGCAACCGCGCCATGAGCTTTATTTTTATAGCCATGATTTTTGGAGCTTTTACGATTAATCTATTTCCACTTAACACGGTTATTTGGACTATGATTGTTTTTCAGGGTGCTATTACCGTGTTTAGCTTGGTAACCTTACCAGTAGAATACGATGCCAGTAACCGCGCACTGGCTTGGTTAAAGAATACAAATATTACCAGCCCTGCCGAAAATGAAATGGCAGATGACGCTTTAAAAGCTGCCGCCAATACCTACTTGGTAGCCGCTCTGGCCTCGCTTACCCAACTGGCTTACTATCTCTCTTTTCTAAGAGATTAATATGAAAACCTTTAAAAGCAAAAACCGGCCTTGTGCCGGTTTTTGCTTTTAAAATTGACATAAAGATTCAACACGATCAGAGACTAATCAGAGCTAACTCTATGCATCATTAAAAGTTGGATTGTCAATCCAACTCTTGATTTCTGCCACGATCACATTAATATTCTCATTTACTTCCTTTCCGGTATATCGTAAAACTTGAAATCCTAATTCTTGAAGTTTTCTATCAATCCGCTTATCCCTCTGTGCTTGCTCTTCAGTCCTTTCATGGTATGTATGACCATCCGTGTAAACACACAATCTGACATTCCCCTTCTCGATGTAAAAATCCGCAACGGTCAGCACCTCTTTGAAGTTGTTTTTCGGGTTATCATATGATTTTCCTTCGATTGAAATCCACTCTCCCTTCCAATTCAACGAATGTTGTGTTTCAAATCGAACATATTTTTTCTTTAATGCCAAAAATAGCTTCCTCTCTAAAGGGCTTTGTAATCTAAAAATACACGTGACACAATCTTTTGTAAGCTGGTATTCACATTTCTTGCAAAGTTCATCTTCGGCATAATGTTTATCAAGGGTAATTGCTTTGTCTCTAGTAATATTCAATTTTTCCGCTGTTGTTGTAAATTCAATAAGTTCCGAAACCTCATCACGTAATTTCGTTAACTCTTCCAGCCCACATTTGATTGTTCGGTTCCAACTATTATTATTTTCGAATATTGAAATAAGAAACTCTGTCCTTTCTTCCACAGAGTCATTTGTACCCGTATAGCTGTGTACTTTATGTTTGCTTTTTATTTTCTCTATCCTTATTGGTATACCACGCATAACTTGATTTCGTTATTATTTTTCAATTCTATTAAACCCTATCAAACGCCTAAATTAGTAGTTTTAAGATTACAAATTGATTATTAGACCCCGTTATTCTCCCATTACCCCCTCCAATATCTTAGAAATTTCATCTGCTCGTGTTAAAGCCATCATATGAGAGCCGCCCTCAATTAGATGTGTATAACTCACATTCCTTATAGGTATAGTATGATCTTTAGTACCATGGATATGTATGATTTTATTAGAATTGGTGGTGCGTTCCCAGGTCACTATCATTTGAATGGTACGTTTCAAAAACAGAGGGTCTTTGGCGGCTAACATAGCCCTAAAGGTTTCTTTCTCCTTGTTTCTATCCCGCTCAACTATAGGTTGTAATATTTGGGCTCCTAACTTTGACAAATTTGGTCCCACTATTTTATAAACTGGCCATCGCCTTTGAAAGCTATATCGATCGGGCAACTCATTGGCATTTTTGGCACTCGAAATAACAATTACCTGCTTGGGGTTTTTAATCTCGGCTATTTCCGTAGCTAACATCCCTCCTAACGAAATACCTATCAGTATAAAGCCCTCCTGCTCTTTTATTTGAACCGACAAACGCTTGGCATAAGCTGCCATGGTTTCGTGCTTTAAAGGCATTTCGTATTTTATCGGTATTACCTCATATTTATCTGAAAAAGAGATTTTTGAAAATATCCGTTCATCCGAACCCTGACCCGGAATTAAATACACTTTGGTTTTTTCGTTTGGTATAAAGGACGAACATACAATTACGAGGAAAAGTATTTTTAGGAACGTGTTCATTTACTTGTGTTATTCTGATGTTTAAAAAAATGATTTTATAAACTCTAAAACACTTTACTAGTATAAGAATTGTTTCATTTTGTTTTAAATTGAATTCCAGTTTTTTCAGGACTCTTCAAATCAATCCAAAAAATGTGGATAGGTTCCATTTCTTCCATCTGGCCGTTTGAATTCTTATCTAATTTGGCAAATACGTACATAAAATCGTTGTCCGAATCATATTCAGAACTCATAACAGAATAGTTTTTAGGAATTAATGGCATACGCAGGTTACCTCCTATATCATATAAATAAAACCTTCTTAAATCCTTTACATTGATAAACCCATCCTTATTAGAATCCTCATCATAAACAGAAATCATGTAATAATCTCTTTCAACTGGCATTTTGTTCAAGGTATCTTTAGAAAAGGCTGGATAGTACACAGTTCTTAACAAAACGGGTTTTTCAAAAAATTCATTTTGAGAATGCTCCACATTATTATAATGCGATATATTAACCAAATTATATCCGTACAAAGCCTCAAAACCAGGCATTATATGATTATTCCAATTATTACCGTCATTACTTTCTCTTTCCCATTTACCATGAAAGTGATTTGAGCCAGTAAAAGGCTTACCCGTTTCCTTATTGTAGTTAACCTTGTAAATCGGAGTAAGTCTATGTACCCGATTCTTGGTCATTAGTACCCCCATTGGTCTTGTTTCAAATTGCAAAGAATCTATTTGCAAGCCAACCACCTTTTCACCGTCCTCATTTTCAGATATCTCATTTACTTGGAACCCTTTTCTATCCATTTTACTTTCTGAACAACTCTGAACCAAAGCTGCCGCAAGAAATATCAGCACCAATTTTTTCATTTTCATAATGTTAACGACCAAGGTATAAACTCAGTTTTACAAAATTAACCAAACTACTAAAACCTAAACTTACAAAAGTTTGGGTTTGCTGGTAGATTCTATTTGAGCCAGATCTAACAATCGTGGCATTACTCTCCTTCTTTGCAAAATAGCACTGAACGGAATATTTTGAATTTTCAAACTAAAAAATTAGTTCAAACTAAATATTTAGTTACATTTGTATTTCAATAATGAAAAATAAATGCGCAAATGAAAGAATTGACCAAAGCTGAAGAGGAGGTAATGCAGGTTTTATGGAACTTAAAAAATGCCTTTGTAAAAGATATTGTTGCTCAAATGCCTAAGAATGCCAATGGTGTAAAACCCGCCTACAATACCGTTTCTACCATTGTGCGCATACTGCAAGATAAAGGTTTGGTAGATCATAAAAGCATGGGGAAATCACACCAATACTTTCCTTTAATTAGTAAAGAAGGCTACAGTAAGTTTAAAATGGAGAAACTCATGACGGGGTACTTTGAAGGTTCCTTTAGTAAAATGGTTTCGTTTTTTGTGGCTAAAAAACAACTGGATAGCAACGAGCTGGATAGTATTTTGGAACTTATTAAGGATAAAAAAGATCAATCATGAGTTCATTTATTATTCAGTTTGTAGTTTACTCGGGTTTACTGTACTTGGCCTATCGCCACTTGTTGAGTAAGCTTAGCTTTTACCAAGCCAATAGAGTTGTTTTATTAGCTATTCCCGCCATAGCGGCCTGTATACCTTTAGTGGCGCCCATGTTTAGCACCCCTTTGGCCATGCCCCTAAATCAACTACCCTTACTTGAGGTGGTTTTAACACCACAAGCAACAGCCAACCCTAGTGCATCGCAGGGTTACCTATCCATTGGGCTACTTGTTTATGGAGGGATTACCTCAATACTATTGAGTGCCATGATCCACAGCCTATACAGAGGTTTTCAAATTCTTAAAAAATCCAGCTTTGAAAATGGCGTTTGGTACTCAGCGGCAACCGATAGCCCTTTCACTTTTTTTAAACATATCATTTTACCAAACAGCCTTAAAAACACCAAAGAGCTTTCGGTAATTATTGCCCACGAAAAAATACATGTACAACAAAAGCACGGCTGGGATAACCTGTTTTATAGCCTACTTAGCAGCCTTGCTTGGTTTAATCCCTTTATACACTTATTGGCCAAAGAGCTCAAGCAAACGCACGAGTGCCAGGCCGATGATCAAGCTCTTAAAAATACTTCGCGCGAAGCCTATGCCCTGCTCCTTTTGAGCAGTGCATTTGGCAGTAAGGTTAACCCCTTTCCCACGGCCATGGGTACTGCCAGCCCTTTTTTTAACTCAAGTTTAATTAAAACAAGAATCGAAATGATTTACAAAGAAAAATCAACTACCAAAGGTAAGTGGCGATACCTAGCCTTGGTACCCCTACTTACTTTTATTACACTGTTTGCCTGTAATAAAACCGAAAATCAAACGGCCGAAATGGAGAAGGCTCTCAAGGCGCTAGATATGAATACCGTAGATCAGCTACCGCTGTTTGAAAACTGTGAAGCCAGTGCCTCTATGGAAGAACAACAAAAGTGCTTTCAAATAGGTGTGATGACCTATATCTCCAAAAATTTTAGATATCCAGATAATGCCTATGAATTAGGCTTGGAGGGTAAAATTTATGTGGAATTTGTGATTAATGAGAAAGGTGTGGTAAGCGAAAGCTCGATAGCCAGAGGCCTAGTTTTTGAAGATGCTGAAAAACAAACGGCTGCAGAAGAAACCAATAATTACGCGGCTCAATTACTAAAAGGATTACCCGAAATGAGCCCAGCTAAAAAGGATGGAAAAGAAGTATCCATGAAAATGGTGGTGCCTATTAGCCTAAAAATGCCTCCTAATCCCAAAGATTAGCTCAGTATTCAGCTTTTAAATAACAGCCTTATTTTAGATATTTAGAGGCTAACCTAAATCACTTTTGGCGCTACCAAAAGTGATTTACTATTTTAAAAATCTACCTCTTACTAAAAGCTCACACAGTTTTTGCAAAGCTCTAACTCGCTTTTTCTGCCTTGTTTTAACAAACGTACATATCGCAAGCGTTGCTCTCCTTTGTAAATAGCATACAGTTCTTCCTCTAAGATATTACCCACTACACCTTGGCTGTTTAAATCGTTACAACACACGCTTACATCACCATTTGGTAGCACCACCATTTGCCGCATAAGCATGGAGCAGCCCTTTTTGTTTACAACGCTTTTGCTGCCAATGTCCACTTGTCCGCCCCAATCGTGCAGTCTTCTATATTCCACCGAATCTAATAGCTCGGTAACGGCTTTAAAATCGGGATCCATCCAAGTATTATTTAGCGGATGTGGTTTGGGGATAATACTAATGCCAAAGGTTTTTAATTGAGGATCTATTTCCTTTTTTAAGGCGATTACGTTTCGTACGTTATCTGCAAAACGTTCCCACTTAGCATTTACTCTTAAGGCTTCAAAAGCTTCTGGCGAACCACCATCTAAGCTAAAGCCAACTTCATCCAACACCTTTAAAGAGATTAACTCTTCTGCCAGCTTTGTACGCAAAAGCATGCCATTGGTAAGCAATACTATTTTTGGAAACGGTTGTCCCACAGCGGCAAATAGGTTGCGGTAGTGGGCTATACGTTTAAATAATTTCATCCTTTCGGGATGCATTAACGTTTCGCCCCCGTTGTGTAGGTTAATGGTATTTACGCGCTTAAAACGGACATCCGCCAATAGGCATTCAAAAATCCGGTTGAGCACTGCCACCGACATGTAGCTCTTGGGTTTGCTATGATCGAGCGCACAAAAGGAGCAACGCAAATTACAGTTAGAACAAAACTCTACATTAATTTCGGTGGTAGAGGCCGTTTGGGTTCCCAGCTTGCCGTAGTAAGTGTGGTAATCAATATCGTATTTCCACTCCTGCGCCTTTTTAAGGCTACTCCAAAGGGCGGGTTTATCGGCAGCGTAGCTTTTCAGCTTTCTTGTAATTTTTGACATACTCAAAAGTAAAGCGCCCCATCTTTTCAAAATATGATGGTTATCAGCTTATGTACTTTGTTTCAGTCCATTTTTACATCAACTCACAACATTGGACTATTTCCCTTACTTTTGAAAAGCCCTTTTTAAGTCCCTCATTATGAAAACAGTATTATCCTCTCTATTCTTCTTTTTCGTTTTTATTAGCAGCGCCCAATACCAACCAACAGCTGTAGAAGGTAGGCGTTGGAACCAGTACCTGCATCCAAACATGCTAAATCCTTTGCACAGAATGTATTATCAAGAATTTAACGGTGATACTTTGTTTAAAGGTACAATCATGAAAAAGTTAGTAACCGTGGATAATAAGGGGCAATTCGAACGACTGGATGCCATCGTTTATGAAGATACTTCCGCGCCATCATTAACCTATTAATATCCCAACGGTGGTGCCAATTTTGGCGATTCCGTATTCTTAAACCTTGGTTTAACCGTTGGCGATTCTGCTGCCTTTGGTTGCAATACAGATACGGGTTACTATACATTGGATAGTACAGCGATTTTCACGAATCTAAACACAGCAAGAACGGAGTACTTTTTTACCGCTTATGTTAAACATGATTGGAGTGGAAACCCTAAAAAAGTGCCCTTTAGTTGGATTGAAGGATTAGGAAATTTGCAGGGCGCTGGAATGGAAACCATTCTTCCGGCAGTATGCCACTCTGATTGGCCTTACCTTAAAGTCATTTGCATACTCGACTCTTCTGGCACACAGTTGTATCAAAACCCCAGTTACTCCATTTGTGACGGCATTGGTACTCCAGAAACCAATCACATTCAATTATCCATTTTCCCTAACCCTGCTTCCACTTTCGTGGAAATAAAAACCAGCTTTCTAAATCAAATTCAGCACATTCAAATAATTAATTCCTCTGGGTTAATCGTTGATCAAATCACCGTGTTTAAAGGAGAGCGTATTGATATTAGCCAATTACCCGCAGGGTTCTTTAACCTAAAAATCACTTCTAAAAATGGAGACGTTGTTTTTAAGAAACTGGTGGTTGAGCGCGATTAGTTCTAATTTGGGGCAAGTGCTTAGTCGTTTAACATACCCGTTAAACTTTCATCCTTATTCCGTAAATCCAAGCCTCCCTCGTACACCGATTTTAAGTTAACTAGAAAAAAGGACCAACCCGAATCACAGCCAATTCTAATACCTCTCTTCGATTGATTATCGGTTGGAATATTACTTTGCGTGAGGCTTACAATCACTGTCTCCTCCTTTTGGGTAAGGCTAATAGTTACGATACAATCTCCGGCAAAGGTAAATTTCAAGCAATCTACCCCATTGGCTTCTAGCACTTTCCCCTTTTCTATAGTCTCGTATAAAAACCAAGACCATTCATATCGGTCGTTTGCCGCAATACTTTCATTACTGGCAATCACCTCCCCATTAGCTCGCTTATAAAGTGCTTCGCTTAAAAACCATTTCTCTATCTCTTTAGGAACTGTCCATGCTTTGTATAGCTCCGAAACAGTTGATTTTATCGGTACTTTCTTGGTAAAGGATGTCCAATTGAAGTTCTCCATTTTTAGCCATTTTTAGTTTTAATGTGTAAAAATATCCTAAATTGAATACGGTTTGTATTTGAGTATTTAGCTTATTTTAAAACCTTTAAATATAACGATTAACACTAAAAGTCTTCTTTAATCAACTTAATCTAGGTTTTCACTAAACTGCGATTAAAATATCTCAGCAAAAGCCTGCGATACCAAAAACCACAAAAAAACCCTGATCCGCTTTCGCCAATCAGGGTTCTTAATGTCTAAAGTCTAGCTACTAATAAATATTAGCCGCATTACGGTAGGTAGCACTCATGTTGGTGTGCCAATCTTGAAAAGAAACACCGCCACTTTGAGCCCAAGCCGCAAACTTTAAAAAGGCTTGTACCATATCTACTTTTTCGATAGCATAATCACCTCCCATACTTGAAATAGCCCATGGAAAACCATCTACTGATACATACGATGCTCCGTTGTTTAAATCGGTAGCATCTTTACCCGTGCCAAACAAAGCATTGTTGGCTAAATCGGTTGGCGTAAAGCCCATTTCATGTATCTCATGACCACGATCGTTTGTTCTAAAAGAAAAGAAGTTATAATCTAAATCTCTTACAGATAAATCGCTGTTTTTAGAAAACTCAATCACTACTTCTAAAGGAGTACTGCTACCAATGGCATCAGCTTTAACCGTGTTTAAAAACTGGCTTCCGTTGTTGTTACTTATCGTTTTGAAATTATCAAACATCGGGATTACTGCATTGGTTTGACCATTCTCGGTACCATTGGCGTTCATAGTTAGTACACCCTCAGTAAGGCTGTTACCGTTTACACTTAGTACATCGCTAGCGCTAATACCTTTAAGCTCTAAGGCCCAACCTTGGCTAATGGCAGCACCCGCAGCAGACACAGTGGCTTTTACCTTTAATACACGTAAAATGTTATCCGCATCCGTAATCATTTCTCTTTCAGATGAAATTACCATATCATTAAAATCAAAATCTCCGTAGTTAGGATATAAATCCTCATACATCCAGTTCATTTGCGGTAGCATAGAGCTGTACGCTTTGTCTGGATCATTCGGATAATCATCTACATCGTCACAGGCCCCATCAGCATCAGCATCGGCACAGCCTCCCCCAGTACTAACTACCGTGCAATTAGGCCCTGGAGAATAGATGACATTACTCATATCAAGAGTATGTAAAGCTACAGGCCCTCGTAAAAGGGCTAAATAGGGTCTTCCCATGCCTCGATACGCTCTATTAGCAGACGTAAACATTTGATCTGTTATTACAATAGTATCTCTTCTGGTAATATTAACACTAACCGGAATATCAATAAAGCCGCCTTGAGGACTAATAATGTAAAACGTGAAAATATCAGAATAGGGGTAACTGGCTGCGCTAATGTCTAATTCAACCGTCCAATTAGGTTTAAAATCTACAACTGGCGTCATAAGGTATAAATTACTTGAGGCCACAAATGCCTGTGTGTTAGCATCGTAAACACCAAACCTATTCTGCCCAATACGTTGATAACAACCCGCATGCGTTGAAATGTAAGGTGGCGTAAAATTCACAAAGGAAGTCGGTGTACTAAAGTCATCACTAAACTGCCCATTGGTTTCAGCGCCTAAACTAATCGCCAAAACCGCACTTAAAATTAATTTTAAACTTTTCATCTTAAATAGAGTTTAGCGTTAGTTCATTTCCTGAAATTTCCAAAGCTTGTTTACTGCCATCTGCACGTACTAAAAATAACTCTTTAGTACCCGCTGTTATCGTTAAAGGCATTTCTAAACCTATAGCTAAATCTACATTGTACTTTAAAAGTGTTATCCCCTTGGCATTTTCAATAGTAACTAAAGACATCGCTTTAGGCGGCATATTTGGAATGGCCGGCACCTTAAAAATGATGGTCTGAGTACTCGAAAAATTAAAGCCTGCTGGCGTTTTAATTTCGGTAAAAGAATCTACATGGGAACCTGCGCCCACTTGCGATTCTTTTTTAGCGCAAGATGATAAAGCTAACACGGCAAATACCGCAATAAATAATTTGGTTTTCATGAGTAAGAAATTTGTATACATCCGTACTAGGCTAAATAACGTGCCATTCACATAAGACATTCATTATCAGTATTTTTAATATAGGAAGTATTCCCAAACAGAAATAAATATCCTAAAATGAAACCTCACTTTGAGGCTGAAATCCACAAAAAAAACCCTGACCAACTTTCGCCAATCAGGGTTCTTAATGTCTAGTATCTAAAGTCTAGCTTCTAATATCTAGTACTAATAAATATTAGCCGCATTACGGTAGGTACCACTCATGTTGGTGTGCCAATCTTGAAAAGATACACCTCCACTTTGAGCCCAAGCCGCAAACTTTAAAAAGCCCTGTACCATGTCTACTTTTTCGATAGCATAATCACCTCCCATACTTGAAATAGCCCATGGAAAACCATCTACTGATACATAAGAAGCACCATTGTTTAAATCGGTAGCATCTTTACCCGTACCAAATAAAGCATTGTTGGCTAAATCGGTTGGGGTAAAGCCCATTTCATGTATCTCATGACCACGGTCATTCGTTCTAAAAGAGAAGAAGTTAAAGTCCAAATCTTCGCGACCTAACTCACTTCCCTTAGCAAACTCAATTACTACTTCAACTGGTGTACTGGTACCCATCGCATCGGTTTTAACCGTGTTTAAAAACTGGCTTCCGTTGTTGTTACTTATCGTTTTGAAATTATCAAACATCGGGATTACGGCATTGGTTTGGCCATTCTCAGTACCGTTGGCACCCATAACCAATACACCTTCCGTAAGGCTGTTACCGTTTACACTTAGTACATCGCTTGGGCTAATGCCTTTAAGCTCTAAGGCCCAACCTTGGCTAATGGCAGCACCAGCAGCAGATACAGTGGCTTTTACCTTTAACACACGTAAAATGTTATCGGCATCGGTAATCACTTCTCTTTCTGATGATACTACCAAATCGTTAAAATCAAAATCTCCGTAATTAGGATATAAATCTTCATACATCCAGTTCTTTTGTGGCATTACAGCGCTAAAGGCTTTGTCTGGATCATTTGGAAAATCATCCGCATCATCACATACTCCATCGGTATCACTATCCGTACAGCCACCGCCATTGGTTACTGAACAACCAGGACCCGGTGCGTAAACTACATTAGTAATGGTTATAGAGTGAATAATAACACCTGCTTGTAAACACTGAATTAAAGGACGATAACTTCCTGTAAGTGAACTGGACCTAATTGTATAGGATGACCTAGCGCCATTAGTACCAGGAACATTATACGTATAATCACCATTCGTCCAACTTGATGGCCCCGGGGGCACCGCAAAGTTTGTCCAAACTGTGAAAGAACTTGAGGACGCAAATGTGTATTCAATAGTAATATCAAAGTTACCATTGAAACTCATTACTGGAGTACGAACAACTAGTGAGCTTCCCGCGTTCCTCACACCATCCACGCTTAAATCATAGTAATAAATATGATCCGCGCCATTCTTAATAGATCGTAAAAAACACCCCGCATCGTCTGAATACCAATTAGAACTATAGTCTTCGATAGTACTGCTTAGAGAGAAATCGTGATGAAATTGCGCCTTAGTTGTGTATCCTAATGAAAATAGGAGCACAACTGCAAAAAGTTTAACTGTATTTTTCATGTTAGGTTTTATTTAAAGGTGGCTATTTTGTTCGAAATTTTAATCGTTTCTCTTAAACCCGAAGTACTGGTATAAAACAGCTCATCTGTAGTGGCTGGTAATTCCAGTGGTAAGGTTGTCTCTTGAGAAAGATCTGCATTGTACTTTAAAAGGGCATTGCCTTCCGCATCTTCAATCGTAATAATCGATCTAGTGCCAGGAGCTACTCCTTCGTGCTTGGGTAGTTGTACAGTAATAGTTTGGGTACTCGAAAAATCAAAACCCATTGGCGTTTTAATTTCGGAGAAAGAACCCACATTAGAGCCTGCACCCACTTGTGATTCTTTTTTAGCGCAGGAAACCAACGCCAATACTGCCACAGCAGCAATAAATACTTTGCTTTTCATAAGTATAAAATTTGGTTACAACTCTATCCAGTTAAATAGCATGCCGTTATTACAAACTACTAACAATCAGTATTTTTGAATATACACTTATTCCCAAATAGAAATGAAAATCCTAAAATGAAACCCCACTTTGCTGCCAAAAACCACAATAAAAAAACCCTGACCAGCTTTCGCTAATCAGGGTTCTTAATGTCTAGTATCTAAAGTCTAGCTTCTTTAACTAAGCCTGCCCAGTAGGTCCTCCAAAATTTAAAGGAATATTGGGTTGCTCCACATCTTGAATTTCGCCATGCTGGCCTTCAAAGCGAGCCACATTGTCCGTTAAGGCGCGTAAAAATCGTTTGGCATGTTGTGGTGTTAGCACAATACGCGATTTTACTTTGGCCTTGGGTACCCCCGGCATCACTTTAATAAAATCCAATACAAACTCACTAGGCGAGTGATTAATAATAGCCAAATTGGAATAGGTTCCTTCGGCTACTTCCTCACTAAGCTCTACGTTTAACTGTCCTTCTTTAGGGGTATTGTTAGCATCGTTGCTCATACTCTTCTAGCTTTTTACGTCTTCTTCTTCCAACTCAGTCGCTACTTCTCTAGCTCTTAATCGGTCGTAATCCTCTTGTGAGCCTACAATAATGTTTTCGTAGGTTTTTAATCCCGTACCAGCTGGAATCTTATGTCCTACAATTACATTTTCTTTTAGGCCTTCTAAGTAATCACGCTTACCGTTTACAGCGGCTTCGTTTAACACTTTAGTAGTTTCTTGGAAAGAAGCTGCAGAGATGAACGACTTAGTTTGAAGCGAGGCTCTTGTAATACCTTGTAAGATAGGCTTAGCCGTTGCTGGCTGCGCGTCTCTAGCTTCTACCAAGGTTTTATCAGCCCTACGTAACAAGGAGTTTTCATCTCTTAATTTACGAGCCGATACAATTTGACCTGCTTTTAAATTTTCAGATTCTCCTGGCTCCGTTACCACCTTCTTGTCAAAAATCCAGTCGTTTTGAATGATAAAATCAAAAACCTGAAGTAAATCTTGGATATGAATCCAAGCAAATTTTTGCAGGCCATTTCCATGAGATCCACCCAGTCTAAATTGCGCAAGTCTTTTGAGTACAGGATAAACCCCATCGTTGGCACCGAGCACCAAAGAAACACGAGTGGCTACTTTTCGGGTTTGAGGCGTGTGGCATTTAAAGAATTCTTTTTCCCATGCTTGGGCCACGCTCATGGAGAAATCATTTCCAATATCCCCATTTGATTCCGTCATGGCTTTATAAATAGAATGTTTGTAAATGGTGGCTGTACTCGCGTTGATCCACAATTTGGGTGCATGTTTTAAAGATTTTATGGCTTTCCCTAATACTTGAGTGGGTTGAATTCTTGAGCTAAGTATTTCCGCTTTATTTCTATTGGTGTATCTACAATCTACAGATTTACCACTCAAATTAATTAAGGTTTCTGCACCTTCCAGTGCAGAAACCCATTCACCCAGATGTTGACCATCCCAATACTGATATATGATATCGTTGTCGTGTGGATTGAGTTTTCGGGTTAAAACGATAACTTGATATCCCTTTGCGGTAAAGAATTGGGCCAGGTGCATCCCTATAAAACCACTGCCTCCTGCGATAACGATCTTTTTCATTACTCAGCGTTTGGAGTGACTACTTTTAAAGTGTTTTGCGCAGATATTTTAGATTTTCTACGCCCTCTAAAAAACATAAATAAGTTTAAGAATAATACGACTCCCAAATAGATAGAAAAACCGCGTCTGGCAGCTACGAATACTTAAAAACTAAAGAACAAGAATCGCTAAAAGTACCTTCTGATTTAGATGCACCTGCTTTTTCTCGTGATTTTGCATTACCTGACTTAGGCCAAGAGGCCGACCCGAAGCTAGTGGGCAAATCTTTGATGGTTCGTTCGCCTGCGCTTGTTTTACCATTAGTAACTGGCTCCCACATTGAAGAGGGTAAAAGCTCAGCGACTATCTGGTTTGACCAGGTTGACGATAGCCAACCGTTGAGTAGAGCAATTTGGAACTCGCTTTTAAGTTTCTTAGATGAACAAGGTATTGGTGTAGATAGCTTTAGTCCAGAAGAGAAAGTGCTGGTTACTGACTGGATGGTGATAACTAAAGAAGTCGAAGGTCCTTGGTATAGCTTTATAGATGAAGAAAGCGAAATCGGTCGACGTTTTGAATTCAGCTTAGACGTTAAACCTCACGGCCGTAGTGCTGCGCTTACTGTTGAATTAAAGGACTATATGCAAACATTGGGCAACGATGTGGTTGCAGAAGTCTCTTCAATGGAAGAACGTCGCGAAGAAGTTGAGGTGTTGAACCAAGTTATTGGTCACTATGAGTACCAAATTCAGCTAGCAGAGACACGAAGAATTGCTCGTATCCGTCAGGGTATCAATACCGAGATGGGCTTTAATGCCGATGGTGATGCGGCGTATATCGTAGAAGCTAAGTATGATGTAGCGTGGCCAAGAATGCTGTTAGTACTGCGTAAACTTGGTTTTGACGTTAAAGATTTAGATAAATCAAACGGCCTATTATTTGTCACTTACAATGGTGATCAAGGTAGTTGGTGGGATGGTTTATTCTCAAGCGATAAAGAGTTACTAAAGAAAGGTGACTATCGTTTGAAAGTTGCAAGAGCGGGTGCAGATCGCACGTCAGTTACCTTCATGAATAATGAAAGTGTACCGTTTGAAGCAAATCAGGTTTCCGACCTTTACAGTGCATTTGCTGAGGTCATGTCAGAAGATAACCTTGATATATAACTGAGACTGAGAATGGAAAAACGCGACGAGCTTTACCGCGGTAAAGCAAAAACTGTTTATTACACTGATGATAGCGATAAACTTATTCTTCACTTTAGAAACGACACTTCGGCGTTTGATGGTGAGAAGATTGAACAGCTAGAACGCAAAGGTGAAGTAAACAACAAGTTTAATCACTTTATTATGACAAAGCTTGAAGAAGCAGGCATTGCAACGCAAGTTGAGGCGCTGGTTTCTGACACTGAGTCTTTGGTTAAGAAGCTCGACATGATCCCTGTTGAGTGTGTGGTGAGAAACTTGTCTGCTGGCTCTTTAGTTCGCAGACTGGGTGTGGAAGAGGGCAAAGAGCTTAACCCACCTATTTTCGAGTTTTTCTTAAAGAATGATGCACTTCACGACCCAATGGTAAATGACTACCATATTTTATCATTTGGTTGGGCAACCGAAGCGCAAATTGCTGAAATGAAAGCATTGACCTTCAAGGTTAACAGTGTTTTGAAAGCACTCTTTGATGACGCGGGTATGTTGCTTGTAGACTATAAACTAGAGTTTGGTGTCGACAAAGATGGCAATATCGTACTAGGTGATGAGTTTACACCAGATGGCTGTCGCTTGTGGGATAAAGAAACCCGTAAAAAGATGGACAAAGACCGCTTTAGACAAGGTTTGGGCTCTGTAGTCGAGACATATATTGAAGTGGCCGAGCGCTTAGGCTTATCGCTTTAAAACTCTCATCAAGTAATAACTAATTTAAAGAGGACCTTTCGGTCCTCTTTTTCGTTTTTGGCAGTTTGACCTGTCTACGTCGTTGTAAAATATTGTCTCTTGCGTTTAAGCATTTACTTTTCGATGCATTACGGGATAAGTTAGTGTACTGCTAAGCATTTTTGCGTTTAAAACTAGGGAGATTCGGTTTGTTGAAAACCTTTGTATTGGTCGCTATTGCCATGATTGCATTTGCTGCTAATTCGCTACTTTGCCGCATGGCTCTTGCTAATACCGATATAGATCCTGCTAGTTTTACTATCTTGCGTTTAGCGAGCGGGGCGATAGCGTTATTACTTTTGTCTTCTTATTTCCAACGTCGCAAAAGTGGGAGCGTGCCTTCTCAAGGCCTTTTTCATGGCCTAAAAACCAACGCCAGCGTACTCGGTGGCATTTCGTTGTTCGTTTACGCTATCTGCTTTTCATATGCCTATATTTCAATGTCCACGGGAACGGGGGCACTTTTATTATTTGGTGCCGTGCAACTCACTATGATTTCCGTAGGGTTGTTCAATGGCGAGCGGTTTATAAAATGGCAGTGGTTGGGGTTTGTGTTGGCATTTTTAGGCCTTGTTATCTTACTGTTGCCTAGCGCGGCAGCACCGCCTCTTTTAGCAGGCGCGGTTATGGTTTTGGCGGGTATGGCCTGGGGCGTCTATTCGCTTTTGGGTAAAAAAAGTAGCTCAGCCCTTTTATCTACATCGGGTAATTTCGTCTATGCCGCGTTTTTCTGTGTTCCTTTGGTTGGTGTGGTTTGCTTCGTGGGCGCAGATAATTTTGTCTTAGATAGCGAGGGTGTTTATTACGCGCTTGCATCAGGGGTGTTTGCATCGGGTTGCGGATACGCTATTTGGTACAGCGCGCTTCCCCTTATCAAATCAACCACCGCCGCGACAGTGCAACTGAGCGTGCCTGTCATAGCATCGCTGATGGGGTGGATAGCGCTTGGTGAGCCACTCACAATGCAGATCCTGGTTGCTTCAATAGCTACGTTGGGTGGCATCTACTTGGTTATAAAAAAATAGCGTTTTATACGCTACGTTTAAAACAGCAAAAGCGTTATTTTCCGCCGTGGCGAAATAGTTCTATAAAGTTTAATGGGGGAGCGTTAACGCATATTTCTAGACTAAAGAGCAATATTTGAATTTTCCAACAGTGCTAACGTAGTAGATCACCAAATAATGGGAACGCAGTAATGAACGCAGAAGATCCAATAACGATAAGAAATCCAGGCAGATTGTTAACGCTAACTTATGTTATTTCGCTTTCAGTGATTGCGGTACTGTCTCTGGTTGTTCACTTCATGTTAGATGAAGTCATTTCAGAGCAGAACAATACTGGCAAAATTGTTAACGTAAGTGGTCAGCAACGCATGCTTTCGCAAAGAGCCAGTATGTTTGCGGTCGATTACTTGCAAACTGGCGCTCAAAAATCAAAAAGACTCTCTATAGCTGCGATTGAGAAAATGAAGCAAAACCATCAGTTTCTGCTAGCACCACATTTTGAAGCATTATCAAAAGGTCAACCCAGCCCACTTTCTGAAGAACTGTATAACCTCTATTTTATGCCTCCCTCTGATGTAGATAAGAAAATAAAGTTATTTGAAGGCGAGATAAGGGCCGCACTTTCAGAAAATGGTAATGTTGGCGCTGTCCAGTTTTCTAACGGAAGTTTGATGTTTTTACAACTCGCAGAAAGCGACCTGCTAACACCGTTACACAACATTGTTGGGCAATATGAAAAAGAGAGTTTGGAAAAAGTAAACGACCTTAGAAATGCACAAAACGTAGTGTTGGGCATCATTATCCTCACCATATTAGTTGAAGCGTTTTTCATATTTCGTCCAATGGTGGCAAAGGTAAGCCGTTTTGCCACTAAGCTCCAGCGAGACGCTAATTTTGATTACCTATCTGGTTTACTAAATCGACGGGCATTTCAGATTGTTTCCCAACAAGCAATAGCGGCTAGTCACCGCTACAAGCGATCGCTGTCAGTGGTGATGATCGATATCGATTTTTTTAAACGTATCAACGACACTCACGGCCACGACATGGGTGATAAAGCGATTAAGCACGTAGCAAAAATTTTAAAAATGTCTTCGCGTAATGCAGATTGCGTAGCGCGCACTGGCGGCGAGGAATTCGTACTGTTATTGCCTGATACCGACCCCGACCCCGACCGCGCAGGCGCCTTCAAGTTAGCTGAAAAGTTAAGAGATCGAATAAGTAAAAAACCTCTAGATGTGAACGGGAAGTTTATTGATATCACTGTTAGTGTGGGTGTATCTTATGTAAAAGAACATCATGACACTATTGAGTCAGCACTATCGGAAGCCGATGACGCATTATACAAAGCCAAAGAGAGTGGCAGAAATAATGTTCAACTGGCTTAACCACGCTATTGAAAGCGTGTTGCACAATGTGCGCAATTCGACCGTGTTCGATTTAGGAGTGAGTTGTGCGCACACCCCCGACTATTGTAAATGAAAATGAGAGGCTGGCCGCACTCAACAAACTGAGAGTGCTCGATACCCCACCAGAAGAGCGCTTTGACCGTATTACTCGACTAGCGAGTAGCATTTTTAATTGTAGATTCGCATCGGTCACATTTGTCGATGACAGTAGGCAGTGGTTTAAGTCGGCTATTAATCTCGATATGACTGAAACAGAAAGGGATGTCGCCTTTTGTGCCCATGCTATAGCGCAGGACAAAACCTTAGTCGTTCCAGATACTCAAGAGGACCCTCGCTTCAAAAGTAATCCTTATGTGGTTGGTCATCCTCACATTCGATTTTACGCGGGTGTTAGGCTGATGATAGAAGGGTTTGCGGTGGGAACGCTATGTGTGTCGGATAATAATCCAAAAATATTCAATTGCGTTCAAATACAGCAATTAGAGCAGCTTGCAAAACTTGTAGAGTCGGAACTACAGCGACAAGAATTCAATGATCTCTCAACTCAATTGGAGGAGTATCAATTTAAGCTAGCTCAAACACAAAAAATCACCCGAGTGAGGAGCGCTATTTTAGAGAAAGTGGTAAATGCAGAGTCATTGCATACCGTGCTCCACGACATTGTGAATGCTATAGAGGCCGAATACACAGATCAAATTTGCAGTATCCTGCTATTAGAAGATGGCAAGCTGAAAAAGGGTGCTGCGCCTTCTTTACCTGACTTTTATAACGACGCTATCGATGGCGTTGAGTTTGGTGTAGGCAGGGGATCATGTGGAAATACAGCCGCGACGAACTTACCGACCATTGTTGAAGATATCAGTACGCACCCCTTTTGGACCGATTGGAAAGATTTAGCATTGCGCGCTGGTGTATGCTCTTGTTGGTCACAGCCAATACAAGGAGCTAATGGTGACGCTATTGGTACTTTTGCAATTTATCATAGAGAAAAAGCAGTACCGACAGCGGAAGAAATGCGCTTAATCGAACAGTTCGCGCATATCGCTAGCATCGCTATTGAAAGAGAGCTGGCGAATCAACTTATATGGAAGCAAGCCAACTTTGATTCTTTGACAGGACTTCCTAACCGAAACCTTATGTTGGATCACTTGCAGTTAGCCATTAAGGCTGCCGATAGAGAGAGCGATAAGGTAGCAGTGATATTCTTAGACCTTGATAATTTCAAAGATATTAATGACACGCTTGGTCACGATATAGGTGATAAGCTTTTAATTGAGTGCGCCAGAAGAATAAAGCAGTGTTTGCGTTCAGATGACACCGTTTCCCGATTAGGCGGTGACGAATTTGTCATTATCCTAAACGGCATTAAAGGCCTAAGTTCTATAGAACTGGTCGTACAAAAGCTACTTGGCGAGATCGTAAAACCTTATAGTTTAGAGCTGGAACGTGTGCATACTAGCGCGAGCCTAGGTGTCACCTTATACCCGGACGACGCAAAAGATGTCAAAGGCCTGTTAAAGAATGCCGACCAAGCGATGTACGGTGCTAAAGATCTCGGTAAAAACAACTATCAGTATTATACCCACGACATGCAAACTGCAGCAATCAAGAGAATGACCTTGTTGAATGATTTGCGCTATGCAGTTAAGAACAAAGAATTGTTTATTGAGTACCAGCCAATTGCATGTTTCAGTAGCCAGAAAGTGATGAAAGCTGAAGCGTTACTTCGATGGCAGCATCCCACGAAGGGGAGAATTACACCTGATGAATTTATTCCACTTGCTGAAGAATCTGGACTCATCATTGATATCAGTAATTGGGTATTTAATGAAGTCTGTGCCAATATCAAACAATGGAAAGCCCAAAACCGTCAAGAGCTGCAGGTGAGTATTAATACGTCACCTAGCCACTACTTCAATTTAGAATCTAATATAACTCAATGGTTAAACCTGCTTTTAGACCAGAAGATCTCTGCGCGTTCTATACTTCTTGAAGTCACGGAAAACTTATTAATGGAAGCCAATGAGATGGTGTCCAAGAAGCTTTTCCAGTTTAGGCAAGCAGGCGTTGATATCGCGTTGGATGATTTTGGTACAGGTTACAGCTCTATTTCTTATTTAAAGCGCTTTCCTACAGACTTTATCAAGATTGACAGGAGCTTTGTGAAGTCGATGACTGACGTTAGCAATGATAAGGTGCTGTGCGAAGCCATTATTGTGATGGCGAATAAACTCGGAATAAAGGTAGTAGCGGAAGGTGTCGAGACACAAGAACAATACGATATTCTAAAAAGCATGGGCTGTGATTATGCGCAGGGTTATTTCATTGCAAAACCGCTCAGCAAATCAGACTTTGAGTCCTTTTGGGAGAGGCACTAGCGCAACTTTGCCGCGCTAGTGCTTAATTTAATCGGGCTTAAGACAGCGTTGCTAAGGCTTTACCAGAGTATTGCTCTAGTTCGTTGGTGCGGTTTTCTTTTATTTTGTTTGCCCAGTTCGGATCTTGTAGTAGCGCTCTTCCTACAGCAACCAGATCAAATTCGCCAGCGTCTAAACGTTCAAGTAAATCATCGACTGAGCGAGTGCTGGAATCTTGCCCTTTGAATGCGCCGAAGAAGTCGTCATTCAGGCCAACTGACCCTACCGTTATGGTGGGCTTTCCTGTTAATTTTTTCGTCCAGCCTGCAAGGTTTAAATCACTGCCTTCAAATTCGTTTTCCCAATAGCGGCGCTGAGAACAATGAAAAACATCTACACCAGCTTCACTTAGCGGAAGAAGAAACTGTTCTAGTTCTTGGGGCGTGTGCGCTAAACGAGCGGTGTAATCTTGTTGTTTCCACTGCGAATAACGCAGTACGATCGGAAAATCGGGACCGGTTGCATCACGTATGGCTTTAATTATTTCAACCGCAAATCGTCCACGATTTTCCATGTTACCCCCCCAACTGTCGGTTCGCTGGTTTGTACCTTCCCAGAAGAACTGGTCGATTAGATAACCATGAGCACCGTGAATCTCTATTCCATCCATACCGATAGTTTTGGCATCTGCTGCTGCTTGTGCAAAGGCAGTAATCACGGATTCAATGTGTTCAACGGTCATAGGTTCAGCGCCCTGTTTTCCTGGTTTGAATAAACCTGAAGGCCCTGCACTTGGAAGTTCAGGATAAGGCGCTTTTTCCGCTATCCTCGCCATACCCACGTGCCATAGTTGAGGCATAATTTTCCCACCGACACTGTGAACTTGATCTACCACATTTTTCCAACCGGCTAGAGCTTGATCGCCATGGAATTGAGGGATATTTGCATCCATCGTAGCGACTTTATCGTTTACTGTGGTGCCCTCGGTGATAATCAAACCTGTGCCACCTTGAGCGCGGCGCTTATAGTAGCCAGCTACGTCGTTGGTAGGTACGCCGTTAGGCGAAAATTGACGAGTCATGGGGGCCATAACGATTCGGTTGGTTAACGATAGGTTGCCCTGTGAGTAAGGCTTAAACAGTGCGTTAGCTGCCATTTTTTGTTCCTGATTTCTTTATTGCAATTGGGGCCGTTTGTACTTTCATCATAGAAAATGAAACGCCGCCATTATTATAGAAGTGTTAAACAAGTCATTAAGTTGGGGATTGTTGAGTCTTGATGTTACAACAAAGAATAACTGGCTCTAGTATATCCTGCGTGATGTGTTGCAGGAATAACATGATGGCTACCCAACTAAAAAACTATGGTTGATTCCAGATACTACTGTCGAGTGAGGGCAAGTCAATTTTCAAATGTTGATAGTAAGCCATAAGTAAAAGTGAGCTAAGAGCTCCATATCAGAAGCTCTCTTTCAGATATGAGCAGGCTTAATCTAAAATCTCTACAATTTCCCTTGTGGCTTGAATAAGGCGTACCACTTTGTTTTCAATACGAACTGTTACTAACCCGTCTTCTCCCAAAGGCACAATGATGCGGGCATGGTTGTAAATATCACGATCTAAACGATTTCCAACGGCTAGCTTTTTTTCCCAACCCGGCGGTAATTCACCTGTTCGTTCATACTTCTTCTCTATACCCGGAGGGAGTGATTTATCTTTATGAGGGTTAGGGTTGGCGCAAGCAGGTAAACTACCGTAAGGTAGAACAAAGAACGTGACATTTTATAAGTGACAAATGAAGGATGACAATGAGTGATATTGCATTTACCCGTGAGGAAAAAGACGCGCTAGTCGCTAAACTGCAACGATATTTTGATGATGAATTAAGCGTGGAACTTGGTCAATTTGACGGAGAATTTCTTCTCGACTTCATTAGTAAAGAAATGGGCGCATCGTTTTATAATAAAGGCGTAAACGACGCGAGAGCCGTTGTTGCATCTCGCTTACAGGTCATTGATGAAGAATTGTATGCCATCGAAAAAGTACTTTAGATTCAGAAACAAATTAAGCCTGCAATTGCAGGCTTAATCATTAGACGGCCAATCAATACCATTTCGTTAGAAATGAGCTGTATTAGAGTTCCTGACGGGTAGGTCTGATGATCATTTCGTTTATGTCTACGTCGCCAGGCTGCTCTATGGCAAACGTTACTGCACGTGCAATAGCATCTGCATCGATAGCATCGTCATACATATCATCTGCCATTTGCTTTGAGTCTTTGTGAGAAATGTGGTCAGTAAGTTCTGTCGCCACTGCACCAGGTGAGATGTTGGTAGAGCGAATTTCACCATTTGACTCCCTGCGAATGCCTTCACTTATTGCTTTAACAGCGAATTTAGTTGCGCAATAAACCGTTGCTCCAGGGAACACAACATGACCTGCCACAGAGGAAAGATTGATAATATGCCCGCTTTTTTGCTCTCGCATTTGTCCTAATACAGCTGCTACTCCATACATAACGCCTTTTATGTTTACATCTATCATCTGATCCCACTCGTCAACTTTCATCTCGTCAAGCGGAGCGAGTGGCATAAGACCAGCATTGTTGACGAGCACGTCAATACGCCCATAGGCATCTATGGCCGCTTTCGCAAGCGCCTTGACTTCATCCTTTTTCGTGACATCTACCGTTTGATAAGTAGCTTGGCCACCTGAAGATTCAATTTCATCTACAAGTTTTTTAAGACGGTCTTCACGGCGGGCGCCCAACACTAATTTAGCACCTTTATCCGCAAGCATTTTCGCCGTTGCTTCTCCAAGCCCGCTACTTGCACCTGTAATGATGACAACTTTTCCAGAAACTTCGCTCATAACATTATCCTTACGTTTGATTAGTGTTAAGTTGCTACGTAAAACTATTGAAGTGGATTACTCTAACGCGCAGAAACACTGTGAGAGTGATAGTAAGAGCGATGAATGAAGATTTTACAGCGGTACTTTTATTTTTAGCGGGCATTTAGCCACGCAACAACAAGGAAGAATTTCATCGTCGTCAATGAAGGCGAGGGGATCTGTGGTGTACTCAACTTCGCCTTCAATTAGCTTTGTGCGGCATGCACCACAAAAGCCTTCACGACAATGGTAGTGAATATGAACGTCCGCTGCTTCAAGGGCGTTTAAGATAGTGGAATCAGAAGGGGAAATAATCGCCCCCACATCGACAACGTCGATGCGGAGTGATTTATCGTTGCTGCTCATTAAGCTGTAGTTTTACAGCTCAAAATCAGCAAAGTCGTCTTCGCTCACGGCAGAGTCGATTTGACCAACAAGATAAGAGCTGATTTCAGACTCTTGAGGTGCCACTTGCACGTTGTCTGAATTCAAATAGTTATTCATCCATGGAAGTGGATTACTGCTTATCTCGAACGGGGTGTCTAGACCAATAGCAGACATACGTTGATTCGCAATGTACTCAACGTACTGGCAAAGAATTTCTTTATTCAAACCAATCATTGAGCCGTTTTGGAACAAGTAGTCAGCCCACTGCTTTTCTTGCTCAACAGCGTTCATGAAGATAGCACGCGCTTCTTCTTTACATTCTTCTGCAATTTGCGCCATTTCAGGGTCATCTTTACCCTTAGCCCACAAATTAAGGATATGCTGTGTTGAAGATAAGTGCAGATTCTCGTCACGGGCAATCAAACGAATAATCTTAGAATTACCTTCCATCAGCTTCCGCTCAGCGAAAGCGAATGTGCAGGCAAAAGACACGTAGAAACGGATTGCTTCCAGTGCGTTCACCGAGTTCATGCATAGGTAAAGCTTCTTCTTAAGCTCATACATGTTGATAGTGTGTGCAACACCATTCACTGTATGTACGCCTTCACCCTGTGTTTGCCAAAGCTGAGTGGCGAAAATGAGATCATCGTAATATTTAGAAATATCAGCAGCACGTCGCTTAATTTCGTCATTCACTACGATATCTTCGAATATTTCGCTTGGGTCTGAGAACAAGTTTCTCAAAATATGGGTATACGAACGTGAGTGAATAGTCTCGAAGAAAGACCATGTTTCAACCCAAGTTTCTAACTCTGGTAGTGAAATAATAGGCAAGAACGCGATGTTCGGGCTACGGCCTTGCACCGAATCTAACAGGGTTTGGTACTTAAGGTTTGAAATAAAGATGTGCTTTTCTGGGTCGGTCAATTTTTGGAAATCAACACGGTCGCGAGAAACGTCAACTTCTTCAGGGCGCCAAAAAAAGCTAATTTGCTTCTCAATAAGCTTTTCGAATATGGCATGCTTTTGCTGGTCGTAGCGTGCAACGTTTACGGGGTTACCGAAAAACATCGGCTCGATCAATGGATTAGTACTTTGCTGATTAAACGTAGTGTATTTCATGATGGCCTAACTAAAAACTTAATGATTAACGCGTATTATTGTTTGTGTTCTTGCTGCGAAACGTTAATGGCAAATGCAGTTAACTCCTTTTATGCATTTGCCATTTAAACAGGGGGGCGTGATCTAAATCTTACACGCACCACCTGCACAATCATCATCTTCCTCTACAACCACTTCTTCTTGACGTGGCATAGGCTCGCTCGCTTTAGCATCGAGAGCAGAGGTGTCTGACGCGCCGTCGCGAGTGTTATGATAGTAAAGTGTTTTAACACCCAGTTTATACGTAGTAAGAAGGTCCTTAAGAAGAAGCTTCATTGGTACCTTGTTACCTTCGTAACGGCTTGGATCGTAGTTGGTATTCGCTGAGATAGTTTGGTCGATAAACTTCTGCATGATACCAACAAGTTGTAGGTAACCATCGTTTGAAGGAATATCCCAAAGTAGCTCGTATTGGTCTCTTAGCGTTTCGTACTCAGGTACAACTTGCTTAAGAACACCATCTTTGCTCGACTTAATGCTGATAAAACCACGCGGTGGCTCAATGCCGTTTGTCGCGTTAGAAATCTGAGAAGACGTCTCTGACGGCATTAATGCTGACAGCGTAGAGTTACGCAAACCGTGAGTTTTGATTTCTTCACGAAGTGCATCCCAGTCGTAATGAAGTGGTTCATTACATACGCTATCAAGATCTTTCTTGTAGCTATCAATTGGCATGATGCCTTGAGAATAGGTGGTTTCGTTAAACTTAGGACACGCACCTTTTTCTTTCGCAAGATTGTTCGACGCTTTAAGTAGATAGTACTGCATTGCTTCGAATGTGCGGTGAACTAGACCGTTCGCACTGTGATCAGAATATTTAACGCCATTTTTAGCAAGGTAGTATGCAAAGTTGATAACACCAACACCCAGCGTACGACGTCCCATTGTTGCGTTATACGCAGCAGGAACAGGATAGTCTTGGTAATCAAGCAGGTTATCTAGCGCACGTACTGCAAGGTCAGACAACTCTTCAAACTCGTCCAGTGACTTAATCGCACCTAAGTTAAACGCTGACAGCGTACATAGTGCAATTTCACCGTTCTCATCATTAACGTGCTGAAGCGGCTTAGTAGGTAGCGCAATTTCAAGGCACAGGTTGCTCTGACGAACTGGCGCAACTTCTGGGTTAAACGGGCTGTGCGTATTACAGTGGTCAACGTTTTGTAGATAAATACGACCTGTGCTTGCACGCTCTTGCATGAACAAGCTGAATAGCTCCATGGCTTTAATTTGCTTTTTGCGGATGCTGTCGTCGTTTTCGTATTTAACGTATAGCTCTTCAAACTTCTCTTGGTCAGCGAAGAAGGCATCGTAAAGACCTGGAACGTCAGACGGGCTAAATAGTGAGATATAGCCGTCTTTCATCATGCGCTGGTACATTAGTTTGTTGAACTGAACGCCGTAATCTAGGTGACGTACACGGTTTTCTTCAACACCACGGTTGTTCTTAAGCACTAACAGTGATTCAACTTCCATATGCCAGATAGGGTAAAACAGCGTAGCAGCGCCACCACGAACACCACCTTGTGAACAGCTTTTAACGGCTGTTTGGAAGTATTTGTAGAACGGAATACAACCCGTATGGAATGCTTCACCGCCGCGAATAGGGCTACCTAGTGCGCGAATACGGCCTGCGTTTACACCGATACCAGCACGCTGGCTTACGTATTTAACAATGGCACTTGCCGTTGCATTGATTGAGTCTAAGCTATCGCCGGTTTCGATAAGTACACATGAGCTAAACTGGCGAGTAGGCGTACGTACGCCAGCCATAATAGGTGTAGGCAATGACAGCTTGAATGTTGAAGCGGCATCGTAGAAGCGGCGGATGTAGTCCATACGCGTCGCTTTGTCATAATTTGCGAAAAGGCATGCCGCCACTAAGATATATAGGAACTGTGCACTTTCGTAGATTTCACCTGTAACTCGGTTTTGAACCAGGTATTTACCTTCAAGCTGTTTAACTGCAGCGTAGCTGAAGTTCATGTCTCGCCAATGGTCGATATACGAGTCCATTTCAGCAAATTCTTCAGGCGTGTAGTCTTCAAGCAAGTGCTTATCGTATTTGCCCATATCAACCATCTTACCTACATGCTCAAGTAGGGCAGGCGGCTCAAATTGACCATAGGCTTTTTTGCGAAGGTGGAAAATGGCCAAGCGCGCAGCTAGGTATTGATAATCTGGCGCATCGGTAGAAATAAGATCTGCCGCTGATTTGATCAGCGTTTCATGGATCTCGCTAGTATTGATACCGTCATAAAACTGGATTTGTGCTTTGATTTCAACTTGTGAAACTGAAACGTTTTTAAGTCCTTTGGCTGCCCATGTCACGACTTTGTGGATTTTCTCTAAGTCGATGGACTCTTTTTCACCGTTGCGTTTGGTGACTAATAAGTTGTTGTTCATGTTACTGGCCGTTTGTCTGTTAGCGCTTGATGCGTGGGCTATGTAATGCCCATTTTCATTTTTAATTTATTGAGTGTGAGTGACATTATCACCATTGGCTCACGCCAGATAACAACACACACGAAAGCGGCCTAAACCAATACTGAAAGTACAAAGTAGAGACTGCTCATTTAATTTTTTCACTGCATTTATATTTTCAGCGAGGTTGATGTCACACACTGCATATGGCATTGCCATAATCTCGTTAGCGATCTGTGCGATCCCAGAAAATCTGCATTGGGATCACGTGCTGAATTAAACACAAGATAGTGAGGTTTTAGTCTTAATGCAACCCAATATCTGGTGGTATTTCAAGCACTCAATCTGGCATGAAATTTATGTTAGTAACAACTAACTTTTTAGCGTTCTACAAGCGTAAAATATCTGGATTGCAAGCATTTTTAATTATTTCTTCGACATAAAAATTAATTTATTCTTAGAAAATAGTTTTTATATAAACACGATATATGGTGTTTAAAATATCGCCGCAACCCAATATATAGTGTTAAATTAATTTTGCGCTACTGTATATAGTAAGTAGTTAACGTCGACATTATTCGCAGAGAGATAAAAGCCTTGAGAAATTGGGTCCATGTGTAGACCTGTCATATCTCGAGGCAGCAAACCAGCATGATCGGTCATCGCCATAAGTTCAGATGGTTTGATGAACTTACTGTGATCGTGGGTGCCTTTTGGAACCAGTTTAAGGATATATTCCGCTCCCACGATCCCCATCAGATACGACTTTAGGTTTCGGTTAAGCGTAGAAAAGAAAACATGGCCACCAGGCTTAACCAACTTAGCACAGGCCAGCACAACAGAAGCAGGGTCGGGTACATGCTCTAACATTTCCATACAGGTTACCACGTCGAACTGTCCTGCATTTGCTTCTGCGAATGCTTCGGCAGTTGAACATACGTAGTCGACTTTTACACCTGATTCTAAACCGTGCAGCTTCGCTACTTCTAACGAGGCTTCTGCCATATCTAAACCTGTTACCGTCGCGCCTGCACGCGCCATAGATTCTGCTAAAATACCGCCACCACAGCCAATATCGACGACTTTTTTGTCAAACAGGCCTTCACTGTGTTGATTAATGAAGTCTAAGCGAAGTGGGTTAATAAGGTGCAATGGCTTAAATTCGCCTTCTGGATCCCACCAGCGTGAAGCGAGTTCAGAGAACTTATTGATTTCTTGTTGATCGACGTTCGTCATGAGTAAAACAATCCTTAATCTATCTCTTTTTAAGATATCGTAAATCGAGGTTGTGTTTCACTGTTTTTAAACAGAAATAGACAAATTATAAGAAGGGTCGAACGAAAAATAATCGCTTGCCTTTTAGTTGATTAATAAGCGTAATTAAGCGCTACATAATTCTGTCATCAAGTGGTACACTCGAAGCACGATTATGACCCACATAATAATAACAGTGCGCTCCCACGCCTTGTTTTCACAATGATGTGAAGCGAAGTGCTGGATAACGCAGAACAAACCAAGATAAAGGGATTAAGCAGTTTATGTCTGATAACGCTAAAGAAATCCTCCCCGTTAATATTGAGGAAGAGTTAAAGAACTCTTACCTTGATTACGCGATGAGCGTTATTGTCGGGCGAGCCTTGCCTGACGTAAGAGATGGCTTGAAGCCAGTGCACCGTCGTGTGCTGTTCGCAATGAACGAACTGAAAAACGACTTTAACAAGCCATACAAAAAATCTGCCCGTGTGGTAGGTGACGTAATTGGTAAATATCACCCTCACGGTGACTCTGCAGTTTACGACACTATTGTTCGTATGGCCCAACCGTTCTCACTTCGCTATATGCTAGTAGACGGTCAAGGTAACTTCGGATCGGTAGACGGCGACTCTGCTGCTGCGATGCGTTATACCGAAGTTCGCATGGCTAAAATTGCGCACGAGTTACTTGCCGATTTAGATAAAGAGACCGTAGATTTCGTACCTAACTACGATGGTACAGAGCATATTCCTGAAGTATTACCAACGAAGGTGCCTAACCTTCTTGTTAACGGCTCATCGGGTATTGCGGTTGGTATGGCGACGAATATTCCGCCACATAACCTCACCGAAGTGATCAACGGCTGCGTAGCGTTAATTCAAGATCCGTCTATTACCATCGACGACTTGATGACACACATCCCAGGTCCAGATTTCCCAACGGCAGCTATGATCAGTGGGCGCAAGGGGATTGAAGATGCGTATCGCACAGGTCGCGGTAAAATTTATCTTCGTGCTAAGGCGGAAATTGAAACTGACAGCAACGGTAAAGAAACCATTGTTGTTAACGAGATCCCTTACCAGGTTAACAAAGCGCGTCTTATTGAAAAGATTGCTGAACTGGTAAAAGAAAAGCGCATCGAAGGCGTTTCTGCACTGCGAGACGAGTCTGATAAAGACGGTATGCGCATTGTTATCGAAGTTAAACGCAACGAATCTGCCGAAGTCCTACTTAATCATTTATACGCGAATACCCAGCTTCAAACGGTATTCGGTATTAACATGGTTGCGCTTGATAACGGTCAGCCTAAGGTATTCAACCTTAAAGAAACGTTAGAATGCTTTATTCTTCACCGTCGTGAAGTAGTAACACGTCGTACCGTTTTTGAATTACGTAAAGCCCGTGACCGTGCTCATATTCTTGAAGGTTTGGCGATAGCGCTTGCGAACATCGACCCAATTATCGAGTTGATTAAAGCGTCACAAAGCCCAGCAGACGCCAAGAAATCGCTTGTAGCACAAGGTTGGGACTTAGGTGATGTAGCGCAAATGCTTGAGCGCGCAGGCGATGACGCTGCACGCCCTGACTGGTTAATGCCAGAATTTGGTATTCGCGACGGCAAGTACTACCTTACTGAGCAGCAAGCGCAAGCTATTCTTGACCTTCGCTTACACAAGCTAACAGGTCTTGAGCACGAGAAAATTCTAGAAGAGTATAAGCAACTTCTAGAGATCATCGCAGAACTTCTTCACATCCTAAACAGCCCAGAGCGTTTGATGGAAGTGATTCAAGAAGAACTTGAAAAAGTACGTGATGAATTTGGTGATGAGCGTCGTACTGAAATTACGGCAGCAAGTCACGATATTGATATTGAAGATCTTATAGAGCAAGAAGATGTTGTAGTAACGCTTTCTCGCGAAGGTTATGTGAAATATCAAAAACTTACAGACTACGAAGCACAGCGTCGTGGTGGCCGTGGTAAATCAGCAACCAAGATGAAAGATGAAGATTTCATCGAAAGATTATTGGTAGCGAATACCCACGATCACATACTTTGCTTCTCAACCCGTGGTCGCTTGTACTGGTTGAAAGTGTATCAATTGCCGTTTGCTAGCCGAAATGCGCGTGGACGTCCAATTGTAAATATTCTTCCTCTAGAAGAAAACGAACGTATTACTGCTATTCTTCCAATCAAAGAATTCGAAGAAGGTAAGTTTGTACTGATGGCGACAGCAAACGGTACGGTGAAGAAGACTGACCTGAGCCTATATTCTCGCCCACGTTCAAGCGGTATTATCGCCGTTAACCTGAACGAAGGTGATGAGCTGATTGGTGTTGATATCACTCACGGTGATGACGACATCATGTTGTTCTCTGATGCAGGTAAAGTGGTTCGCTTCAACGAGAAGCTTCGCGACAGCGAAACCGGTGAAGTTAAGCGTGACCCAGAGACGGGTGAAGAGCTTCTGGCACTTCGTCCTATGGGAAGAACAGCCACAGGTGTTCGCGGTATTCGTCTGCAAGATGGTCAAAAAGTGGTATCACTTATTGTTCCTAAAGGCGACGGCCCAATCCTGACAGCAACAGAGAATGGTTTCGGTAAGCGTACTCCGCTTGAAGATTACCCTGCGAAGAGCCGTGCGACACAAGGTGTTGTATCAATTAAGGTGTCTGAGCGTAATGGTAAAGTGGTTGGCGCGGTTCAAGTAGACGAAACCAATGAAATTATGCTTATTAGTGACCAAGGCACACTGGTTCGTACCCGTGTAGGCGAAGTGTCAGTAGTAGGCCGTAACACACAAGGCGTTCGCTTAATACGTACAGTAGAAGGTGAGCACGTTGTAGGGTTACAACGCATTGAAGAAGTGGAAGAGTTACAAGAATTCGACGAAGACGGTAACCTAATCATTTCAGACGATGCGCCAGAACAAGCAGAAACTGCTGTTCAAGAGCAAGAGAACACCGCAGAAGACGGTGACGGCTCAACGACAGAAGAGTAGGGATAGGGCGCAGGTATTCATACTTGCGCATTATCAGTGTTCTTTCAAACAAGCGGCTTAAGCCGCTTGTTTACCTAATAGACCCGCAAAACGTTCAAAACAAAGCGAGTTAAACGGTAATTATCTACAGGTGTTGAAAAACGCGATGAAAGAGGTTTTTAATTTTAGTGCTGGCCCGGCTATGCTTCCAAAAGAAGTCATGGAAAAAGCACAATCAGAATTTACAAATTGGCGCGACCTAGGCTGCTCTGTAATGGAAGTAAGCCATCGTGGTAAAGACTTCATTGAAATAGCGGCAAAAGCTGAGCAAGATTTGCGAGATTTATTGTCCATTCCTTCCAACTACCATGTGCTGTTCACGCACGGTGGTGGGCGTGGGCAATTTGCCGCTGTACCGCTCAACTTATCCAACGCTAACGATACCAGTCTTCACTTAGTCAGCGGTTCTTGGTCTAAAGGTGCCGTTGACGAAGCAAACAAATACAACCACGCCAAAGTGGTGGGTGAAGTGTCTGAAAAAGACGGCTGTCACTACGTTGCGCAGCCTCAGTTGAGCGATATTGATCAATCTGCCGCGTATTACCATTTCTGTCCAAATGAAACCGTTGACGGAATCGCTTTTGATTGGCTACCAGAGTCGGGCAAGGTTCCGCTGGTTTCTGATATGTCTTCGACTATATTGTCTCAGCCGTTAGATGTAGCAAAACATGGCGTTATATACGCTGGCGCACAAAAGAATATCGGCCCAAGCGGCTTATCAGTTGTTATTGTTCGCGAAGACCTGGTTGGCAAAGCACGTAAAGAAACGCCCTCTATCTTCGATTATGCACTAGCGGCAAAGTCTGACTCTATGTACAACACACCGCCAACGTTCTCTTGGTACTTAGCGGGGCTTGTATTTGAATGGCTTAAAGATATGGGCGGCGTTGACGCTATGGCTAAACGCAATGCTGAAAAGGCGGCGTTATTATATTCAGCCATCGACAGCTCTGACTTCTATTCAAGTAAAGTTCACCCTGACAACCGTTCAAAAATGAACGTGCCGTTTCATTTAGCCAATGCTGAACTCGACGGATTGTTCCTTAAACAGTCACAAGAAGCAGGGTTACTTGCTCTTAAAGGGCATCGTTCAGTAGGGGGCATGCGTGCCAGTATTTATAATGCAATGCCAGTAGAGGGCATTGTTGCGCTAGTTGAATTTATGCGCGAATTTGAAAGAGTGAATGGATAAAATGGAGCAGTTAACATTAGACCCGATTGCAAAAGTATCGGGAGAGGTCAATGTACCTGGCTCAAAAAGTCTGTCTAACCGCGCACTACTGCTTGCCGCGTTAGCTGAAGGTGAAACTGAATTAACCAACTTGCTAGATAGCGAAGATATTGAGCATATGCTTAATGCACTCACCAAATTAGGCATTAACTACCGCTTGAGCGAAGACAAAACGCAATGCGTTGTCCAAGGTAACGGTGGCGCGTTTAACGTAGCTGAGCCATTAGAGCTTTTCTTGGGCAATGCCGGTACTGCAATGCGACCTTTGTGCGCGGCACTCGCTGCTAGTAATGTCGACACAGTACTTACCGGTGAACCACGTATGGAAGAGCGTCCAATTGGTGATTTAGTGGATGCGCTGCGCGAAGCTGATGCTGAAGTAACCTACCTCAAAAACGAAGGTTTTCCGCCGCTTCAAATTAAAGGTAAGACTTTAAACGGCGGTGAAATGTCGGTGGACGGCAGTGTATCTAGCCAGTTTTTAACAGCCCTTTTAATGGCTGCGCCGTTATTTTCAGGTGATGTGACTATTCGTATAAAAGGTGAGTTGGTTTCTAAGCCTTATATCGACATCACGTTAGATACCATGGCGAAGTTTGGCGTTACTGTTGAAAATGATAACTACCAAACGTTCACGGTTTCTGGTGACGCTAAGTATATTGCGCCGGGTAAATTTATGGTTGAAGGCGATGCATCGTCAGCATCTTACTTCCTTGCAGCCGGTGCCATTAAAGGTGGAACGGTACGCGTAACCGGAATTGGCCAAAACAGCATTCAAGGTGACATTCGATTTGCTGATGTACTTGAAGCCATGGGTGCAACGGTGGTTTGGAGCGATGAGTATGTTGAAATAACGGGTGCGCCGCTTAAAGGCGTGAACATGGATATGAACCATATTCCAGATGCGGCCATGACCATCGCGACTACGGCATTGTTTGCTGAAGGTCCAACTACTATGACCAATATTTATAACTGGCGTGTTAAGGAAACAGATCGTCTTGCGGCTATGGCCACCGAGCTTCAAAAGTTGGGTGCGAAAGTGGAAGAAGGGCATGACTATATTAAAGTGTGGCCAACTGACTCGCTAAAACATGCTGAGATAGACACGTATAACGACCATCGCATTGCCATGTGCTTCTCGCTTGTTGCATTAAGCGATACGCCGGTAACAATAAACGACCCGGGCTGCACGCGCAAAACGTTCCCAGACTATTTTACTCGCTTTAAAACACTGTATAGCGCGTAAAGGCTCAAAAAATATTCCTCATAAATAATGGTAGGCAATGCCGGTAATCGCCTTACTTGCCCCATTGATCTAAATCAGGTTAAACCTGATGTTCAATGCCGCCAATTAGAGGCGGCATTGCTTATCTCTCACTAAAGCGTATAATTGCGCGCGATTTTTAGTAATTTAAACGATGGAGCAGGTATGCATTCCACACCCGTAGTCACGGTTGACGGTCCTAGTGGTGCTGGTAAAGGTACGTTAAGTAGCTTGCTGGCGAAGAAATTAGGGTGGCACTTTCTAGATAGCGGCGCAATTTACCGCGTATTAGCAGTTGCTGCACTTCACCACGACCTTCCGTGTGATGATGAAGAATGTGTTGTTCCTCTAGCAACCGGTCTCGATGTTAGTTTCGAGACGAATGGCGATACCACTCGCATAATCTTAGAAGGCGAAGACGTTACTGACGATATTCGCACCGAAGAAGTTGGCGCCGTGGCGTCAAAAGTTGCGGCATTACCCCGGGTTCGCGAAGCACTACTTCGCAGACAGCGTGCTTTCCAACAAGATCCTGGTCTTGTTGCTGACGGTCGCGACATGGGTACAGTGGTATTTCCCGACGCGCCTGTAAAGATTTTCCTTACAGCAAGCGCAGAAGCCCGTGCAGAACGCCGCTATAGCCAGTTGAAAGCAAAGGGCATGGATGTTAATATTGCGCGCCTTTTAACCGATATCAAGGCGAGAGACGAGCGCGATACACAACGTGCAGTGGCTCCTTTGGTACCGGCACAAGATGCAGTAATTATAGATTCAACGGACTTGGATATTGACCAAGTCTTTGAAAAAGCGATGGATATTATTTCCTCACGCCTTTAATGACGAGAGCTGATCGC
>CAKZRR010000031.1 GCA_937146805.1 uncultured Owenweeksia sp. | reverse complement strand
TGTAAGCTCCCCATTTTTAGTACGGTTTAAAATTATACAATTAATTTATTATTCAAATCTTGTTGGCCGCAGTGAAGCGTAGCGCAACGAAGGCCAACAAGATTTTGGTTTTTAGTTTTATACTCCACTGGGCTTAAGCCGCCCAGGGCGTCATGGGGTCTTTGATGGTTGTAGTCGTTGACCCATGTTTCGGTGATTAGTCGCAGCTCATCTAGCGATTCGAAGAGATAGCTATCGAGCACTCCATTTCTGTAGGTTTTATTAAAACGCTCGATGAGTGCATTTTGTGTAGGCTTGCCAGGTTGTATGTATTTAAATGCTATTTCGTTCATTTCACTCCATTCTTTAGAAAGCTTAGCGATAAACTCAGGGCCATTGTCCATGCGTACTTTCCGTGGTTTTCCATGCTTGTTTACCAAGTGATTTAATACCCATACTACACGGCTGCTTTTGATGGAATAATCGGCCTCTATAAATAACACTTCACGGTTGTAATCGTCTATCACATTAAAGGTTCTGAACTTACGGCCATTGCTCAGTACATCGTGCACAAAATCAATACTCCAAGTATGATTAAATGTTTCTGGTATAACGATAGGCTCCTTTACCCTTGTGGGCAATCGTTTCTTATGTTTTCTACGCATAGGTAAGCCCATTTGCTTGTACACCCTGTGCAGGCGCTTGTGGTTTACCACTACTGATTGGTTGCGCAAGCGGTGGTAGCACTTCCAAAATCCTTCTCGGGGGTGTGCCACGCTTAGCTCACTTAGGGCTTCTATCAGGGTTGAGTCATCTTTGATAGAACGATAGTTTAAGCTGCTTCTGCTGGTTTTTAAAATGCGGCATGCCTTGCTTATGCCGCTAGGATACTTATCTTTTAGCTCCGCTACTATCGCTCGTTTGCGGCAAGGCTTTAAAGCTTTTTTTCGATGATGTATTTGGCCATATCCAACTCCAAAGCTAAATCCGTGTACATCCGTTTTAGCTTCGCATTTTCTTCTTCTAGCTTTTTTACTTTCTTAAGCTCGCTGGCTTCCATGCCTCCATAGCGCTGGCGCCATTTGTAAAAAGTGGCTTTAGATACACCATGATCTCTGGCGATTGTTTCTACATCTTTGCCTACATCAAATTCCTTTAAAATCTTGGCAATCTGGCTGGGGGAAAATTTACTCTTTCTCATATTACAGGTTTTAAAATTAGAAAATTCTATTTTTAAACTGTACTAGTTTTGGGGGAGCTTACAA
>CAKZRR010000030.1 GCA_937146805.1 uncultured Owenweeksia sp. | reverse complement strand
CGGATTTATCGGTTTAGTGGTTAATTAAGTGTTTATGCTATATTGGGAGACTAATCTTAAATATAGTGTATGAAATTTTTAAAACGAATATCAATAGGTACATTTTTAGGTGCTGTAAGCCATATAGATGCGATTCAAAGTATTTACGAAAGATGTACGAATAAAAATGAAAATGTGATGTATTTAGATGTTATAAAACTAGCAGCCTTGATTGGAGTAATGATTTTTTTGGTCTTCAAGTACTTTGAGGTTAGAGATAAAATAAAAGCATTTGATGTAATTAGCAGAATACGCCTATGGCAGTTTGTAAATAAGGGGGTTTCGGCTACTGATAAAGTAAAAGGTAGTGCTTACATGCACATGCTAACAGAAGAGCGAGAAAATGTTTTTCAAACGTTAGCTACCGTTTACATGAAGGAAAAAAGCGCTATTGAAATAAATAAAATATTAGATTCTTTTTACGATGAACTTAATACAGATAAATGACCTCTTTCCAACCGAAGTAGAGGCCACCGAATACTTTGAAAGCTACCGCTGGAAAAGCGGTTTAGTTTGCTCCCGTTGCGGCTCCAAAAACATAGGCAACCGCAACCGAGATAACCGCCACCATTGCAAAGCGTGTAAAAAAACATTTAGCGTAACCAATGGCACCCAGCTACACCGTACCAGAATACCCCTAAAAACTTGGCTTATAGCCTTTGCCATTGTTTCAGATGCTAAAAAAGGACTATCAGCAAAACAGCTACAAAGAAACCTAGGTTTATCATACGAAACAGTTTGGAAAATGTACCATAAAATACGGGAGCTAATGGCAATGGAAAAACCCGCACCGCTTACCGATATAGTAGAGATGGACGAAACCTTTGTAGGTGGGTCGCCCCGAAAAGCGATGAACCCAAGCGAAATACCAACCGAAAAGCGCAAAATTTACGATGCCAAAATTAAGCAGTACAAAGAGGCAGGTGTTTCATTTAACAGAAAAAAAGGAAACTCAGCCACTACAAGGCTTTACACCAGCCGAGGGCGTGGCAGCCAAATGAAAACCCCAGTAGTAGGCATGGTACAGCGTAACGGAGATGTAGTTGCCGAGGTAATGGGGCATTTATCCTATGCCAACCTAAAAGAGATGGTAAAGCGCAATGTAGAAACAAGCGATACCGTTTTAGTAACCGATAGTTACAGGGGCTACAGTAGGTTAAATACCATTGTAGAACACATTAAGTACGACCATTCAAAAACATACAGCTATCGCGGAATAAATACCAATTCAATAGAAAGTTTTTGGGCAATAGTAAAGCGTGGTATTACTGGCCAGTATCATAAAGTAAGTTTAAAATACTTGCCTAGTTATGTGGCCGAATTTGTTTTTAAATACAACAACCGAAATGAGGACGATATGTTTGAAACACTCGTTGCTCATGCGGTTTCACCATTAAACCGATAAATCCGT
>CAKZRR010000029.1 GCA_937146805.1 uncultured Owenweeksia sp. | reverse complement strand
CTATGGACTGAAAGTACCATAGTTTTTATCACAGACTAAAAGTCTGTTACTAATCAATGATGAAATTTGAATCATCTCTATCCGTTGGTTTTCTGTGATGCTCCAAATACTCATTAACCATTTCATCTGTAATATTTCCCGTGCTCCAACACCCAAACCCTATTGCCCAAAAATGCTGACCCCAATATTTCTTTCTTAACTCCGGAAACTCTTGCTGTAACTTCCTTGAGCTTCTACCTTTCAACTTTTTAACAAAATCACTTATACTTTGAGATGGACGATAGCTCAAATGCATATGGACATGATCTTTGGATACTACTCCTTTTAATATCACTATACCCTCTGCTTCGCTCACCTGTATTAATAGCGCTCTACACCTCAATTTTACATCTCCCTCAAGTACAGAATACCGATACTTGGTGGACCAAACTATAGGAACCGTTAAATTAGAAACCGTATGCCCATTGGATCTTTGATAATCTGACATACTCAAAAGTATGGTTTTTAGAAGCTAAAGGCACTAAAGTGCATAGTTTCAACTATTTTTGTGACCAATGAAAATCAATCTCCTCATATTCTTTTTCACATTAACCCTTCTGACGTCTTGTAATTCTGATAATTTGAAAGAAGTGATAGAAAACTCTAATACTCCAAAATTGGACTTAGCTTACTATACTGTTGTTAAATCTGAAATGGAAGAACTCGGCAGTTCAATTGGAATAGTGGATAAAACACTTGATACAACTTCAATCAAACTGAACGACATTGTCCCAAGCTACTCTAAATCTGAAAAGACTATTTATTGGAAAAAAGAGGTTTTCCCGAGAGCAAATTATGTCAATGGAGACAGTTTAGAGTCTTACATAAATGCTCGGCCTGAAAAATATTGGGAATTAAGAGACGAGTATAAATCAGGTTGGATTGAATTGACTACTCCCTATTTCGCCCAAGACAAAAAAATGGTTTTGATTGAAGTAAGTTTCTTGCGAAGTAGGTCTTTTGGAGCCTCCTTGTATTACCTTCTTGAATGGAAAGGAGAAGAATATGTGATTAAAGAAAAAGGATTGATATCAATTAGTTGAAAAAATAAAAAACGTTTGCCAATAACTAAGTATTCTATTTGCCGATAGGCCAAAAATGAATGCAGTGTTAACGAACCCGGATTTGCTATGGAGAAAGCGATTTTCTGAGTGAGTTTTTTAAAAAATTGCTCTAGTTAAAATCCTTTTGCATGCTGTTTTTAAACAAAGAACTGTGCTAAAAACCGCCTTAATTTCTTTTTTATTTTTCTTTTGAAAGTCCTTTTTTTGGTGAAGGCTATACTAAATATTGGGGCTAATCATCAAAATTTAAGACGGTCCAAAGGATTAAGGCTGCAACCAATGCACATTTATAAGTACATTAGAGCCCCGCAGAAAACCTCCAATACTTTTGAGACCAACACAACCAATTGTTTTTCAGTTATTAAAAAACCATACTCACTTAGTTTGCGCGCTCCTGATTTTACTGGTTGCGTGTAAAAATGAAAGTCCATCACAAAAGGTAGAAACTGCTACTAGGCCCACTCAAATTAAAGAACCACAGGTAGAAATTGACTTGCCTCAATTAAAGGAAAAAGGTGTTTTAACAGCCATTGCCATTTACAATACTACCAGCTATTTTTTATATAAGGGCGAGCCTATGGGCTTTGAGTATGAACTATTAAAACGTTTAGCACAGTCATTAAATTTAGAACTGCGCATTAAAATTGCAGAAGATATTGACGAACTGTTTGATATGCTAAATCGTGGTGAGGGTGATATTGTAGCCTATGGTTTATCCATTACCGAGCCCCGCCAAGAGATTGTAACTTTTACCGAAAATCATTATGTAACGCATCAGGTTTTGGTGCAGCGAAAACCCGTCAACTGGTCGCAATTGCCATTACACCGCATTCAAAAAAGATTGATTTCAGATCCTTTAGAGTTGTTGAATGAAACGGTTTACGTTCGTAAAAACTCATCCTATTACGAACGTCTCGAAAATCTACAACAAGAAATGGGGGGGCAAATTGTTGTGGAAACGGTTTCGGGTAACAAAACCACCGAGGAGATTATAAAAATGGTGGTAGATGGCGAAATTGATTATACCATATCCGATTATAACATTGCCGCTATCAACAAAACCTACTACCCTATTTTGGATATTGAAACACCCATAAGTTTCTCACAACGAATAGCTTGGGCGGTTCGTAAAAATTCACCTTTGCTGTTGCAAGAAGTAAATAAATGGATTGTAAAGGTGAAAAAACAAGATGCCTATTATACTATCTACAACAAGTATTTTAAAAATAAGAAATCGTATAAAAGGCGCATTAAGTCTGATTTTTTCAGTAAAAACACAGGGAAAATTAGCCAGTACGATGAATTGATTAAAATGAATGCTACCGCCATTAATTGGGACTGGCGTTTATTGAGTTCCCTCATTTATCAGGAGTCCAAGTTTGAACCTGCTACTACCTCTTGGGCAGGTGCCGGGGGATTAATGCAGCTGATGCCTAGTACGGCCAATGATTATGGTTTGGTAGATTTAGAAAATTCAGAAGCCAACCTTAAGGTTGGCTCTAAATACCTGCATAAACTTTGGGGCAATTGGACTGATATTACCGATAGCACCCAACGGCTAAAGTTTGTGATGGCTTCGTATAACTGCGGGCTAGGTCATGTAAAAGATGCACAGCGCCTAGCCAAAAGCATGGAAGAAGATCCTTTACAATGGGATAACAATGTGGAGGATTATATTCTAAAACTTTCGAGTCCTGAGTTTTTTAACCACCCGGTGGTGCGCTACGGTTTTGTGCGTGGCCGCGAACCTTATTTGTACGTAAAAGAGATTTTTTTACGATACCAGCACTATCAAAAATTTATCCCAATACAAGCCGGAGAAAAGAATTTAATTGCTCCGGTACACCCCTAATTTATTGCAAACGCCAAATAGTAATGGCACTAACATGGCGTAATTCGGTACCACATTCTAGAATGTAATAATACGTGCCATCTGGTAATTCGTTACCTCCTTTATTTACGCCCTTCCAATCGTTTTTGTACTCGTTCGCAACCCATACCTCCGATCCATATCGGTTCATTATCGTCAACTTACAATTGCCATCTGGATTAAGTTGTGAAAGATCAAAATAGTCGTTTCTGCCATCATCATTAGGGGTAATAAGGTTCATTATACCCGGATCGTCATCTACAAAAAGATATAAAGAATCTATCCCTTCGCAACCCAAATGATCCGTAGCGCG
This sequence comes from uncultured Owenweeksia sp., assembly GCA_937146805.1. Taxonomy (GTDB): domain Bacteria; phylum Bacteroidota; class Bacteroidia; order Flavobacteriales; family Schleiferiaceae; genus Owenweeksia. The sequence goes on along the minus strand of CAKZRR010000029.1, from coordinate 44,144 downwards.
CATATATATGGTAATGGTATCGGCCCCTGGAGTTGGCTTAATTGCGGTAGATCTATTAAAGGGACTTCCAAAATAAACTGGATGGCTGGCTGTCCATTCAAAACGCTGGCCACCACTACCAGTAACCTCTACCACTTCATCCACTTTAATGGCAAAATCAGGGCCTGCACTTACCACAGATGAAAAATTACTAATCTCCAAAGAATCTATATACTCCTTTACGCAGGCATCATAAGCTACGGTAAGTTTAATTATCTTTTTACCAGGGGCACTCCAATTTATAGTGGGAGGCGTTTTTTGACTGTAAGTTGGAATATTAGCATCGGCACCAAACTCCCATGCAAAGGTGGCATCATTTGGGTAATAGCCAATGGCATCAAAATCGGCCTTATTAGCGTTTAAACAAAAAATACCGTTAAAACTGTAATCAGGATATACGGGAGGCTGTACCTCAAACACTGTTTCAGTAGTATCTCCGCAACCGCTACCAATACCGGCAATAAGCGTAACCGTGTATTTGCCCGGAGCTGGATAACGCCACTTTGGATTGGCCTTGCTAGAGGTATCTACCAATGAAGTAGGATCACCAAATTTCCAAAACACATTAGGTGTAGTAGTTACCTCCGAAGTAAACTGCACAGTTAAACCATCACATTCTACCTCAGGGTCTTCTAGAGGAGTTACCATATCGGCAACAATAGTGCTTACACAGTTAGAAACATTAAACTGATAATCTAAGCGGGTGGTGCTTAGGGGTATTCCTTTTCTATATTCGGTAACACATATTCCCAACACATATTTTCCCAAGGCATTGGGTGTGCCCGTAATAGTACCCGTTTGGGGATGTACCGCAAAAATAGGCGAAGAAGGAACAGGCGTTAAATAGGAATAACTGGGGCCAAAAGTTACATTTACATAAGGTGGCGGACATGGTGGATTGGGAATAGTGGTATTACAACCGCCTCCGCCTCCGCCAGAAGCACCACCTTCTAAAATACGACACAATTCAATGTATAAGGAATCGCCATCCGTTTCTTTGATACGCAACGGCATATTAAGCTCTTTACCCATACAAATTACAATAGGCGCCACCCCTACAAACTCAGCCGAACTGTTACAAGTAGTATCATTACTTGGTATGCTTACGGTATAAGTGTTTCCAATACTTCCAGGGTTTACCACATTGTCGATAGAATTATTACGGCAACAACGCTGGTGGGTAATTACATAACCACCAGGTACGGGTGGTAAAACTATAGAATCTAAATAATCGGCATACTCAGTACAAAGGCCTGGAGGTGCACTTACGCATGGATTACCTGTACTATCTGGTGGTACATTTATAGTTGCCCCCTTAGTTGGGGTAAGCATGGTAATAAGATTATTGGCCGTATCGTAAATAGCAATATTGGCTTGCGTATCAAACTGGGCACCCCCACCCGCACAATCTCTATAAACACGCAGCCTTATTCGGTATTCACCGTTACCAATACATTCATATGAAATTTGCCCGCCAACTAAGTGAGCCGCTTGTAGATAACTACCAGCTAAAACTATAGAAATGATGAATAGGATTTTGAGGGAAGCGTTTTTCAAAGTAGATTTTTTTATTTCCGCACTAAGAGGGTTTGTGCGCCAAATTTCCGCATTTTTTTCTAAAGTACCATTATTTAGTCAATATCAATAATAAGGACTTATTTTATCTTAAAAATATAAAGGTAAGCCGCTTATACACTTATTTTTGCGCCATGAGCAAACAGTTTTCGGTGCTAATTGTGGGTAATGGCCAAGTAGGTAGCTTTTTAAAAAATGCCTTTGAACAAAGCGGTGTAGCGGTACAAGCTTACGCTCGAAACCCATCACCTGGGTGGTTAAACTTACAAGATGTTTCAAAGGCTGCCCCTACTTTGCTAAGCCTTATTTGTGTGAATGATGATGCTATTGCATTAGTTTCTGATTTGTTACCCAATTTAGACACTTGTATGGCGCATGTTTCGGGTGCATTGCCACTAAGCGAACTGAGCACTAAACATCAACGCAGAGCGGTTTTTTATCCAATAATGAGTTTTAACAAGCAGCCACCTATTGATGCCAGCGCTATTCCATTTTGCATTGAAACCGAAAAGGAAGAAGATTACCTGTTACTAGAAGAAGCCGCCCAAATTCTAGGAGCCTCTAGTCAGCGCCTCAACTCGGCACAAAGGGCTTCATTGCATTTGGCTGCCGTACTAAGCCATAATTTTGGCAACCACCTTATCCATCTGGCGCAAGCCGAACTAAGCAAACTAAACTTAGACTTTAAATTATTGCAGCCCTTAATGAGGCAAATGCTTAAAAATATAGAAATTAGCCCCGCTAAGAATTGGCAAACGGGTCCTGCCTTACGGCACGATAAAAAAACCATTGATAAGCACTTGCTACTTATGGATGAGCCCTTAACCAAGGCCATTTATGAAATGATAACACAGAGCATTCAAAAAGAACATGACGAAAAGTTATAAAGAACTATTACCTCAAATTAAAGCCTTTGTTTTTGATATGGACGGGGTACTTACCAATGGACAATTTCAGGTATCTGAAACGGGTCAACCATTACGAAATTTAAATAGCAAGGACGGCTATGCGCTGCAATTAGCGGTAAAAAAGGGCTATGTGGTCGCGGTAATTTCGGGTGGACACTGTGACGGTGTAAAAAGCCGTTTACAACAAATGGGAATCACCGATATTTACATGAGTCAGTATGATAAAACGGAGGCCTGGAAAGACCTGCTAGCTGTTTACGAGCATCAAAACTTGAAAGCCGAAAACATATTGTATATGGGAGACGACCTTCCTGATTATAAGCTTATTGAATGGGCCGGTGTTGGTGCTACACCTAGCAATGGTGCTGCCGAAATTAAAGGTATTTCTAACTACGTTTCAAGCCAAAAAGGTGGCAAAGGTTGTGTGCGTGATGTAATTGAGCAAACCCTTAAGGTACAAGAAAATTGGATGCTAGCTAACGATTTGAAATGGTAAACCTATGATGCAGATATTAAAACTTATTCGCTGGCAAAATCTATTAATCATTGCGTTGGTACAGTACCTCATACGTATGGTTATGATAGAGTTACAGCTTTTGCCTGATAATTTTATAGAGATACCTCATGTGCTTAGCCGTTTCGATTTTTTTATGGGCGTATGGTGTAGCATTTGTTTGGCCGCAGCCGGATATGTGGTGAACGATATTTTTGATCAAGAGGTAGATGAACAAAACAAACCCAAACGAAGGGTTATTGGCAGCTCGCTGAGTGAAAAAGCAGCATGGATTTTTTACGGTATTTTAAATGTAATGGCTTTAGTAACCGGTTATTGGGTAGCCCGTGCCGCAGGTATGGAAAACCTTGCTCTGCTGCCCGTTGTAGCTGCCGTACTCCTCTACTTATACGCGGTTGATTTAAAAAAACGAGTGCTTATAGGAAATTTAATTGTCTCACTTTTAACCGCTTTGCCCGTTTTATTGGTGGGTGTTTTTGATGTTTTACCAGCAGGAAACCCGGATAATGCTGAGATGGTAGGTTCGGTATTTCAATTTATTGTAGGCTATGCTTGCTTTGCCTTTTTTGTGAACTTTATTCGTGAAATAACCAAAGATGCCGAGGATATAAAAGGAGACAAAAATCAAGGCTATCAAACCTTGGCTGTAGTTTTAGGCGCTAGCAATATTCGGTTTGTTTTAATTGCATTGGGTGTTGTACTACTCACCTTTACCGCCTACTTTACTTATTTTTTAGCTGGTGAAGATTGGATTTCTTTTGGCTACATTTTGGGCTTTGTTTGCTTACCCATTCTTTACTTTTTATGGCTAATGATGCTCGCTCCGAGTAAAAAGACGTTTAAAAAGGCCAGCGGCTTACTAAAGCTTATTATGCTCACGGGTATAATGACCATGGTAGTGTTTTCATTTGCCTATAAATTAGCCATGACCTAAAGAAATGTTCAATACAAAAAAGCAACTTGTTTTAGGTAGCAAATCGCCACGTAGGCAGCAATTACTGCGCGATTTAGGTTTTGAATTTACCGTTCAAACACAAGAGATAGAAGAAAACTACCCTTCGCATTTGCAAGGAGCTGCCATTGCAGAATACCTGGCGCTAAAAAAGGCACAAGCATTTAGTTCCGTTTTAAACTCAAATCAAATGGTGCTTTGCTCAGATACCGTGGTTTGGCTTAATGGCGAATCGTTGGCCAAAGCTTCAAACGAAAGCGAAGCGCGAGAAATGCTGCAAAAGTTAAGTGGGCAAAGTCATCAAGTAATTACGGCTTTTTGTCTGCTTTCGCAGGATAAAACCGTTTGCAAAAGTGACAGCACATTAGTCCAGTTTAAAAAATTATCTGAACAAGAAATTGAGCATTACATTACACATTACCAACCTTTTGACAAAGCAGGAGCCTACGGCATTCAGGAATGGATTGGCATGTGGGGAATCGAAAAAATTGAAGGTTCTTACTTTACGGTAATGGGCTTACCTACTCATTTGGTGGCTCAAGAGTTACTTCATTTTTAAGAAAAAGAGTCCAGTTTTTTAACTGCCATTTTCTTCGTAAACTGCACAACTTAATGTTTCCCTTTTCATGAAGAAAGAGCCCAGCCTTATTCTATCGCTTATCCCCGTATTTTTTTTAATTACCATGCTTAGCCTAAATGTAGTAGGCGTTTTTGGCGATGATGCACTGGGCGGCCCCAACCAATACATCCTCTTACTTTCAGGAGCGCTAACGGCTTTGCTTGCTATCCGAAATGGAGTGAGTTATGATCAAATCATGGAAGGCATTAAAAAGTCTATTGCCAATACAGTACCCGCCCTGCTTATACTATTACTAATTGGCTCTTTAGCAGGAGTTTGGATGCTGAGCGGGGTAATACCTACCATGATTTATTACGGACTTCAATTGCTCAATCCCGCAATATTTTTACCTGCCACTGCCATTATCTGTGCATTAGTATCACTAGCCACAGGCAGCAGCTGGGGTACCACGGCCACAGTAGGTATTGCGTTAGTAGGTATTGGCGATGCTATGCAAATTTCCAGTGCCATGGCGGCCGGAGCCGTTATATCAGGAGCCTATTTTGGCGATAAAATATCGCCCTTGAGTGATACCACCAATTTAGCACCCAGCATGGCCGGCACCGATTTGTTTACCCATATTAAGTACATGCTTTACACAACGGTACCTTCATTTGTATTGGCTCTTATTATTTTTAGTTTTTTAAGTTGGAACCAAACTTCCAACGGTGATTTAAGCCAATTACAACCAATTTTATCCGAACTCGATAGCCTTTTTAATATTAGCCCTTGGCTGTTTTTGGTGCCCCTTTCCGTGATAGGTTTAATCGTTTTAAAAACACCCGCTTTACCAGCTATACTTGCCGGAACCCTTATTGGTGGTATTTTTGCTTTATTGTTTCAGAGTGATTTAATGCTAACCTTAAGCGAATCAAATGCCCTTACCTGGCAAAGCACGTACCGCTTAATAATGAATTCCTTTACTATAGATGTAAGCTACCCGGCCCAGCACCCAGTATTAAGTTCATTACTCGAAACTGGAGGCATGTTTGGAATGTGGAGTACTGTTTTGTTAGTTATTACCGCCATGATATTTGGAGGCGCCATGGAAGCCGGTGGTTTTTTACAATGTATTAGCCGTAACCTGTTAAAATTAGCCAAAGGCACCGCCTCACTAATAGCCACAACTGCTGGCACCTGTGTTTTTGTAAATGTTACAGCATCCGATCAATATTTGGCTATTGTGCTGCCCGGCCGCATGTATGCAGATGCTTATAAGGACGCTGGGTTAGCTCCCGAAAACCTGAGTAGAACTTTGGAGGACAGCGGAACCGTTACTTCTGTTTTGGTACCTTGGAACACTTGTGGTGCCTATCAATCTGGTATTTTAAATGTAGATACCATGGCTTATGTACCCTATGCTTTCTTTAATTTAATAAGCCCCTTTATGACCTTGCTATTCGCGATTTTTAATGTTAAAATTAAAAAACTGGTTCAGTGAAATTGAATCTTTTATGTATGCTTGTTAGATTTGCGGCTCCAAACCTAATTTGGTGGTATTGAAGAATATGTTTAAAATAATCGGATTACTGTTTGTTGCATTTAGTTTTTGCAACAACCTGGTTGCTCAAAGCGACAGTATACACTGGCAGCGTGTACCCCAAAAAAAGGTGGTAAAACTTCTGCAACAAAATCAACTCAATACATCCAACGATTTTAAGGATTTAAACACCCATTGCTACGCTACCGATGACAGTTCTACTTACTCGTTTCATACCAAAACATACAGTTTAACCGAGTCTATAGAAAAGGTTTGGTGGGCCTACACAAGGCAAAACCCAACCTTAGCGGTTCAAAAAAGGGGTAAAATCCAGTTTGGATTGATGTATGTGGAAGTGAAGGATGAGCTTTTTTATGGCAACTCTTCATTTGAAGAAATGACGGAAGGGCAAATTATTTTCTGGAATTTACGACTCATGGGGGGCTTTTTAAAAATAGCCGTTGGGCAAAAAGTAACTCAGGTAGATAGCAACCAGCATCAACTTCAAATCTGTTATTTACAAGATGGCAAATCCAAAGGATCGCAATCCATCAAGCTAGTACCTATGGCTAATGGAGGCACCCAAATAATTCATCAAACCTATTTTAAAAGTCATTCTAAGTTTAGAGATAGACACCTTTACCCTGGTTTGCATGAAAATGCTATTGACGCCTACCACCGCAGCGTAGCTAAATTTTTGCGTGATAAAAACTAGTTTTCACTAGCGAAAACGATCGGCAGCACGAATTTTCATTTCATCCTTTAAGATAGCCTTACTAGCCAACACTAATAAGATTACCGCTGCCAGCGGAAAAAACACCGCCATACCCATCTCCGTTTCTCCCAGCTTTTTAAGCTGAAAATAATGGTAAATCATTAGTCCAAAAACAACAAAATTTAAAATAACCGCCAAACGGCTTAGCACTACCTGCAATTGTCGTTTTTTAAATTGAAAAATAGCGAATAACGAAAGTAAGGTAGCACCTATGGCAATAGCCATAAAAACAGGTTCGGAGCTTAAATTACGGATGTTACCATCTTGCACAAAAAGGGGAAACAAAAACATAAGCCCCCCGCTTACGATGGCCGCCAAAAAAAGGTAAATAGACTGGATTCTTTGAATCATGAAGGATTTATTTGCGGCCAAAGTTCATAAAAAATGCCGTAAGCCATTTACGGTAATTCAATTATTTGTAATATTGCCCCACAACGCGTTTGTAAAGCGTTCGTTTCCACGGAGATTTTCTCTGTTACCCACCTCAGATTTTAGAATTTTATTTCTACCGAATAGATCTTATTTTTATAACACCCCATTTTTAATGTACGACATTGACGAACTGAAAGGTAAAAAGTTACCTGAGTTAAAAGACATTGCTGAAAGCGTAAAACTTCCCAAGTATAAATCACTTAACAAACAGGAATTGGTTTACAAAATACTTGATTTTCAAGCTGTAAACCCACAAGCTGTAGTGAAAACCGCTGATAGCAACCCAACTGAGCCTACCGCTAAGGCGCCCGCTTCGCCCGAAGCAAAAACAAGCGACAAAAAAGAAGAACCTAAAGAAAGAAGAACTCCTAGGCCCAACAGAAGACCTGAAAGAAAAGACGATAGGCCAAAGACAAATACCGAGGCTGCTACTGCCGAACCCGAAAAAAAGGAAGGTGATGCTAAAACCAGCGATGGTGCTGATGTAACAAAACCTACCCAAGAGCGCAGAGGAGAACGCCCAGAACGTGCTAAAAGACCAGAGCGTAACGAACCACGCGAGCCCCGCACAGATGCCAATAAGGAACGAACTCCTCGCAGCGAGCAAAACAAAGGAGACCGCCCAGAAAGAAAAGAGCGTAATGAGCGCCTAGAGCGTAATAATGATCGAAACGACAGAAACCAGCGCAACGATAGAAAGCGCAACGAAAACAACCCGAACCAACAAAAAAACAGACCCAAAGAGTATGAGTTTGATGGCGAGATAATTAGCGAAGGTGTATTAGAAATGATGCCTGATGGCTATGGCTTTTTACGTTCATCGGATTACAACTATTTAAATTCACCTGACGATATTTACCTATCGCAATCGCAAGTAAAATTGTTTGGTTTAAAAACCGGAGATACCGTACGCGGACATGTTAGACCACCTAAAGAAGGTGAAAAATACTTCCCATTGGTTAAGGTTGATAAAATTAACGGTAGAGCCCCCGATTTTGTAAGAGACCGCGTTGCCTTTGAGCACCTTACCCCTCTTTTTCCAGAAGAAAAATTTAACCTAACCGGTAAAGCAGGTACTATTAGTACACGTACTATTGATTTGTTTTCACCGATTGGTAAAGGCCAACGTGGGCTTATTGTAGCGCAACCAAAAACGGGTAAAACTACCTTACTTAAAGAAGTAGCCAACGCTATAGCTGCCAACCACCCAGAGGCTTACATGATTATTTTGCTCATTGATGAACGCCCAGAGGAAGTTACCGATATGGCGCGCAGCGTAAATGCCGAAGTAATTGCTTCTACCTTTGATGAGCCAGCCGAAAGACATGTACGTGTAGCTAATATTGTATTGGAAAAAGCCAAGCGTATGACCGAATGTGGTCACGATGTAATTATCCTTTTAGATTCTATTACTCGTTTGGCAAGAGCCTATAACACCGTATCTCCTGCTTCGGGCAAGGTGCTTTCGGGTGGTGTAGATGCCAACGCACTACACAAGCCAAAACGCTTTTTTGGAGCCGCACGTAAAATTGAAAACGGAGGTTCTTTAACTATTTTGGCTACTGCCTTAACCGATACCGGTTCAAAAATGGATGAAGTAATTTTTGAAGAGTTTAAAGGAACTGGTAACATGGAAATGCAGTTGGATAGAAAAATTGCCAACCGTAGAATTTGGCCTGCTATTGACTTGGTAAGCAGCGGAACTCGTAAAGAAGACCTCTTACTAGATAAAGAAACTTTGCAACGCATGTGGATTTTAAGACGCCACCTTGCGGATATGAACCCTATAGAAGCTATGGAGTTTTTACAAGATAGGATGAGCAGAACAAAAGATAACTTAGAGTTTTTAGTGTCTATGAACGGCTAAAAATTGCCTTTACTACTATTTTATTTTGAAAGTCTTTATTGGAGGGTGCCTTGCTTTTGCTAGGTACCCTTTCTTTTTCTTAGTACCTTCCTCACCTGTAAAACGTAAGCCTAATATGTTAATGTAAATAAACGCGGAGCCTATGTATTGCTGCCATGTATGCTAAATACGCAGAGAATGTTACCAAGGAGCATTGTGACTAAGTAGAAAAATGACCAAATCGAAACAAAATACCAGAACGTACATATGGACAATTTCTATTCTGATTTTGTGCGGACTAATTATCTATTTCGATAGTAGCTTAGATACCTGCTATGGACTAGTCAATGGATTTAGAGACTTACTTCTGTTATTGATTTTATCCATTTGACTTTTTTTCTCACTAGGCAGACATATAAAATCGTAAAGAAAGCTAAAAATAGAAGCGTTCGAGTTTGGACAAGCTTGATTGTGATAATTGTTTCTATCACAACTTTTCAGGGTAAGACGTCTTGGAGAAATTTTAAACTTAGAAATAGCATCTTAAGTGCCTCCATTTACCCTGATCAGAATAACATTGGAAGACTTGAATTAATTGACAGTGAAAGATATTATGCAACCTACGGCCACATTGATTGGTCTTGCACATTTACAAACACCTACAAAAAACGTAGGGATACACTAATCCTAAATGGACAACCATTTGAGATGACGGAAGGAATTTTAACTGACATGTATTTTATAACCGACTCGAGTTTAGTGCCTATCAAACAAGATGAAAGGGACATGAGACGGACTGAAACAATGAAAACAAATAACTAGCCAACAACAAATGACTACACCAAACCCACAAAAGAAAAGGTGAAAGCCAAGTGCTTGTAGAGCGCACTCAGTTGCCTCCAAAAGTTTTTTAGGCGGATCATCTTCCCCCCGTTATTTAGCCTGTCTAAACCCCAGCTGATTGGTTAGAAAAAGCCTCAGGTGTTTACTTAGAAACTACCAAACTTAAAAACCTCCGTTTATTTATGTAATACATTATGTACATGTGCTATATTTGAGGCAGCATAAAGGAAATATAAACGTAACTGAGTTACGTTTACTAACTTGTTGTAGTGCATTAAAAAATGAGAAGCTTAATTTTAATAACAATAATAGCACTTGTCATCATCGGCTGTGGGACAGGTGACAATAGAGATAGTGTGCTTGAAAAGGAGAAATGTGACTTTTATTTCGAAATTTCGGTAGAAAGTTCAAATTCGTACAAGTTTAACAGCCAGACTGGATATCTTCAGAAGCTCATCAACCCGTTCAAAGAAAATGAACTCAATGCTGATACTACTTTATTTATACCCGAAGCGTTTAATTGTAAATTACTGAACCTATATAATCTATACAAACTATCCTATTACACAAAAGACTTCCAGCCAGAAAGTAGTATTGAGATGACTCCAGAACCTTCATACTTCATAAAGTTTAAAGTCAACAATAAAGAAACTGAAATTAATTGGACAAGAAATACAGAAACCTTTGAAAGCGAAGATGCTTTTAGACTCCATAAGGTATTGCATACTATTGATAGCATTATCTTGTCGAGTCCAGAATTCAAAGAATTGCCTGAGCAGGAATATGAATGGTTGTAAAATAAAAAACGTCACACAACAAAAGCTGATACGTAACGCGGGTTTCCGTCACAAATGAAAACCCGTTCACTCAATGAAGTCCGCCAAGACTTTAAATTTTCATTTAAAGTGAATAAATTAAACGCAAATTTATAAAGCCTCGGCTATGTGCAAGATTGGAAGTTTCGGCTTCGTAAGACCGCACTACGCATAGCTTGGCGTTACCAACTATTATGAAGACAACGATACTGTTAATTTTGACAAGCCTGATTTTTAGTTCTTGCGCAACATTATTAAACTCAAGAACTGATTCAATTAATATTGTGACCAATGAACCAACAAAGATAAAGGTTGCAAACGATACACTTCCTGTGATAAGCAAAGACCATTTTGTAACAGTTGATAGAAGTAAGGATTCACTTGAAATATTAGCTTTTTCTGAGCAAAACAAAAAAAGCGTAAAGATAAAATCCAGAAATTCTTTTGCTTATTGGTTAAATCTTTATCCATCTACAGCTTGGACAGGATTTTTGATAGATAAAAACAATCCCAAACGATACAATTATCCCGAGACTGTATACATTGACTTAAATGATAGCGATAATGATTATCTAACTTACAAACCTCTTGATTCGACTTTTGCAAAATATACAAGTATCCTAAAATTAACACCGTTGAGAACTGTTTCTATAATTAATTCTGGATTTGAGATTAGCTATGAAAAAAAACTAAGCAATAGCTTTTCTACACAGATAATGGCGAGTTACTTGTTACCTGTAAGTCTTTGGGACTTAGGATATGAATTCAAACCTGAGATTAAGGGTTTTCAGATTGCTTTTGAAGAAAAATACTATCTAAAGAAATCAGCACCTTTAGGACTATACATGAGTTTTGAGTTCAATTACTTGCAAAATGAATATAGTGATATTGGTCGTTTTGCAGTAGCAAATATCTATTCTGACACATTATACAATAACACTAACTATACAGACACAATTGGTATTAGAAAAAAAACATATAGCTTTAACTTAAAGCTTGGATATCAATATATTATAAATAGATTTTCGATTGATATTTATGCTGGATTAGGAGCGAGATATAAAGATGTAATTCATACCGACAGACTAAAGCCAGAGGATGAAATGGAAATACCAGGACATCCAAATGTATATTACATAACAAATAAGGATGGACAATATTGGACGATTAGTATACCATTAAATATTAGAATAGGATGGACATTTTAGAAATAACGGTTGGTAATAACTAAGCATTCGTTTTGCCGATAGGCCAAAAATGAATGCCGTGTTGACGAATCCGGGTTTGCTATGGGGAAAGCGATTTTTTGAGTAAGTTTTTTAAAGAAGTACTTTAGAGACAAATACTTTTTTGGGCTGTTTTTAAACCAATAACCATACTAAAATCCAACTAAAAATTGCCTTAATTTCTAATTAATTTTATTTTGAAAGTCTTTATTGGAGGGTGCCTTGCTTTTGTAGGGCACCCTCTCTTTTCTTAGTACCTTCCTCCCAATAAGTTATGGAAACTGGTACAGACCTAGCAGGTTTTTTCACCAACCGCTAAAAAACCTGCAAAATCTTAATCAGTTAGCTAAATAAAAGCTGAAAGTCAAGTGCTCTTAAAGTGAACCCCGTCTCGTCCAAGACTATTTTAAGTAATACCCCACCCCCGTTGTTTCGCTTGGTTAAACCCCAGCGATCGGCTTGAAAAAGCCTAAGGTGTTTACTTAGAAACTACGTAACTCAAAACCTCAGTTTATTTATGTAATACATTATGCACATGTACTATATTTGGAGCAGGATCAAGGAAATATAAACGTAACTGAGTTACGTTTACTAACTTGTTGGCGTGCATTATGAAAAGGATACTTAGCATTATAGAAATATTTCTTCTTACCATGATTACCACTTTTAATGGCTTAAGGTTTGACGGAAAAAATTCACAGCCATATGTACTTGACACCGCGCCACTAGAATTGACGCTTTTTATTCTATTAATTCTTGTTTTAGTCTTGAGGACAGCCATCCTATGGAAACAAAACTTTAGAAAGACATTTATTAAACCAAACTATAGACTGTTAGTGTTTGGCTTGTTTATAATAGCAATTTCAAAGGACTTATATTACTTTTCTAAGTGGGCTATTTATGCTGGGTCTTATGGAGAGTTTTTAATTGTTCTTTTACTTCCGATTATTATCGGTCTGGCTAACGAACGCATAAAAAATAAGAACGACACGCCAACAATAAATAAAGCCAATGCTTAAGTTCAACCCAAATACGACAGTCTCGTCTTTCAACCAACGTCAAGTCCTGCAGACATTGACGTCTACGAAAGCCGCACTGTCTTTATTTTAACCGTTGTAGAGCATTTTGACCCGTCCTGAAATATGTATACACAAAGACAAAAGTATATGTATAGAAAGGATGGATTTATCAGACGTTACAGTGAGAACTTCAAGCTGAAAATTTTAGCCGAACTTAGTACAGGAAAACACACAAAGAATCAAATTGGCAAACTCTACGGAGTAAGTCCCTCAACAATTAATGTGTGGATTAAAAAGTACGACCGGAAAGATTTAATGAATACCCGTATCCTAGTGGAAAATTATGATGAAACAACTCGGCTAGAAGCCCTGAAAAAAGAAATAGAACAGCTTAAAGATCTTTTGATTAAAAAGGATTTAGATCAACTGGTATCGGATTCTTATTTGGAGGTGGCCGCTGAAAATTTGGGTTACAAGAATGTTGAAGAGTTAAAAAAAAACTTAAACATAAAGCTCTAATGAAAGCCGTTAAAAACAAGCCGAAAGAGAAGCCTTTTAGTATGGCTTTTTTATGCGGTGGCTTTGGCTTAAAAAGAGATGCTTACTATAAATACCAAAACCGTTACGTTCATAAAAGGCGTGTGGAAGATCAGGTTGTAACACTCGTTAAAGAAAGCCGAAAGGTTTTAGCCAGAGAGGGAACAAGAAAGTTGATGAAGTCCTTGAAGAATGATTTTGAAACATATCAACTTAAAGTTGGAAGAGACCGGTTGTTTAAGATCTTAAGAGAACACAATATGCTTATCAAGCGTAAAAGATACAGCTGTAGAACAACGAATTCATATCATCGTTTTCACAAGTACAGCAATACGATAAAAGACACAGAAACACGCAGGCCAAATCAAGTCTGGGCTTCTGACATTACCTACATTAGAACGGTAAAAGGGTTTTGTTACCTAGCTTTGATTACAGACATGTATTCTCGTAAAATAGTTGGATATGATCTAAGTGATAGTCTAGAGCTTAAAGGGTGCGTAAATGCGCTTAAAAAAGCTTTTTACCACAATAAAATAACAAATGGTTTAACTCACCACTCTGACCGTGGCATTCAATACTGCAGCAATGTATACACCAATGAATTGAAAAGAAAAAACATTGCCACTAGCATGACTGAAGAAAACCATTGCTATGAAAACGCCTTGGCCGAGCGGGTTAATGGAATATTAAAAGATGAATTTTACCTGGACCAAACCTTTGCCAGTGTAGCTCAAGCTAAAAAAGCAACTAAAAATGCAATCAAACTTTATAACACTAAACGATTGCACTTATCTTTAAACTTTAAAACACCTAATTATGTGCACCTTAATGCAGCCTAATTTTAATAAATAATCTGTAGCCATATTTTAGGACGTGACATTTGAGAAAACCCAATGAAAAGAATAATAACACTTCTGATTTTAATACTTTTCTCTTCCTGTGACCCTGGAGTTGTAAATAAATTTGTTGTCGAAAACAAAACGGAATCTGATATGAAAATTGAATATATATTAGAATATGGAATAAAAAATACATCCGATGAAGATTCAATTAAAATAGTTGAATTAAAATCCAAATCAGATTTAATTATTGTAGAATATGACGAGATCGGAACTGCTCGCGACAAAGGAATTGATTTTCTTGAGGGAATTGATACACTAATTGTGAAAAAAGAAAACGGAAGTCTGAGTAAAAATATATTTGACCGAAAAAATTGGAAATTTAAAGTACTGAAAAATGGACTTTTTTCAATGGACGAAGTTGAATACAAATTAACATTGACTGAAAATGATTTTGAATAGAAAAGATTCTACACCAAAGAACTGTGCTAAAATCCAACTAAAAATCACCTTATTATCTATTTTTGTGAGCCATGAAAAAGTACCCCACGCCCCTCCTTCTCGTTTTATTAATGCTGGCATTTACAGCTTGTAAAACAGAAAAGCCCCCCAAGGTTAACAATACCGCGCCCAACATTATTATTATCCTGGCAGATGATATGGGCTTTTCGGATTTAGGGTGCACGGGTTCTGAAATTGAAACACCTAACCTAGATAAACTTGCGGCAGAAGGTGCTTTGTTTACCAATTTTTACAATACATCTCGCTGCTGCCCTTCGCGCACCAGCTTGTTAACCGGCCAATACCAATGGGATGCGGGTATGGGGCACATGACACGCCCGCTAGGCAATTTACCCGAGTACCAAGGTTATATCAATTCAAAATCTATTACCATAGCCGAAGCCCTAAAACAAAAGGGCTACCAAACCTTTATGAGTGGAAAGTGGCATGTGGGTGAACAGCGCCATATGTGGCCAGATAAGCGGGGTTTTGATCAATTCTACGGGGTGCCCAGCGGTGGCGGACTTTATTACTACCCTTCTCCTTTTTACGAGCGTTCTGTATTTTGGAATGGGGAGCAAGTTCATCCCGATTCCAATTGGTACTCCACTGAAGGATTTACCGATTACACGGTTGATTACATTAAAAATCAACGAAAAAAGGATCAACCCTTTTTCATTTATCAGGCTTATATAGCGCCTCACTTTCCGCTGCAAGCGAAAAAAGGGGATATTGAAAAATATAGAAACTTGTACACCCACGGTTACGATAGCATTCGTGCAGCTCGCTTCAAAAAACAGATAGCCTTGGGTATTTTTCCAGATAGCAGCCAACCCTCTGCACCCGCTTACATGGCTTGGAACGAACTGGAGAATCCAAATAACGAAGCGCATAAAATGACCGTATATGCCGCCATGGTAGATTGTATGGATCAAAATATTGGCCGCATTATGGAGACCTTGGAAAAGGAAGGAATAGCCGAAAACACTATTATTTGCTTTTTATCTGATAATGGGGCTTGCTCCCGTAAATTCAATGAAACGCCTGATGCTGAAATTGGTACGCGCCATTCCAATGCGGCTTACGGAGATTGGTACAACGTATCAAACACTCCCTATCGCAAATTTAAACGCGAAGAACACGAAGGCGGTATTATAACCCCCATGATTATTAATTGGCCTAAGGGTATAAAAAACAAAGGGCAGCTTATTCGCAGTCCGGCACACATTAGCGACTTTATGCCCACGATGCTTGAAATTGTAGGAGCCAATTATCCATCCCATTACAATGGAAACAAGCTAGACTCGCTGGATGGTAAAAGTTTTGCTCATTTACTAGAGGATTCTACAAAAACGGATACCACCCGCACCCTATTTTGGGAGCATGAAGGAAACCGAGCCGTTCGCCAAGGCTACTGGAAGCTAGTAGCTGCCCATAATGAAGAATGGGAATTGTACCAGCTTAAAAAAGATCCTTTTGAAACTGAAAACCTGATAAATACTTATCCCAAAATAGCCTCTAGCTTACTGGTTAAATACAAGACTTGGGCTAAAAAACATAAGGTAGCTAATTGGCCTATTGAGGTTAACTAGACTTCATTACTCAAAACCCTTGAAACCTTATTTCAACAAAAAAACGCCCCATACGCAATTGCATAAGGGGCGTTTTACAACATGATTTTCAAGCTAGCAGCTAGGCATCGGCCTTTCCTTCATCATTTGTGGTTGCATCATCCTCCGTTGCAGAACCCTCAATTGGGTTTCCATCTTCATCAGTCATTTCCGATTCAACCTCATCCTCGGCTGCCGGTACTTTGGCCACCGATGCAATTTCATCGTTCTTCTTAAGGTTAATAATTCGAACACCCTGCGTGGCTCTACCCATTACGCGTAAATCAGCCATACCGGTTCTAATCATTACCCCGCTCTTATTAATAATCACCAAATCGTTGTCATCCGTTACCGATTTAATGGCCACCAAAGCGCCCGTTTTATCGGTTACATTTAAGGTTTTCACCCCTTTTCCTCCACGATTGGTTACTCGGTAATCATCTAAATCTGTACGTTTACCATAGCCTTTTTCAGATACCACCAAAATAGAGCTGCTATCATCACTTGGCGGTACGGTCACCATACCTATCACTTCATCCGTTTCACTTTCTAACGTTACGCCACGCACACCACTGGCATTTCTACCCATACTGCGTGCTTGGCTTTCGTTAAAACGAATGGCTTTACCACTCTTTTTAGCAATCAATACCTCATCCTCTCCGGTTGTTAATCTTGCTTCTAGCAAAATATCGCCTTCGCGGATGGTAATAGCATTGATGCCGTTTACACGTGGACGAGAGTAAGCCTCTAAAGACGTTTTCTTAATCACCCCCTTCTTGGTAACCATCAAAATAAAGTGGTTCTGGATGTACTCCTCGTCCTTTAAGTTTTTGGTATTAATAAAGGCTCTTACCTTATCATCTTTTGGTATGTTAATCAAGTTTTGAATAGCTCTACCCTTGCTGCCTTTTCCGCCTTCTGGTATTTCATATACACGTAGCCAAAAGCAACGCCCCGATTCGCTAAAAAATAGCATGTAATTATGATTAGTAGCTACAAAAATATGCTCTACAAAATCACTATCACGGGTTTGTACCCCTTTGTGACCTACGCCACCACGGTTTTGTTTTTTGTATTCACTTAAGGCTGTACGCTTAATATATCCTGCATGCGAAATAGTAATTACCACTTCTTCATCCGGAATCATATCTTCAATACTCACCTCTCCACCAGCGTATTCAATATTGGTTCTACGTTCGTCACCGTACTTCTCTTTTACCTCAGCTAGTTCCTCTTTAATGATAGACATACGTAAGTCTTCCTCATTTAAAATACGCTTAAAATAGGCAATGCGCTCCATCAACTCGGCATACTCAGCTTTAATCTTATCGCGCTCCAGTCCGGTTAACTTTTGCAGTCGCATATCCAAAATGGCACGAGCTTGTAACTCACTTAAGTCGTAAGTGGTCATCAGTCCATTGCGTGCTTCCTCTGGTGTTTGCGAAGCTCTAATCAAAGCAATAATCTCATCTAAGTGATCTAAAGCAATTAATAAACCTTCTAATATATGGGCACGCTCTTCAGCCTTACGCAGCTCAAATTTGGTTCTTCGTATCACCACGTCTATACGGTGCTCTACAAAGTAATGTATTAGGTCTTTTAAGTTTAATTGCTCTGGCCTTCCGCCTACTAAGGCAATATTATTTACCGAAAAAGAAGTTTGCAGCTGCGTGTATTTGTACAGCTTATTTAGCACCACATTGGGCACTGCATCACGCTTTAGGTAATACACAATACGCATCCCTTTACGATCCGATTCATCCTTGATATCCGAAATACCGTCCAGCTTCTTATCGTTAATCAGGTCAGCCGTTTTTTTAATCATTTCGGCCTTATTTACTTGAAAGGGAATCTCAGTAACCACAATACACTCGCGATCTCTTACCTCTTCCATAGTCGCTTTCGCGCGAAGTACAATTCTACCTCTACCCGTCATAAAAGCATCTTTAACCCCTTCGTAACCATATATGGTTCCTCCAGTAGGAAAATCAGGCGCTTTCACATATTGCATCAAGCCTTCAATATCAATATCTCTATCATTAATATAGGCAGTAATACCATCTATTACCTCGTTAATATTATGAGGCGGCATATTGGTTGCCATACCTACAGCAATACCTGAGGCACCATTTACTAACAAACCGGGAATACGGGTCGGTAAAACAGTAGGTTCGCTTAATGAATCATCAAAGTTTAGTTGTGTATCAACCGTTTCCTTATCAATATCGGCCAACATATCCTCCGATATTTTTTGCAAACGTGCCTCGGTATAACGCATAGCAGCTGGTCTATCACCATCTACACTACCAAAGTTACCTTGGCCATCTACCATCATATAGCGTAAACTCCATGGCTGTGCCATACGCACCATCGAATCATACACCGATGTATCTCCGTGTGGGTGAAACTTACCTAAAACCTCCCCTACAATACGAGCCGATTTTTTATACGATCGGTTGGACAAAACTCCCAACTCATACATACCGTACAATACTCTACGATGCACGGGCTTCATCCCATCACGTACATCGGGTAATGCCCTCGAAACAATTACCGACATCGAATAGTCGATATAAGAGGATTTCATTTCCTCCTCAATGTTTATAGGTATTATTCTTTCGCCTTCGGCCATGTTGTCAGTATTTTTCCTAGTGTAATGCCACTATTTTGATTAATCGCCCAAAGATAAATACTGCCCCTCCCATTTAAGTGCCTTTCCCCTTCATTTTCTTCACAATATGAAGGGGGAAGCTGTTAATAATTATTGCGTTTTTAGCAAACCTTGTCTTGTACTTTAGGTCTAATTTTGAGAGAAAGCTCTAATGGCACAATATTCGTAATTTGAGCCAGTAGAATACTTACATTATTTTAGATACTATATATCATGGACGAAAACTTTTCACCCCGCGTAAAAGACGTTATAAGCTACAGTAAAGAGGAGGCTTTGCGTTTGGGACACGACTATATTGGCACCGAGCACCTCATGCTGGGCTTGATTCGCGAAGGCGAAGGCAGTGCTATTTTAATTTTAGAAGACTTAGGCGTAGATGTACTTTCCTTTAGGCGAAAAATAGAGGCTATTAGCTCACCTAATTTATCGGCTCAGGTAAGTTCACGTAAAAACTTACCACTTACGCGTCAAGCCGAAAAAGCCCTAAAAACTACTTTTTTAGAAGCCAAACTTTTTCAAAGTTCACAAATACGTACTTCGCATTTGTTGCTTTGCATTATTCGTAATGAGGATGACCCCGTATCGCGTATTTTACGCCAATACGATATTGATTACGATGTAGTAAAAGCAGAGTATCAATTGCATTATGCCGATGAGCTTAAAGATCAACCACGATCTGAAATGCCGTATAGTGATGATGACGATGACTTTGAACGCAAAGACCCCAATTTTGGAGCCAGTGCTGGCAAAGCCAAATCAGATGCTAAATCTAAAACTCCGGTATTAGATAATTTTGGTAGGGACCTTACCAAAATGGCAGAAGAAAATAAGCTCGACCCCGTAGTAGGTCGAGAGAAAGAGATTGAGCGTGTTTCGCAAATTTTATCTCGAAGAAAAAAGAACAACCCCTTACTTATTGGTGAGCCGGGCGTAGGTAAATCGGCTATTGCCGAAGGTTTAGCCTTGCGCATTATTAAGCGTAAAGTATCGCGGGTTTTGTTTGACAAGCGCGTGGTTACATTGGATTTAGCCTCTTTAGTAGCGGGCACCAAATACCGTGGTCAGTTTGAAGAGCGAATGAAGGCTTTGATGAACGAACTGGAAAAAAACGAAGACATTATTTTATTTATTGACGAGCTTCATACCATAGTAGGTGCTGGTGGTGCTACGGGTAGTTTAGATGCCAGCAATATGTTTAAACCCGCTTTGGCGCGAGGAGAAATACAATGTATTGGTGCTACAACCTTAGATGAATACCGCCAGTATATTGAAAAAGATGGCGCATTAGAAAGACGTTTTCAAAAGGTTATGGTAGATCCTACCACGCCTGAAGAAACCATCCAGATTTTGAATAATATTAAAGATCGATACGAAGAGCATCACAACGTAAATTATACCGATGAAGCTATAAAGGCTTGCGTTAAGCTTACGTCTCGCTATGTTACGGATAGGCATTTGCCCGATAAGGCGATTGATGCCTTGGATGAGGCTGGGTCGCGTGTACACATCACCAGCATTCATGTTCCGCAAGATGTAATTGACCTTGAGAAAAAACTGGACGAAATTAGAGATCAGAAAATACAAGTAGTTAAAAAGCAACGTTACGAAGAAGCAGCTCGCCTACGCGATGATGAAAAACGTGTAGAAGCACAACTACAAGATGCCCAAGCTGCTTGGGAAGAAGATGTTAAGAAAAATCGCGAAACGGTGGATGAACCCCATGTAGCGGAGGTAATTGCTATGATGACGGGTATTCCTGTACAACGTGTTGCACAACAGGAAAGTAAACGCCTAGGTGGAATGACCGATGAAATGAAATCTCGGATTATTGGTCAAGATGAAGCTGTTGGCAAAATTGTTAAAGCGATTCAGCGTAATCGTGCGGGACTTAAGGATCCCAACAAACCCATTGGTTCTTTTATCTTTTTAGGACCTACTGGCGTTGGAAAAACACAACTAGCTAAAGAATTGGCTCGTTCGCTTTTTGATAGCGAAGAAAACCTCATTCGTATTGACATGAGTGAGTACATGGAGAAATTTGCCATTTCAAGATTGGTAGGAGCGCCTCCGGGATACGTGGGCTACGAAGAAGGTGGACAACTTACCGAAAAGGTAAGACGCAAACCTTACAGCGTGGTATTGTTAGATGAAATTGAAAAAGCACATCCAGATGTATTCAACCTGCTCTTACAAGCTTTAGATGATGGACACATGACGGATTCGCTTGGTAGAAAAGTGGATTTCAAGAATACCATTATTATTATGACTTCTAATATCGGATCACGCCAGTTAAAAGATTTTGGCGGTGGTGTAGGTTTTGGAACAGGTGCTCGAAAGGACCAGAATGAAGTTTCAAAAAGTGTAATTGAAACCGCTTTGAAACGTGCTTTTGCTCCAGAGTTTTTGAATAGAATTGATGATGTAATCCTATTTAACAATTTATCAAAAAATGAGATTGTTAAAATTATAGACATAGAGCTTGCCAAACTTTATAAGCGTATTAATGAGCTGGGCTACGGTGTTAAAATGACCAAAGCAGCTAAGGAATATATTGCTGATAAAGGCTTTGATGAACGCTATGGCGCACGCCCATTGGCAAGAGCCATCCAAAAATACGTGGAAGACCCGTTGGCCGAGCAGATCATTAATTCGGCTATTGTAGAAGGGGATGAAATTAACATTGGCCTCAACAAAAAGGGAGATGAACCCGAAATTGAGGTTACCGTTAAAAAGGGCGAGAAAGCGCCTCCTATTGTAGATGACGGTTCACCTGAAAAAGAAGATGAAAGTAAGTAAAGTAAAAACCTCGGTACAAGCCGAGGTTTTTTTTTTTTGCCTTTCCCATTCCTTCATTCACCACGCAATTAAATACCTTCACCAAAAAACAAAGTTTGCCATTTCTAATATTTGTTTTTTTACGCTAACAAATCCTTTCCATGAAAAAAATAGTTTATTACGTAGCCGCTTCACTTGACGGGTTTATTGCAGGGCCAGCGGGAGATGTAAGCGCTTTTAAACACGAGGGTGAATCTGTAAATGCTTATAAACAAGATTTACTGAATTTTGAAACCGTAATTATGGGCAGGCATACCTATGAGTTTGGTTATCAATTTGGTCTGAAATCTGGTCAACCCGCTTACCCACACATGAAACATTATGTTTTTTCCAACCAACTTAATTTTGAAAACCCGCATCCAAACGTTAAGGCTTGCCCGTTAAATGTAGGCATCGTCCAAGAGTTAAAACAAACCAGCCCCTCAAACATTTACCTGTGTGGCGGAGGTCAGCTTGCTGGTTGGTTATTAGAAAACCAGCTGATTGACCAACTAAAAATTAAACTGAACCCAATTATTTTAGGCGAAGGAATAAAGCTATTTGGAAGTTACAATCCTTCCGTTAAGTTGCGGCTTTCCGAAAGTCAAACCTTTAAAGACAAGTCGCAAATAAATGACTATCAGCTTGTTTACTAATCTAGCTAACCCAACAATTTGACCATTTACCATATGTTGATCCGCTTATTAACCTTACTCTTAATTTTTACTTGTTTCAACCACACTTGGGGGAAAACTAGCGACACTACTCGATTTGCAAACCCTAAAGTGTATCAATTTCTTAAAGCCTCCGAAAAAGCCAAAAAGGAAAATTACGAGTTGGCTATTAAGTACGCTGATTCGGCACTGGCCATTAGTAAAGAGAAGGACTTATTTGACCAAGCCAAAATTTACTACTATTTAGGTTCGGCTCATTACTTAAAGGGTGAGTCAGAGGAGGCTCTTATCAACTTTGGTAAATCTAAAAAACTGTTTGAAGAAATTAAGGACGTACTTGGCGTAGCAAGTGTTGAACTGGAAACAGGCAACTTACAGCGAGTAAATGGAAATATTAAAGAGGCTTCTTCCTTATTTTTTAGTGCGTTGGAGAAATTTCAGTCCCAGCAGGATTCGATGCATATAGGAGATTGTTTATTGAGTATTGGGATTTTATACGGACTCCAAAGAAAATTCGACAAATCGGAGACTTTCTTTTTAGATGCCCTTGCTATATATGAGGAAATTGAAGCCGAAAGCAGCCTAATACTTACCCAAAGTAATTTGGCCACCATGTATAATTACAGCGGCAGCTTTAGCAAAGCGCTGCGAATGATGAAAAAGGTAAACGCCTATTATACCGAAAATGGCCCCAAAGCTAGGGAGGCACTTTCATTGATGAATTTAGCATTACTACATGGCCGGATGGGTAAACCGCAAGAAAGCCTCGGTTACAACCAAAAAGCCTTGACTATTTACAGCGAGTTGGGAAGTAAATTTAAGGTGTGTGGTATTCAGCTTACCATTGGCCAGGCTTACTTTGATATGCGCCAATTAGCCCCAGCCGAAGAATGGATTTATAAGGCTTTGAGTGGAGCTCAACATTTAGAAAATTACGAGCTAATATACAGAGCCTACAGTTTGCTTTATAAGCTAAAGGAGAAGCAAGGCAAGTATAAAGAAGCTTTGGAATACAGCTTACTTTTTAAAAATGCTTCGGATAGTGTTTTTATAGCCAACCAAGAAAGCCAATTAAACGAGCTGGAAGCGAAGTATCAAGATGAAAAGAAGGAAAACGAGTTATTGCAGCTAAATGCTGAAAACGAGTTGAAAAATCAAAAAATAAAGAAGCAGGAAAACCAAACCTACCTTTTAACCATGGCTGTGGTTTTATTACTGGTACTCATATTTTTTGGTTTTAACAGTTACCGTACCAAGCAAAAAAACAATTTGGTACTTCAAGAAAAAAACGGCATTATTCAGGATGCCCTTAACCAACGAGAAGAGCTACTCAAGGAAATACATCATCGCGTTAAAAACAACCTGCAGTTTATTTCTAGTTTGCTAAACATGCAATCACGCCATGTAAGTGATCCTAAAGCGTTACAGGTTTTACAGGAGAGTAAAAACCGGATAAACTCCATGTCCATGGTACACCAGCGACTTTACCAAGAAGACGACCTTACGGGAGTTTATATGCCTACCTATTTGTCTAATTTATTGCAAAGTTTAAAACATTCGTACCACACCACGGGAGCCGAAGTACAGGTTGAGTTAAATGCTGATAAATTAAACTTGGATGTGGATATTGCCATGCCTATAGGGTTGATAATAAACGAGTTGGTTACCAATATTTTTAAATATGCTTTTAATGAGCAAAAAGACCCTAAAATTTGGGTTAGCTTACAAGCAGACGCACAAAGTATAAAACTAAAGGTAGTAGACAATGGCAAAGGACTATCGCCTAATTTTGATGACACAGCAACTAAAGGATTTGGATTGCAATTGGTAAAATCCTTGGCTAAAAAGTTAGGAACCGTTGTGACCTTTAAAAACGATAACGGTATGGCTGTAAGCCTAGCGTTTGCCATTCCTGAAAAAGAAAAAACAAAGCATGAGCACTAAAAACATTACGGTACTAATTGTAGAAGATGAACCCATCATTGCGGCCGATATAAGCCATTATATGCAAGAGTTTGGGTATTCCCCGTTTCCGGCAGTAAGCAATGCAAATGATGCCTGGCTGCTGCTAAAAAACACTCAGCCCGATTTTATTTTAATGGATGTAACCCTTGAGGGCAGCAAAGATGGTATTACACTGGCCGAGGAGATTAACAAGGAGTACGATATTCCCATAATTTTCCTTACCGCTCATCACGATAGAACCACGTTGGACCGTATTAAAAGTACCAAGCCCAGTGCCTATTTAGTAAAACCTTTGCAGGAGTACAATTTGCAAACCAGTGTAGAATTGGCCTTATACAACCACTCGCACAAAAGCTTAAAAACAAAAGAAGCCGACTCGGATGATAGTGCTGATTTTGTTTCGGGAAAGCACTTTTTTATAAAAGTAAAAAACCAACTCAAAAAGGTACTTTTAGAAGAGATAAGCGCATTAGAGGCCTACGACAACTATTCGTTTTTGCACACGCAAGATCAAAAGCACCTTATCAGCTCTACGCTTAAATCGCTGGAGGTAAAGTTGGACGAATACGAGTTCATCCGAGTTCACCGATCGTATATTGTTAATTTAAAAGCAGTTAAAGGTATAGAGGAAGATATGGTACTAATAAACGAAATGAATATTCCTATAGGCAAAACCTACAAGGAAAATTTCATGAAACGCATAAATCTTCTTTAATATACTGAATTATAGAACAGTAACTTATCGGTAAAACATTACCATAAGTCTAAGCTCTCAGTATTTTCTGTAAGTTATTACTTTAGTTTGACTCACTCAACAATCTAAACTAACAATATCATGCAGAAAACAATACCCAGTGTAGTGGCACTAGCCACCGCCCTTTTCACAGGATTTAACACACAAGCACAAGGCTCAGTTCAATTTGTACACCTTGCCAATTCATCAAACATTAGCAGTCATCAAACCTCTTTAAACCATATTAGCTTAAAAGCTGGTGGCGTTATGTATCCTCAGGTTACCCACAACCACAATCCTAATTGGGCACAAGGTGTTTATGTAAATCAATACCAAGGTGTTTGGAAACAGAACGGCAATTGGACCATTTACAATCAAAGTCAAGATACTTTTGCCGATAACAGTCATTACAATGTGCTCATTCCAGGTGACGATACCGAATCTTGGAAACATATTTCGAGTGCGGCCAATTCCTCAAACAATTATACCCTTATCGATCACCCAGCCATAAATGGTGACTCTAGCGCTGTAATACTAATTACCAGCGCCTATGACACACATTTTAACAAAGGTGTTTTTGGGGTCTCTTATTTAACCAGTCAAAAAAAGTGGGCCATAATCAACGAGGGCGGAATCGATTCCGCCCTTGCCCTTGGCTCCGCCTTTCATGTATCCGTAGTAAAAAAGCAGCAGCTTAATTTAGCGGCCTATGTGCACACCACCACCTACCCCAATACATCTACCAGCATTACTCGTTTAGATCATCCACAGCTAAACAACAACCCCAATGCTATTATTAACATAACCCAAAACTTAAACCCTTTTGGCGGAAATGATGTTTATAATAATAACAATGTGGGTGTATATTATACTGGTACGCATTGGAGTATTTATCACGAAGACTATACTAAGCACATGCCTTTGGGTGCTAACTTTAATGTTGTTTTTCACGATCCTACTTTAGGAAATGCTGATATTACTATTGCCCACGATTTGTTTAAGGTATATCCAAACCCTACAAACCAAAGTAAAACGGTAAAGGTTAGTTTTAACAAAGCACTTACTGAAACCGCCCACTTTGAAATATTTAATATGAATGGTAGCTTGGTTTGGCAGCAAGTGGTAAAACCGCAAGCTCAAGAAACACAAGAACTAAAAGTGCATAACCTCCCCAAAGGAGTATATAGTTTAAAGTGCCACAGCCAGGATCAATCAACCTCAAAATTGCTTATTATCAATTAATTAAAACCTATCTTATCCTAAATATAAATGACCCAAGTAGCCAAAACTGCTTGGGTCATTGCTTTTTTAAGCTCTTTCACCTGTTTTCTTGAATGTCCTAAAATTGTTCACCTCCCAAAAAACGGCATTCACCATTTTACGGGTTGTATTCCCTTAGTAATCGCTGCTAAGCCAAGCAGCCCTCCGTAATCTTGTTCTCGAATTACAAAAACAACTAAAAATTCGAGCTATGAAAAAATTACTACTTAGCGTTTTTACTTTGGCCGCTTTAAGCGGAACTGAAAACCTAAACGCACAAACTACCACGCACTTTATTCACAAGGCAGATACTACCAACATATCCGGTTACACAACTGCGTTGGATCACCCCGATTTAAATGGAAACAGTAGCATCTATCCTATTTTTACCCATAATTACAATCCCGGTGGCGGATCAGGTAAATATGTTATCCAAAAACAAAGCTTTTGGAAATCTGGCGCTACCTGGAAAATTTACAACGATAATTTTGATGCCTTTAAGAATAATTCAAATTACAACATTTTGTTACCCGGCACCGATATGGAAAGCTTTGTACATACATCCGATAAGGGTAACACCACTTCCAATCGCACCTATATCGATCATCCCTCAATAAATGGAGACCCTAACGCCATTATATTAGTTTCCAGCGTTTATGGAGTATATAACACCAACACTTTTGGCGTGTTTTATTCTGGTACTCAAAACAAATGGGCTATTTACAATCAAGCCGGAACTAACACCGCTATGGGGGCAAATAAAGAATTTCATGTGGCTATTGTTAAAAAGAATCAAACTAACTACTCTTCATTTGTACATACTGCCGACACTAGTAATACCGTAAACAATAATACCAAGCTAGATCATCCTTACTTAAACAATAACCCTAACGCCATTGTACACATTACGCAACGCTACAGTACTATGGTTGGTAACGGTGTCTATAATAATCATAACGTAGGCGTGTACTATGATGGCAGTAAATGGGCCATTTTTAACGAGAAAGACCAAGTTTTTGATCCAATGCCAAATGGTGCACACTTTAACGTTGTGTTTATTGACCCTACTATGGGGCAAAAGGAATTGACAACTTCTAAAGATTTATTTGAATTGTATCCAAATCCCGCTAAGGAAAATGGCAGCGTAAACATTAGCTTAAACAACAGCGCAAATAGCTTAGCTACGGTTAAAGTTTACAACCTAAACGGGCAATGCTTGGCACATAAAACTATTGATGCTAGTAATGGTGATTACGAACTAAACACCAGTAACTTACACAAAGGAATGTACCTTATTACTGTAGAAAATAACGGAAATGTAAGTAGCCAAAAGCTGCTTATAGACTAAGTCTGCTATATGAGGAGCAATGCTAAAATAACGGCATTGCTCCCTACCCACATCTCTAACTCAAAAAAAGAAACTTATTATGAAAAAGAAAATACTAATTGCCTTAACGGCTGCCAGCTCATTGGCTTTGGCCCAGGTAAACGGAGAGATTGACTCTAGCTTTGCTACGGATGGCATTGTAGCTTATGATAACAATCAATACAACGATGTTGTAGGAAAAATGGTGATTGGCTCCAATGGCGAAATGTACTTAGCGGGGTATACTTCCCTAAACGGTGTAACCGATGCCATGGTAATGGCGCTTAAAGCAGATGGCACCTTAGATGGGGCTTTTGGAACGGCTGGTATAAAGCAAATTGAATACACCAATGGCGAGAAAGATAAGTTTAGAGATTTGGCTATACTGCCCAACGGTAAAATTTTAGCGGTGGGTGAAACAGGCCCTCATTTGTATGCCAATCAATTAGTAGCAGTGCTAAACAGCGATGGTTCTCACTACGGTGGATTTAACCAATCGGGGTACCTAGTAAATGGAAATAGCAAACGCGATGCGTGGAATAGCTGCGTGGCACTGGCTAACGGAAAAATACTAGTGGGCGGCCTCACTAGTGATGGAGGTGGTAGCAATGTTTCCATTTCAAAGTTTAATGCCGATGGCAGTCCTGATATTAGCTTTAACCTAACTGGCAACCTAACTTTTGACAATGCGGCCAGCGAACAATTAACCGATTTACACGAGCATTCTGCCACTAAATATTATGGTGTAATTAAGGAAAATACACATAAAGTGCGAGTGATGGCATTTAACCAAAATGGGGTAATGGATGTAACTTTTGGCAATGCAGGATCTAAACGAATTGATATGGCTCCAGCATTAGAAGTAAACCCAACACAGGTGTTAACCGATTCGCTAGGCAGAGTATATGTTATTGGCAATACCATACATCCTAACTCAAAGTACAAGGCATTAGTAATGCGATTTCTTAGCACGGGTGAACTGGATAGTAATTATGCGATAAATGGCATCTTTGAAGTAAACCTAGGATCAACCAATGCTAATTTAGCGCAGAACGCGGTTCTATTAGATGATGGCACGCTCCTATTATCAGGCTTAGGAGCTTACAACAACACACCAACTGCCATTACATTTAGAGTAGCTACCGATGGCAGCTTAATTTTTAACCACGGCCAGCAAGGCGTTTACCGTTACAATATTACGGGCACTACCGAGGCCACCGCTTTAAACTTAGCTATGCACCCCAACGGCTCTATTTTTGGATATTGCAGTACCGATTTAATTAACCAAGCTGATTTTACCGTAATCAAGCTAAAAGGCAAAGTTGGAGGCTTAGGCGTAAATGAGTCCATCGTAAAAAACACTTCTATCAATGCCTATCCAAATCCCGCGCAGGCGGAAATAAATTTAAACTTGGAAAATTTTGAGGGCGAATTAGTTACGATAAACGTGTACACTACGGCTGGCCAAATATTACAATCGTGGCAAACAAACCAGCCCGGTTACAGCCTATCGTTGGGCAACCTTAGCACCGGTATGTATTTGCTAACGGCCAATAGCCCGCACAAAACCGCTCAGTTAAAATTTACCAAAAAATAGGGATTGGTTGGATTTCGCTTAAATGTTAAGTTGAAAGCCGGAGCCCCGCTGCGCATAACAGCGGGGCTTGTTTAACCTTTCTAAAAATAGACTCATTCCTTACCAATAATTAACGGTTCCCTTTTTCAAAATGCATTCAAACTATCACTATTTATTTGCCGATCCAACCATTAGTGCAAATTCAATAACCCCAAGTACTAATCTAATGATTGTATTCCCGAACCCCGCATCCCAATCCGAGAGGATAACCTTGTATTTTGAACAAACTTTTAAAAATACCATGCAAATAACTATATCTAACATAAAAGGTATGGAGTTAAAAAGGCATAAGGTTTTACTGCCCTTAAATGGTAAAAAATATATGTTGCCACAGCACAATTTTGCTCCTGGTTTATACACTATTAAAGTAGAGTGTGACGGAAAAAAAGGAACCCAAAGACTCATTATTCATTAAACTGTTAAAAATGCTGTTAACCCGCATCGGTTTGCTCTGAACTCAAGTATATAATTTGGTTGATACCCGTATTAGGAACTAGACCGATGCAAAACCAAAGAACCCTTCTTTAGATTGCTCTAAGAAGGGTTCTTTTTTTAAAAGAAAAACCATGAATTACTTTATTTTAATTTTAGCTATTGTAGCCTTAGTTACTGCTCAAAACAACCACGCAGAAATAAAAAAACTAAAGCAAAAAATAAAAGAAGCGGGCTTGAGTGAGGACTCGTCTAATTTATAGAGAGAGCTTAGTATGCCTTTAAAAAACATTTTGCTCAACCTAGCCGCTATTAGCTTGGGGGTTGTTTTACCGCATACCGAGCTTATCCCCAATTTTGGGTACAGCGATCCCATTCTTCTATTTGTTTGGTTAGGAGTTATCAATGCCTTTATAGCTGGCTCGGTCTACCATTTTTTGATGCTCTATTTTAAAAGAAACTTATGGTATTCCATTATTTGTCATGGGGTGTACAATAGCCTAGCCATATCGTTTATTTATTTCGACTATTTGTAGCAAGTAAAACACTGATGCTTGTCAATTCAGCCTCTAGCGCCATTCCCTACGCTACTTCCTGCACCTGTCCTACCGTTTTAATTGTTGTAAGATTTGTCTATTGAATTTAGTAGCTTTGAGAGCTTGTTAATTACAAGCCGGCCTTTGCCTATAACCGTGCAAATACTACTCGCCTGTAGTAGCACACTTAATTTTACCAAATGAAAAAGTTTATCGCATTAGTATTACTGGGTACTTTAACCATAGCTTGGAGTACAGCAAAACAAAAAAATACAAAAAGCCCAAATAAGGACAGCATAGATTTAGTACTGGCCGTTGACAGCAAGAAAAAAGTGGGCACCTTAAACCAAAAAGGAGAAGTAATACTTAGCAGCAAAAAACTTCCCTCGCCTGCTCGTATTGGTGATAAAAGCTATCATTTAAGTGATTTAGGTACCCTAGGCTCGGCCAAAGACCATACTTTGTATTTAACCTTTAAAGCCACTGCTACCAAAGGAATCGAAACCCTGCTTTTTGCCACCCCCATTAGCGATTTAAAAAACCTATATCAAAGCAAAGAAGCTTGCCGTGCCTCTCAGCTTTGCAGAGGAGAAAGTTGTAACGATTGCCAATTTGATTGGGCCGATGGTTGTATAATAGGCTGTGGCTGCAGCGAGGAAGCAAACAAAGATTGCAACCATACCATAAGCTCAGGAAAAACACAAGATGTGATTGGCGACTGTGTGGCCATTGCTCTTATGTTGGGGACTGATTTATAGCCGCTAGTATAAAAATATTTTTTACACGGCTATTTAGTGGTTAAGGATAAACACCCTAAATAGCCCAAAATCAGCAATAGGCTTAAGCTGCCCACTTAGGCTAAAAAGTTTGGATAGAAGCCTTGCTCAGGTTTCTATCCGTAACAAAATGGGCTTATTACGGATATAAACAAGTTAGCACCAATTTAAAAAAAACGACAACCTATAAATAACCGACAGAAATATGGCTTTTGGATTTTCTCCTAAACACGTTCAAGACTTCCAACTTGACAACCTTGACAAAGAGCATTTTTTAGTTTTAGCGATTGAAGCTGCTTTAAAACTCGACTGGGAAGTGAGTTTTGTTAGCGAGACAGGATTTATCGCCTACACTAAATTTTCTTGGAGTTCTTGGAGTGAAGAAATTACTATAAAACTTGACAGTAGTGTTGCGAACCTAAAAAGCGAATGCACTGGCAGTCAATTAATGGACTGGGGCAAGAACAAGAAAAATGTTGAAGCACTTCTTTCAAAACTGGAAGTAGTTAAAAGTTTAATTACACTGGAAGAAATTGAGTCTAAACTTCTGGAGTTAAGAAAAGAATATATTTCAAAAGATGATGATGTATTAAGCAAACCACCTTCAACAGCAAAAGACAGAATAACCGACTTCTTTTCAATCTTGAAACCTACTGAAGGATATTTTATATCGCCAATTCTGATTAACCTAAACATTCTGATTTTTATTGTAATGCTTATTTCAGGTGTTCATATCTTAATGCCTGAAAACCAAGACTTGTTAAATTGGGGAGCAAATTTCCGACCATTAACTTTAGAAGGACAGTGGTGGAGATTATTTACAGCGTGCTTTTTACATATTGGAGTTTTGCATTTGCTTTTGAATATGTATGCATTGCTATACATAGGACTTTTACTTGAACCATATTTAGGAAAGTCAAGATTTTTATCGGCATATTTAATTTCAGGAGTTGCAGCAAGTATGACAAGTTTGTGGTGGCACGACCTAACAGTTAGTGCAGGTGCTTCGGGTGCAATTTTTGGTATGTATGGAGTTTTTCTTGCATTACTGACAACCAACCTACTTGACAAATCAGCTAAAAAAGCACTATTGACGAGTATCGCAGTATTTGTTGGTTACAACATTCTTAATGGACTGAAACCAAATAGTGGTATTGACAATGCAGCACACATTGGCGGACTTTTAAGCGGACTTGTTATTGGCTATGCTTTTGTCCCAAGTTTGAAACAGTTTGAGAATAAAGCAATCAAGTTCTCGACTATTGGAGCATTGACAGTTGCTTTATTCATTTCTTCTTTCACGGTTTACAAATCTTTACCAAATGACATTGGACAATATGAAAAAGAAATGGAGCGATTTGTTTCTATGGAGTCAATGGCATTGGAAGTTTACAATTTACCCGAAGGAACACCAAACGAAAAATTACTTTCAGAAATTAAAGACAGGGGACTTTATTATTGGACTGAGAACATAAAACTAATACACAGTTTTAAAGACCTTGAGTTGCCATTACAAATTAGAGTACGAAATAGCAAGCTAAAAGAGTATTGCGAACTTAGAATAAAAAGCTATGAATTAATTTATAAAGCCATAGACGAAGACACAGACAAATACCAAATTGAGATTGACGAATACAATAAAAAGATAGAAACAATAATATCGGAACTGACCGGTAAACAATGACAGAAGAAAAAAACTGGTGCTAACAAAGAACTGTGCTAAAATCCAACTAAAAACCGCCTTAATTTCTATTTTATCTTTCTTTTGAAAGTCCTTTTTTGATGATGGGCCTTTGCCCTTTCACTCCTATTTTCTTATTTCCTTCATCCCGAAAACCTAAACAGGCAAATGCACATAAACGTAGCGTGTCATACTATAGATTGAGAATACACTCGCCTTAGCGGAATGACTAGTCTCATCTCCTGTTCGCTTTAATTTAAAATCCGAGAACTAAAACCCATTAAGCCTGCAGCCCTGATTTTTGCCTCTTCTAAAATCATTTTCGATAACTAACAGTAGCCAAGCTAATTTTGATTCTTTCGCCCTACATTTACATCATTGAACCAAGTACGCAATAAACACCTATTGCTACTGGTTTTTTTGAAATTAATATATAAGGGATATAAACAACATGTTGTTTAGCTTCTAGTTGTAAACTACTTATTACAGAATCCAACTAATGAAGATTTATTTAATCTTAATAATTTTTACCCTTTCTGTTTCTCAGTCTTCTGGTCAAGAAGAGTCTAATTTCAATCGAGCTTGGGGGTTCAACAAAGGATTAGCAAGAGTTCAATCTGGTAATTTATATGGCTTTTTGGATTCAAACTTCCAAGAGGTTATTCCATGCAAATACAAATGGGTAGGTGATTTTTCTGAAATTAATGGTCTGGCAGCCTTTGAAGATTCGTCAAGTTTACTGGGCTTTATTAATGCCTTTGGAGATACTATTGTGCCTCCACTGTATGACAATTTTTATTTTACATGGAAGAGTAAAGAGTGGGACTTTAATGAATTTATTTACGCCAAAAAAGAAGGAAAGTACGGTTTCATAAACAAACAAGGAAAAGAGATTATTCCATGTATTTATGATCAGACAACACAAACACCTGAGAAATTTAGACGGGGTTTGGTTCAAATGAAAAAAGAAGGAAAATATGGATTGCTTGATGAAAGTGGAAACGTAAAAATAGATTTTGAGTACGAATACCCATTCTTTTGGTATGATAGTAAAAGATTAAGTTCCAAGTTTGTAACATCATTAAAAGATAGTTTCTTTGATTTTATTGATATTCAAAAGTTCAAAGTATTTAGAACTGATTATACAAATGCATCTGATTTTGTTGAGGGTTTTTCAATCGTAGAAAAAAACGGTAAAGACGGTTTTGTTGATACTCTTTTGCAGTTGAGAATACCATGCATATACTACTTCGCAAAAGAATTTAATAATGGTTTAGCACCAGTATGTAATTTAGATCATAAGTGGGGCGTAATTGACACAGATGGTGATACAATAATTGATTTTAAATTTGACAATATAGATGTCTTTCAAAATGGAATTACCAAAGTTGAATTGAATAAGAAATTAGGGTGTTTAAACGAAAAAGGAGAAGTCGTAGTCCCAATCGAATATGACGAGATATTATGTAGTTCAAACAAGTTTAAATTAGAACACATAAAGGTTTGTAAGAATGATTCATGTTCTCTGCTTGATTTGAAAGGAGTAAAAGTCTCAACAGCCAGTTATTCAAAACTCTATTTCATTGAGGAATTCTATTTGTATACTGACGTTTTAATTAATGAAACGGAAAATTATTTTATTGGAAATCGAGATGGCTTTTCTTATGCAATCAATAGAAAGGGGAAAGAAATTAATTCCATTGGTTCAAAACAATTGATATTCTTTTACAATGGTTTGGCTCTAATTAAAAATGATAAGTGTGGGTTTGTAAATAAAGAAGGAAAATTATCAATTCCTTTTGACTATGATTATTATTGGTATTATCATTTTATAAGCGGAAATTCAATTCTTAAAAAAGATGAGAAATTTGGAATGATTGATGAAGAGGGTGAGATTGTAATCCCATTTATGTATGACTATTTAGAGCATTTTTCTGAAGGCTATGCTTTGGCAAAAATAAATGACGCTTATTATTTCATTGACTCGAAAAAAAATGCGATAAAAATATCGAGATAAAAAATTAAAACATTTTACAACAAAAAATAAAACCCATTGAAAACGGTTTTTATTTAACCGTTATGTGCCATTAAGCTGATTATGATAAAATATTTATTTTACTCTTCCCTTCTAATTGCTTCCTGTGCAATAGAGAATGAAAACAAAAAGACTCAACATGAAAGCATTGAATATAAGTTGATAAGCCCAAATGAAAATGGAGAGCAGTATTTAACAATAATTGATTCTGTTGTTTATTATCATGGTAAGGTGAAAACCTTAACACTTGATTCTACAGAAAGCTCTTCAATTTATTTTTTGTCAAAGACAATTAACTTAGGACCTAATCAAAATGGAAATGCCAATATGATGTTTTACGACTTTCAATATTCTGAAGAGTTGCTTAATATATCTGACTTTGAAAGTTCTACATTTAATGATAGAGGTGAACTATTATCAGTTAATCTTTATAATTCAATGTGGGGTAATTTAAAAGGAGATACAATTATCTTAAGAGCAACAAAACACATATATGACAGTAGGTCAGATGAAATTAAATTTATTAAAGACTAAATAAAAGCACATAACAAAGAACTGTGCTAAAGTTCAACTAAAAACGGCCTTAGTTTCTTTTTTATTTTTCTTTTGAAAGTACGACAAGCTAATATCAATAGCCTATTATACCAAAGAGACCCTGCTGTATTGCCAGAGCCTCTTTGCATATCTATATAAACTTCTACATCAAAAAGTAACTCTGTAACTCAAGGTAGGAAACATGCTCCATTGGTAATCGTGCTCAATAGATTTGGTACTGTCATCATAATAAGAACCTACTATAGCTTGGTTGTTTGTTAGGTTTTGTACATCAATCTTCCACTCGGTAGTTACTTTTTTGTAATTCCTGCGTATGCCAATAGCCAAGTCCCATTTAAAAATATCGGCTCCCCTAGCCGACATCGGTTTATCATCCTGTAAAACCGTTTCTTCCTTAGCTATAGAGGCGGCAATATCCACCGGGGTATAGGGCTTTCCTCCAATTAGGGCTACTTTGGTATTAAGAGTAAGCACCTTGTTTTTATGCGCCTTGCCTACTTTAAACTCCTTACCTACTAAGCCATTAAATACATAACGCCCATCAAATGCCGAGCTTCGTTGCACCCCATCTTTGGCGGTAAACACCGATTGATACACCGAAGCCGTAGTGAGGTAATAAAAGCCTTTGTTTAAGAATTTTTCCAGCGTAAGCTCTACTCCGTAATTTTCTCCTTTTCCGCTGTTCACCAAATCATCTACGGTGTAGCCACTGCCATAGTTTAAAATAGATTGGTAGCTGCCTTCCTCGTTTTCTACGGGTACGTTAAACAAGTTTTGATAATATACCTCTGCTCGCAAATTGGTTAAGTCGCCTAACTTGCGGTTGTAACCCAATACAAAATGGGCGGCTTTGGTTAAACCTAAATCGGTGTTGGGCGTGCTTACCGTGCCATCATCGTGCGTAAGCTGGCCTAAGTAAATGGCTACACTCTCTAATCTAGAGTGCATGCCTGCACCTGCCGTAATCGATTGCTTATCGTTTAACTCCCACTTCATGGCCAAACGCGGCTCTACAGCAAAATCATTGTTAAGCATAAACTGTAAGTAGTGCATACCTCCTACCAAGCTCACACGATTGTTAATGCGATGTTTCCACTCTACAAAACCTTGTAAACTGGCGCTGTTTCCATCTGCATCTAGCAGTGTTTCTAATCGGTTATCGTCCGTATCAAAGTTTTTACTTTGCATGGTATAACCTAGGTGGGTGTAAACAAAACCCAACTTAAACTTGTTGCGCGCATTTAGTTTATGATGGTAAATACTGGAGGCGGCTAAAGAGCTTTTTACAAAATCTTCGGTATAGTTTTCATAAAACTCCGAAAGACTATCTCTCTCTAAATAAGAGAATAAGGCAATCGTACCGCTTCCGGTGAGCGTACTTTTTAGGTAGGCTTTTTCGTTTAGCAAATAGGTGTGCGATAATCCCAAAACACCCAGTTGGTTTTCCAAATCTGCCTTTGAAACGATAAAGGTTTCATCATCCTCCAAAGCTTCTTCCACATCTATACTGCTAATGCCTCCCATACCAAAAATGCCCAACTTGTTTTTAGCATTTACGGGTAAGTTTACATTAAACGTAGCATCCTGGTACTTAGGCACGCCATCAAAATCAACAATACCTGCTGCATCTAACAACGAAAGAGAAGAGTAGCGGTAATTGGCTAAATACGAGCCACGGTAGCCTTCCTTAAAAGGCCCTTCGGCCGTTACATCTAAACCTAAGGTGCTGGCCTGAAAAGAGTATTCTCTTTTTTGATTGTTTCCTTTACGCAGCTGCATATCAAAAACAGCCGAAAGTGCATTGCCGTATTGCGGTGCAAAAGCGCCTGTATAAAAATCGGAGTTACCCAGCATAGAGCTGTTTAAGGCATTGATTGGGCCGCCTGTTCCGCCTTCATCCGAAAAGTGATTGGGGTTGGGAATATCTACGCCCTCTAAGCGCCATAACACGCCTCTGGGCGAGTTTCCTCTAACTATAATATCGTTGTTCCCTTCTGGGTCGTTGGTTACCCCTGCAAAGGAAGAAACCATCCTCGCGGGGTCATCAATAGCACCGGCATAGCGCTTGGTTTCTTCTACCGAAAAGGTACGCGCACTTACCAAGGCCATTTCGTTTAGCGGTTGCTCCTTTTTTACTTTGTTGCCCACCACTATTTCATCTAATTTATTAAGTGCCTCGGTTAACTCAATTTTTAGTACCAATTCCTTGGATGAGGTGAGTAAAATGTTGCTCATCACTTTATCTTCAAAACCAATAAAACTAAAGCCCAGGTTTACACGGCCCACCGAAACTCCTTCGAGCCTAAACTCTCCGTTGGCATTGGCCGTTGTACCCATGTTGGTATTAAGTAAAACCACGTTGGCGCCCGGCAGTGGCATTTGTGTATCGCTATCTACAATGGTGCCGCGTATTGTTTGCACCACCTCTTGCGCATGCAGTAAAGGCCCCGTTTGGCTTATAATAATGAAAAGTAAAAGGAGCTTTAGGTAAAAAGGTTTAATGTGAGTAAGGTTCATAATTTTAAGTTTTAAAAGTGCATGGCAAGCCCCGCACCCGGTATTATTTAGGTGGATTTATAAATTGAATTAATCTGAAGTTTTGAAGTATTTGGCTATCGTCTGAGCAACTTACCCGAGCCCGATATATCCGTTGAAATGCGAGGGGAACTCTTATAATATACCGTTCCGCTGCCGCTTATTTTTACATTCAAATGGTCGCTTACATTTAGTTGGCATATTCCGCTTCCGCTGATATCTACATCTGCCGAATGGCCTAAAAGATTAAAGGCAGATACCTCTCCTGAGCCCGAAATCCGGTAATCTTGATTATGAGCCCAGCCGCCTAGTTGTAACTCAGCACTCCCGCTGCTTTCAACTCTTAAAAAATTGGTGTTTATAGCCAAATTAGCATTGCAAGATCCCGATAAATCGATTCTAAAATGATCGGTGCTAAAAGCATCTCTACAAACTACATTACCGCTACCCGACATTCTAATAGACTCTAAATGGGGCGTTTCAACAATTATCCGCAATCTCTTATTGCCTCTAAAACAATTGTTCTTGCCAATTTGCAATTCGCCACTTTTAACCTCCACTCTAAGTACATCCAATACATTTTGTTGACCTGTAATTATTACGTTTTGGTTATCCCCTTTTACAAGCTCTACATTGGCGCTTCCAAAAAAGGCGGCCTCATCAAAATAAGACACCGAATAATACTCGGTTACTACTTCTCCTGATCCGTTTACGCAATTGGTTAGTTTTTCGCAAGAGCTTAAACCTAGCAGCAGTGATATGCCAAAAAGAAGCTTCAATAAATTTTTCATTTTTATGTTTTGATTTAGTTCAGAGCTACTTTTAAATGCCCCTTCCATTAAAGAACAACTCAAACACAAAACACCCTTACTCTGGCACAAAAAAAATATTGATAATTCTATTTATTAAACGTAAATACCTGAAAAACAAATAATAATACGATTAGAAAAATCGTAAAGAAAGGTTTAAACCCAACCAAGCTTGATGGTAAAATTGGCCGTTGTACTCGTAAAAATGCTGATGACTTAGCTTAACAGGTTCGGTTTGATTTTGAGCATTGCCAACGGCATAGTTTAGCACTGGCCCCAAAGCAAGCCCAAATTTGGGTGTCCACTGAAAACATATACTGGGTTTAAAGCGAAACAGCGAGTAGCCAAATTGATTCTCGGAGGGATTGTCAAAATCCACCTCATTAAATTCATCTATTTCCAAAACAGCACTACCTATAACATCCAAGCTCAGGTCAAATCGATTAGCCAAGGGTACTATCGTACCTACACCGTAGCTTGCTTGTAAGTAGTTGGCATTGGCGCCCAACTCAATAATATTATAGAAACGCTTTACACCTGTTTTAAACCCAACGGTAGGTATTAGTAAATCATTTGCAGAGACTTCCAGCACATGGTAACCGTATTTTACAAAGCTTATAAACCCTATAGGCACACCCGTGCTGCTATCTGCCCGGTTTATAAAACCAATTTGATAGCCGTTGTTGTTTTTTGCCCTATTGTAACTGGAAATTTGTGCCCCATTATTTTGAGTGAAACAAATATTGGCAATGCCGCTTATTTGGGCATTTGTACTGTAATCAGCCATATTTATGATGCCCGAAATTTGTGCTTCTACCGTATCCTTTACCCTGTTTATAATGCCCGAAATTTGACCTCCGTAAACAGAGTTATTGGAAAAATTGCCAATACCCGCTATTTGAGCACCTAAAAAATCACCTTCATGAAAATTGGTGATTCCTGCTATTTGGGCTCCCTCAAAATAGCCAGTGCTTGAATTATGCAAACCAGCCACTTGCACTCCCGTTACGCTATCGCCCACATAATTTACAAGGCCTGCCACCTGGGCTCCTTTAATTTTACCACCCGCCATATTTACCAAACCCGCAATTTGCACGCCCTCTACACTGGTTTTATTCAGGTTAAACAAACCGCCTATTTCTACGCCTTGGGTACCTTTAGAGTAGCCCGCTAACAAGTTAAACGATACACTATTTACACTAGAGCTATTGAGTAAACCTGCCGTGCTAATGCCAGGCACCAAAGAAAATTGAAACGGAATTTTATCAAACACCGTAAGGTTATCTGATGACTCTATAACTTTATCCGGAACCCAAAGTTTTACGATGGGCCTATCGTCAAAAGGCTGATCTATAGCGTTTTTTGAGTTTAACACCAAGGGTTCTTCTAGCTTTAGAATGCTCAAATCCAACTCATTATTAGAGTTTTCATTGATATAAATAACTTCTTGCCTGTACCCCTTTTTATTTAAGGTAAGCCCCATTTTTTGATCGTTTATGGGGAGTATCATTTCATAGTAACCTTCGGCATTACTGGCCACCATTACATTTTGCTGTGGGGCATAAAGCGTGGCATAAGCCAACTTCTGCTTGCTTCGGCCATCGATGATATAGCCCTTCAAAATAATCTCTTCTGGTTTTTTAGGCAAAGGCGTA
The DNA here is from genome assembly GCA_937146805.1 of uncultured Owenweeksia sp. Taxonomy (GTDB): domain Bacteria; phylum Bacteroidota; class Bacteroidia; order Flavobacteriales; family Schleiferiaceae; genus Owenweeksia. The sequence continues at coordinate 3,481 of CAKZRR010000029.1, read as the reverse complement.
AAAATCACCACATGGTTACCCACCGACTTAAACTCCAAGCTGGAGGGCAAAATTCGTTTCAACACTTCAGAAACCGTGGTGTTTTCCACCGTAATGCTTACCGCAGTATCGCTATTAATTAACTCAGAATCAAAGGAAAAGTAAAAGTCAGCAGTCAGCTCCATTTGCGTAAACACCTTATGCAAAGGCCAGTTATCCGCACTAAAGCTTACTTTTTTATCAAGATGATTGCTTTGCGCTGGCAGGGTAAAAGACCCTACTATTAACAACAAAAACAAACAGAGTTTTTTAGCCATTGCCGCAGTCTTTATCCTCACTAAAAAGTTGCACTTGACTGCCGCTAATATCAAAACTCAAATTAAAAGTAAGGGCAATCACTTCCAGTATCGATTCTATTTCTTCTCCCTGAAAACTAGCTGTCAAAGCGCATTGCTCTAAGTTAGCATAGCGGTCTGCAAATTGAATATTGTAATTTTTAGCCAAAACTCGTAGCACCTTAGGAAGCGGTGTTTTCTTAAAAACCAACTTTTTGTTAAGCCAAAACAAATCATCCTCAAAAATGGTTTGCTCCATATACAACTTTCTAGTATTCAAATTAATAACCCCTGTATTACCTGCCGTTAAAATCAATTTATTGGTATCAACAATGGCGTTATTCAGTGATAGCTCTACCCTACCCGATTCCACAAAAACACGCAAATCGCCATCAGCATGAGCTTCTACATTAAAAGAGGTACCTAACACTTTTATCTGTCCAATACCAGCATCTATCACAAAGGGCTTTGCGGCATCTTTAGCTACATCAAAAAAGGCTTCGCCTTCCAGCTTTACCTTGCGCTCCTTGCCCTTAAAGTTCTCTACATACGTTAATTTAGATTGCTTATTTAAGGTTACCACCGAGCCATCCACAAGCGACTGCTCCAATACCTCATTAACCGCCATCTTTTCTATTTGCGCATTACTAAAACCCCATTGCCATACGGCAGCTAAACCCAGCAGCAAAGCTACCGAAGCCGCTACCAGCCAACCTTTGTATCGCTCTTTTAAAGTAATCACCTTTGGCACTGGAGCGGACTCTTCTTCCAATTCTATGCGCTGTTGTAATTTACGCCAAGCCGCATCGGTATCTACCTTAACATGGGGCATAGGTTGCTCTATGCCCTTCCATGTTTTGGCTAAATCGTCTATATATTTTTGATTAGCCGTAGATTCAGACAGCCATAATTGTACCTCCGCTCGCTCTTCTGCATTCACTTCTGATTGCAAAAATCTAAGCAACAAGGCGTCTTCCAAATGTCTGTTTTGTGCAGGCATATCTTAGTTATTACAATTCAAATTGTGTTTACCCTTACTCATCCTTCAAAAAAATTTAGCAGCAAAAACACCAATGGCAGGTAATCTTGCAGTTTCTCCTTTAAATGTTTAAGGGCTTTACTCATTTGTGATTCCACCGTTTTTACCGAAATAGCCAGCGCATCCGCAATTTCGCGGTACTTTAAATTTTCATATCTGCTCATCACAAAAATTCGCCTACGTTCGGTAGGCAACTCCTCAATAGCAGCTGCTATCCTGTCCTCTAGCTCTGTAAACTCCAACGTATCTGTGGCGCTTTGTTCTTCCTGCTTTCGCAGCATATCATTGTGCTCCTTATAGCTTTGTTTTACGGCTAAATGTTTAATCTGATTTAAACAAGCATTGCGCGTAGCTCGGTATAAATACGATTTCGGATTACCCTCAAAGCTAATCTCCAAACGCTTTTTCCAAAGTGTAAAAAACAACTCCTGCACCACCTCTTCCGAGGCTTCCTTTTCTTTCAAAAAATAAAAGGCATAGCTGCACAGCTCTTCGTAATAACTACGAAAAAGTGTTTCAAACTCCTTTTGATTGTTGATAAGGGTCAAGTGCGGTTGGGCTCTAATTTGTTTGTTTTGCTTGGATTACTTTTTAATCCAATTAAGCTTGGTTTCTATAGTACTGATTCGTCTGCCCTTAGGTTGTTCTTTGGGAGGTATACCCACATAAAACAAACCGAGTGACTTAGCTCCTTCGGGCAATTCAAAAAATTGACGCATTTTGTCTGTAAAAGCAAGTTTACCCGTACTCCAGTAGCCTCCATATCCTTTGGCATGTAAAGCCAACCACAAATTTTGAACAGCCATAGCCACCGAGCATAGCTCTTCCATTTCGGGTATTTTAGGATTTGAATTGGGCATCATGCCAATACCAATAACATGAGAGCACAGCATAGGCCGGTTTTTAAAACGCTCAAAACGTTGAGCGTTAAAACCCTCCGCTTCGGAGTTGGGCTGATCTAAATGGGCGTAAAAATTACCCAGGCGTGTTAAACCCTCTTCGGTAAAAATGCTAAAACGCCAGGGCTCGGTATACCCATGCGTAGGCGCCCAATTGGCTGTTTCCAGTACTTCTAAAATCTCGTAGTCGCTAATTTTATTCCCGGTAAAGGTGGTGGGCTTAATGGTTCTCCTTTCACTTATAATTTGCTGTAGTTGGTTAAAGTCCTCAGTCATTAAACAGTTTTTCAATTTCGTGGCTTATTTGCTCCGCACTTTTGTTGGAAGCATTAATAGTAAAAATGGCTTTCTCGTAATATAGCCTGCGCTCAAACAAATGTTTGGCAATAAACTCCTTTAAAGCATCCCCGGTTAAGTGCGCCAACAAAGGTCGTTGGCTTTTATCGTTTTCCAAGCGTTCCAGCAAATCATTTACACCCAATTGCAAATAAACCGTTACGCCATTTTTATTCATCAAATCAATGCTATCAAAATAGCAGGGTGTGCCCCCTCCGGTGCTCATTACAAACTCTGGCTGGTGTAAACTCTCTTCCAACACCTGTCGCTCCAATTGTCTAAAATAGAGTTCGCCCTTGTTTAGAATGGTTTCGGTAATACTGTAACCGCTCTCTTTTTCAATCTCATGATCTAAATCTATATGCGGTAATTTTAGTTTTTGGGCAAGCATTGCACCCACCTTTGATTTTCCAGAGCCCATATAGCCCATTAACACTATCTTCATGGCACTAAATTAGGGCGATTTTTTAAGATACAAAACTGGTTATTAAGCTTTTGAAAATTAATTTCTAAAAAAGTTAATTTGCACTTGTAATTGGATTTTAAATGCCCTTATATTTGCACCCGCTTTTCAGAAAAGCAACCGATTCAGTAGCTCAGCTGGTAGAGCATCTCCCTTTTAAGGAGAGGGTCCAGGGTTCGAACCCCTGCTGAATCACAAAAAATAGCGGCTATTTTTAGCCGCTATTTTTGTTTAGTAACGTTTTGTTCTTTTTTTAGTTTTTTAAAGACTCTTACTAGCTTCTTTTTAAACTAAATTTTGCCCAGGTGGTGGAATTGGTAGACACGCCATCTTGAGGGGGTGGTGATCGCAAGGTCGTGCAGGTTCAAATCCTGTTCTGGGCACTTTTTCAATCCTAAGGTTAATTACCCTTAGGTTTTATTTCCCTCTG
>CAKZRR010000028.1 GCA_937146805.1 uncultured Owenweeksia sp. | reverse complement strand
TTGGAAACGGCTCTAAGTAGCCAAATCCTTTAACAATCTATTTTATCAAAAACCCCGTATCGCAATTGCGATACGGGTTTTTTTTGTTTTACAGACCAGTAGCCTTATCCTATGTAAATAGATTACAACCACACCTTGAAATAGATTAATCGAAGGGCAATTCAACTCTAAAAAGCGCATAAAAAAAGCCGCTACACAATGGCGTAGCGGCTTTTTTAGGGTAAGAGCTAGAGTTTACAAGAGTAGTCTTTTGTGACGAGTCCAACCATCACCTTCATCTATACAAATAAGGTAATGTCCCTTCAAAATATTGGACACATCAATCATTATCTTACAGCCATCCTTTATAACGGATTCGCCTGTGCGTTCTACACGCCCCTTTAAATCAATAATAGACCATTTTGCAATGCCGTTAATCAACGTAAGTGGCGTTATACTTTTCATGGGTTGGGTTGGAGCGACTGATTTTCTTATGTTTAAATCATTCATCTCATTTAATTTAGTTTACTTATAGGTTAGACGTTAAATAGTAGGAAAAGGTTGGGTCAAAAATTATATACTACACCTAAACTAGCTCCTAGTAAATAGTAACGTTGATTTAGGCTATTATGGTTTACAGCCGAAGTAATTTGATAGCTACCCAAACCATTTAGTCGAAGGCTAAGGTGGCGGCTCACAAAATAATCAACTCCCAGTTGCACACGAGCCGAATACTGTAAATCGGTGGGCTTGGTTTGCGGGCTTTCTACTGTCTCTAGGCTACCATCAACCAGTGCATACCTAAACTCTTGTTTTAAAGGCACACCTATCAAAACTCCTGCTTTTACCCAAGGTTTTAATCGGCCATTTCCAAAACGATAACCCAGCATTATAGGCACTTCCAAATAACGCCATTGTGTATTGCCATTATTGGATTTCACCAAAGAATCTTCACTGCTATGTGTGAAATTATAGCTCCAATGGCCTTCGAAAGGAGCATCAATAATTCGTGCGGAATCTAAACCCGTTACTTGCGAATAATTTTTAGGCGAATCGTATCTACCATCAATGACTATACTATCACTAAATTGGTAACTATACTTTAAATTCTCCCCGTAATTCATCCATCCAATTCCAACACCAATCGTCCAGTTTTTGGTCATAAAATAATCCAAATCTGCACCTGCCGAAAACTGTAAAACACCCTCTTCCTCCTTCTCGCGCTTAACCATTAAATCCTTATCATTACCGCTTAGCTGTTTGTTTACCCAATAATAGTGGGCGTTAATGGCTAGCGAAAAACGCCCTTTATTCAAGTAAGGATATTTCAAACTTGGTAAGGTTCCCCCATTTTCAAAATCTGCAAAAGCCAAATTGCTCAGTTTTTTATTAGAAGATTTAGTAGCGCTTTTACTTTCCGCCTTTGTATCCCTATCTTCCAAACTCAAACTATCTATAGAAACCTCCGCCACATCTTGTGCCGCACTATCCGTAGGCACCGGAATTGAACTACTGTCAATAGCGCCAACCAGCAATTCTTGCTTTCCGTTCTCAACAACAACACCATTTTCATTCTCAACAACAAGTGCTACATCCGAGTTTGAAAAAGATTCCGTTTTCAAATCAACCTCTTCCTCAATATTTGCTTCAATCCCTGGCGTATTTTGGCTTTCGCCTGATGTGTTTTCGCCTTTGGTATTAATAGTTTCATTAACCACAATATTTTCGGTAACACCCGCACTTTTCTCACCATCGGTGCTTGAGGAGCTTTTAATACCACCTTCTACTTGAGAACCTCCAGTTGTGGTAGCAAGTACATTCTCTTCATCATCCTGTACGGTAACTTCCTCAGCCGTTTTACTTTTAATAATAGTAGGAACTGTAGAAACAGAAGTCTGTACCCCTGTTGCTACTGTCCTATTTGCGGGAATTAAAATCTTGGATTGAGATTTTCCGCTTGTATTTTTAACAACATCATTTGTCCTGATTTTATCATTTTCATCAACTTGTAATTGAGTTGACTCATAAGTACCTGAAAAATTTTGTACTATAGGAGACTCTGTCATCAAATCTTTAAAAGTTACCCCACTTCCAGTATAACTAAAATGCGTAGTGGCTTCATTCTTTGCTTCAGTTCCACTTTGGCCATCCGCAAAAGCCTCATTGCTCCATCCATTGTAAGCTGCCCAAGTAAGTGCCAAGGCACCTATAGCTGCTACCAATACCAATCCTCCTTTTACAGAATACCATGCACCCTTGCGAGGCACACCAGGTGTGGCCAACGGAAACTCGGCATCCAGCATTTTAGCTAAATCGGCTTTTCCTTTGGCTTTTGCACCCTCCGAAAAACCTCGCTTACCTAACGCGTCCTTAAATTTCTTATCTATCCAACTCATGCCTTCTTTATTCGCATTTGTTTCTCCTCTATTAACTGCTGTAGCTTGTTGCGCGCATTGGTTAAATGCCTTATAGACGATCGCTCGGTAATGCCCAATTGCGTTGCTATTTCCTTGTGTTTATATCCGTCTATAGCAAATAAGTTAAAAACCGTTTTTTCCGATTCGCTTAAATGCTCTAGCAAACTTTGCAGGTATTCTTCGTTTTCCCATTCTACTTCTGAGTAGGTACTTACGCTTATATCGCTCAAATGAGCTTTCTCTTCAATCGCATCAAACAGCTCTCGTTCCTTAGCTTTTTGACGGTATCGATCGATGCTTTGATTTACCGCAATACGGCAAACCCAAGGGGTAAAGGGTTTATTTGGTTGGTATTTCGACAGGTTCTTCAATACTTTAATAAAAGCCATATTTACTATTTCAATGGCAAATTCTTCGTTGCGCTCATAGCGCCTACACACACTCAACATAGCATCAAAGCAATGATCGTAAAGCTCAAATTGGGCTTTACGTTCATTTTGCAAACAAGCTTGTACTATTTCTTGTATTGGTCGCACTTTGCTATACTCATGGTGTTAGGTTAAAAAAGGAGGCCGAACCTAACAACGGCCTCCTAATCACTATTTGCTACGAACAAATCAAAACTTAATTTTTAATATTTATTTTATGCACTTGTTGGTGCTGGCTACTGTTCAATTGCAATAAATAGAGGCCTTCGCTTAAATCTGAAACATCAATGCGTAAGCTACTATTTTGTTGTGTAATTGCTGTGTTTTGTAACAATACCTTCCCGCTAAGGCTCAACACTTGCCAAGTTACATTTTCGTTTAGGGTACTCGAAAAATCAATGTTTAAAAAACGATTAGTTGGATTAGGGTATATACTCAACTCCTTAAAAGGATTATCCTTTATACTAAATGTCCAAGGATCTAACACATTAAGAGTAAAACCGGTGCTCCCTTTTTTATAAATCAAATTACCTAGGGAATCTACACCCAGCGTATCACAAAAAACATCGGTACACACATTTTGAAGCGAATCAATAGACTGTATGGTGAGACACACCGGATAAACTCCAGCACTAGCGTAGGTATGTTGCGGATACGGTTGATTAGAGGTAGTACCATCTCCAAAATTCCAACTAAAACTAGTTTGATAACCTGCAGCGCCTATTTGTGGAGTAGCATAATTCCAAACTACCACATTGCCTTGTGTTGAGTTTACCGTATCTACTAAATACAATGACTTACAAAAGGGGTTTGCTCCGCTTACAATTACCGTATCACAAAACACATCGGTGCATACTACGACTCCCGAATCCAGTACCTGAACGGTTAAGCAAGCTATGTATGAGCCTGGACTATTGTAACTATGTGTAGGGTTCATAATACTATCTATACTCCCGTCTCCAAAATCCCAAAAGTACCTAGCTGGGGAGGTAGCTGACACCAAACTTTGATTGGTAAAACTAGTTTGCGAAGAAGCATTTGACCAGGTAAACAACGACTGACAACCCGGTGAAGCCAAAACAGAAACACTATGGCAAATGGTATCGAAACACATAGAAGTAGCGCTTACACCCGTAATTATCAAACAAACCTGATATACACCTGGTTGTCCATATTGATGGCTTGGGCTTATAGTAGTATCTGTATTTCCATCGCCAAAATCCCAATGATAACTAGCGGCAAATCCTGGAGCAGCTACACTTTGATTACTAAAATTGACTTGTGTTGCAACAGCCGACCAAGTAAAAACAGCTTGACAACCCAAAGGAGTTGTAACAACCACGTTATTACAGAAAGTATCAGTACACAAAATCGTATTAACAGTATCAAAAACCGAGGTGATTAAACAAACGAGGTAAGTGCCCGCTTGACTATACTGGTGGCTTGGATTTAAAACAGTGCTCGAATTTCCATCTCCAAAATCCCAATGATAGGCAACGCTATCTGTTGGCCCCGGGCTTGGTGTACTTTGATTTAAAAAATTAGTTATCCCTCCTCCTGAAAAGCTACTGCTAAACGAACTAGCACAATTAGAAGACTTTGGCAATACCGTAATGATGCCACATTCAGAACTCCTACATACTACCTTATTTGAGGAATCAGTAATAATGTGGTACAAACAATAACTGTAAGATCCTGGCACAAACAATCTAAAGCCAATATGAAATCCACCTACCGATGAAGAATTACTGGTACGGTAAGTATATCCATTAGGATATTGAATTTTATAGATTGTTTTTACATTGTGACCAGGGGGAGCCATAAAAAAACTACTGCTATCATGAAAAGCATATAAGTATGGATTTATTGGAGAAACCTTAGCTACAACGTGAGTTTGACAAGCTCCAATAGTTTTCTGGAAAAGCACCGAGTCGCAGTAAGAAGCCTGGCAGAGTGTATCGCCATGTATAGAAGTGCTAACCTTGTTTAGGCAAATAAGCAAATTTGAATTTGCTGGAGCATTTATTACAGGTCTTCTAAGTGTGGAGCGAAGTTGTCCATTAACCGTCCATCTATAATAGTGAGTCAAAGCCGTATCATAGGCTTCGGTTACTAAAAAACCAGCGCTAGTATCAGATACAAAAAGGCTGTTGAATACGATAGAACAACTTACATCAAGTTTACAACCCACCAATAAGGTACCACCAACCGTTGTAGTTTGCTGTGGTATTATGGTATCTCGTCCTGCTATTTTTACATTGTTGCAATCGTAGGTATAATACCTTAGTATTTGCGGGCTACTCACCACTACCGTGGTATTAAAAGCACCTTGCGCATTGGTACTGGCTTTTACGGGAGTTTGGTTGCCAATTTGATACCATACTGGATGATTAGCCATACCTGCTGTGGAACCTATACTATCAATTTGAATTTGAACATTTACTTGAGATTGAATACCCGTAATGGTAATAGAGTCAGAATCCCAACTTCGGCAGGTTATTACTCCTTGAGGATCTTCAAGAAAACGAAATAAACTGTACTTATAAGTACCTGGCTGGCTGAACCTATAGTTAATTCCATGGTTACTGAATCCATTAGGAGAAATAGTAGACCATACTACTGTGTCAATCCAAAACACCGTATAAGCCTTGTAAGCACCAGGAGGAAGGGAAATGTTAGCACTAACAGTATCGGTAAACAATATCAAAAATGGATCTTGACTATCAGGGATGGCAACAACATTTGTTGGGCACGCTCCAATAGTTTTCTGAAAAAGTACCGAGTCGCAATAAGAAGCCTCGCAGAGTGTATCGCCATGAATAGAGGTGCTAACTCTATATCCACAAACCTGTAAAACTGAATTAGCCGGAGCATTTATCGTTGGGTTCTGTAATGTTGATTCAAACTGCCCATTAACTTCCCACCTATAATAATGAGTTAGCGTTGTATGAACATAAGCAAATGAAAAAATCCGAGCACTCGTATCTGATTTAAAAAGACTGTAAAACTCAAAATTACAACTTACATCAAGCTTACAGCCAATTAATAAAGTACCACCCGAGACCCCTGTTTGTTGAGGTAACAAAGTATCACTTCCAGCTATTTTTACATTGTTGCAATCGTAGGTGTAATACTTAAAACTTTGCGGGCTGCTCACTTGCACTGCTGTGCTAAAAGTGCCCTGGGTGTTGGTATTGGCTTTTACCGGGGTTTGATTGCCAATTTGATACCATACCGGATGGTTAGCCATACCTACGCTAGAACCCGTACTATCAATTTGAATTTGGACATTTACTTGAGCCTGAACGGAGCAAATAATTAAAACAAATAGAATACTAAACAGCTTTTTCATAACAAACAAAGTTAAATTAACACCTGTAATATTAATACGAAGCTTATTGGCAATATAGGACAGCATGATCTAAAAAAAATCTGAAAACCAAAAAATCCCCGAAACCAGTTGGCCCCGGGGATTTAAAAAACTTATTAAAATACTGCTTACTCTATAATAAGCTTGCTATTCTGTACTTGGTCATCTGCCAATACTTGAATCAAATACACGCCTTTTATTAAGCTCGAAACATCCAGTCTTACCTTCTCACTTCCGCTTTCGCTTCCACTGATAAGCGTGCTACCTTTTAAATCGGTAATTTGCCATTTTACAGATGCAGGGGCACTTGCAAAACTCATAAACACCTCATCATTCGCTGGATTAGGAAACAAGTTCAAGTTACTTACCTCAAACTCTTGCTGACCTACAGTAGCAGGGTCTACTACATTTAAAGTAAAACCAGGACCCGTAGTTTTATAGTAGATGTTACCTAAAGAATCTACTCCCAAATTATGGCAAAAAGTATCGGCACATGCTAAACCTGTTGGGCTGTAAACTGAAATGGTTAAACATACTGTATAAATACCTGAAGCAGCATAAGTATGCGATGGGTAAGCCTGCGTTGAAGAATTTCCATCTCCAAAATCCCAATTATAAGTTACTTGGTTACCCGTAGCCGTTTGAGCTGGAGTAGAGTTATTCCAAATAAAAATGTTACCGGCACCTGACATGGCCGAGTCTAAATAATAAGAGGCATTACAAGCACTGCCTCCAGGAGTTGAGCCAACACTAACTGAATCACAATACGTATCGGTACAAATTACCGCTTGTGTTTGAGGGTCAATAGTAGAAACCGTTAAGCACACCATATATACACCTGCACTGGCATAAGTATGCGTTGGATTCGCTTGGTTTGAAGATGTTCCATCTCCGAAACTCCAACCATAATTGGCAGGCATCATTACCGAACCACCTTGTGATAAATTGGTAAAACCTAACATTAACGGGTTTGAAGCAGTGGTTGTTGATGTATACATCGCCATACAAGTAGGACCTGAAGATGAACCGCAGTTTATCACTAAAGTATCCACCATCGAAAAATTGTTAGGAGAATACGTTTTTGCACTTGTAATGGTGTCAAAATTACAGTCAATGGTAGTGGTGGTGATAGTAGTTACGCTACTTAGGTTAGCAATAGAATCTACATAATAACCATTTTGCATGGTAGCACCCGAAACTTGGTAGCTACCCGCTCCTGTTCCTATTTGAACATATACCATTTGGTTTCCGATAGGAGCACCATTAGTATCTACCACTAAGGTGTTAACCACAGAGTACGACTGAGCCATAACCTGAAACATACCCACTAAAGCAAGGGCGGCTGTTAATAATAACTTTTTCATAAGGATTGAATTTTAATTTTTACGAGATAGTTTTTCTGCCTCAAAGGTAATACGTTCTATACAGTACAAATAGGACAATGCCACTTTAACATTTATTTAATCTTGTAGCAGGCAATAAAAAAGGGAGCCGCTTGGCTCCCTTAAAAAAATCTATTTTCCTGATCTTCTACGTTCGTGCTCTTTAAGCAAAATTTTACGCAAACGGATGGATTCTGGCGTTACTTCCACAAACTCATCCCCTTGAATATATTCCAAAGCCTCTTCTAACGAGAATACAATGGCTGGGGCAATGCGCACTTTATCATCCGCTCCCGAAGAACGCATGTTAGACATTTTCTTTGTTTTGGTAATATTTACGGTTAAATCACCTGCACGGTTGTTTTCACCAATTACCTGACCTTCATATACATCTTGGCCTGGAGGCACAAAAAACTTACCTCTATCTTGTAGGTTACTTAAAGAAAATGGAATAGCAGTTCCTGTTTCCAAAGCAATCAACGATCCGTTTTGACGACCTGGGATTGGTCCTCTAAAAGGCTGAAATTCTTTGAAGCGGTGCGACATAATAGCCTCTCCAGCAGTAGCCGTAAGTAGGTAGTTACGCAAGCCAATAATACCGCGAGAAGGCACCTCAAACTCTAAGTGCATTTGATCCCCCTTAGGTACCATTTGCAACATTTCTCCTTTACGCAAGGTGATAGCTTCAATGGCTTTACCACTTACATCTTCGGGTAAATCAATGCTTAGTTCTTCAATAGGCTCGTGCTTAACCCCATCAATTTCTTTAATAATTACCTGAGGTTGACCAATTTGCAATTCGTAACCTTCCCTACGCATGGTTTCGATTAATACCGAAAGGTGTAATACACCTCTACCAAATACTCTAAAAGTATCGGCCGAGTCGGTTTCTTCCACACGCAAAGCCAAGTTCTTTTCGGTTTCCTTGGCCAAACGATCTTTAATATGACGAGAGGTTACAAACTTTCCTTCTTTACCAAAAAATGGAGAATCATTAATGGTAAAAGACATGCTCATAGTGGGCTCATCAATTTTAATAGTGGGCAAAGCTTCTGGGTTTTCAAAATCAGCAATGGTATCGCCAATTTCAAATCCTTCTATTCCAGTAAGAGCACAAATTTCACCAGAGTGTACTTCATCCACTTTGGTTTTTCCAAAACCTTCAAAAACAAAAAGCTCTTTAATTCTAGATTTTACCTTGCTACCATCGCGCTTTACTAAAGTAACCTGTTGGTTTGGTTTTAAGCTACCGCGGTGTACTCTACCAATAGCAATACGCCCTACAAAAGACGAAAAGTCTAAACTGGTGATAAGCATTTGAGGAGTTCCCTCATTTTTAGTTGGTGCCGGAATTACGTCTAAAATGGTATCCAACAAAAAGGTAATATCTGTACTTGGTTTTTGCCAATCAGCAGCCATCCAACCTTGCTTGGCACTACCATATACGGTGGTGAAATCCAACTGATCCTCGGTAGCTTCTAGGTTAAACATCAAATCAAAAACCATTTCGTGCACCTCATCTGGTGTACAGTTTGGCTTATCTACTTTATTAATAACCACAATCGGCTTTAAGCCTAATTCAATGGCTTTAGTCAATACAAAACGAGTTTGCGGCATAGGACCTTCAAAGGCATCTACCAATAAAACCACGCCATCCGCCATGTTTAATACACGCTCTACTTCGCCACCAAAATCACTGTGACCAGGCGTATCCAAAATATTAATCTTGTGATCCTTATAACGTACCGATACGTTTTTGGCCAAAATTGTAATTCCTCTTTCACGCTCCAAATCATTACTATCCATAATCAAGTCTCCAGGAGTTTCATGATCGTCAAATAACTTTCCTGCTAATAGCATTTTATCTACCAGCGTAGTTTTTCCGTGGTCAACGTGGGCAATTATTGCAATATTTCTCAAATTCATAGCTGTACTCTTTTGGCTTTCAGCACTTTTATTACTGTTAGCCGTTTTTTTAAAAATGGCTGCAAATGTACTGGCTTTTAATGGATAATAGCCCCTATATATCATTAATTTAAAGCAGCCTTATTTCCCCAGGTAGGGCACCAAAAAAAAGAGCCTCAACCGAAGTCGAGGCTCTTTCCAACCAAACCAAACCATAAATAATGCGCTGTAAAAAACAATCGCATTAACTGTTAAACGTAAAAAGGGTTCTTTTATTTTTAATGGAGTTGTTTTAGCTTTCAGATGCACAATTCCTACAAAGCATCTTTCCTAACAATTGAAATAAGTAACGCTTAACGGTTACAAATGTGAGACTATTTGCTGTTTAGGCTAGTCGGGTGCGCGACCAAGCTCTTCATTTTTAACGGGCAAATGCCTGTACAATCAACAAAACGCCCGAAAGCACCATAAACCCTATAGTCCACTTACGAAAGGTAAGCTCCGTAATTTTACCCAACAACTGCTTACCCAAGTAATTTCCAATAGCAATACCTACACCTAAAGCCAAACCCCATAACCAAAGCTTACCATACAAGGCACCAAAAAAGGCATAAGTACTTAACTGCACCACACCTGCCGCCATAGAGTTAAAGGTTTTGGTGGCTATCAACTCCTCTTTACGTAAATTGTAATTGAGTAAAAATGGATTTAACAAAGGCCCCAAAGCACCCGTTACCGAAGTAATAAATGGAATAATAAAACCGATGGCTAAAAAATACGGCAGCTTCATTTTAAAGCTGTTTTTTCGCTTGCCAAAGCGAAACTGAAAAACCGTAGAAACTAAAAAAACACCCACTAATAACTGGATTTCCAAAACAGGCAAACTACTTAATAACCAAGCCCCAGTAAAAGCGCCAAAAAGAGAAGCGGGCAAATAATATTTTACAATGGGCCAATGAATGTGTTTCCAAAATAAAACCAAACGTACCGGGCGGCCAATAAAATTACCCAAGTTTAAAACTGGTGCCACCTGCTGGGCTCCAATTAAAAAGCTAAGTACAGGCACCAATAACATGGCGCCCCCACCTGCCGTAAGCGTACTAAGTGTAAAAGCCAATAATCCGGCAACGGCCAAAGTAAATACCAACATAATTTAGGTTAACACATAGTAACCAAAGTGCTAATGGCTTGTTTTACATTTTTATTTACGGCCACAATATCCGCTTCCATCATGTAACAAGGCGCACAAACAATCTTGTTTTTAGCATCTATGCTTAGCTCGGTTACCGTCTTCATTTCCACTTCTACCCCTACAGTTTCCATGCCTTCACTAATCGCAGCAATATCATAAGGCGAAGCTGCAGCCGTAGTACCTACACTCAATGTAGCCGCTATCGAAGTATTTTCAAAAGCCTTGGCCAAAGTGGTGGGGCTCATGCACAAAGCGGCAATAGGCTTACCTGCTTCCACCGTTTGTATCAATAAATTTTTCACCGTTTCGTTTATCGCTCCTGCAGGCCCTTCAAAAGCCCATTGGCTAATATTTTTGGCCGTTCCAAAACCACCGGGCATCACCAAGGCATCAAAATCATTTGCCGTTACCGTGGCCACATCGGCCACTTCTCCACGCGCTATCCTTGCCGATTCCACCATCACATTTCGCTCCTCTGCCATTTCATCTCCCGTAAGGTGATTAACCACATGATGCTGCGCCACATTAGGGGCAAAACAAAAATAACTATGCCCCGCCTCGGCAATAGCCAACAAACTCAATACAGCCTCTTGTATCTCCGTACCATCGTACACTCCGCTGCCATGCAGCAATACACCTATTTTCATCGTCTTTATTTTCTTCCGCTTTCGCGGGATGTAATTCGTATTTCAAAAATAATGATTTGTTTAAAGATCTAATCGTTTCAAAATGGCCGCACTCTGTAACTCGCGCAAAGCATCTGCTGCAATCCATCGCGCAGCGGCACTGTCTATCTCCGTAATTTTAGCGCACAATTCCAGCATTTGCGAATGACGGTAAACACTGGTTTTGCCTAAATCGCGGATAACCCAATTCACCGCCTTTTTCACAAAATTGCGTTCATCATGGGCGTACTCATACAGTAATGGGTAAAATTTTTCGAAAGCATTGGCGGGTGCCTTTTTATCTCTAATGCGTAATGAAATCAATACTACAAATCCCGCTCTTCGCACAAACTCCCGTTCATCAGGTACCCACTTAAAAGGTAAATCCCAAGCAAACTGGGTTCTACCCAATAAATTGCTGCACCATTGGTCGCACACATCCCACGAGTAAATATCTTTTACCCATTCATTGGCCAATTCTTCACTAAACTCTTTGGGGTTGGCCACCAAGGTAGCCAGCAATTTACATTCGTGATAAGGTTCTTTCCAAAGCAACTCTGCCAGCACTTGGTTTTTGCCAATGGTTTTACCCAGCGCCCTTATGGCGGGCATTTTAACGCCCAAAGCCTCTACATTCGGAATTCCAAAACGACTCAATCCTTCCTTGTACTTTTCATCACCCAACTCTTTTAAATTTTCGAGTACCGCTTCTAAATCTGTTTGCACCTTTCTGTTTACTTTTGAGGTTTAGGTTTAAGTCCGCTAAAAAAACAAATTATTATGAAGATTGCTGTTTTCCCAGGTTCTTTCGATCCTATTACCCTAGGCCATGTAAATGTTATAAGCCGAGGTGTACCAATGTTTGATAAAATTATAGTGGCGATAGGCGAAAATGCCAGCAAAAAATACATGTTTAGCCTAGAGCAACGCCTACAATGGATTAGCGAAACTTTTAACCACGAACCTAAAATTAGTGTAGAAAGTTACACTGGCCTTACCACCCAATTTTGCCAAGATAAAGGCGCCCAGTTTATTTTAAGGGGACTTAGAAACCCAGCCGATTTTGAATTTGAAAAAGCCATTGCACAGGCCAACCACAAGCTGGCTCCACAATTAGAAACCGTTTTTTTACTTACCTCCCCCAACACCTCTTTTATAAGCAGCAGCATTGCGCGAGACATTATTAAACATAAAGGAGATTACAGGCCTTTTGTACCCGAGGTTGTGAGACTATAGGTTTTATAAAGACATAAAAGCCTAAGGTGTTTACTTAGAAACTACGTACATTAAAAACCTCCTTTTATTTATGTAATTATTATGTACATGTGCTATATTGGAGGCAGGATAAAGGAAATATAAACGTAACTGAGTTACGTTTACTAACTTGTTGTGCGGCATCAAAAAATGAAGAGGACGATTAATAAGAGAGGATATTTACCTGTAGAGCTTCCGTTTTATGAGAAGTTAAATTGGGACATGAATTTAATAATTTCTTGCTTGGACGTATTCCGAACAAAACTCCCAATTTGGTTCAAATATTTTCCTACATCGACTGAATTCGATTTGATTTCTTTTGAAAATCCGTTTGGCTCGGCTTATCCCGCAATAGGTATACGGTGTAGTAGAGAGGAAGATTTTGATTTACTTCCGAGTTTTATTGACTTGTATGATGAATTAGAAACCAAAATGTCAGATGATATGATTGAAAAGGTAATTGACGAAGCAAAAGGAATAGATTCAATTACTTGGGAAAAATTGAAAAACATAAAAGTATATACCGAACCCGTAAAACATAAATAAACGCAGCACAACAATAGCTGATGCGTAATGCGGGTTTCCGTCACAAATGAAAATCCGTTCACTCAATGAAGTCCGCCAAGACTTTAATTTGGTATTTTGACAGAGAAAATAAATACAAAATGTAAAGCCTCGGCTAAGTGCAAGGTTGGGAGTTTCGGCTTCGTAAATCCGTACTACGCATAGCTTGGCGCTACCAGCAATAAAACATATTGAAGAAGTTTCTTCCATTTACATATGACCCTGACACAAGTATTAACGTTTATGAAAAAACTAATGAATACTTGGAATCCAATAAGGAAATTAGTGATAAAATAAGTGAACTGTCTTGGTTGTATCATTCTGCTTTAGATATCATACCTACAACTATTGATAGTTTCTGGTCTGGTCACAACTTTCCTTATGTAGAGTCTTGGGAAGAATCACAAATTTCATTTAGTCAAATGTGCTTTGGACTTTACAAGCAATCAATGTCATCCCTACGTAGTGTACTTGAACTTGGGCTTTTATCTGTGTATTACAATATCAATGATGATGGTCACAACGCTGTACAAAAAT
This sequence comes from uncultured Owenweeksia sp., assembly GCA_937146805.1. Taxonomy (GTDB): domain Bacteria; phylum Bacteroidota; class Bacteroidia; order Flavobacteriales; family Schleiferiaceae; genus Owenweeksia. Next base: position 124,833 of record CAKZRR010000028.1, on the reverse strand, counting down.
GGCTTAACTCTGAAGATAGTAAGGAAGCAAATACTCCAAGAATAACTGACATATGGAAAATTCTTATTAAGAATGAAAACATACAAAAATTTCAAAAAAATAGTGATTTAAAACAGCGCTTACTTAATCTTAATTATTTACATAACTACGTTCACACAAAAGGTCAATTATATTCAAACAGATTAGGCAGACTAAAATCTAATTGTCAAACTTTTGAGCAAGATTATGTCTTAAAATGGGTAGAGACATTTGAGGAAATTGTTACAATTGTAATGACACTTCATTTATTAAAATTCCCAAACGGAATGATTAGTTATGATTATAGTAGAAAATTTGGCATAGATATTCCCTCTTTCAGCCATTTACAAGGGTTTCAGATTCAGAAGCTAAAAAAGTATTTGAAAAATAATGACTTTAAAATTCTTTCTACTATTTCATCCGAAGACCCAGAGACAATTAATTTCATGGAATGGATAGAGAGCTTACCTGAAATGACGGAAAATGATGTAGAGAATCAGATTGTTGATATGGATAAAAGGGAAATTGAAAGGCAAGGAATGAAAAGTTACGAGAAAAATCAACTAACAATGTATCAGGCTGAATCAATTGATCAGCTCCCTGCTTCTGTAAAAATAAGATATGATAAGTTGCACAAATGGGCGGTTGAAAATGACTTTTTAGAAGGAAAAATAAATACTGCTGGTAACAATGGTAGCTGTTGCACAACCCCTCCCAACTCAAAATAATTGATTTAATAAAAGCCCGTAACGGGCTTTTTGTTTTTTGGGTCAGTAGTTTTTCTAGCAAAAAATAGGCAAGGCAAATAGGCTTACAAGGAGCCAATGTAAGGCCCTTTGTATTGAGCCAAGCGGCTTTCCCGCTTTCGTACATTTGATTAAACCCCATCAATCGGCTTGAAAAAGCCTAAGCTGTTTACTTAAAAACCACATACATTAAAAACCTCCTTTTATTTATGTAATACATTATGCACATGTACTATATTGGAGGCAGTATAAAGGAAACATAAACGCAACTCAGTTAAGTTTACTAACTTGTTGTGCTTAATAAATGAAAAATGACCATTTCACTGTTTTATAACTATATATTCTATATCACTCTAAGAGGTATGAACTGGTTGTCCAACAATATTATAATCAAACCTCTACTATGGCTAATGAGACTTTTACCGATTCCTGAAAAAAGAGTTAAGCTTGTTGAAAAATGGCATTTAATCCCACGAAATAATCCAGATAAAAATGGAGATTCACGTTGGGCATATAGATGGATGTTATGGAGTTTAACTTGGGCTATAATACTATTGTTGACGCCTCTTAGAATAAATTTTGAACTAAACTTAATTGCTATTCTTGTTGTGGCTTGTCTTACCTCAATAATCTTTAACGAGACTATACTATGGAGAAAGGATAAATATAAAACACACTTTAAAAAATTCAACAAACAGCAAATTCCAAAATCAATGATATACGTGACAGCAATTTTTCATATTGTCCCATTTATCTGTCTTGGACTTCTGATAAAACAAAACAACTAAGCACAACAATGGCTATAGTGCATTGTCGCCCTTTGGGCCGCCAACGACACCATAGCCGAACCGTTGTAACCAATGCAAAAATGACGAAACTGCTAACAATCATATTGACGATAATTTCAATTACTGTTACTGCCCAATCGACCGACTGTGGATGTTTTAACGGAATAGGCTCTTCAGAATCTGACAAACCGAGCTTGACAATAAAATTTAGTAACGGAACGACCCTTTCTGTTTGCGGATACGAACAGGAAAGATTAAGCGAAAACGAAGTTTTGATTTCAGAGTTTAACGTATTCAATTGCAAAACAGGTGAACAACTTGTAGAATATGGAGCCGTTCAAAACTGCATTGTAAAGAAAGACGAACTTGAACTTACAATCACGGAATTAAAATATCTGCCCGCTGGAGAAAATTGGAAATGGGAACAAGTTGAAATTGGACTTCAACAGATTTTTGTCAAAGAAAACGAACTTGTTGTGTTAGAGCAAAAACCTGCATTTGAACAGGTGGACATAGATGAATCAAAAGCAGACAGTTTCTTAATTGAATTAAGGAACTTGAAAGGAACGAGAAACCTTGACAATCCCGAAGAAATTTTGGGCAGACTTGAAATTCTCGCATTGAATGACTTCAAGGATGTAGTTGACATTTTATATGACTTTGAAAACTATTTCAACTATCAGACTGACGGAGCAATAGCAGAACAATGGAAAGATGCTGTTGCAACAGTCAAATGGATAAAAGAATAAAAAGCACATGGCTACAACAATAGTAGCTGTTGCACAACCCCTCCCCACTCAAAATAATTGATTTAATAAAAGCCCTTAGCGGGCTTTTTGTTTTTTGGGTTAGTAGTTTTTCTAGCAAAAATTAGGTGTGGCAAATAGGCCTACAAAGAGCCGATGAAAGACGGATGGTATTAAGCCATGTGGCTTTCCCGCTTTCATACATTTGGCTAAACCCCATCAATTGGTATGAAAAGACCAAGCTGTTTACTTAGAAACTGCGTACATTAAAAACCATCCTTTTATCTATGTAATACATTATATACATGTGCTATATTGGAGGCAGGATAAAGGATATATAAACGTAACTGAGTTAGGTTTACTAACTTGTTGTGGGCAATAAAAATGAACGACTACTACGACATATTAAAAGTACCGACAGACGCGAGTTCTCTCAAGATATTCAAAGAATTTAGAAAGAGATATTTACAAACAGATTTAGACCGACCAACGCGAGAACAAGTTCTAACATCCTATCTCGTCCTTCAGGACTCCAGCAGAAAATTTTATGACCTTGCTTTCAAACAGCAAAAGAGTAACAAGACAATAAATCCAAAGTACTTGGCAGTTGTCGAGAGAAAAGAAAAGAAAGCCCAAAAACTGTTAGAGCAACAAAAGAACAAACCTGAAATGATAACCAGGCCATTGAAAAAATATCCAATGGACGATGCTGGACTTGAATTTTTGGGACTCTTAATGGAAGTAAATTATGGATGGGTAGCGACTGGCATCTTTTTGATATTGGCCGGAATAGTGACAATAGGATACTATTTGAGCAATGGCGACTGGAAAGTTCTTTTGATATCTCTTCCAGTCATGACAATTGGAATACTCATGCATAACCACGGAATCACAAAATTCAAGAAAGACAAAATAGAAAAAATCACTGCCCACAACAAAAGTAGCTGTTGCACAACCCCTCCCAACTCAAAATAACTGATTTAGTAAAAGCCCTTAGCGGGCTTTTTGTTTTTTGGGTCAGTAGTTTTTCTAGCAAAAATTAGGTGAGGTAAATAGGCCTACAAAGAGCCAATGAAAGACGGGTGGTATTAAGCCATGTGATTTTCCCGCTTTCATACATTTTGCTAAACCCCATCAATTGGCATGAAAAGCGAAAGCTGTTTACTTAGAAACTACGTACACTAAAAACCTCCTTTTATCCATGTAATACATTATGCACATGTGCTATATTGGGAGCTGGATAAAGGAAACATAAACGCAACTCAGTTACGTTTACTAACTTGTTGTCTACAAGCAAGAAATGACTAAAAAAGAACAGGCATATTACAATTTAATTCAAAGAGCACTTGTTGGACGAAAAATCCAGAACGTGTATTATGAAGAATTAGATTATCAAAATGGTGAGGAATATTGGAAGGTTTCCGATTCCTGTCACTCGATAGATATGAATGTTATACTGGAATTAGATAATAAGGAGTTGATTCAGATTAAATGGGATAATGAGTTCTATTGTTATGGCATTGGAATCGAACAACTGAAAAAATTAGATTATCGAGAAGGAATAAAAACGATGGCGGTATCGCAAAACGAATCTTGGACTGAGTTAATTAACAATAGCCTTGTTGAGATAAATGTTTATTGGGATGAATGCCAATCATCTTCTACAAATTATCTTCCTCAATCTTGGGAATTGAAATTTGAAAATGACAAAAATATTTGGGTTTCTGCTCTCGAAATCAAAGAAGATTCTTCCCTGAGTTATTGGGCTGACCACTTGACGATTTTATTCTCTGAAAAGGAGCAAGAAAAGTATAAATTGAAAAAGGCCAGTACACAACACTGTGTAAAAATGCATTAAAACGCATTTTACACTAACCGCTCGCAATAATTATGAATAGATACATATTTGTTATAGCTCTCTTGATCATTTCATACTCAACTAATGCACAACGCATAGACAGTCTGATTAAGGAATTTCAGAAATATGAATACCGAGATTACCGAAATGCTGAAGAGCTCGCTAAGAAGATATTCAAAATTGATCCATTTAATAGCTCGGCATGTTTTTACTTATCGGATTCATATGATCAAAATAATCAATTAAAAAGAAAAAAACGGTTCTTTAAAAGACTTAAGGAAAAATATCCTAATCAGCCAGAGCCATGGCTGTTAAGTGCCGAATTTAATCATTGGGCTCTTTCATCAAAAGACACAATTAGCTATGCTGATTTAAATAATGCTCTTCTTATCGATTCCACAAATGCCATAGGCTATTTTCTATATGCAAAGACACTTTACAGACATTCACAACGCTTTTATAAAAATGACTCTATCAGTTATAGCATTAAAATCGCAAAAAGGGCTAGAGAAAATATGACTAACGCCATTAAATATGATTCAACCTACTATAATAGTTTAAGGCTTCCCATTTACCAAATTTCATTTCTTGTCGGTGACAGTATTTATTATCAACAATTCTTAAGAAGTAACAATCAAAATTGGTGTTATCAAATTGACTATCCCTATGAATTTCCTTTAGATGACTTTATCAACCTCCCGAATAATTGGCAATCAAATTTCACATATGACTTACAAAGGATAGCTCGGGCTACAGAAAGGAAATTAACTACATATTCAAATGCATTAGTTGCGTTTGGTGAAGAGAAACTTTGCGCTAACAATGATGATATTGTTATTCGGTTTATATGGCTAAGAACATTCCATAATCCAGTTACTATATCAATTCGAAAAAATGAGACTCTAATTGAGCTCACTTGGAAAATAATTGAAGGAGGTGAAGGAAACTCTTCAAACCGTATTGTTAATCTTAACCAAAGAATTTTAATGGAATCTGAGTGGATGAAATTTACCCAATGCCTGGACAATACGGATTTCTGGAACCTAGAAACAACATCTAGCGATACTGGTTTTGATGGTTCAAATTGGATTATTGAAGGCATAGAAGAAGGACAATATCAAATAGTTGACCGATGGACACCAAATAACTCAACCTTTGCCGAAATCGGTAAACTTCTAATCAAGTTGACGGATTTGAACATTTCCAAAAATGAGATTTATTAATAAAACTGTTGCCAATAACAAACAAACCCAAGCTATGCCAGTTTTTATTTAATCGTTTGCATTAATACGGAAAAACTTTGTGAGCTAAATATTTTGTAATAACTTTGTAATTACGAAATTTGAATTATGGAAACGGCAATTATAAAAATAGGAAATTCTAAAGGACTACGTTTAAGTAAGACTATTTTAGAAAAATATAATATAAAGGACAAGGTCGAAATGATTTTGGAGAAAGGTCAAATAATCATTAAACCAATTAGTACCCCGAGAAAAAACTGGGAAAAAGCTTTTGAAAAAATGCATGATAATAACGATGATCGATTATTATTCAATGATGTTTTCGAGGACGAAAATTTTGAGGAATGGAATTAGAACAATATTCAATCGTACTTGTAAATCTTGACCCAACTATTGGTAGTGAAATTAAAAAAACAAGACCTTGCGTAATTGTTTCGCCAAACGAAATTAATAAGTTTTTAAGAACCATTGTAGTTGCTCCAATGACAACAAACTTAAAAGGTTATCCTACCAGAATTAAAGTAAAGTATCTCCAAAAAAAAGGAATGATTGCAATCGACCAAATTCGGACAATTGACAAATCTCGAATATTAAAAACGTTTGACAAATTGACGAGATCTGAAATACAGAAATGTAAAGATATTATAAGGGAAACTTTTGTGGATTAAGACGGAGTTTTGAAAAAAAAACGGAAAGCGCTAATGGCGGCAAAGAACTGTGCTAAAACCCGCCCTTATTCACCTGCCCAATACACACGCATCAACTCTGCTATACTCGCATAACTCTCTTTCATTAAACTTTGGGCTTCGGCTATAGGCACCCAACGCACAGCACTAATATCTTCTTCTGTTTGAGGTACCAACTTACCTTTATAAGTAGTTGTCATTTTATACCAATAAGTGGGTTTTAAAATTCGTTGCCCTCGCAACACATAAGTATGGTAGGTAGTCGGCAAAACAGCCCCCAGGTTAATATCTAGCAAACCGCACTCTTCCTCTACTTCGCGTAAAGCGGCTTCGGCTCGGTTCTCTCCTACTTCAATTTTACCTTTGGGCAAATCCCATTTACCCAACCTGTAAATTAACAATAGCTCGTTAGCTTGGTTTTGCACTACCCCACCCGCAGCTTCTACCAAAGTATATTGATCGCAAAAGCCAGCCCAGTCACCCTCTAAGTCATCGCAAAGCCAAGTAACTGCTTCGGCTTGTTCGTTCATTTCCATCTTTTCAGCTTGCTTTAGTAACGCTTTTACATTTCCAATAAGCCCCATTTTTGTGGGCAAAATTTCATGTTTACTAACTAAGGTAATACTCGAATCGTTGATGAAAACTTTATACATTTGACCCCATGATTTTTAATGAAACAACGGCTATAAATACGGCCGAAAAACTGCTGCAAATTAAGGCAATTAAACTGCAACCCTCTGAGCCTTTTACATGGGCCAGCGGATGGAAATCGCCCATTTATTGCGACAACCGCATTATTTTGAGCCACCCTGCGGCACGCGATTTTGTGAAACAGCAATTGGCCAAAGCTATTGCCGAAAAATATCCCGAAGCACAAGTTATTGCTGGAGTGGCCACAGGCGCCATTGCTATGGGTGTATTGGTAGCGCAAGAGCTTAACCTACCCTTTGTTTATGTGCGCCCTACAGCCAAAAGCCATGGTCGGCAAAATCAAATTGAAGGGCAATTACAGGCCAACCAAAAAGTGGTGGTTATTGAAGATTTGATTAGCACCGGTGGCAGCAGCCTTAAAGCTGTAGATGCCTTGCGCCAAGCCAAGGCCGAAGTATTGGGAATGGCAGCCGTATTTACCTATGGATTTGATGTGGCCACTGCCAATTTTGAGCAAGCACAATGTGAGCTTTTTACCCTTAGTAACTATCATTTTTTAATTGAGCAAGCCACCAGCACAGGTAGCCTTGAACCATCTCTTACGCATACGCTGGAAAACTGGCGTAAAAGCCCATCTACCTGGAGCGGAGTTTAAAACCTAAAAAAGCAAAATTATGAGCGGTACCAACATCAAATCTAAAACAGTACAGGTTGCAAAACCCGCTACCGAAATGTACAGTATTCTGGAAGACTTTAACAATTTTGGCAAGGCCATGCCCGAGAATGTCACCAAATTTGAAGCCGATGAAACCTCCTTTCTTTTTGGAATGAAAGGTATGCCCGAGGTACGATTGGTATTGGAAGAAAAAACACCGCACAGCCTTATTAAATTTAAGGCAGCCAGCAGCAAACTTGACTTTAGCTTAAGCAGCCATATTACAGCTGTAGATGAAAACAGTTGTGAAGTGCAATTTTCTTTTGAAGGGAATTTTAACCCAATGCTAAAAATGATGGTAGAGCGCCCTCTTAAAAGCTTTATTGAAACGCTGGCCGATAAAATGGAAACCCTTTAAAAAAGGAATCGCAGTTCCTTAAAATCAAAAGTTCTTTGCAGCCCGCCTATGGTGGTTTGTAGTTGCCCGTTATCGGCAACGCCCTCTATTTGCAAAGTTTGAGGCTGCCCATCTAAATATACAGGCACCTCCGTGCGATAACCGTGTAAATTATTGTAATAATCTGATTTTAAAGAACCTGCATCTAACTGTAGTTGCTGATACCGAATTTGAAGGTGTTCAAATAATTTTTTTTGCACTTCTTCTATCACTATACTTTTCCCTAAAACGGTTGCTAAAGATGTTGCCTTAGGGTTAAAGCTATCCGAAAAAACCCTTTGATTTACATTTAAACCAATACCTACAATACTGTGTTGAATAGCGGCACCCGCAATGCTATTCTCAATTAAAATTCCAGCTACCTTTTTCTTTTCAAATAAAATATCATTAGGCCACTTTAGGATAAACCCTTGGGCAAAGTGATTCAAGCAATCCACCAACGCAAGACAAACTGACATATTTAAAAAAAAGTACTGTTGCACAGGTAGCCGTTGTGGCTTTAAAAACACACTCAAAAGTAAATTTTTGCCCATCTCGGAAACCCAAGTGTTGCCAATTTGTCCTCGGCCTAATGTTTGATATTTGGCACGTACCGCAAAACCTTCGGCAATAGCCGTAGCAGAAATCATTTTTTTGAGGTGACTATTGGTTGATTCTAGCGATGAAAAAGTTGCAACTTGATGCCCTATCACATTAAAACTAATTTTGATTTAGCGGTATTTATTTACCGCAAAGATAACCCGTAACGCCAGTATTTTAGCTAATTTTACTGGCTGTTAGTAAAATACATAAATGACAAAAGTTAACACGCAAGAGCAATTCCCTCCATTAGTAAAAACTATTATCGATGGAATGGAAAACATTAAAGCCTCTAACATCACCATCCTTAACCTTACTGAACTTGAAAATTCCGTTTGCGATTATTTTGTAATTGCCGAAGGGAACTCCAATACGCAAGTAAAAGCCATTAGCAATAGCGTGGAAAAAGTGGTGCGCGAAACTCTAAAGGATAAACCTTGGCATATTGAAGGTTTGGAAAATGCCGACTGGATATTAATGGACTATGTAAACACGGTAGTACATGTTTTTAAAAGTGACATTAGAGAATTTTATGAGCTAGAAAGCCTTTGGGGCGATGCTCAAATTACCGTACTCGAAAACCACTCATAGGCTCTGAAAAACAATCATGGAAAACACAGATAAAGATAAAAAACAACGAAACTCGTTGAAAGATCAATTTTCAAAAAACAATTCGAAACCCACGGGCAACAAACCAGGTGGCCCTGGCCGTAAGTTCAATTTCTATTGGATTTATGCGGCTATTTTCATTGTTTTTATTGCCATTCAAATCTTTGGCAGTTTCTCACAAAAAAGCTCCGCTATCGATTTTGCTCAGTTTAGCGAAATGCTGGAGGAAGGCGATGTAAAGCAGGTACGTATTGTTAACGAAAAAGAAATTGAGGTTTTTATTACCAGCCAGGCTTTTGATGAAAAGGAAAGGTATAAAGAACTGAAGGACAACGGAATTCGTGGTGGTGCATCAGGCGCTCCTCAATACAGTTTTGAAATGCCCGAAGATGCTTTTAGAGCAAACCTAGAAGAGTTTTACGAAGAACACGAAAACGCAAAAGGCGATAAAATAATTCCAACTTACCAAGAGCGCAAGGACTATTGGGGTGATGTAATTTGGATTGTTCCTTTTATTTTAATGATTGGTTTTTGGATTTTCTTAATGCGAAGAATGAGTGGTGGTGCTGGTGGTGCTGGGGCTCAAATCTTTAACATTGGAAAATCGAAAGCGCAGCTGTTTGATAAAAACACCAACGTAAAAGTTACCTTTAAAGATGTAGCCGGATTGGAAGGTGCTAAGGAGGAAGTACAAGAGATTGTTTCCTTTTTAAAGGATCCTGAAAAATACACTTCATTAGGGGGTAAAATACCTAAGGGTGCCTTACTTGTAGGTCCTCCCGGAACTGGTAAAACATTGTTGGCAAAGGCGGTGGCTGGCGAAGCGAAAGTTCCGTTTTACTCTCTGTCAGGTTCCGATTTTGTAGAAATGTTTGTGGGTGTAGGAGCTTCACGTGTACGTGATTTGTTTAAGCAGGCAAAAGAAAAATCGCCTTCTATTATTTTTATTGATGAGATAGATGCCATTGGTAGAGCTCGTGGTAAAAACTCCATGAGTGGTGGTAATGACGAAAGAGAAAATACTTTAAATCAACTACTTACTGAAATGGACGGCTTTGCCACCAAAGAGCATGTAATTGTAATTGGAGCTACCAACCGTGCCGATGTATTGGATAGAGCTTTAATGCGTGCGGGTAGATTTGACAGACAGATTTACGTTGACTTACCAGACTTGAATGAGCGTGAAGAAATTTTCAAAGTACACCTTGCTCCCTTAAAGCTAGGCGAAGAAGTAGATGCTGAGTTTTTAGCCAAGCAAACACCTGGTTTTTCGGGTGCTGACATTGCCAACGTTTGCAACGAATCGGCCCTAATTGCGGCTCGTAAGGAGAAAAAATCTATCAATACGCAAGATTTCTTAGATGCAGTAGATCGAATTGTTGGTGGACTGGAAAAGAAAAACAAAATTATTACCAAAGGTGAAAAGAATGTAATTGCTTTTCACGAAGCAGGGCACGCCACCGTTAGCTGGATGCTAGAGCATGCCGCTCCTTTAGTTAAAGTGACCATTGTCCCCCGAGGCCGATCACTAGGAGCCGCTTGGTATTTACCCGAAGAACGTCAAATTACTACCACCGAGCAAATGTTAGACGAAATGTGTGCCACCATGGGAGGCCGTGCGGCTGAGGAAGTAATGTTTGGAAAAATATCTACAGGAGCTTTAAGTGACTTGGAGAAAGTAACAAAACAGGCCCGCGCCATGATTACTGTATATGGACTTAACGAGAGATTGGGCAACATCACATACTACGATAGCCAAAGCGGAGATGACTACGGTTTCAGCAAACCTTACAGTGAAAAAACCGCTCAAATCATTGATGAGGAAATATCAAAACTCATTGAACAACAGTACATTAGGGCTAAAGAATTATTAACAAAGCACAAGGAAGAACTTGGAAGATTGGCTCAAATGCTATTAGACAAAGAAGTTATCTTTAAGGAAAATTTGGAGGAGGTTTTTGGTAAAAGAAAGTGGCAAAGAGAGGAGCCTGAGGTAAAATCTAGCACCGCTCCGGTTGAAGCACCAGCAATACCTGAAACTGAAGATACAAGCGAACCAGCACCATCGGTAGATAAACCCGGACAAGCTTAACGTTTTAACCTCCGCAACTGGAACTTTGATGGCGGACACAAATAAGAAGAAAGGTTTCTTAGGTAAATTTTTTACCGTATTAAGCGGCAAACCCACTGATGCGGAAGAAAACGAACAAAACAGCCTAACCTACGGATCTTCGAAAAAAGAGCCGGTAGATTTATCGTTTGTAAAAAATTTTACTGCCTCTGGTGGTAAATTCTTATACTGCGAAAATGAGAAAGATGCCTATCACTATTTGGAGCAAATTATTCCTGAATCGGGTTTAAACGGTATCTTTTGTCAAAACAGTAATCTTGAAGGCATCCTTACTAATGCAGGTCTAAAAGATTATATTAAGCCCTTAACCGAGGCAGATGCATTTTGTTCTTCTTGCGAATACTTAATTTCATTTAATGGTGGAATTATGATTACCGCAAAGCAAACATTGGGTAAAAAGTTAGACGAGCTACCTGAAACGTTTATCACTATTGCAAAAACTAGTCAAATTTTAGAAAACCTACGAGCCGGTCTTACTGGCATTCGAAACAAATACAAAGGAGATATCCCTTCTCAAATTACAACGATAAAAGGACCTATAAAAAGCAGTAACCCAGATGCCACACAAGGGGCTATTTGCAGCAAGGAAATTTATCTTTTGCTAATTGAAGATCAAATTACCGAATGAGCGAAATGCTAACACGAAGCCTTAGTGGCGCTGCCTACGTGGCGGTGATTTTACTTTGTTGCTTTACAGGATTTAATAGTCAATTGCTGTTGGCGGCCTTTGTTGGTAGCATAGCATTGGTGGAATGGTCCAAATTTGTACCCAATACTCCACGCGCCATATTGCTATTTTTACCTCTGGCGTTTCTCAGTTTATTAGTAGCCCTTTCGGGCGAAGTACTTTTTAGCAATCCAGCCATTTTACCTATAATGCTTTTTGCTTGCCTCATGATTTTGATGGGGCTTTTTGTAGCTCACACACTTAAGCTCAATCAACAACCCACTACCCTTTTTCATTACCTAACGGGTGTATTATACATTGCCTTACCTATGGCTTTGCTACCTTTATTTCCTTGGCATTTGGGCGAGCCTACGCCTTGGTTATTAGCAGCTCTATTTATACTTATTTGGTGTAGCGATACTTTTGCCTACCTAGTAGGCAGTGCTATTGGCAAGCGTAAATTAGCTCCTAAAGTTTCGCCCAACAAAAGCTGGGAAGGTTTTTTTGGTGGTCTAGTAGCAGCCTTAATTGCCAGTTACCTATTCTTTTACTTTTTAGGCATTTTACCCTTATGGGGATGGCTTGGATTTGCACTAATAGCTGTGATATTTGGCACCTTGGGCGACTTATTTGAATCCTCCGTTAAAAGACAATTTAACCTAAAAGACAGCGGCAATTTTATGCCGGGACATGGTGGTTTGTTAGATCGGATTGATAGTATCCTATTCGCTTTACCCCCCGCTTATTTTTACATCCGCATTATAGAAAACTACTTTACATGATTCGCATTCACCAAGAAGGGAAGAAGATTTTACAACGCCTACTTATCATTTTAGGTTTAACCAATTTTTTGGTTTTTTGGCTCAGTCAAAACGAATGGGTAGAAAACATTGTTCTGCTTATTTCTATTGGAATTTACATTTTGGTGCTCCAGTTTTTTAGAAACCCCAAACGCGCCATGGAGGCCAGCCCAAAGCAAGTAATCGCTCCTGCAGATGGGAAAATTGTGGAAATAGTTGAAATTGAAGAGCAAGAATATTTCAATGACAAAAAAATTCAAATCAGTATTTTCATGTCGCCACTTAATGTGCATGTAAACCGTTACCCTATTAATGGTGTGGTAAAATATGCCAAGTACCATCCTGGCGCTTTTTTAGTGGCTTGGCACCCAAAATCGAGTTTATTAAACGAACGCACCACTATTGTGGTAGAAGGAGATGATGGACAGGAAGTTCTATTTAAGCAAATTGCTGGAGCCGTGGCTCGAAGAATTGTAATGTATGCCAAAGATGGACACAAAGCGGTACGGGGAACCGATGCCGGTTTTATTAAGTTTGGGTCTAGGGTGGATGTAATACTTCCCGCGGACGCGAATGTGTTAGTAAAAGTAGGAGATAAAGCCAGAGGGGGTGAGCAAATTTTGGCTGAACTAAAGTAAATTTGATGAACAAATTACAAACTGTAGTGCCGCAAACTAATATTGAAAAGGAATTTTTAAAATTTGTGGAAATTGGAAACAATTTACCACCGCAAACTGCGGACAATATGCTGATTGCCTACAGTTTTTACAAGCAAGCTTTAGAAGGAGACAATCCTCACCAAAGGCCCAATGAATCATCTAACGTAGTAGAAACTTTTAAGCACGATGCTTGGAAACGACTGGAAGGTATGCCTAAAGAAGAGGCTATGGAACGCTATGTTACTTTGATTAAATCTTTAATGGAGTTAGAAAATTAAGCTCAGAATTTACTCTGCGCAAGTAGCTAACCTTTCATCTACCCAGCCTCTTACCAAGTCCAATTGTTCTTCTCGGCTTAAGCCCGAATTATCCAATAATAAAGCACCCTTGGCCTGTTTTAATGGGCTGTCTTTTCGAGTAGTATCCAACAAATCACGTTCCATCAAATTGGCCTCTACCTCAGTTTTACTCAATACTTTTCCCAACTGCTTTAATTCCTGATAGCGTCTTTCAGTTCTTATCTCTTGACTGGCAGTAACAAAAACTTTGAGTTCGGCTTCAGGAAGTACCACAGTACCAATATCCCTTCCATCCATTACCACTCCTTTTTGAGCAGCCATTTTTTGCTGTGCCTCTACTAAGTATTTTCTAACGCTACTTACAGCGGCCACCTTGCTCACCGCTTTGGCCACCATCATTTCTCTAATGGCCTCCTCTACATTTTCTCCATTCAAATACAAATCGGAGGCACCTCTATTTTTATTATGAATAAATTCGAGTTGTATGCGTGGTAAATCAAACTCCAATTGCTGTAATACTTTCCCGTTGATGATTAAGCCCTTACGCAAAGCATATAAGGTTACACCTCTATACATAGCGCCCGTATCAATATAACGATAACCCAACTTTCCAGCCAATTGCCTGGCCAATGTGCTTTTACCGGTAGAGGAATATCCGTCTATGGCAATGTTAATTGCTTGGGACATTTTTGGGTTTTTTCTTTTTGAAGTCCTGCAGCTGGGTAACAATACTAAAGTTGTTTCCGCCCCCAGCAATGTGCAAGTTATTACGAGCGTAGTTAATTCTGAACTTACTTACTTTAATACCCACGCCAAACGAAATTCCTGAGGACGTTCTTCTCGTGTCTATATCCAGTTCATTTTTTCGTCTAAAACTATAACCAAACTGTAAATTAAAACCTTTGGTGGGTGCAAATTCGGCACCTAAAACTACATGGCGTAAGGCATTATTCCAAACAGAAGGCTCATTCTTTTCAATTTCGCCTGTTAGCTGATTTACCGTAACATTATTAGGGTCATCATAGCGTAAATCCCAAGTTTCCAACTGCTCCAAAGTAACCATCCACCGCAAAGGTAAATGCTCGAACCTATTAGAAAAACCCATTTGAATTTCGAAAGGAAGGTTTTCTTTTTCCTCATGGAAGGCATCAAACTGAAAACCCATGTTTTTAGCTACTAACGAAAAAGCCATTCGCTTACTGGGTATTTGATAGCTGATGGCCGCATCTAAAGCCATAGCATTGCTAGAGTACACATCTAACTTAGAGTTGATGTATTTTAGGTTAGCCCCAAAACTCCAATTGGTATCTCGCTGATACCCATAACCTAATATCACCGCTAAATCAGTACCCGTAAAGGTTCCTTGTTTTATACCAATAGTATTGGTTCTATCAAAATCACCGTAGGATATGTACTTTGTACTAAGAGAAAAAGTGCCTAACTTTTCAAAATGTTGAGCATAACCAACCTCTCCTATTACAATATCACTTACATAATCAATCATGCTAATACTCACCTGTTTACTTAAGTCAGGATTTAGCAAAGCTGGGTTCCAAAGAGCAAAATTTAAATCTGTAGCTGTATTGGCAATAGCGTTACCACCTTGCCCCGCCACCCTTGCCGATGGAACTACATTTAAAAATTGAAAAGTTGATTGTCCGCCAAGTTGCGCTTGAACGCTACCAAAACCTAATAGAAGAAGCGGTAAGAGTTTTTTCATAAAGCCAAAATAATACTTACAACGTACATCGCTTCAAATAATTACTATCTGTAATTGTTATTTTCCGGCTGTAGCCGAAACACTATTAGGAAAATCAACCTTAATGGCGTTTTTTACCTTTTTATTGGTAAGGGCCAAATCTACTACATCCGTCATTAATTGTACATAATGAAAAGTTAATCCCGTTAAGTAATCCTCTCTAATTTCAGTAATATCCTTTCGATTATCCTCACTCATTATTATCTCCTTAATACCAGCTCGCTTGGCTGCTAATATTTTTTCCTTAATACCACCCACAGGCAATACCTTTCCTCTAAGAGTGATTTCGCCCGTCATGGCCAAATTACTTTTTACCTGACGCTGTGTAAACAAAGAGGCTAAAGAGGTTAATATGGTGATTCCTGCAGATGGACCATCTTTAGGTGTTGCTCCTTCAGGAAAATGAATATGTACATCCCAATAATCGAAAAGACGGTAGTCCAAGTTAAATTTATCGGCATTACTTTTTAAATATGCCATTGCTATAATGGCCGATTCCTTCATTACATCTCCTAAGTTTCCTGTTACGGTAAGCTTACCTTTACCTCTACTTAATGAGGATTCAATAAACAAAATATCGCCACCTACAGATGTCCAAGCCAAGCCGGTAACTACACCTGCAATGCTGTTACCTTGGTATTTATCCTTGCTAAACTTTTTACCCCCTAAAATTTCTTCTACATGCTTTACCGTCACTTTTTGGTGGTATTCCAGTTCCATCGCTACATTTTTAGCCGCATAGCGCACCACTTTAGCCATCACCTTATTTAGCCCCCTTACACCCGATTCGCGTGTATAATTCTCTACTATAAATTCAAGTGTACGTTTATCTACAGCCAAATCTTTTTTAGACAAACCATGTTCTTCTAATTGCTTAGGTAAAAGATATTTACGCGCAATTTGCACCTTCTCTTCTATTGTATAGCCATTAATTTCTATAATCTCCATTCTATCGCGCAAAGCTGGTTGAATGGAACCCAAGTTATTAGCCGTAGCGATAAACATTATCTTGCTAAGGTCAAAGCCTAACTCTAAGTAGTTGTCGTAAAAACTAGCATTTTGCTCTGGATCTAAAACCTCTAACATAGCCGAAGATGGATCGCCATGACCCGTTGCGGCTAGCTTGTCAATCTCATCCAACACAAAAACGGGGTTGGCCGTTCCTACCTTTTTAATATTCTTAATTACACGGCCCGGCATAGCGCCAATGTATGTTTTTCGATGCCCTCTAATTTCCGCTTCATCGCGCAATCCTCCCAGGGACATTCTAACATATTTTCGACCCAAGGCCTCAGCAACCGATTTACCCAAACTTGTTTTACCTACACCTGGAGGACCATATAAACACAAAATAGGTGCCTTCATATCACCTTTCAGTTTTAATACTGCCAAGTGTTCAATAATACGTTCCTTAACTTTATCAAGCCCGTAATGATCTCTATTTAAGATCCTTTCTGCTCTTTTTAGATCAAACTTATCCTTTGAAAACTCATTCCAAGGTAAATCAAGCATTAGCTCCAAGTAATTACGCTGAATGCTAAATTCAGGCACTTGCGGGTTTATACGCTGCATTTTTTTGAGCTCTTTCCAAAAAGATTCCTTTATTTCAGGAGACCAATTTTTACCTTCTGCTCTAGCTTTAAACTCCTCAATTTCAGCATCCGTAGAGTTTCCTCCCAGCTCCTCTTGTATTTGTTTCATTTGCTGATGCAAAAAATATTCGCGCTGCTGCTGATCAAATTCAAACTTTACCTTGTCCTGAATTTCATTCTTCATTTCAAGCATATTGAATTCTTCATGCAAATGCTTAAGCACCGTATTAGCCCGATCTTGAAGGTCTCTAATTTCCAATAGAGCTTGTTTTTTATCTACATCCAAATTCATATTAGATGAAATAAAGTTGAGCAAAAAGGTATCGCTCTCAATATTTTTCAAAGCAAAAGCTGCCTCACTCGGAATACTAGGCGACTCTTTAATAATTTTAAGAGCCATATCCTTAATGGATCCCATTAAGGCTCCAAATTTTGCTTTTTCCGTTCCTTTTTTTTGCTCGCTAATAACAGTAATGGAAGCCTTCATAAAAGGCTCATTTTGCACCACTTCCTTTAATTCAAATCGTTTTTTACCCTGTAAGATTACCGTAGTATTCCCGTCAGGCATTTTAAACATGCGCATAATTTTGGCAATGGTACCTACCTTATAAATATCTTCAGGTCCTGGGTTTTCATTGCTATCATCCAATTGACTTACCACACCAATCATCATTTTTTCGCGATGTGCATGTTGCAATAACTGAATGGATTTGTCACGGCCAGCCGTAATTGGAATTACCACACCCGGAAAAAGTACCGTGTTACGTAAAGGCATCAAAGGAAGTACCTCTGGCACTTCTTCCTTCTCCATTTCATTTTCATCCTCATTCGTCATTAACGGAATAAATTCCGCATCATCGTTTAAAATTGTATCTAATGACAAGCTGTCTATATCCAAAATTTTGTTGAATTTCATGTGAAATATGGCCAATCTGTCAGAGATTAGCCTTTATAATTTATTGTACACCTACTAGGTCAATTGCTATGCCACAGCTTAACGTTTACGACTTTCTGCATAAACCTGATTTAAAATATTTGATTCTACCTCATCCAAATCAATTCCTCTTCGTTCCATTACCAACTTAGCGGTGGCTAAGGCTTTTTCTAATTTATATTCGGTAAAACCTGCTGCCCCTCCCCAACTAAACGAAGGAATAAAATTGCGGGGAAAGCCGCTGCCAAATATGTTTGAGCTTACACCTACTACCGTCCCAGTATTAAACATGGTATTAATACCGCACTTGCTGTGGTCGCCCATCATTAACCCACAAAACTGCAAACCTGTTTTTTCAAAGCCTTGCTTTTCAAAGCTCCACAGACGTACCTCATCATAATTATTTTTAAGATTAGAGTTATTGGTATCGGCCCCTAGATTACACCATTCGCCTATTACAGCATTACCCAAAAATCCATCGTGCCCCTTATTGGAGTATCCAAAAATCACACAATTGTTTACCTCTCCTCCTACCTTACTATGTGGTCCTACCGTAGTAGGCCCGTAAATTTTAGCTCCCATTTTTAGGGCTGAATGTTCTCCTAGTGAAAAACCTCCTCTTATAGTACAACCTTCTAAAACCGTACTGTTTTTACCTAAATAAATAGCACCTGTTTTGCTGTTAAACACGCTACATTCGGCATCCACTCCTTCTTCAACAAAAATACGATCACCCAAAACGGTATTCGTTTCGCTAAGCAGTTGCGATTTTCTACCTCGTGTAATTTCATCAAAATCCAGTTCTAATTCAGCTCCATTTTCTGAAAATATTTTCCAAGGCCTATCTATTAATCTGGCCTCATCAGTAAATAAAACTACTTGTGCCTCTTCAATATTTGCACCTTTTAACAAATTAGCTGCCAGTAAAACACCGTCCTTTTCCAATTTCTCACCCAAATCTAAGCCTTTAATCGCACGAACCAAATTGGCATTTGGACATAAAGCACCATTAATCCAAACGTTCTGTTGCAATTCCTTTTTCGGGAATTTCACCGATAAATAGTCTTCTGTTTCAAACGAAAAATCGCCTTCAAAATGGCATTTCCATTTTTCGGTAATAGTTTGAATACCCACTCTAATCTCGGAAACAGGTCTTGTATAGGTAAAGGGTAAAAGATGATTGCGCAGCGCACCATCAAACAAAATTATATTCATTGTGCCTAATTTATTGGGCTAATGTACTAAACAAAAAACCCCGACACGGCTTTGCTGTATCGGGGTTTTAAATATTTTGAAGATTTTTTAGCTATTGCCAAACTTCTTATAACGGTTACGGAATTTATCCACACGACCAGCTGAATCTACCAACTTCATCTTACCAGTATAAAATGGGTGAGATGCAGCAGAAATTTCCAACTTTACCAATGGGTAAGTAACGCCATCTTTTTCAACAGAGTCTCTAGTTTCCACACACGAGCGTGTAACAATTTCGTCTCCGGTTCCCATATCTTTAAAAACTACAAAACGATAGTTGTCTGGATGTATGCCTTTTTTCATAATTCTTGTTTCTTTGCAGCTAGGATTTTGCCCAACCATTTTGAGGGCTGCAAATATATTGTAACATTATTGGTTTAACAAAAGTTTCTTTCCCTCTTTCTTTTTAAAATATTGGTGTTCGCACCTCGTTTACTTACGTATGAAAAAATTACTTCTTTTAAGTCTCCTTGCTATTTTTGCAATGGCCTCTTGTCGTCAAAAGGAATCTGTTGCCAGTGGCGGAATTCAGCTAGGCTTTTCAAGTGATACGGTGTATTTAGATACAGTAATAACAACTGTGGGATCAAGCACTTATACCCTAAAGGTACGCAACCCAAGTTCGGATATTGTAGAGATTGACAATATCTCTTTAGGGCGAGGAACTAGCAGTAAATACCGGATTAATGTAAATGGTAACTCTGGAAATCAACATCAAAAAGTTGAAATTCTGCCTAAAGACAGCATCTATATCTTTATTGATGTAAAGGCTTCGGTTATCGGATCCAGCCAAAGTCATTTATATGTAGATAGCCTTATTTTTAGAAACAAAGGTGTAGAGCAAAATGTAAAACTAGTAACCTTAGCACAAGATGTCTATTTTCATTTTCCAACGCATTTTATAGTGGTAAGCGGAACAATTATTCCCTATTCCATCATTACCAACACCACACACACCCTTCCAAATGATAAACCGCACGTGTTTTATGGCTACGGTGTTGTAGATGAAGGAGGCGAATTGAACATTAATGGTGGTACCGATTTGTATTTTCATCAAAACAGTGGGCTTTGGGTTTTTGAAGGTGCTACTTTAAAAGTAGCCGAAGGCGCTACTGGCGGAATAGGTGATTCGGTAACCTTTACGGGTGACAGACTGGAACCTTTTTACGAAAATGCGCCTGGCCAATGGGGTGGCGCGCTTGGAGGTATTTTTATCCAAGGAGGAAGCACAGACAATGTGATAAATAATGCTGTGATAAAAAATGCCACTACGGCCTTACGAGTTGATAGCAGCAGTGTTCCTAATTTAACTATAACTAATAGCCATATTCTTAATTCTTCCCGCACCGGCATTTATGGTGGCTTTGGAAATATGGAAGCTTACAACACGGTGGTGGCCAATGCAGGTCTTCAGTTATTTTATGCCTTTGGTGGTAACTATCAATTTAGGCATTGCACCTTTGCTAATTACTGGAATCAATCTACCCGTTCAACTGCTGCTGTAACTATTAGCAATTATTTGGATGTAAATGATACAGCTGGGAACCCTCTTAGACTAGTCAGGAATTTAGAAAGCTGCTATTTTGGCAATTGTATTATTACGGGCAATAACAGTATTGAATTTGCAGTGCTAGATGACGAGGCTGGCTCCTTAAATTACCAAATGACCAATGCCTTATTAAAGACATCTACAGACCCCGATGAAATTGATTACGACCTGAGCGATCAAAGTATTTTTACAGATATACGGATAAACAGCCAGGCCGATTTTGTGAACTACACCAACAATATATATGCGTTAGATTCAAACTCCCAAGCCGTTGACCAAGGAAACGTAATAGATGGATCCATGACCAACGGAGTTGATATTCTCGGAAATTTTAGAAGTTTTAACGGAACTCCTGACTTAGGAGCGCATGAACGTCAATACTAAAAGAAAGCCTTGCTAAGCGAAATCATAACACCTCCATAGGTATCATTTGCTCCCTGTTCGGTAGCATCTAAATGTAGAACACCATCTAAATCATCCGTACCTGCACCGTGGAAATAAGCTTCTACCGTTAAGATAGTAGTGTAATTCAACCTAAACTTTAAACCACCACCACCAAAGTAATTGTAAGTGCCATAAGCATTTTGGCGAATTTCAAAATCATCAGGGTAAACCACGGCCGATTTTGGATTAGGATCGTAACCTAACATACCTCCGCCAGCTTTTATAAAAATCGTGAATTTTTGTTCCAACTGATATTTTCCAAAAGGAATTAAAGAAACCTCAACAAATGGGTTTATTTGAAACATACTTGTTTCAAACTCCACTCCCCTATTGGCATGCGAATGATTTCCATCCTCAGAATAAATCCAACCATAACTGGCCTGTAAACCTATGGCCAAATGACTGTTAAAGTGCTTTTTACCAAAAACAGCAATATTGGGTCGTAATTCATTTAAAATTGATTCGGAGCTTATGGTGGTTCCCACATCTCCTGAGTAGTTTAGTGTTCCCAATCCAAAACCCAGCTCGTAATAGGCTGTTCGGTTTTGTGCCGAAAGGCTTGAAACACCAATAAATAGTAGCGCAGCTAATGTATAAATCCTTTTCATGTGTTAAATATTAATCCTTCAAAAATACGTATTTACAATTTGTCGAGGCTTTATCGTCAAAATAATATCCCGAAATGTTAAACTTCTTAAGCTCTTCGGGTTGACTTAACCTATTTTTTACAATATAGTTGGCCATCATTCCACGAGCCTTTTTGGCTAAAAAACTAATGATTTTATAGTCTCCCTTGTTAAAATCTTTAAAAACAATGTCAATTACTGGGTTCTTAACTTGGGCTGTCTCTACCGCCCTAAAGTATTCGTTGCTGGCTAAATTTATTATCGGCAATTCGGCAGCCAACTCCTCCTTAAAATACTTACTCACCTTATCTCCCCAAAAATGATACAAGTTTTTTCGCCTTCCTACTGGCAAGCTAGTTCCCATTTCTAGGCGATAGGGTAAAATAACATCAGACGGCTTTAATATACCGTATAAGCCCGATAAAATACGGAGCTTATGATTGGCGAAATCCATATCCTCAACACTCCATTGAGAAGCTTCTAAGCCTTGGTATACATCTCCCGTAAAGGCCAACACTGCCTGCTTTCCTTGCTTATGTTTATCTATTTCCCATGATTGGTTTCGCGTATGGTTTAACTCCGCTAAAGCGGGACTGATTGACTGTAGTTCCCGTAATTTTTTTCTAGAAAGCGCTCTAACTTTTCGGTTTACCTTCTCTGCCTCTTCTAAAAAAAAAGGCGATTCAAACGCTCCAATTTGATTATTAGATTCAAAATCAAGGCTCTTGGCTGGAGAAATAAATACTAGCATAGGTATCAAATAAAAAAGGTGCTCCGTTTGGGAGCACCTTCAAAAATAATTTAAAGATTTACTTAATCAACCGAAACAATGTTTCTTTCTTCCAACTTCCATTTGTGCGAAGCCGCTAAAATATTATTACTGTATTCCATCTCAATTAAAGTTGCACCATTATCGCGGTAAACCAGCCATGTTCCATCTTTTTTACCGTTTGTAAAGTACGCCTCCATCATCACTTCTCCTTCTTGGCTAAACTGAACCCATTTTCCATTTGGAACATCGTTCATATAACTACCTTGTTCACGCACACTACCATCATCATAATAACGTGTTACAGTAACTGTTTCTCCATCTTGTGTATAGGTATCTGCCTGCTGTGCCATTGCTGGGAATGCGGCTGTTACTAAAACAAAAACTAACAGTTGAACAAGATTTTTCATGACGTGGATTTTAATATTTACTTAACAAAAGTACTACAAAACTTGCCATTCGCCAACTTTTGATTAACCCTAAATTAACACTGAGTTAACATTGGGTTTTAAATCATTTAAAACCAGAATGTTGCATTTAATAATAGCTCTAGCTCTGTTTACTAGGATTCACTTATCCTCCCAGAAACCCTAGTGATCGCACAAAAAAAATGGCCGTCCAAAGACAGCCATTTTACTCAACTTATAAATTTCTAAAGGTTTAATCTTCCCCTAAAAATGGATATTTGTAATCCGTTGGAGAAACCAATGTTTCTTTAATAGTGCGTGGACTTACCCAACGTAATAAATTTAATAATGAACCGGCCTTATCATTTGTTCCCGAAGCTCGTGCACCACCAAATGGTTGTTGACCTACGACAGCCCCAGTTGGCTTGTCGTTTATATAAAAATTACCAGCAGCATGCTTTAAGCGCTTCATCGTTTCGGTAACAACATAGCGATCTTTAGAAAATAAAGCGCCTGTTAAGGCATAGTCCGAAGTCTCATCCACCAAACTAACTACCTCATCATACTGGCTATCTTCATACACATAAATGGTTAATACTGGCCCAAAAAGCTCTTCGCTCATGGTTGTATATTTTGGATTGGTTGTCACGATAATGGTTGGCTCAATAAAGTAGCCTACTGATTTATCATACCCTCCCCCTGCTATAATCTCCGCATCTACAGCATTCTTCGCTACATCGATATATGAAGTAATATTATCAAATGAGCGCTCGTGAATTACCGCATTAATGTAATTGGTAAAATCTCTTGGCGACCCCATTGTCATGGATTCTAAATCGGCAATCATTTGTTCTTTAACTTCTGCCCACATACTTTGAGGAACATAGCCCCTGGAAGCCGCGCTGCATTTTTGTCCTTGATATTCAAACGAACCTCTTACCAAACCACAACTCACCTCTTTGGCATTCGCGCTGGGGTGTGCTAACACAAAATCTTTTCCGCCTGTTTCGCCAACAATGCGTGGATAGGTTTTGTATTTATGGATATTGGTTCCAATATTTTTCCAAATCTCTCTAAAAACATAAGTACTACCGGTATAGTGTAAACCCGCAAAATCAGGATGATCAAAAACAATATCTGCTGTTTCTTGAGGATCCGTAAAGATCATATTAATTACACCATCAGGGATTCCGGCCTCTTCAAAAACGTCCATCAAAACTTTAGCCGAATACACTTGATTATAAGATGGTTTCCATACCACTGTATTGCCCATCATGGCCATGCAAGTGGTTAAGTTTCCAGCAATAGCGGTAAAATTAAAAGGAGTAATTGCAAAGGTGAACCCTTCTAGTGGGCGATACTCTAAGCGGTTCCATACTCCCTCTCCAGACTCAGGCTGTTGTGCATAAATCTCGGTCATGTATTGTACGTTGTACCTCAAAAAGTCAATCATTTCGCAAGAGGCATCAATCTCTGCTTGAAAAGCATTCTTACCTTGACTAATCATGGTGGCCGCATTTATTTTGGCGCGGTAAGGACCAGCCAATAAATCGGCTACTTTTAAGAAGATAGCCGCACGTTGTTCCCAAGGTGTGTTTTCCCAGTTTTCTTTTGCCGCTAATGACGCTTCAATGGCTTGATGTACATGCTCGCTAGTTCCTAAGTGGTAAGACCCTACATTATGTGAATGATCGTGCGGAGGCATTACGCGTTGCATATTTCCGGTAGAAGTATGCACGCCATTAATTACCATTGGAATTTCAATGGATGTATTCCACATTGCGTCATACTCTCGCTGTAATGCGATACGCTCATCGCTACCCGGAGCATATGACAAAACAGGTTCGTTTATGGCAACAGGCACCTCAAAATAGGCATTGGACATAATTTATATTTTTAGTGTTGATTGTAAAATTGAAGGCGCTAAATTAAGGCTTAGATTTCGATTAGCCATGCTTAAAACAAAAGTGGTTTTTACTCACTCGAGGACCGTCCTAAAAACAGAAAAACCCGTCATTTGACGGGTTTTTCAATTATTAAATGATTTTATTTTAATCCATGCGATAGGTCAAGCCCAAGTTAAAATAAGCAATCCCTGAGCCAAGCTCTACTAAAGCAGCGATGTTATCCGTAAAATAGTAACGTGCCCCAATAAAGCCTGAAGCATACAACCCTCCTTTGCTTGCGCCAGCAGCCACTGGTGGAACATTACCGATTTCGCTACTAGTAACAACCTGAGCGCCAATATGAATTCCACTGTAAGTATCTAAACCATCTACAAAACTATAATGCACAGCACCTCTTGCTGCTGGAATAATATAGGTGTATTTATATCCATAAGTTGTTCCAGTAAAAGGGTTATCAACTTCAAACTTTGATCCTGAAACACCAAAATAGGCTCCAACACCAATGTTAACTCCGTCCCAAATCACGTCATCCACAATACCATGTTCAAAGGACACTCCTACTCCAGGAATTGTTGAGGAATACCCCAAACCATTGTACAAGCCTGAACCAAACCCAATGGACAGGTTAATGATATTTGTTCCTTCTTCAAATTCTTGTGCTTGCACTTTGCTTGTCAATCCCAACACTAAAACACTACTTAAAATAATTGCTAATTTTTTCATAAAATAACTCTGTTCTTTAATGGTTTAAATTTAGGTAATAATTGGAGCACAATATAGAAAAGCATTTGGCAAATAGGAAATACGTAAAACACCCTATTTTAAATCACCTGGTCTTTTCCCTTAACCTCCTCTCTAATAATATTGAGCATTTTACCTTGAGATGTAAAGCGTATAGCCGATAAATATTTATTAACCCACGCTCCTGTATCAATATACCACGCATTTTCGGCAGGGTTAAAAACAGGCTTGTTTCCCTCTAAAACATTATGACCCTTTACTTGCGTTTTATCCAAGCATTTTAGCGGGCCTCTTTGATATAAAACCCCCTCTTTATTACTGTCATTAAAAGGGTTATCCACCTGCTTACCCACACCTGCGTGTGAAACTAGCAAATGGTCATTTTTCCAAAAAAGCGGTTTTTCTTGAAGCCATGCCTGTGTTTTTTTAAGGCTGATACCTGCCGACTCTAATTGATATACCAAAGGCTTTCCGGTTATCATATCACCCAAGCCTTTGCTATTATTAATCAAAAATTGTTCATGATTCCCGCGTAAAAGAACACACTTACCAGCATGTTTTTTCTCTAGCTTTTGCCAATACTTAAGGCACTTAGCCGAATGGGGACCTTTGTTTACTAAATCACCGAGTTGAATGAGAATTTCCTCATTGGGATTCCAATGTTTTTTAACGAGTTTTTTTAACGTATAAAAACAACCGTGTACATCGCCAATCACCAACACATTCATTGACAACAATGTTTGGTAGCTATCTTAGCTATTTAACATTACCGGCATTACCAGCATTAGCACGTCTTCTCCTTCTTCATTTCCGTCAATCGGGATAATAATTCCAGCGCGGTTAGGAGCCGACATTTCTAAGTTTACCACGTCCGACTCTAAATTATTTAGCATCTCTACCAAAAAACGGCTATTAAAGCCAATCTCCATGTCGTCTCCCTGGTAATTACAAGTTAAACGCTCGTGTGCCTTGTTGGCAAAATCAACATCCTCAGCTGACACTTGCAACTCGGAACCTGCCATTTTTAAACGAACCTGATTGGTAGTTTTATTCGAAAAAATAGAAACACGCTTTACCGAACTTAAAAAGGTACTGCGTTCAATCTCCATTACATTCGGGTTTTCTTTAGGTATAACCGCTTCATAATTAGGATATTTACCATCAATCAACCTACAAGTAAGCACAATATTTTCAAACTGAAACTGTGCATTGGTTTCGTTGTAACGGATAGTTACCTCCTCGCCAATAGTAGCCAACGTAGATTTTAAAACCGTAAGTGGTTTGCGCGGCATAATAAACTCAGCCGTGTTATCACTCTTGCAATCGTTTCTGCGATAACGCACTAGCTTATGCGCATCTGTTGCAACAAATGTTAAGCTATCTGAAGTAAACTGAAAAAACACACCACTCATTACCGGGCGTAAATCATCATTACCTGCTGCAAAAAGTGTTTTAGTAATAGCGTTGGCCAAAATTTCACCTTTAATAGTAGTGGTACTCACTTCTTCCATTTCAGGCAACTTAGGAAACTCGTCTCCCTCTACATAGGCCAAAGAATATTTACCATAATCCGAACTTAGTTCAAACGTATTGGTTTTTTCATTTAAAATAAAAGTTACCGGCTGCTCAGGTAAAGCCTTTAAAGTATCTAAAATCATACGAGCAGGAATAGCCGCTAAGCCATTATCCTCACTCTCAACTACCATACTAGTACTAATCGTGGTTTCTAAATCACTAGCCGAAATAAGTAATTCGTTCTTTTTAAGATCAAACAAAAAGTTATCTAAAATGGCCAAAGTATTATTGTTATTTAACACCCCAGAGGCAATTTGCAACTGTTTTAATAAGGCTCCACTTGATACGATAAACTTCATTTGCTTGTATTTTAAAAGAAAACTAAACGGCTTTACTAAGGGCAAATATAATTTGATTTGCAGCCTTTGACCTTTGATTTTTGTGAATTGTTTTTAACAATAAACTAGGGTTTCGTAAAATAATTTACAGACTTAAAAACACCCCTCATTCCATGATACTGCAACAGCACCATCCTATCCTGATTAATAAAGCCATGCATTCTATCTAAATCATATTCTGGCGCATCCCGCTCAGGATCAAAAGACTCGGCAGGGCCTTTAATTTTATATCCTTCTAAGCGCGTTGCTTTGCCATCCATATTTTTATACTGCAAGTAAAATACTGGAGTAGAAGCCAGTAGTGAGTCTCGCTTTCGCGAAATAGGTTCTGTAGCCAAAATAGCTCCTTCGTACTTTAACTTACTAAGAGCTGCCAAAAACAACTTCACCTTTACTTGGTTTACCTTCCTTAAAACCTTGCCCGTACTAGATTGTGTTACAAACAAGCTGTCTCTATTAAACACGGAAATTTTAAAGGAGCTAGCCGAAGAATCAGGATACACCATTTCTACCTCTTTAATTTCTCCGGCCTTCATTAAAGCTACATCGCGGCTACGCCACAAATGACTTTGGGTAAAAAAACGAGAGGACAAATAACCATTAAAACCAGGAATGTAAACGGCATACGGAGCGTCCGAACCTTTTATCATCATATAAGTTGCCATTTCATCATGCGTTTCGGTGCCTACATAAATGGTTTTAAAAAGCAGTCCATTCTTAAATATCTGTACCTCCTTTCCAAATACCGTCATCCTTTTAATTACGGTTGGCTTAATATTTTCTGCTAAAAAATTACGCATTTGCATGCGATGTAGGGTTTCCAAAAGTGTGTTTACCGCCTCATCTCTGGCTTTGAACTCACCATCCACCATCCATCTGTTTTTCTCCCGCGTAAGGGTAATCTCAGCCGGTGTTTTATCCTTAATAATAATTTTATCAATGGCGGCTGTATCCTCAATAGTAAAACTATAATCCTGTGTTCGTTCTAAGGTGCTATCGGTTGGTTGGCTGCTCAATAACCAACCTGCTACAGCCAGTAAAACTACTAGTACTACAAGGTATATTAGATTTTTGTTCTTCATACTGATGTGTATTTTCTTTTTCTGATAAATAGATAAATCAAACCCATTAAAATAATAGATACAATAGGGACTACCGTATTTACCAACTGCCAAAACAGTTTATTTTGCTTTACAGAATTCACATCCAATAAGCGGATTTTTAGCTCACGTGAACGAATACTAATAAGACCGGTTTCATCCAACATATAATCTACGGCATTTTCTAAAAAATCAGAATTACCATACTGCGCCTGGGTGTACTGATCAAAACCTAATGGAAGCGGTGCTCCTTTAGGAATATTTGGATTAATAATATTTAGCTGATTCCTAGCAATATCGCCATCTGCTACAACCAACATTTCTGTTTCTTGGCTTTGCTCCTTAAACTTTAAAGCGCCTGCGTTACTTGCTTTTGGCTTTATGCGATTTTTAAAAGACGACTCAAATTCTCCCTCCAACAAAACGGCTAAAGGCACATTTTTATCTTTAAAACGCTCATCGCCCGGAGGTTTAAATAAGGTAGATACTTTTACAATATGCGGGGTGGCCAACACGGTGCTATAAGGTGAACTTCGCAGTAATACAGTTTTTTTAACACCTACTGCTTTTACGGTATCAACCGATGATGGAAACTCTAATTTAATACCACTTATTTCTTTGGTAATGGGGTGATTAACTTGCGGCATCACCATTGGGAAATAAATCCAAGGATAAATTTGACGCGTATCCGAAACACCTGCCGCCACTTTATCTAACACCAAATTGGTATTAACCCGCACCCCGTATTTAAACAGCATATCCGAAAGGTTGAGTCTATCGTAAATAGGGAATGAAACAAACTGTGGGTTTTCGCTTAGGCTGTCCATATCTGCATATACAGCATCTAGTAGCCAAATTATTTTCCCACCCGTCATGGCAAACTGATCCAGCAAAAATTTATCTAAATCATTAAACGCCTTTTGCGGTTTTGCCACTACCAAAGCGTTAAATCTATTTAAGTTTCGTTGATGCGCCTGTAAGTCAATTTCACCTGTAATACTGTCCTGCTCAAGCTTTCGCAAATCAAACACACTTACATTGTAATTTTGAGATAGAATTCGTGCAAAATCAGCCATTTGCCTCGGTGTTAACTCATCATGCCCTTGCAAAAACCCAATGCTTGGTTTATTAGCGGCCACCATACTTTTTATTGAATTGGCCAAGGCGTACTCTAGGTTTTGTACCGATGCATTTATTTGCCGCTCAGGACTCACGCCTAACTGATCGATTAAAAGAGAAACCGCCACTTCCTTCTCTCCATAATTCATAATGGCACCTGGAAACACCTGCTGCACGCTACTTCCGTCTTTCTCCTTTACATTTAGCTCGTATGATTTTAAGCCTTTATATTGCAGTTGGTCTGCTAACTCTCTATTTGTTTTAGGGTCTTCGCTGGCCGCAGGATCAATAAATTGATACTCAACATTACTATTGTAGGCTCTAAATTCATCCAGCATTTGCTTTGTTTCTCGCTGTAACCTTTGAAAATCTGCCGGAAAATTCCCCTGTAAATACACTTTTACCAAAAGAGGTTCATCAAAACTTTGAAGCAAATCTTTGGTAGCATCCGATAAACTATAGCGCCCTTCAGATGTTAAATCCACTCTAAAAAACTTTACTGATACAATTACATTTACTACTACCACAATGGCTAGCAATAGAAAAAACTGAATCAGATCTTTTAATTTTTTTCCCTTCATCACCACTTTCTACTTTGAATTACTACTCGTGTAGCCGCTACAAAGACGACTATTACACTCACAAAATAGAGCACATCTCGAGAATCAATTACCC
The DNA here is from genome assembly GCA_937146805.1 of uncultured Owenweeksia sp. Taxonomy (GTDB): domain Bacteria; phylum Bacteroidota; class Bacteroidia; order Flavobacteriales; family Schleiferiaceae; genus Owenweeksia. Next base: position 94,454 of record CAKZRR010000028.1, on the reverse strand, counting down.
CTCTACTCATAGAAATATAGTGCTCGTTAATACCTAAGCTAAGCACAAACAATTCAGCTCCAGTACTGCCCAACTCCGCCATTTGCTCAAAACCTGCATACATCATTAAGCAAAGTAAAACACCTATTAAAAAAGCCACTATTTGATTGGAACTGAGTGATGAAGCAAACACACCAATACTCACGTAACTAGCACCTAAAAACAATAATCCAATATAAGAACCAAAGGTGCCTCCGCTATCAATATTACCGGGGCTAGCACCCATTTGATACACCGAAATATAATACACCAAACTGGGTAATACTGCCAAAACTACTAGAATGAAGCCTGCCAAAAACTTGGCCATAATAATTTGTAAATCCGTAAGCGGTCTTGTGAGCAAAAGCTCCATAGTACCCGCTTTACGCTCATCTGCAAACAAACGCATGGTAATAGCGGGTATTAAAAACATAAATACCCACGGAGATATTAAAAACAAGCTATCGATGCTCGCATAACTGCCCTCCACAATATTAAATGGCCCTTTAAAAAGCCACAGCATACCACTATTTATTAGCAGATATACCACTATCACCATGTATCCCGTAATGGAACTTAAAAAGCTCCTTATCTCTTTGAGCAATAATGCCCTCATACTTTATAATTTAACTTGTTGCTTTACACTCCATGCCTGCGGTTTATCGCTAAACAAACTTTTGGTGTATTTCCAAACTCCTGCAAAAAGCTGCGAATTTCGGTAATTTTCGAGGTATTCAGCACCTTGCCACCAGCTATAGGTAAAAAATACATTATTTTGATTTTCGTCTCGCCATAATTCTAGGTGCTCACAACCTTCAAATCCTCTAATAGACTCCTTGTTTTTATGAAAGTTGGCTAAAAAGTCTTCCACCTTTTCAGGTTGAAAAGTCATTTTTACAATTCTAGTTATCATTTAAAATGTATATCTATTTGATTTTTAACCGATAAACCCAACAAACTACTTATCCCATTTACGGCTTTACTTTCTGATCCGTTTACGGCTAACTCCAACATTTCCATTGAATTAAAAAGCGCTAAAACACTACCATTTGGAACTTGGTTGTAGTTTAATTTAAGCTCAGTGATTTGTCTATTTCTAGGAAGTTTAATTTCAAACTTTCGGCCGTGAGCCAAGGCCACAAACATTTTTTTAGAAATATTGGTCACCACATTCCCATTATTATCAATGTAACAAATCTCCCCTGTAATTTGATTTTTATCCTCATTTACCTTAGCCACTCCTAAACTTCGTTTCAGCCATTTATCAAACGGCAAACCCAACAAATCTATATTTCCTCCTCGCAGCAAATGCAAAGCAGCAGGCAGCAAAATATCTCTAGATGGAAACAAAGAATGAGCTTGTTTTAAATCAATTTCAATCACTTTATTAATTTTCATCTCTGGATTAATAAGCCCCAGCAAACCATTATCGGCCAGCAAAAAATAATGACCATCTAGCTCTGCTGCTAATAATTTTCCGGAACCACCCAGTTCATTAAAAGCTACCACATGCACTGTTTTTTTTGGGAAATGGGCATAGGTATTTCCTAAAACATAAGCGGCCTCTATAAAGTTTGAGAAGGTTAGTTGGTGACTAATATCTACCACCGGTACAGTTTGGCTCTCCGCATAAATCCGTCCCTTTAAAGCGGCCACATAGGGGTCGCTAATACCATAGTCAGATGTAAGGGTGATTAAGGGCATAAATGGTTTACAAATGTTGCTAAACACCTCTTTTAAAGTGCCTATTTTGTTGTTAATTTGTAACTCAAAAGTATAATAATTTAACCCTAGCCAACGCGGGCAAAACATTAGTTTACCAACAATTTTGATGGAAAGAACCATAGTAATTGAGAATGCCGATCCGAGAGATATTTACGGAAGTAATAACAAATACTTAAATGTTATAAAGGCCAATTTTCCAAATTTAAAAATTACCGCTAGGGGTTTAAATTTAAAAGTAAACGGTAAAAATGAAGGTATCGAAAGGTTTGAAAAAGCCATTGAAGATATCATTGCTCATCTTAATAGATACAACTCTTTAACTCCAAATCAGCTAGATCGTATTTTACAAAATGAGATGCTTACGCCAGAAGATGACGAGCATGGTTCGGATGACACCATTTTGTTTGGTGTTAGTGGCAACCCTATAAAGGCGCGTACTTTAAACCAACGAGCTATGGTAAGCCAAATGGCCAAAAACGATATGCTTTTTGCCATTGGACCCGCAGGTACGGGAAAAACATACACAGCGGTTGCCCTCGCTGTTAAAGCACTAAAAAACAAAGAAGTAAAGCGAATTATTTTAACAAGACCGGCTGTAGAAGCAGGTGAAAATCTTGGCTTTTTGCCCGGAGATTTAAAGGAAAAGCTGGATCCATACATGCAGCCTCTGTATGATGCTTTGCGCGATATGATTCCTTCGGAGAAGTTGAGTTATTTTATAGAACAAGGCATTATACAAATTGCCCCATTGGCTTTTATGCGTGGCCGTACTTTAGATGGCGCCTATGTAATTTTAGATGAAGGCCAAAACACCACCACTAATCAAATGAAAATGTTTTTGACCCGAATGGGATCCAGAGCAAAGTTTATAATTACAGGTGATTTGGGCCAGATAGATTTACCGCCAAGACAAAAATCGGGATTAAAAGATGCCTGCCAAAAACTCACCAATATTAAGGGTATTCACTTTGTGTTTTTAGATGGAAAGGATGTGTTAAGACACGCACTAGTAAAAGATATAATAACTGCTTTTGATAAGGAAGATAAAGAATGAGTGAGTTAAAAAACAGTCCGCTTTTATTTGAAGGGCAAACGGGTTTTTACCAAGGAAAGGTTAGAGATGTATATTCCTTAAACAACAATTTATTGGTAATGGTGGCCAGCAATCGAATTTCTGCTTTTGATGTAATCCTTCCTAAAGAAATACCCAATAAAGGACAAGTGCTCAATCAGGTAGCCAATCGCTTTTTAGATCTTACCAGTGATATAGTTCCAAATTGGAAGATAAGCTGTCCAGATCCCATGGTAACCATCGGCCATAAAGCCAAACCTTTTATGGTAGAGATGGTAATTAGAGGGTATTTAACGGGCCATGCTTGGAGAACTTACCAAACAGGCAGCCGCTTACTCTGCGGTGTTGAATTGCCTGACGGCATGCAAGAAAATCAAGCCTTTTTACAACCCATTATTACACCAAGTACTAAAGCCGAGCAAGGTGACCATGACGAGGATATTAGTCGTGAAGAAATTTTAAAGCAAGGCATTGTAAGCGAAGCTGACTATTTGGCTTTGGAAGATTATACTCAGAAGCTGTTTGCAAAAGGGCAAGAATACGCCAGCACCAGAGGGCTGATTTTAGTAGACACCAAATATGAATTTGGAAAACTGGAAGACGGAACCATTGTTCTTATTGATGAAATTCACACACCTGATAGCAGCCGTTATTTTTATGCGGATAGCTATGTGGAGGATTTTAAAAACAACCGTGCTCAAAAACAACTCAGTAAAGAATTTGTCCGTCAATGGCTTATAGAAAATGGCTTTCAAGGACTAGAAGGCCAAGAAATTCCGGAGCTTACAAATGATTTTGTAGAACTAGTTTCTAGCCGCTACGTAGAACTTTACGAGAAAATTATTGGCGAAAAATTTGAATTTGTATCCAGTGAAAACGTAGAAGAGCGTATCACCAAAAATGTGAACGAAGCTCTTCAAAACCTAACCTAGCCAAACAAACTCGTTTGACCGTTTTGCAAAGCTCCTTCTAACATAAGGAGCTTTTTTTTTGCGGCAACACCTCCTGCATATCCCACCAAGTCACCCGAAGCGCCTATCACGCGGTGGCAGGGAACCAAAATGGAAAGCGCATTTGCCCCGTTGGCAGCCGCCACCGCTCTAATGGCTTTTTCGTTTCCCAATGCCTTGGATAAAGCTAAATACGAAACTGTTTCTCCGTAAGGGATTTTTAATAATTGTTGCCAAACACTTTTTTGAAACTCACTACCCAACAACAGTAACGGAACCGTAAACTTTTGTCTTTTTTCATTAAAAAACTCATTTAACTCTTTCTCCGCCTGCTCAATAACAACAGTCTCTCCCTCCTTATAATTGGCCATTGCTATTTTCTGTAAACGCTGATCTATTTGTGTTCTTTGTTTTCGATAGCGCCAATCGCAAAGGCACAATTCAGAACCCAAAGAGCCCAATATTAGTTCTCCTACTGGCGTAATCACATTTTTTATTAAAATCTCCTTAGATAAGCTCACTTATATTTTTAACATTTTTTGTCTTTCAACTATTTTACCCTCCCTATCCAAAAACTGCAATATATAAAGCCCTTGTGGTATTTTTTCAAGATAAATCTTAGTTGATTTCGAAACCAAAACCTCTCTTGAGAGCACTTCTCTCCCCGAAGCATTAAGCAACTTTATTGTTCCATTCATTTGCGCATCCACATCAATTACGTCATCAGCCGGATTTGGATAAAACCTGAATTTCTGGGAAGGCAGCGATTCATCAATGGACATACTGCCAAAAACAAACTCAACAGGTATTTTACAGGTATCGGATGTACCGTTAGTGCCTGCATAAACATGGTAATAACCTTGTACCGAATAATTCAAAGGGGCAATTCCAGCAACGTAGGTAAAATCCAATCTCACAGTTTGATTAGGATGAATATAAGAAGTTAGCAGGTGACTCTTAGCCGTTGGAATCACCGTATCAATTACCGACCTATCGGTTAAACTCACCCATTGTATTACGTACAAATTTTGACTTAAAGATTGCGCATTCGAAGCTGTATTTTGAAAACTAAAAAGCACCGAATCCTGTAAAGAGCTCAAATATATTTTAGGGGTATTGGTCTCCAAGCTATCACATTTCAATAAATTTTGGGCAAATGTTTCTCCAAAAGCAAATAGGGTTAAAAGACTGAACAAGTAAACTTTCATCATCAAGTAAATTTTATTGGTTATAAATTATAGATGCATTTTAACTGATCAACGTTGCTAATATACCCAACTGTCAGCAGCTCTTCATTGCACCAGCTTCCATTTTCACCCTATACTTAATTGTTAATTTCTTTCGTTAGTTAATCCTAGTACAACTTCCAATCAACAGCAAAAACTAACCGTATTTTTGACTTTATGAATTTGCTTAAACATTTTGTTCTACCACTTATGCTAATTGGCGGCACATGTACTTTGCTCGCTCAAAAGGCAGAGTTTGGTATCAAAGGTGGTTTCAATCTCCAAAACATTGAGCTTAAAAACTTTGATGGGCAACAATTTATTGATGAAGTATATAGCCCCAAAAGAAACCTAGGCTATCACTTGGGGCTGTTTGCTAAGCTGCAAGCTGGCCCAGTGTTTATTCAACCTGAAGCTCTTTTTACTCAGGTGCGCTCTAAGTTTATAGCTACTAATGCTAATAATCAAGATAAAAAAGTAACGCTTAGCTTTAACCGATTTGATTTACCAATATTGGTTGGATTAGCCGCTGGTCCTATTAGTATTATGACTGGCCCCGTGCTGAGTTTTCCGCTAAGCGAACAACAAGCGGTTTTTAATAACAGCCTAACAGATGGCTCCTTTGGCTTTCAGGCAGCTTTTCAAATTGATTTAAAAAAATACCGCGTTGGGATGCGCTACGAAGGAGCTTTTAGCAATACCGCTAAATCGGTAGAAATACAAAATCGAACCTACCAAACCGATGCGCGTACCGATCAAGTGATTGTGTATATAGCTATTAATTTTTTACAAGGAAAATAAGTACTACAGCCCCAACTACGCAAACGAACGAGCCCTTTTTACTTCTCCGCTCAGCAAACCTACTTTTACCAAATCGGTAAATGCTTGGCAAGAGTTTACGGGAGTCAAAGTTTTTTCTAACTGCTCAATTCGAGCAATTTGATCGTTTAAATTAAAATAGTAATAACCTATAAGTTGGTAGTTTTCTACCACCAAGGCACAGCGCTCTGTTTTCACTCTTCCACGGGTTTCAAAAACTCCTTTTTCGGGGAAATTCTGCACCAAACTTATCACCTCTCTTCTAGCTTCGGCTGTAGGGAAAACACGAGCAAACATACTCATCGTTCTATCCGCTAATCGTTGACTCGGCACCAAAGTGAGTGGTTTTTTTGCACCCAATTTTGAAACCGCCCTTTGTGTAATTTTGGGTAAATCTTTGCGATTATCTACCAATAATGCTTGCTCATAATGCAGGCTGCCTACCCTATTAAAAGATGGATGCGCTACTTCTAGCTCATTCTGCTTTTTAATACGAGACAAAATCCAACTACCTACCCCTTCTACTCGTACGCTATGCGTTTGATCTACCAATTTTTTAGAGCTCGCATCATCTCCCAAAAACAGCTTATTAAGACTGCCTTTAATATTATTACTGGCATTTAAGTACAGCAATTTCCCTTCTAAATTATGAAGATAAAAAATGCCCTTATTTTGTTTTACCGATCTTAATAAATCGTTGATCTTATCCTTTAAGTGGCTGTTTTGAGTAATACTCTGCCCCAAAATACTGATCCCTTTTTCATTGTCTTTTTCACGCAACATTTTAAAAAGATCTAAGGTAGCCCGCGCATCCCCTTCCGCTCGATGATTTTCTTTATGATCTATACCAACCTCTTTACACAACTTATGCAAACCATAGGCTGGCAAACCAGGTATCAACTCCCTAGCCGTTTCAATGGTATCCAGTGTTTCAAGCTCAAAAGGATAACCGAGCAAGGCAAACTCTTGACGTAACATGCGGTAATCAAACTCCACATTATGACCCACCAAAATAGACCCCTCGGTAATTTCTACAATTCGCTTGGCAATTTCATGAAACCTAGGTGCACGCAGCACCATTTTACTGGTAATCCCCGTCATTTTACTTACAAAATGCTGAATCTCCTTATGCGGATGCACTAAACTAATAAGCTGATCTACAATTTCTTCGCCATCATACTTAAAAAGAGCAATTTCAATAATTGCCTCCTTTCCAAAAGCCCCTCCAGATGATTCAATATCTAATACGCAAAACATGGCAGCGAATATAGAAATTAAAGAGCCTTCGTTATTAAATAATGGTTGCCACACTCCCTTTTATTTCCGAATTTCCCACACCAAAATTAAAATCGCTGGCTATTCGTTTTCTATTCCTCACTAGCTTCCTTTTGCTGGGTTTTTATGCCCAAGCTTTCCATTTACATGGGATGGTTAAAAACAGCGCTGGCCAGCCACTAGAAGGCGCCTTTGTTTGGTGCCTTTTGCCCGATACTTTGGTGGCTACCCAAAATGATGGAACCTTTGATGTATCCATTCATCAAAAACCACAATCGGTGCTAATTTACGCTCCAGGCTTTAGCCCCAAAAAGCTAAACTTAGCCTATAATTTCAACGAAAAGTTGGTGATTTACCTCGATTCGCTGCAAACCAATACCTACCTCAATCCCTACGAAGTAGTGCGCCTAGCTAAAGCTCAGTCTCAAAAGGCTGCAACCGATTTTACGTTAAAACAGCAAAATCAATTTCAACGGAAAAAATTTTACCTAACACAAATTCCTTTTAATCTGCCAATACTCAATGGTAAACTAGCTCCTGCCAAAAAAGACACGGGGCTTGCTTACAGCAGCTTATCAAACCAAAAAGTAAATTTTACCTTAGAACAGCAACAAACACGTACCCAAAGCTTTAATGCCGCTGGCCTTGTAGCCAACGAATTTTTTGAAAGCCATTCGGCCGAACCACTTAATTTAAAGAATCCGTTTCTTACTGTCCCACAACTTCAAAATTCCAAAATTTACAGTCCGCTACACCCCAAGGCTCTTCGGTTTTACAATTACCAAAATTTAGGTAGCTATACCCTTAACAACCAAGAAATACTACGAATTGGTTTTAAACCTAAACGCCATGGTACGGCCTGCACCAAAGGAGTTTTCGAAATTGGAACCAACAACTTTAAACTGTACTACACCCAAATTACTTTAACTGGTAGTCAGCAACTTAACGGAATTGACAGCTTAGTGGTAGAGCAACTATACCACCCTGTGAGCCCTTTGCCCTTAGCGCAGTTTAGCAGACACCTTTATTACCATAAAATTATAGGATACAGCGGCTTGTATGAAATAGAAAGTTGGGCACAACTGCAAACTGATAGCCTTGTAAAAACTCAACTAAATGCCTTTGTTTTTCAGTTTGATAGTAGTGCGGTAGAGAATGTTAACTGGGAGAAACTACAAGACTCTAGCGAAAAACAATTATACCAAAACCATCCTCTAACCCTGTTTTACAAAGGAAAATACTCACGCGTAAATCAAGCTACCAAAAAATTAAACCCTACCAAGTTTGTTTTTAAACGCAACTACTATCAAATTGAAAATTTTAATATTTACCTCAAACCATTTTACAAAGCCTTAGGTTACAACACAGTAGAAGGACCCTATTTACATTACCAAGTGCCAATTGAATGGCACAAACCAAAACATTATTGGGTTTTGTTACCCGAGGTACGCTATGGGTTTAGTGATGGTGTATTTAAATCGAGACTTAAAAGCGAATTGAGTCACGACCTTAAAAACCCCAAAAAATGGCACTTTGAATTAGGTTCGGTGGTAAATCAGTTTAATGACTACGAGCCTATCTCTCCTTTTATGAATACCTTTTACAGTTTGCTTGTTGGAAAAAACCACCTTAAATTGTATGGTAAAAACTATGGTGCTACCGGCTATGAACTCGAGCTATTTAAAGGCTTACGTTTAAACAGCCATTTAGAATTTGCATCTCGTTACAGTATTTTTAACCATGCCAGCCTATCAGCTTTAAGTAATAAAGAGGGGCTTACGCCAAATAACCCGGCACTTTCGTGGGAAGGAAACCGGCCGGCCTTTAAAAAACACCAAGCACTTACTTTTAAAGCCGACTTTACCTACCGATTTGGGCAACAATATTGGCTCATAAATGGCGAAAAAAGACCCTTAAAAAGCAACACTCCTTTATTGCGATTAAACTATCGCCAGGGTATACCTAGCAGCATTAGCAGCAGCCAATATCATTTTGGTGAATTAGGCATTTCGTTTACAACCTATGCCGGTAATGCTGGTTTTACCCGATGGGATTTTGGCGGTGGTGGCTTTCTTTCACGCAATAAAGTCCCGTTTATAGATTATAAGCACTTTAACGGCAGCCGTGTTTTTTATCTTAAAAAAAGTGAAAACGAATTAAACCCTATTAGGCAATTTAGCACCTTACAATATTACGATTACAGCACCGCCACTTCCTTTGCCGAAGCTCATTTGGAGCATCATTTTAATGGTTGGTTGCTCTCAAAATGGAAGGCAGGACGAGCCTCTCATGCCAAAGGTTTTGTTGGCTTAAATTACCTCAACAATTTTAAAAAGAATCAATATTTTGAAGTTACTGCGGGCTTTAAAAACATTGCGAAGATCTTGCGGCTTGAAGCCGCAGGTGGCTTTAACAACCGTGGTAAGTTTACACCCAGCTTATTGCTTGCTTTTGATTTTAACTTACTCTATTACCGAAAATTAAACATCCATTAAGATCGGCCTCCAAAAATTTTAGAACCTACGCGTACCATGGTTGAACCTGTTTCTATAGCCATTTCATAATCGCCACTCATACCCATAGATAGTATATTGAAATAAGGCCAATCCAAATTAGCTTGTAAATTATCAAACAAATCCTTTAGGCCCATAAACTCTTTTCGTACTTGTTCTTTGTACTCGGTAAAGGTGGCCATTCCCATTAAGCCACAAATTCGCAAATTGGGAGAATTCTTTTGCGCTTCTTGTACAAATTCCAGCGTAAGCTCTTCGGGTAAAAAGCCAAACTTGGTGGTCTCTTCGGCTATATGCACTTGTAATAAGCAATCAATAACCCTATTGTTTTTAAGTGCTTCCTTATTGAGTTCCTTTAACCTTTTGGCTTTGTCCATACCATGCACCAAGTGTACAAAGGGCGCCATTTGTTTTATCTTATTGGTTTGCACATGACCAATCATATGCCATTGAATATCACTTGGTAAGCGCTCATGTTTTTCGGCCATTTCCTGCACTTTATTCTCGCCAAAATGGCGTTGCCCTGCATGGTAAGCCTCTCGAATAAACTCGATGGGTTTGGTTTTACTTACCGCTACCAACTGCACTTGAGCGGGCAGTACTTTTTTTAGCTGCGTAATATTGTCTCGAATTTCTTCGCGCATAGCAGAAACTATGTATTAGAGTTGTTCAATTGTTGCCTAAGCAAATCTAATGCCCAATTACTGGCTTAGTCCAGTTTCTTTGAGACTTTATCAACCGTGGGTGGGTTTTAATCTGCTTTCAATAATTTGATTCACTTATTTACCAGTTATCGTAAGGCTATTTACTTTTAGACTTAACAGAATTAGACGCAAATAATAGATACGGCACTCCCGTAATCATGGCCAAGCCAAAAGTATAATTTTGAATATTTGAATTAACGCCAAATGCAGAAATGAGGTAACCAACTATTATGATGATTGCCATTCCGAGCATACCATGCCAAAACACATTGGCCACCCTTTCCATGTTGTACTTCTCTTTATCTTCCTGACTCATTGTGTTATAACCGGCAATTAAAAAATACATTTTTCCATATTTTATTAAAATCCCGAGTACTATAAAAAGAACTGCTATTAAAATCATACTAGTTTTTTACTTTTTTTGCGTATTTAGTTTTAGATAGTCCGTTTCCAAAATTGCGTATTCAAAGTTATCCGACCAACCTGATTTTAAAGGTAATACCTGCCTTCCTCTTCCTTCTTGTATCATGCCCACTTTTTCTAACACTTTAATAGAACCCACATTGTTTACTGCGCATCCCGCTTCTATTCTGTGGAGATTTAGTTCGTCAAATCCGTAATCCAACATTTTAGCCAAAACTTCGGTGGCCAATCCTCTATTCCAATAATCCACATGTATTTTAAACCATACTTCTCCTCGCTTGTATTTTTCATTACCGAGTTTTAATCCAAACAAACCCATAAAGTCACACGTCAAATTGTCTTCTATTTTCAAGGTGTAATTCTTGATATTGCTTCGATTATTTTCAGCAATCCAGGGTTCAATAATCGCCTTCGTTTCGGCTAAACTCTCAGGAATTCCTAGCGCATTAAATTCATCGGTTTCTGGCAACAAATGGAGTTTATGAATCGAATCTAAATCCGACAACTCGATTAATAGCAACCTTGTTCTAGTAGTTAATATTTGGGTGGTCATTGTTTGATATTGGATTAAGCCCAGAATTTACAAAGATAAAATCACCTCATCTAAATCAAGAAACAATCCTATTAATGATCAATATTTTCCGCCTCAATATTTCCATTTCCCAAAACTCGATAAACCATCTTCCCTGTTGTCATTTTCATACTTTCTTCTACAACATCCGATTCCTCTTCATTCATATTCCAAAGCTTCACGGTATCAAGCACAACGATTGTTCTGTTAGCCTTAAAAGTCAAGTATTCAATTGCCCAGTAACCCATGTCTTGACCACTTTTCTTATAAAATCCTGTTGAGTCGATTTTATTTCCTTCTAAGTCATAGGTAGTCAAGAATGGAACAGGTCCATAATCTCCAATGGAACAATCAATAACTGCAATAATTTTTTCGTCTTTGTAACAAATCCCGAGAGGCCAGCTTGCACCAATGTGCTTATATTTTTGAAAGCTACTTTTATCGAATTCCTTTGATAATTCAGGAATACTTCCTAATGGATTAGTGTTTAATGGAAGAGGTATTTGATCAAGAGATACTATGTATTTAAAAAAATCCGACTCGACTTGCTCAACATTTTCTTGAGTCCAAACCTTCAAATTACTAAAATACACAGTTAGTAATCCCAAAATAGAAAATACAGATAAGAACACCTCAACTTTGTGTGACTTCCAGAATTCACGCTTTTTAAGTCTATAATTTATGACAACAATAACTAGTATGATTGTTGAAAGTAATATAATCCATATCCCTGCCATTACAGTAATCCAGATAAATGTTGTAAGAATTCCCGAAGAGTTCACGTTATAAATGTTTTCACCGAATAAAAGTATCATACTTGATGAAATGAGTAAGCAAGTAATGACTACCATTAAGATAACTCTGTGTATCAGATGTGTTTTTTTAATCTTATTCAAACTCTTTTTTCGTTTTAACTTAATAAATCCTCATTTTACGTTAAATGAAGCACAATAGCTCCATAGTAACGGCATCAGTAGTATTAACATCATACATATTCTCAGCACCATTTTTCTTTTAATAGGTAATCTTAATTGAAAATCATACAACTATATCATTGCCTATTTTATTAAACAACTCATTATCATTCAACATAAACTCTAAAATGGGCCGGCACTTATTTTTACAAGCTGGGTAAAAACTCAAATGTTTTCTTTCAGTACTCTTACGCGGATTGCCCCACCAAAACTCGGCCATAGCCACTGGCTTTAACTCTTGCTTAAAAGCAAACTGCAACAACTTGGGTGCTGCGCACTCCCCAGCCGCAGAGGGCGGATTTCCTTGCCAAAAATCTAAAAATATTTGCAAGGCATTCTTCTCCTTTCCCAATAGGTTTAAAAATCGGTAATTCTCAAAAAGCCGTTGTTGTAAAGCAAAGGATTTTTGCTTCCTCCTTTCCGTTAATCTGCTAATTTCCCGTTGGTTATTTGAACTATTTATTTTACTCCCTATTTCCTTTAACTCTTTCATCCCTTTATTAATAAAAAAGTCATCCGTGGCATCATCAAAAATGGAAGGCACAAACCTATTAGCTGTAGCGTTGCTTGGTAGCTTGCCCGAAATAGCGCCTATATAACCCAATGTTTTATCTGCTTTTTGAATCACTAAAACCCCAAACATTTTTCCCTTTTGGGTTTTAAAATCGTAATCCCAATCTTCGCTATCTGCCCCAATAAATTGTTGAAACTCGCTGGCCGCTATTCGAGCTATTTCAGGGAAATCGCCACCAAATGGGTTATTGAGTGTAACAGGAACTTCTATCTCCGATATATCTCTTTTAAAATTAAAAATAACCTGCTGCCTCATTAACTACACACCTACTGGTGTTACCTTGTTTATCTATTTGGAGACGATAAAACTAACAATAAGCATGAGAAAACAAGCTCATTTTGTCCTTTGGCTACATACACTCTTTTTTACTCAATTTTTTGAGTTATCTCATTTTTTTGATTCTTCAAACTCGGTTTGTTAAACCTCTAAATTCGGTTCTCCGTTAAATCAAAAATTTATCAATGGGTTAACACGATTTAATCGTTCCAATATTTACTTTTGCCGCGTTGTAAAAAATCAAAAAAATGAAACAACTTAAGCTAACCCTTATTTTAAGCGGCCTTTTACTGTTTATCTCTTCTTGCGAAAAAGATGAACCTAAGGATCCTGTTATTCCTAACGAAGAAGAGGTTATTACTACCCTTACCTATACCCTAACACCTAGTGCTGGAGGAACCCCCATCGTTTTTTCTTTTCAGGATTTGGATGGTGATTTTGGAAACCAACCAACAGTTTCTGAAGATACATTAAGTAGCCAAACTACCTACACAGGCTCAATACAATTGCTTAATGAGCTAGAAAGTCCTGCAGAGGATATTACCTTGGAGGTTAGTGCTGAAGCCAATGAGCACCAGTTCTTTTTTCAAAGTTCAACAAGTGATTTAAGCGTTTCATACAACGATGCCGATGGCAATAGCAATCCTGTTGGGATTATTACAACACTAACAACTACTACGACTGGAGCCTCTACCCTTACTATTACTTTAAAACATAAACCGAACAAAGGAGCCCTTGGCGTTAAGGATGGTGACATTACAAACGCAGGTGGCGAAACCGATATTGAGGTTACCTTTAATGTGGTTGTACAGTAAATACCTACTGGCTTTTTATCTAGCCACTTTAGTACTTACCAATACTACGGGTCAAAATTGCGACATCCGTATTTCAGGTTTTATAAAAGACCTGAATACGGGTGTTCCTATTTCTCAAGCTACTATTTATGCTAAAGAGCTGCAAAAAGGCGCTGTTTCAAATCAGCTAGGTTACTTTACTATAACCTCTGTTTGCCCTGGAGACCATCACCTTACCTTTGGCCACATTGGTTGCGAGGCGGTAAACTTGTATCTTACCATTTCAAAAGACACCACCATAACGGTGTTATTAGACCATAGCAGTCAGCTTTTAAATGAGGTGGCCATTATTAGTAAATCGGATAAAGTGGGTACGCAAGAAACACACTCGCTCAACTCTGAAAGCATCGCTCAAAACTCAGATAAGAACCTGGGTACCATGCTGGAAAATATTTCGGGCGTAAGCACAATAAAAAACGGTAGTGGAATTTCTAAACCTGTGGTGCATGGCCTTTACGGAAACCGATTGAACATACTTAATAACGGTGTTGCACAAAGCGGGCAACAATGGGGTATTGACCACAGCCCCGAAATTGACCCCTTGGTTGCCAATAGAATTACTGTAATAAAAGGCGTTGGTGTTGCCGAATACCTTGGTGGATCGTTAGGCAGTATCGTGTTGGTTGAACCCGAAAGGATAAAACCTGAACCTCATTTACACGGAGAAACCCGTTATTTTTTTGAAACCAATGGCTTGGGAAGCGGTTTGAATCTTAGTTTACAACAACATGGCAAAATAGGAGCTTGGCGCTTAGTGGGTACCCTAAAAAAAAGTGGCGACAGAAAAACACCCCAATACTTTTTGCGCAATACGGGCAGCCAAGAAGCCAACCTAGCTTTACAGCTAGAAAAAACTTGGAACAAAAAATGGTTTAGCGATTTATACCTCAGCTCATTTAACACCGAAGTAGGTGTTTTAAGAGGTTCACACATTGGTAACCTTACAGATTTAGAGGCCGCACTTGAACGTGACATTCCGTTTTTTACGGAAGATGACTTCTCTTACTCCATCGGTTCTCCTCGCCAAAAAGTAAATCATCAATTGTTAAAGTTCCACACTCAGTATCGTCTTACCGATAAGCAGCAAATCAATTTCACCTATGCTGGGCAGTATAATTTGCGAAAAGAATTTGATGTGCGAAGAAGTGGCCGATCTGAATTACCTGCCCTAAGCTTAGAACAACTCACACACTTTATTGAAGCAAAATACCAAAACTACTTGCCTAAAAATTGGGAACTAAAAACAGGCGTACAAGCCAATCGCGTGGATAATATCAATCTCCCGGAAACGGGAATACTACCCTTAATACCCGATTACATTAGCTATAAATACGGACTATTTGCCATTGTTAGTAAGCGCTTAAAAAAAGTTAGCTACCAATTTGGTGGGCGCTATGATGCGGAAACTAGAAATGTGGCTGCCATTTCTACCAGCCTACCTAGAGAAGTGGTTAGATACCAAAATAACTATGCTAATGTGAGTGCCTTAGGTGGCCTAAGCTATCAACTAGCCAAAAAATGGAAGGCGAGCTATAACATAGGCTATGCTATACGAAACCCAGAAGTTAACGAACTATACAGCAACGGGTTACACCAAGGCGTTGGAGGCATAGAGGAAGGAAATCCAAATTTAACTAGCGAAACTTCTCTTAAAAATACTTTATCTGTAAAGGGTATGGTAAAAAAGAAACTGTTTATTGAAGCGCTAGTTTATGTACAGCAAATTGCTGACTATATTTTTATTAATCCGCAAGATGAATTTAGGCTTACCATACGCGGTGCTTTTCCGGTATTTAAATACGAACAAACCGATGCGCTATTGGCCGGGTTTGATTTGGCTGCCACTTATCAAATTACCGATCAATTTAATATGGTAGGCAAATACAGTTTTTTAGATGGCAAGGATCAAAAGAAAAAAACAGGCTTGGTTTACATGCCTTCCAATAACTTACATGGGGCTTTAAACTATCAAATTCCGCAATTTGGAAAGTTTCAAAAAATGGAGTTTCAGATTAACAACAAGTATGTATTTGAGCAAAAAAATGTGACTCCTGCTCAGGATTTTACCACAGCGCCTGCTGGTTACTATTTACTTGGCATTAAGGTTTCTGCCGAAAGGCAATTAAAAAAACTGAGAGTGAATCTTTTTTTACGGGCTGAGAACGTACTCAACAAAACCTACCGCGATTACCTGAACCGCCAACGATATTTTGCGGATGATTTAGGTTTCAATCTAGTGGCCGGGGTAAATGTTTCTTTTTAGGTGAATTTTAAACCCACGAATCCTAAGTCAAAGCATATCAATTAGCTAATCTTCGAAATACCGCTAACCCAAAAATTTTTCAAATTCAGATCAAAAACTACTCGCCAATAGGGTACACAATTAAACCACTGCGTAGCTTAGGTTCAATATAGGTACTTTTAGGAGGCATGGCCTTTTGGGCATCTGCCACTCGTTTTATTTGGTTTACCGAAATAGGATACAAAGCAAAAGCTACATCATACTCTCCTCTGTCCACGGCATTTTTCAAGCCCTCTAATCCATCGGTACCTGGTAAAAAAGAAGCTCGTTTATCGGTTTTCAAGTTTTTGATGCCTAAGACGGGATCTAATATTCTTTGACTTAGGATTTCTGCATCCAAATTCCCAATGGGATCTTGAGGGTCAAACGTACCAGTTTGCGGCACCAGCTTATACCAATTACCCGCTATATACATCGAAATTTCATGTAGCTTTTCGGGTTGACAGGCTTCTTTACCTTTAGGTTCTACCAAAAAATTTCGTTTAAGTTCGGCCAATATTTCAGGAACAGATTTTCCATTACTACCTTTAATTAACCTGTTAAACTCATACACTTTCATTTGCTCCTCCCCAATTAAAAAGGCCATAAAATACTGGTGATCACCCGCTTTCTCTGCCCCTATTCTTTTAGCTAGTTGAGACGAACTGGCACTGCGGTGATGACCATCGGCTATATACAAAGCCTCTTGCTTGCTAAACCTATCCGTAATAGTACTTAAGTGCGCTTCATCTTCAATTAACCAAAGTTGGTGCAAAACCTTATCGGTACTCGTAAATTCATACTCCGAACGGGTAGGTAAATACGCAGCAAAAATTTTATTTAGCTCCAAGTCATCTTGGTAGGTAAGTAATACTGGCTCAGCATTAAAGCCAGTAGTTTCTAGGTAATCGGTAAACATTTTTTCGCGTTGCGTAAGCGTGTTTT
Source organism: uncultured Owenweeksia sp. (assembly GCA_937146805.1). GTDB lineage: Bacteria > Bacteroidota > Bacteroidia > Flavobacteriales > Schleiferiaceae > Owenweeksia. The sequence goes on along the minus strand of CAKZRR010000028.1, from coordinate 77,254 downwards.
CATGTTTTTTAATGCGTCCTTCTACATAATCTTGTACGGCTACAGCAGCTATTAAGCCTACATACTCATTGGCGCCTTTTTGTTGGCGGTATAAATAGTAATTGGCTTTTTTATCTTGAGCAAAAACACCCGCATCACTAAATTTATGAAAACACTTTTTTACCGCTTCATACTTCTCCTTGCCAAAGGGTAAACTACGCGCCTTGGTGGGATTAATTACATGTAAAAAAGTATAGGGGTTGTTATCCAGTTTTTCATCCAATTCTTCTTCCGAATAAGACAGGTACGAACGAGTAGCAACTAAATAAGCTTTATCGCGAGGCGGACGAATAGCTTTAAAGGGTTTAATGTGTATCATAAAGCGAAAATAATAAAGCGCCCATAAGCTAGCACGGTTAGCTGGGTTTTTTAATTTTACCCAAAGCCAAAACTTACTACGTGTACCAAAGTATTTCCTCAAAAAGAACCCTTACCGTCAGTATTATTCTGCTTTTGGTAGCCACTTTAGGCTGGCAAAACCTAATTGAGTTAAGAGCCGAAGAACCACGCAGAGCCGTGGTTTCCTTAGAGATGGTTTTAAGCGGAAACTACATTTCGCCTAGCTTAAATGGTTTACCTTACTACAACAAGCCCCCTGTTTTTAATTGGCTTATGGCTGGTGCTTTTAATCTTTTTGGCAGCTTTGATGAATGGCTTGTTCGCCTGCCTTCTTTGCTAGCTTACCTCTTTTTAGGTTTGCTTTGTTTTTTAGGTTTTAAAAAATATGTAGCCCGAGAAACAGCACTCATAGCGAGCTTGGCCTTTTTAACCGGTGGCGAGTTGCTTTTTTACGGTTCGGTAAATAGTGGCGAAATTGATTTGTTTTATTCACTGCTTGTTTTTCTCCAAGTTTTTGGACTTTTTCATTTTTACCAACAAAAAAAATACGGTTGGCTTTTTTTATGGAGCTACCTATTTGTTGCACTTGGCTTTTTAACCAAGGGCTTGCCCTCCTTGGCTTTTCAGGCGCTTACTCTTACAGGCATGGCCATTGCTTATCGCGATTTTAAACTATTACTTAGCTGGCAACATGTATTTGGCATTGTACTTTTAGTAGCTGTTACCGGAAGCTACTTTTGGCTATATGCCGAGCAGGCAGATGTATGGGCCTTTTTGTTTAGGCAATTTAAGGAAGCCTCGCAACGAACGGGAGCGGAAACCCCTATTATGGAAACCATTATGGGTACTTTTACCTTCCCGCTAAGGGTAGGCGTTTTATTGTTGCCTTGGAGTTTTTTGGCTGCGTTTTTCTTTTTTAAAGGCTTCTTTAAAAGTTTAAAGTCCAATCCGCTTATTTTATTCTCAGCTCTTTTTATTGTGGTAAATATTCCTATTTACTGGATTTCGGGAGATTTTAAGGCACGCTACCTTTTTATGTTTTTGCCTTTTCTATGTCTGCTTCTTTCGCATTACTTCCATACCAAACATCAGGATTTACCTAAAACCAAAAAATGGGTGTTCAGCATTTTTAAAGGACTCACTATTTTACTGCCCGTACTTTGTTTAGCAAGCTTTTTTTGGAACCCGATGGATCAAGTTCCATATGCCATCCTTAGAATTACAGCTTGCACCATGGCGCTTGGAGCAGCTGCTTGGTGGTATCTTAAAAACAGTAGCTCCCTCCTAAACTTGGTATTAGTATTAATTATTGGCCGCCTGGCTTTTAATGTGCTCTATCTTCCCGCTAGGGCTTCTAATACAAACACCGCCTACTACACCCACGTTATTCCGCAGTTGCAAAAAATCACTAAAAATAAACCTATTTATATCCTGGGTAAAAAATACACTTCCATCACCGATGCCTCTTTTGGCCCCTTACATTTTGGTGATTTAGATATTACCATCGCGCCTTTAATGGCCTATCAAGTGCCTTTTTACATTAGTAGGCAAAATGAAACTATTTTACAGTTAGTAGAAAAACCCGTTAAGGGCGCATACCACTTAATAATGGCCAAACGCGTAGCCAAGTACAGCGATGAACCTTTATTTGTTTTGTGGGATGATTGGCAAAAGAGAAATTACGTTTTGGTGAAGCTTTAATCGGCTACCTGTACGTGCTTTTCTAAACTTTTAGGAAACAGTAAAAAGCTAGCTCCTAACAAGGACGTAAGTGCCATGGATAAGTAAAAAAGTAAGCCAATAGCCAGTGATATTTCAGTGTTTAAACCCAAGTAATCAGCTCCAAAAACAAAAGCCATTTCGCGAGCCCCTACCATAGGAATAATAAAAGCAAAGGTGGCTAACAAGAATACGAAAACATAATCTAAAATATTAGCATCAATACCTAAAGACAGTACTACTAAATATACGGTAATAGCTTGGCAGCATTGCACCCCTAACGAATACAAACTAGTGCTTAACCAAGCAGAAACGAAGGATTTAAAAAACCATTTCATTACCAAAAACTGCCCCAAATAGGTGAGTGGAATTAATAGTAATGCTAACCACTTATAGGGCAAGTCAAAACTGCTTTGCATAAAAAACAATACGGTTAACATTACCAAGGCTACCAATCCGCTGGCTCTATCTAACAATGCCGACCACACCAAGGTTTTCACCTTTACATCATATCGCTTTTTTAGCCAAAATGCTTTGTACCCCTCACCTCCAACTAAAGGCAAAAACAAATTGTAAAACATGCCTAAAAAATAGAGTTTAGTACTCAACACATCGGTAATAACCAAACCCTGTGAGCGGTAAAACCTGTTAATACGTGGCGCACCAAATGCCTTGGAACCTACAAAAGCTAAAAAGCCCAAAAACAAATAACCCCAATGCGTTTTTCGTAAATACACCATGGCTTCATTTACATCTACCTTTTGGTAAATAATAAAAATGGCTCCCAAACTCAACCCTACCTTAAGAATTAATTTTAGTGCTTTTTTAATGCTACTCTGCTTTTGCGGGGCATCGGTCATAAGGCCGAAATTAATCATTATTAGCAATACGCCATCAGCAAAAATTGCTGCCTCGCAGCTCTTTTTTAAGGGTTGTTTTTTAGCTAAATTTACTCCCTCTTCTACAATAAGAACATAACAAACAGTATGAGTACAACTCAAGAGGCTTTCAGTGATTTTAAAGACCCCAGTTTATTTCGAAATATTCTGGAGCAATCCTTGGCTGGATTTTGGATTTGGAATACACAAACTCGAGAAGCCTATCTAAGCCCATCCTTTAAAGCTTTATTTGGATATGAAGAACTTGAATTAGAAGGAAGTGCTGAAACTTGGCAGAAGTTAGTTCATCCGCAAGATGCGCACCTAATTGAAAAAGCTATTGGCGACCATATTAGCAGCAACGGAGAAATACCTTTTAAAGAAAATGCGCGCTATCTGCATAAAAATGGAAGCAGCGTATGGATACAATGCACCGGTAAAATTACACAACGTGATGAGGAAGGAAATCCGCTTATAATATCTGGTGCTCATATAGATATAAGTGAATATAAAACCCAGGAAAGCCATTTAAAAATAAGCGAAGAGCGCTTTAAAGGAGCCTTTGAACACTCGGCTATTGGTATGGCTTTGGTTTCTACTAAAGGTAGATGGCTGAAAGTAAACAATAAGGTTTCTCAGATTTTAGGTTATACCAAGGATGAATTACTCAAAACAACTTTTCAGGATGTAACCCACCCCGATGACTTGAATTTAGACGTTAATCAGCTTGGGCAAATGCTGGCTGGCGAGATAAAAACCTACCAAATGGAAAAAAGATACTTCCATAAAACTGGTAAAACGGTTTGGGTAAACTTAAGTGTTTCTTTGGTTAGAGATACGGATGGACTGCCACTTCACTTTGTTTCTCAAATTGAGGACATTACCTTACGAAAAGAAAGTTTGCAAAAACTAGAAGCTGCTATTACCGAAAAGGAAGGTCTAAATCTAAAACTTAAGAAACAAAACACGAAACTGGCCGATTTTGCCCATATAGCATCACATAATTTACGAGCGCCTGTAAGTAATTTACAGGCTTTAATGAACATGCACAAGTTATTGGAAGCAGGCCAGGAACGAGATGAAATTTTTGGGAAATTTGAAGTGGTATTAGAGCATCTTACCGAAACCCTAAACGAGTTGGTAGATGCCGTACGTATTAACAATGAAGCAAAGGAAGCCCGCTTAGTGCCTCTCTCTTTTTCTTCTGTTTTTGAACGGACCAAACAAATTTTATCGGGAGATATCCTAAACAAAAAGGCTCACATCGAAGGTGATTTTAGTGAGGCCCCAGAGGTAAAATACTTGCCTAGTTATTTAGAAAGTATTTTTTTAAACCTCATTTCCAACGCTTTAAAATACTCGTCACCCAATCGCATTCCCAGCATCACGGTGTACAGCCGAATTAATGATGGCCGTGTTTCGCTACATGTTAAGGATAATGGGCTAGGTGTTGATTTAGAAAAACAAGGAGCTAAACTATTTGGCCTCCGTAAAACGTTTCATAAAAATAAAGATGCCAAGGGTATTGGTTTATTTATGACCAAAACTCAGGTGGAAGCCCTTGGTGGCCGTATATATGCCCAAAGTGAAGTAGATAAAGGTAGCACATTTAGTATAGATTTTAATGACGCTTGACAACATGAATAAACCCTATGTATGGATTGTAGATGATGATGATATTTATCAATATACTATCACCAAAACTCTAGAAATTGAAAACGTAACACACGATGTCCAAGTTTTTTCGGATGGTGAAACCGCGCTGGAAAGCTTACAGGAATTGGCTGGTACTGGATCTGGTTTACCCGATTTTATTCTGCTAGACTTAAACATGCCCATTATGGATGGATGGCAGTTTTTAGACGAATACCAAAATTTCCCAGATATTGATACTATTAAATTGTTTGTGGTAACCTCCTCTGTAAGCGAGGCGGACCAAGAAAAAGTTAAATCCTATCCGAGTGTGCAAGACTACGTTGTTAAACCCGTTGACATTAAGGCACTAAAACAATTATTAGCGGCCAGTTAGTGCACCACTTTTTATTTCTTCCACTACCGTGGGATCTAATAATGTGCTGGTATCACCTAAATTATTAGTATCGCCTTCGGCAATTTTGCGCAAAATTCTACGCATTATTTTTCCCGATCTTGTTTTAGGTAAACCCTTTACAAACTGAATTTTATCGGGCTTGGCAATTTTACCAATGTGCTCGCTTACGGCTTCTAAAATTTCCGTTCGGGTAGTATCGCTGTGTTCTATTCCTGGTAAACAGGTAACAAAAGCATAAATACCTTGCCCTTTAATGCTATGTGGGTAACCCACCACTGCGGTTTCCACCACCCCTGGGTGCTGGTTAATGGCATCTTCCACTTCGGCCGTTCCCAATCGGTGTCCCGAGATATTCATTACATCATCTACCCTACCAATAACTCTAAACATTCCATTTTCATCACGCTTAGCACCATCTCCTGTAAAGTAATACCCTTTGTACTGCGAAAAATAAGTGTTTTTACATCGCTCATGATTACCGTAAGTGGTACGTATCATACTAGGCCACGGGTGTTTAACAGCCAAATAACCTTCTACATTATTCTCTAAAACTTCAACACCTTCTTGATCTAATAAAACTGGTTGAACTCCCGGCAACGGAAAACCAGCATGAGCCGGTTTAGTAGGACTGTACCCTCCTAAACCCGAAAGCATAATGGCGCCCGTTTCAGTTTGCCACCAAGTATCTACAATTGGGCAATTCTTCTTTCCTATTTGAACATTATACCAATGCCAAGCCTCTTCGTTAATAGGTTCGCCTACGGTACCTAACACTTTTAACGAACTTAGATCATGAGCCTTTACAAATTGATTTCCGCAAGCCATTAATGCTCTAATTGCGGTGGGTGCCGTGTAAAACTGATTAATCTTATGCTTTTCTACCACCTCCCAAAAACGACCCGCATCAGGCCACGTGGGCACACCTTCAAACATTACCGTGGTCGCACCATTCAATAACGGTCCATATACAATATAGGAGTGGCCCGTTATCCAACCTATATCGGCTGTACACCAGTACACATCACCCTTTTGGTACTGAAAAACATTGGCAAAACTATAGGCGGAGCCCACCATATAACCTCCACAGGTATGTACTACTCCTTTAGGTGTTCCTGTACTTCCCGAAGTATATAAGATAAACAACTCATCTTCCGAGTTCATGGGTTCCGCTTCGCATTGATTAGGTGCCTCCTGCATTTCAATATCTAAGTCAAAATCCCAGTTTTCTTTCCAACTCACGTTTAAATTTGAGCAACGCTTAACCAATACCGTTTTTATACTTGGGCAATTTTGCAAAGCTTCATCGGCCAACCCTTTCGCGGGAATAACCTTAGCACCGCGGTTTATTCCATCTGAAGTTATAAGCATTTTACATTGAGCGTCATTAATCCTATCGGCCAAAGCCTTAGCCGAAAAACCAGCAAACACTACGGAGTGTACAGCACCAATGCGAGCGCAGGCCAAAACAGCCACCGCTAATTCTATCACCATGGGCATGTACAAACAAACCTTATCTCCTTTTTGTATTCCGTGCTTTTTAAGCACATTGGCCATTTTACAAACCTGTTGATGCAGCTGTTTATAGCTCCATTTTTGCGCTTCTTCATTTGGGTTATTTGGTTCCCAAATAATAGCCGTTTGATCTGCATTATTCACCAAGTGCCTATCCAAACAATTTTCGGTAATATTCAATTTGGCACCTTTAAACCACTCTACCTTAGGAGTATCAAACTCCCATTGCAATACCGTATCCCATCTTTTTTGCCAGGTGAAGTTTTCCGCAATTTCAGCCCAAAAAGATTCTGGGTTTTGGCAACTTTTATCGTATTCGGTGAGGTACTCGCTAAAGGAAGTAATCTGATAGGGCATGAAAATAATTTTCCCTAAAACTAAAAAAATATACGATGCTACTTCATCTCAAATAAAAACCCCAACCGCTTGCGCGATTGGGGCCTTACCATTAACTGTTAACCACTAACTCAACTTTACTAAAACACATATTTAGCTTCTTCAATTATTTTGGCCGCAATTTGCTTGCGGGTATTTTTTACGTTTATCGGGTTTTGAACTTTGGTAAAGCGCTTTAAACCCATCAGCAACATTTTTTGCTCATCTCCTTCAGCAAAGCTGTAAATAGCTTCGCGCCCGGCAGTTCCTACTTTTTCTATTGCAAAATGTAAGTTCAATTTTGCCATAGCAATTTGCTCTGCCACATTTTCCTCTCCTTCCTTTGCAGCTAGTTTTTCAGCTCTTAAAACAGCACTTTCAGCCACGTAGGCTTGTATCAACATGTCTGCTGCATCCATAAGCAATTGCTGCTCTTCGTCAATATTAACTGTAAATTTTTCTACTGCCTTTCCTGCCACCAATAAAAAGGCCTTTTTCAATTTAGCCACCATTTCTTTCTCTTCGGCAAACAGTTGTGTGTAATCGGGTGTATCAAACGAAGGAATAGACATTAAATCGTTGGCAATACCCATCGCTGGAGTCATTAAATCCAACTCACCTTTCATGGCTTTTTTAAGAAGCATACCTACGCTATGCATTCTATTAATCTCGTTGGTTCCCTCATAAATACGGGCTATTCGAGCATCTCTATAGGCAGCTTCCATAGGAGCATCGGCACTGTAACCCATACCACCAAATATCTGCACACCTTCATCTACAACATAACTATTTACCTCGGATCCAAACACCTTTAGCAAAGCACATTCAATGGCATATTCCTCTACGCCTTTTAATTTGGCTTCGGCAGGAGAAGCACCTTTGGCTTCCAATCTTTTTATATGATTATCAATATCTTGACCTGCCCTGTAAACAGCACTTTCGGCTGCCCATGTAAGGGTCACCATATCGGCTATTTTTTGCTGAATGGCTCCAAAGCTAGTAATGGCCCTGCCAAATTGTTTGCGCTCATTACCATATTTCACCGCATGGTTTATCACTCTACGGTTACCATCTAAAGTAGCCACTGCCAGTTTTATTCTACCATAATTCAGGGCATTCATAGCAATTTTAAAACCACCATTCCGCTCCCCTAAAAGGTTCTCTGCAGGAATTTCCATATCGTTAAAAAAGACCTGTCGGGTTGAGCTTGCCCTTATTCCTAACTTATTTTCCTCTTCACCTAAGCTCAACCCTCCAGTTCCCTTTTCAACTATAAATCCTGTTAAATATTTATCGTCTTCTATACGCGCAAAAACCGTAAAAACATCGGCAAAGCCCGCATTAGAAATCCATATTTTTTGACCGTTTAGTGTATAGGTCTTTTTATCACTACTTAATACAGCCTTAGTTTTACCACTATTGGCATCACTACCGGCACCTGGTTCAGTAAGGCAATAAGCCCCCATCCACTCACCAGTTACCAACTTTGGCAAATATTTACTTCGCTGATTTTCGTTACCATATAGCAAAATAGGCAACACGCCAATACCTGTATGAGCCCCATAGGCCGTTGACAAAGAACCTGTTGCTCCAGAAATACGATCGGTGATAAGCATGGAGGTATTAAAATCCATTCCCAATCCGCCTAAACTTTCAGGAACCGTAATTCCTAATAAGCCCATTTCGCCAATCTTTTTCATTAGCTCTTCGGTAAAGGCATAGTCCTTATTTTCAAATCGCTCACGATTGGGTACCACTTCTTTGTCCATAAACTCCGTAGTGGCCTCTGCCATCATACGCTGTTCCTCCGAGAAATCTTCGGGTACAAATATCTCTTCGCAAACCGTGTCGCGAATTATAAATTCTCCTCCTTTTAAGTAATCCTCGTTTAACATGTTTTCTGACATAGCGTTACATTTTAAGTTAAAATGCACTGCTTTGAGCCGGCAAATGTACGACTTAAAGCTATGCGTGCATAATATATTTTATTATTTTTACAACATCTCATAAATACCAGCCGAACCCTGGCCTGTTCCCACACACATGGTCACCATTCCATATTTTTTATCTCGCCTTTTAAGCTCATCAAAAATTTGAACGCTCAATTTTGCGCCTGTACATCCCAGCGGATGCCCCATAGATATTGCTCCACCATTTACATTCACTATTTCTTGGTTTAAACCAAGCTCACGGCATACAGCCAAGCTTTGCGATGCAAAAGCTTCATTTAGCTCTATTAAATCAATTGTATTCAGATTCATTCCTGCCTGTTTTAAGGCTTTTGGTATAGCTTTAACAGGACCGATACCCATAATACGAGGCGGCACTCCCATAGCTGCATAACTTACCAATTTAGCAATGGGTTCTAAGCCCAATTCTTTTACCATAGCCTCACTCATCACCATTACAAAAGCTGCTCCATCTGATGTTTGGCTAGAGTTGCCAGCCGTTACAGAGCCTTTGGCTGCAAATACAGGTCGTAATTTGGCTAGAGCTTCTAAATTAGAACCCTTTCGAGGGCCTTCATCCGTATCAACAGTAAACTTTTTGACTTGCCTTTTTTCATTTTCATCTAAAAAAACTTGCTCTACCTCAATGGGCACAACCTGATCCTTAAAGCGCCCTTCGGCAATAGCTTTTAGCGCTCTATTATGCGATTCTAAGGCGAAGGCATCTTGATCTTCACGGCTTACTTTATACTTATCGGCCACCGCCTCTGCTGTTAAACCCATATTATTGTACCAATCTGGGTTGGCACTTGCGGTTTGGTAATTTGGCACCACTTTATAACCCCCCATTGGAATGTAGCTCATACTTTCAGCTCCACCCGCTACGATACAGTTAGCCATTCCTGATTTTATTTTGGCCGTAGCTATAGCAATCGCCTCAAGCCCCGAAGCGCAATAGCGATTTACCGTTACACCCGGCACTGCATCGGTTGACAAGCCCATTAGAGATACCAAGCGCCCCATATTTAAACCTTGTTCGGCCTCCGGCATGGCATTACCTACAATCACGTCATCTATACGAGTAGCCTCTAATTGTGGCATCTCGTCCATTATATTTTTAATTACACCTGCCGCCAAATCATCTGGTCGTGTAAAACGAAAAACTCCCCTACCTGATTTTCCTACGGCTGTTCTTTTAGCTGAAACGATATATGCTTCTTGCATAACTTTCTGTTTTTTTTATGCTATTAATACAAAAGCACTGTGGCTTTTAAATAATTTTAATTCCTTAATGGCTTGCCTGTTTGCAGCATATGTTGAATACGTTCCATGGTGCTTTTTTGAGCACAAAGCTCCACAAAAACCTTCCTTTCCATATCTAATAAATATTGCTCACTTACCTGGGTAGCTTCGCTCAAATCACCACCAGCAAACACTTCACCCAATCTACCTACCATCATTTTTTCGTAGGCTGTAGCATAACCACCCTCCCACATTTGGTGCGCTCCTACCATAAAAGTACCCAAGGCTTGCTTACCCAATACCTTAATATTTTTCTCTTTGGTAGGTGGTTTATATCCTCGATTGGCCATTGATAAACATGAAGCCTTGGCATCAGCGATTAGGCGATGCTTGTTCATTGAAATTTTATCACGCCCTTCTACCAAATAACCTAATTCAAAAGCTTCGTAAGCAGAAGAAGAAACCTTGGCCTGAGCAATGTTTATCAAATTTTCGCGATAGGCATTTAGCTCCACATCATCTTTAACATATCTATCCGAGGCACGTTTGGTCATCTCCTTACTACCGCCACCGCCAGGAATTACACCTACACCAAACTCCACCAATCCCATATACGTTTCGGCTGCCGCCTGAACTGCATCGGCATGTAATGCTGCTTCACAACCACCTCCAAGAGTCATGCTGTGTGGTGCCACTACTACCGGTATATCGCTGTAGCGGATACGCATCATGGTATCTTGAAAATATTTTACGGCAAAATTCAAATCATCGTACTCCTGCTCAATGGCCATCATAAAAATCATAGCTAGGTTGGCGCCCACCGTAAAGTTTTCGCCTTGATTGGCAATCACTACTCCCTTGTATTCTTTTTCAGCTAGCTCTATTCCTTCATTAATACCCGCTAAAACACCGCTACCTAGGCTGTTCATTTTTGACTGAAACTCTACGCATAAAATGCCTTCGCCCAAATCCAAAACAGAACACTCAGTATTTTTCCAAATCGTTTTTTCTGCTCTAATATTATCCAAAACAATAAAGTCTTCGCTGCCCGGCACAGCCCTCATTTCCTTATCAGGAATAGAATAATATTGCAAAACACCTTCACTCATATTATAAAAGCTGCTTTGGTCATCTTTCAACATATCGCCAACCCAAGAACCGGCCTTTAAGCCTTCATCCTCTAATAACTGCAATCCCTTTTCAATTCCTATGGCATCCCATATCTGAAAAGGACCATGCTGCCAACCAAAACCAGCACGCATGCCTTGGTCTATTCTAAAAAGCTCATCTGATATTTCGGGAATACGATTGGAAGCATAAGCAAACAAGCCGGCAAAGGACTTCCTATAAAAATCTCCTGCAGCTCCCTTAGCGGCCACGAGTACCTTAAACCTGTCAATAACTTTATCAATGGTTTTAGTTTGCTCAAAAACAGGAAACTTTGTTTTTACCTGTGCTCCATACTCCAAGGTTTTTAAATCCAAGGCTAATATTTGCGATTTGCCATTTTCGCCTTTCACCTTTTTATAAAAACCCTGTCCCGTTTTAGAACCCAGCCAGTTATTGGCTTTCATAGTTTGCAAAAACTCAGGTAAGGCAAAAGTGGTATTGCGTTCATCATTTTTTACCGCTTGGTGCAAACCTTCTGAAACATGCATTAAGGTATCCAAGCCCACCACATCGGCCGTTCTAAAAGTAGCCGACTTAGGCCTGCCAATAATAGGCCCTGTAAGTTTATCTACATCGGTAATACTAAGCCCAAGTTGCTGTGCATTGTGAAACAAATCCATAATACCAAAAATACCCACCCTATTGGCAATAAAAGCAGGCGTATCTTTGGCCAATACAGTAGTTTTACCCAAAAATCTATCACCAAAATGCATTAAAAAATCTACCACACTGGGCAAGGTACTTTTGGTGGGAATGATTTCTAAAAGCTCTAAATAACGAGGTGGGTTAAAGAAGTGTGTGCCGCAAAAATGTTTCTTAAAATCTTCGCTGCGCCCTTCTGTCATTAAATTTATAGGAATGCCAGAAGTATTTGAAGATATTAAACTCCCTATTTTTCGGTGCTTTTCAACCTGCTCAAAAACCTGTTGTTTTATATCCAATCTTTCAACTACCACTTCTATAATCCAATCGGCCTCGGCTACTTGTCCCAGGTTATCCTCAAAGTTACCCGTATCAATGCGCTGTATAAAATCAGTGCTATAAATAGGGCTTGGCTTACTTTTTAAGGTACTCTTTAAAGCTTCGTTTACCAACCTGTTGCGCACCGGTTTGCTTTGTAGAGTTAAGCCTTTGGCCTTTTCGGCTGGTAGCAACTCCTTAGGAACAATATCTAACAACAATACTTGTACCCCAATATTGGCAAAATGGCACGCAATGCGTGAGCCCATAATTCCCGATCCTAAAACAGCTACTTTCTTAATCGTTCGCGTCATCACCTCCGTATATTTTTTTTGTTGCAATCAATTCATTTACTTCTCCCATCACTTTAAAAAATGATGTCAATCGTTTTTTTCCAATTTTAGCCTGTATTACCTCATTAAACTGAAGCACGGCCAACTTCGCATCCTCTCTCTTTATCTTTCCAAAATCAGTAAGGCAAATCAATACGCTTCTTCCATCCTTTGGGTTACGCTTTCGCGTGATAAGCCCACGGTCTTCCATACTTTTAAGAGTACGAGATAAACTTGTAGCCTCCATACCCATTTTAGGACCCAAGGCGGTAGAGGGCGTTCCTTTTTCTAAATCTATGTTTAACAAAACATAACCTGTAGCCATAGTACCTCCGTACTTTTGTGCTTCCTCGTTATACATACGGGCAATACTTTGCCACGTTTTTTTGATATGAAAATCTATCGTTTCTTCTGGTTTCAATATGCGTAGTTTAGGTACGCCAATATACGCAATTTTATTATGCGTGCATAATAAAATTGCCTTTTTTTTTAAACCTTTATAGAAGATTTATTTGCTCGTTAAAAAAATGAGGTTTAGACCCTCATTATACATTCCGCGAAAGCGGCAAGCAAATATTTGAAACTCAAATGTATAAATAAATGACTTTCATCAGCCTTATTTAACATTCATTAATTCGGCCAGCTTAAGCACCGTCTTCCAGTTTCGGGTAGTGGCGGCTACTTTTAGCTTTTTCTCAAAAAATTGATTGGTGTATTTACTGGCGCTGTAGCCGTTGGCACAGCATACAAACACGTTTCCATCTATAATCTGACACATATCAGGTGGGTAATCGTAAGTCGAAATTTCCGCTAACCTATCCTTTTCGGGTATGGTTTGCAAAAAGGTAAGATGCAGGTTCTCGATGGGTTTCTTCGACTTTACATACGGGTTGGTTGCTATTGCTTCTTTTATTTGATCTGCCGTACGCACCAAAACCGGTACTTCAAAACCATATTTCTCTAGCAGCCGTTCTTTTATTTTAGTCGCTAGCTGCTCGTTCGTTTCGTTGCCATTCCAATCAAAAATTACATTACCACTTTGAATATAAGTTTGTACATTTTGAAAGCCATATTTCTGCAGCAGTTGCTTTAAATCTACCATTAAAACTTTGCGCTTACCGCCTACATTTATACCTCTTAAAATAGCCGCGTACTGCATAACACTGTTTTTAAGCCTTACTCTTCAGAGTAAATTGTCTTATACAAATCAGGGTATTTAGCTAAAATGGCTTTCCGCTTTAAGCTTAATTTTGGTGTTAAATGTCCCGCATCTACCGACCAAACATCGGTGGTTAGTTCAAACTTTTTTATTTGCTCGGATTTACCAAAGGTTTCGTTGATTAGCTCCACATCTTCGGCAATTCTGGATTTAACCAATTTGTTTTTAGCCAAATCTTCAATGCTTTCATGAGCAATTCCCTTTTTACGAGCCCAACTTTTTACAAACTCATAATCAGGCTGAATAAAGGCCGCGGGGTGTTTCTCTCCTGAACCAATTACCATTACTTGCTCAATAAATCTTGATTCTTTAAGCTTGTTTTCGAGTACCTGCGGAGCTACATACTTTCCTCCAGAGGTTTTAAACATTTCCTTTTTACGATCTGTAATTCGCAAAAAATTACCGTTTAGCCATTCACCAATATCTCCCGTATGAAACCAGCCATCCGTAAACGCTTCAGCAGTTTGCTCTGGGTTTTTATAGTAGCCCATCATTACATTGGGTCCCTTACACATTATCTCTCCATCCTCCTCAATTTTCACTTCTACATTAGGTATTGGCATGCCAACTGAACCTACAATTTTAGTTTTATCATCTGGTCCGTTTACCGATATTACTGGAGAAGTTTCGGTTAAACCATAACCTTCTTGGATGTTAAAACCAGCTGCTGTATAAATGGCATTAAGGCTTGGGTTTAAAGCCGCACCTCCTGATACAATCGCCTTTATATTTCCGCCCAAAGCTTCTTGCCACTTACTAAAAATCAACTTAGCAGCAATTTTTCTTTTAAATTCATAAAAACCTTCACCTGCATGTTCTTCGTAATCTTTGGCAACCTCTACGGCCCAAAAAAACAGCATCTTTTTAAGTCCGCTTAACTCCGATCCTTTACTAACAATTTTATCGTATACTTTCTCGAGTAATCGTGGTACCGCTGCAAACAGTTCGGGTTTAACCTCCCTAATATTATCGCCAATTTTATCAATTGATTCACCAAAGTAAATGGACACACTTTGGTACATATACAAATAGGTAAGCATGCGCTCAAACACGTGGCAAATGGGTAAAAAACTTAATGCCTTGGTGTTTTTAATAGAAGGTATGCGTACACAACTATCCACCACATTAGAGACCAAATTTTTATGCGCCAGCATTACACCTTTAGGAAAACCCGTAGTTCCCGAGGTATAAATCAACGTTGCCAAATCTTCATACTGCACCGCCTCCATGCGCTTTTCTAACTCTGCTTGGTGCTGTGGGTTGGCTTTGCCTAACTCCAATACTTCCTTCCAATTTCGGACACCGGGTTCTTCCTCAAAAATAAACACCTCTTCCAAAGAAGGAACTTCCTCTTTGATGGCCATCACTTTATCGTACAAAGCCCTGTCTGAAACAAAACAGTACTTCACTTCCGCATCTGAAAAAATGAACTTGTAATCGGCACTAGAGATAGTAGGATACACAGGAACGTTTGCCGCACCCAATTGCAAAATCCCCATATCCATCACATGCCACTCAAAACGGTTATTGGTAGATATTAAGGCAATCTTATCATCTTTGGTTACGCCCATTTCCATCAAACCACGGCTGCAAGTTTCGGCCATTTCTATAAAATTAGCCGTGCTCAACTTTTGCCAAACCCCGTTAATTTTGGTAGCGTAAGCATCCTCTAATGCACCATGTTGCAATTGGTAGCGTGGAATATCAAATAAACGAGTAGGTTGTTTGCTCATGGAGTTTCTATTTGATGCCTAATATAATTGATTTTCTATTTCAATTGTAGTTCTATTCGGCCTTAAAAACCAAATCGCCATTTAGGTAGGTGGCCAGTACATTAGTGTTGCGTATTTTTTGCCTTTCGGCAGATAGCAAATCGGTATCGAGCACTACAAAATCTGCCAACTTGCCTGCTTCCAAACTACCTTTGCGGTGCTCCTCAAATTCCGCGTAGGCGGCATCTATTGTCATACCTCGTAACACCTCTTCTCGGGTCAGCATTTCATCCGGACCAAACCCTCCTGGCGGGTTTCCATCGCCATCCATCCTAAAAACAGCCGAATAAAAAGTAAGTATTGGACTGATTCTCTCAACTGGAAAATCGGTACCTAAAGCTAATACCCCAGCTGATTTTTTCAATGATTTATAAGGATACGCCTCATTCATTCTTTCTGCACCTAAGCGTTCATACGCCCAAGCCATATCGCTGGTAGCATGCGTAGGTTGTATGGAGGGAATTACACCCAACTCGCCAAAACGCAATACATCTTTTGGATGCACAATTTGGGCGTGCTCTACCCGCCAGCGGCTGTCTTTATCTTTTAGCACCTCACTATACACATCTAGCACCAGCCTATTGGCCGAATCGCCAATAGCATGGGCGCACATTTGCCAACCAGCAGCTTCTAATTTTTTAGCAGCTTCTAAATAATGTTGGTAGCTATTTAACTGCAAACCCACGTTGTTGCTGTCATCCGCATAGGGTGCTAACATTAAAGCCCCTCTAGAACCCAAGGCACCATCTAAATAAAATTTAAAAGCACGCACATTAAGTTTATCCGTGTAAAGTGGTCCTACTTTTAGGTAATATTCCATTAAATGCTCCTCATCCGCTACCATGGCATACACTCTTATTTTTAAAGCTTCTGCCTTATGTAAACTATCCAGCATTTCTATTTGGTAGCGCTCCAAGCCGGCATCGCACACCGTGGTAAGGCCAGCTGCAAAAAGGTTTTGCTCGGCTTGCTGTAAAAGATCCGCCATTTGGGCTACGGGCATTTTAGGCCAATCAAGCAAACTAATAGCGTTATCAATAAGTAAACCGGTGGGTTCCCCATTTTCCATCTTTACAATTCCCCCTCTAATTTCACTCTCTCCATTAATTCCCGAAAGTGCCAAAGCCGCACCATTCACTAACCAAGCATGGCCATCTATCCGTACCAAAGCCACTGGCGTATTAGGAAATAGGGAATCTAATTCATTACGCGTTGGAAACTCTTTTACATCCCAATGGTTTTGATCCCAACCACGGCCAAAAATCACATCGCCTTGCTCTTTGGTATGAAAATCTTGCACTCGTGTTAACACCTCTTCCCACGAATGGGTGCCGTACAAATTGGCCGCTTTTATACTTTGCGCATAGCCCATAAAATGAGAGTGGGCATCATTAAAACCAGGATAGACAAACTGCCCTTCCAAATCTACTTTTTGCTCAAAAACATACTGCTTATCTAGCTCATCAAAACTACCAGTTGCCACCACTTTACCTTCTCTAATAGCCATGGCCTCCACGGTACTAAAAGTGGAATCTACCGTGTAAATAGTGGCGTTGAAATAAAGTGTTTCCGCCTTTTCCTGTTGCTGACAAGCAAACAAAAGGGACCATGCTAACAGCATCGTCCCTCTAAAAATTAGTTTATTCATATTTTTCATTGGCTATTTTAAAGAACCCACCATCTCCTCGGGTTTAACCCAGGCATCAAATTCATCAGCCGAAAGGTAACCTAAATTTACCGCTTCTTCTTTTAAGGTCGTTCCATTTTCGTGCGCTGTTTTGGCAATTTTAGCTGCTTTTTCGTAACCAATTTTGGTGTTTAAAGCCGTTACCAGCATCAACGAATTATCTAAATGGCGTTTAATTACCCCATGGTTGGGCTCAATACCCACCGCACAGTGCTCTGTAAAGCTTACACAAGCATCTCCAAGTAAACGAGCGGACTGTAACACATTGGCCGCCATAACAGGTTTAAAAACATTAAGCTCGTAATGGCCGTTCATTCCTCCAACCGTAACTGCTACATCGTTACCCATAACCTGAGCACACACCATGGTAAGCGCCTCACACTGAGTAGGGTTTACTTTTCCAGGCATAATAGATGAACCTGGCTCGTTGGCCGGAATGGTAATTTCACCAATTCCAGAACGTGGCCCAGAAGCTAGCAAGCGAATATCGTTTGCAATTTTCATCAATGAAACCGCCATTTGCTTTAAAGCACCGTGGGTTTCTACCAAGGCATCATGAGCGGCCAAGGCTTCAAACTTATTATTGGCTGTAATAAATGGCAGACCTGTAAACTCCGCAATTTTTTGCGCTACTAATGGTGCGTATCCCTGTGGCGTATTAATTCCTGTACCTACTGCTGTTCCACCCAAAGCGAGTTCGGATAAATGTGCCAAGGTGTTTTTTAAGGCTACCAAACCGTGGTTTAATTGCGAAACATATCCGCTAAACTCCTGCCCTAAGGTAAGTGGCGTAGCATCCATTAGGTGGGTACGACCAATTTTTACTACTTCCTTAAACGCTTTTGATTTTGCCTCCAGAGTATCTCTCAGTTTTTCAACACCGGGTATCGTTGTTTCTACAATTCGCTTATAGCATGCAATGTGCATCCCCGTAGGAAAGGTATCGTTTGAGCTCTGGCTTTTATTTACATCATCATTAGGATGAATAAAGCGATCTCCCTCCCCTAAAGTGTTACCCGCCAATACATGCGCGCGGTTGGCTATTACCTCATTGGTGTTCATATTACTTTGGGTACCCGATCCAGTTTGCCAAATAACCAACGGAAATTCCGCATCGTGCATGCCCGTTAAAATTTCATCGCATACTGCCGATATCAAATCTTTCTTTTCGGGTTGTAAAGCACCTAAATCACAATTGGCATGAGCCGCAGCCTTTTTTAAATAGGCAAATCCATGCACAATTTCTATAGGCATGCTGGCTTCTACACCAATTTTAAAATTATTTCTACTTCTTTCGGTTTGCGCTCCCCAGTACTTTTCGGCAGGTACTTTTACCTCGCCCATGGTATCTTTTTCTATTCTATAATCCATTGTATTGAATTCTATTTTTGTGATTTTCTGAATTTATCTTAAAACGGCAAATTTACAATTGAGATGCGTGATGATGGGTAATTAGTGTAGCTAAAAATACCGTAGCCAAAACCAAGGTTAAAAATATACCTGCATAATAACTCGCCTTTACTTTTTTTCTAAAAATAAATAAGAGCAAATTACTTAGCAACATAAAAACGGCAGCATATAACAAAGCCTTGCCACCAATATGATTTACTTTATACCAAAGCACCTCACTTTCCATAGCAATAGGTATGCGAATACCATAAAAAGCATTGGGCGGCACCTTGCCATTTATTAAAGGAATAGATAGACCTGCAAACAGAGCGGAACAAACTACGGCACTAAAAAAAATAAAGGTTTTGCTACTTAATTTCATAATCCTAAAAAATGCTTTTATCTCTGCAAATTTGCATTAACTTAGCAGCCCAAAATTAGAAAGAATGTTTACTAAGACTCTCGGATTTTTTATTTTCTTAATTATCTTCTTAATGGGCTTTAGCATGTTGCTATTTTTAGGCCTTTTTGTTGGATACTGGCTTACCATTATTGGTATTGAAGCGGTTAACCCAAAATTAGCTCACAAGCTAATTGGTTATAAAGAAGGTGACGATATCCGCTAGTAAGCGAACCCACTATAAAAGCAAAACCCTGTATGTACGCATGCCGGGTTTTTTTATGCCTTATCGGCAGATGAAAACAATGCCATTTCTTGATCTACCCGTTGTTTTAGCAAAGGGTAAAATGCTTTAAATTCCTTTTCAAAAAGGGCATAATGGGTGTACAGCATTTCCACCGACTCTCCCATCCTATTCTCAAACTTCGCTCTACGGCTCATTCCATTTAATACACTTTCCAAACCTTCCCTATTAGCATAATTCACCAACCAGTTGTGCTTTTTCATATACGGAAACATCCTTTTAACGGTAGGAGGAAATTCATGAGCTCTGCTTTGTAAAAAAATATAAGCCTCCTTGGCAAAAGGAACCAACGGCACTTTACTATAATCTGAAAAGTTGGCCGCCAAAAAATGATCGTATAAAATATCAATGACTACCGGACTGTATTTTCCTTGCTGTGGCCTTAAGCGTTCCTTACTTTCCATTACTATGGGATGATGGTCAGTAAACTCATCTATCAACTGGTGTAGCTTAATACCTTGCACCACAGCTCGTGAATAATTTTTGAGCTGACTGCTGCGCACCGAATCGGCAATAAAGTTGCCAAACATCCAATCGGGCTGGTTATTTGAAAGGTGCAGATGAGCTAAAAAATTCATAGTACTATTTTGATTTACCAATAGGCACTAAAAAACCCCGCACTATAAATAATGCGGGGCTCTCTTTCGATTTTTAAAAAAAACCTCAATCCTATTACCAAAGATACGGTAATTTTAGTTCTGTGCAATTACAAATTCGAAACTCTCTGTAATTTGATTGGCTAATAATTTTTTACAAGCTTCCTCTACTTTGGCTTTAGCCGCTTCTTCACTAGCTGCTTCTACCTGTAGGCTTATATGTTTACCAATTCGAACACCCGAAATTTCGGCTAGCCCAATATTAGTCATACTGCTACTTACTGCTTTACCTTGAGGATCTAGCAGTGCTTTTTGAGGCATAATGTCGATTTCTGCTGTAAATGTCATTTTGAAGTGGGTTTAAATATAAGCGATAAAATGAGGTACAAAGGTATAATAAACAGGGCGGCTCGCAGCCTTAAAGTTACTACCAAAAGTAAAATTATTGCCAATAAAATTATTCTTCCTTTATTATCAGCCCATTTTACATTTTTTGCCTTTAGCGACATTAAAGGCAGTTCGGCCACCAACAAAATAGAGGTACCAATACTTAGGCCTGTTAACAAAACGGGATGCAACAAAATAGCCTTTAAACTTTCATTACCGCTATGTACCGCGGTTAAGGCCACAGCAAATATAAAAAGGGCATTGGCCGGTGTGGGCATTCCAATAAAGTAATCCGATTGCCTCTCATCAATATTAAACTTGGCTAAACGCAATGCCGAAAAAAGCGGCACTAACAAGCCCAAGTATTTCAAAAAATCAGGAATGGGCTCCGCTCCAAACTCGGCCAAGCCAAATAATTTAAACAACAAAAATCCAGGCACTACTCCAAAACTCACCATGTCGGCTAAAGAATCGAGTTGCTTGCCCAATTCGGAGTGTACCCCCAAAGCTCTGGCGGCAAAGCCATCCATAAAATCAAAAATAAGAGAGCCTCCACACAGGTAGGCTGCCGTTAAGAAATCGCCCTTTAAAATGGCCAAAATACCCAACAGGCCACAGGCCAAATTAGAGAGGGTTAATAAATTGGGAACTAAGCTTTTTAACACGACAATTATTTTGAGCAATATTAGCGCAAATATGCAGTTTTTAATACGGAATTCATGTTATTTGCCTAAACGAAATTAGCTTGAGAAACTTAGTTATCCTTCTTTTTTTACTTCCCATTATCGGCCTTAGTCAAGGCCGTAAGTACAGTAACTCCTTTTTGTTTTTAAGTGTTGATGCGCGATCGTTGGGCATGTCCAATTCGGTTACTGCCTCTACCAACGATGTTACCTCGGCCTACTGGAACCCTGCGGGATTAAACCATATCGGCCAATCGTGGCAAGCGGCCGCCATGCATGCCGAATATTTTGCTGGTATTGGCCAATACGATTACCTAGCTTTTGCTAAACGCCTTGATAAGAAAAATACCGTAGCTGTTTCTATGGTACGCTTTGGCGTTGACAACATACTAAATACCACACAGTTAATCGATGAAAACGGCAATGTAGATTACGATCGCATTACTAAATTTACCGCTGCCGACTATGCCTTAATAGGCTCGCTAGCGCGTACCTCCGAAAAAGTAGAGAACCTACGTTACGGCCTTAACGTAAAACTAATTTACCGCCAGATTGGCGATTTTGCCAGAGCCTTTGGTTTTGGATTTGACTTAGGGGCGCAATACGATTTAGGAAAATGGCAAGTAGGTGCCAACCTTAGAGATGCCACCTCTACCTTTAATGCTTGGAGTTATACCTTGGATGACTTTGAAGATGTTTTTGAGCAAACAGGAAACGAATTGCCCGATGAAAACTTAGAGCTTACCCTGCCTTCTTTAAACCTAGGTATTGGTAGAAAATTTAAGCTCAACGATAAATATACTTTGCAACCCGAGCTAAATGCCGAGTTTACTTTTGGTGGCAAAGAAAACACCTTAGTATCTGCCGATTTTGGAAACATTAGCCCCAGCTTTGGTACTGAACTAGGTTATAAAAATTTGATTTTTTTACGAGGTGGTATTGGTAACATCCAAAAGGTTACCGATATTAATAATAAACAAACACATACCCTGCAACCCAATGTAGGCGTTGGATTTTTATATCATGGTGTTTCTATAGATTACGCTTTCGCGGATATAGGTGATGCCTCCGGAAATTTATATACCAATATTATTTCCGTAAAGTTCGATATGGCGCAATTCAAAAAATTATAGCCAACTTTTAATATTTCTACCCCCCATTTAGTGTGGCTTACTTACTTTCACCATCCATTTAAAAATTAAACCATGAGTATTGATTTAAGATCGGATACGGTAACTAAGCCAACCACAGCTATGCTTAACGCGATGATGCAGGCAACTGTTGGCGATGACGTATTTGGCGAAGATCCTAGCATTAATCTTTTAGAAGAAAAAGCGGCTGATCTTTTTGGAATGGAAGCGGCTCTTTTTTGCCCTAGCGGCACCATGACCAACCAAATTGCAATTAAAGTTCACACTCGATTAGGAGATGAAATAATTAGCCACAACTACGCACACATTTACAATTACGAAGGTGGCGGAATGGCTTTTAACGCAGGCTGCCAGGCCAAACTAATAGGAGGTGATAGAGGTTTAATGAATTCCACAGATGTAGAGGCAGCTATTGGAAACCCAATGGATGTACATGCGGCACGTACCAGTTTAGTAGCTATTGAAAATACCAGTAACAAAGGAGGAGGCAGCTGTTATGATTTGGAATCATTGCACCAGATAAAAGCAGTTTGTACCGAAAACAATTTGGGCTACCACTTAGATGGTGCCCGTTTGTTTAATGCTTTAATCGCCAAAAATCAATCACCCAAAGATTATGGAAATTTATTTGACTCCATTTCTATTTGCTTAAGCAAGGGTCTCGGCTGCCCGGTAGGCTCGTTGCTACTAGCGGATAAGTCCTTTATTTTTGAAGCCAAAAGGGTACGTAAAAAATTTGGTGGGGGCATGAGACAAGCTGGTTTTATAGCTGCCGCTGGAATTTATGCTTTGGATAATCATATTTCGCGCCTAAGCGAAGACCATGAAAAAGCGCAAGTGCTAAAACAAGCGTTGGAAAAATGCAGCTGGGTAAAAAGTATTGAGCCCGTGGAAACCAACATTGTAATTTTTTACTTGAGAGAAGGTAAATCAGATGAAGCCTTTTTAGCTAAGCTGGCCGATATGGGCGTTTTAGCCATTGGTATGGGGCAAGGAAAGTTGCGTTTTGTTACTCACCTAGATGTAAGCATGGAAGATATTCAGCAAGTTGGCCAAAAGCTGGAATCACTGATTTAAAGCGCTTTAACTAGCTCCCAAACCATATCAGACTCAAAACCTCTGCTAATGGCATATTGGGCAATTTTACCGTTTCGATCAAATTGATTTTTTAACTTTACGGTGCTTGCTTTTTTTGCAATTACTTCCTCTAACACGCGCTGGTATTCCTGTTCATCTATCTCAGAAAACGCTTTTTTTAAAACATAAGCCGATAGTTTATGAGGGTACAAAGCCTGTTTGATTTTGTTCCTACCCCACTTTTTTATACGAAACTTCCCTCGAACAAAGGCTCGCGCAAAGCGCTCCTCATTAACAAAGTTTCCTTGAATCAGTTCCACAATAAGCTCCTCCACCCAATCAGGATAAAGACCATACTCAAATAACTTTGAGCGAACTTGGTTGTGACTACGCTCTTGATAAGCGCAATACTTATGTATTAAAATACGAGCCTGGGATTTGGAATATTTCCTTTCGGATGACACAACTTAACGGGGGTCGGTATTTTGAAAATGCCCTTCTACACGCAACAAGGTTCTAAAAGCTACAAACTTACCTTCAAAAAGATCCCGATGCTCTTGCTGTAGCTTTTTGGCGTAAACCTCTTGGTACAGCTTTAAAGTTTCTTCATCCTTAACGGTGTATTGTATTGAATACGTCCTTCCTTGCTCATGATCTACCAGCACCTCGGTAAGTTTACAGTCTATAAAAAGCTTGGTAGCCAAAACATCCAAAATATGGGTTTCTTTCATCCAAGCCAACCATTTATCATGTGCGGCATCTTCAATATTTACAGTAACGTTATAAATGTACACAGCTTTATTTTATTTGTGATAGTTCCTTAATTTCAAAATTGTAACCCATCTCCACGGCCTTATTCACCGAAATTGGCTTACCTTCTGTTAGCATTTTACTCATTTGCCCGAGTGCAAGCCTAGCGGCAAAGGTAGGCACCTTAGGCAACCAAATCTTAGAGTTTGCAAAATTAGCGAGCCAACGCATCACTTCCTTATGATTATTATGCGTTGGGCCACAGGCGTTAAAAGCTCCTTGCCAATTTAGGTTACAAATAGAAGTTTGATACAATCCCACCAAATCTTCTAAAGCAATCCATGGCATGGCCTGCTTTCCATCCGAAAAAATAGTGGTTAGTCCTTTTCCCGCCAAGGCCAACAAGTGTTTCATAGCACCACCTTGAGGTGTTAAAACTACTCCCGTTCTAAGGCAAACTACTCTGCTACCCTTTTCCGAAAATTGCAATGCTTTCTCTTCCCATTTTCTACACAACTCACCAAAAAAATCCGAAGCAGCTAAATCACTTTCCTTGCAAAGTTCAAGGCTGGTCTCCAAACCGTAGTAACCTATTCCTGATGCAGAAACAAAAACCTTAGGCCATTTATTTAAGCTTGCGCAAGTATCGTAGATCAATTGTGCCGTATGCACACGGCTTTCTAACAGCACTTTTTTCCGTGCAGCACTCCAGCGCTTATCAGCTACACCTGCCCCCGCTAAATGAACAATGGTATCAACGCCTTCCAATGCCTGTTCATCAATCGTTCCTTTCAAGTAATTCCATTGAAAAGTAGGAACCTTAGCGTCTGTATTGTTTCGTGAACTTAGATGATGGACCCCAATGCCTTTATTCAATAAACTCTCCGTAAGAGCTTGGCCTACCAATCCGGTACCACCAGTAATTAATACTTTATTCGGGGTAAATGGAACAGACAAGATTACTTCTTTTTACTAGGTTTTGGTTTTAAGCTTGTGGCGTTTGTCCAGCATTTTTCAAAACAACCAGCCAATCCTTCTTTATCCTCTAACAAAGAAGTTGGAACGGCCACATAATCTTTCATTAATACACCGTGTTGAAATATTTCACTTCCCTCAAACGAACTTAAAAACGCAGCTCTATCCTCTTTGGAAAGCCTTAATACTAACTGATTTTCTTTACTGATAAAACCAAACATATTTCCATTTAGAGATAAATAAGGCATCGATTTTCCCTTTACTTTTTGGTCGGGATAAGCGTCCGCCATTTCTTCAAATATGGATATAATCGAATCTCTGGTCATCATTTCTAGTTAAGTACATCACCACGTAGCTCCCTAAAACGTTTGCGCGCATCGGCTGCAAAAAAGCTATCAGTATGTTCAATGAATAATTGCTGATATAATTCACTTGCTTTTTCCTTTTGCGCCAGCTCTACTTCATATAAACCCGCCAATTGGTAAAGGGCATTATCAGCCAAAATACTTTTAGGATAGGTGGTTAATAAGGTCTCCAATTTATCGGCTGCTGCCAGATATTCTCTAAGTTCTACATGCACTTTTACCTGCATAAAAAGCACATCATCCAAAATAGGGTGATCCCCAAACGCAATATCCATCCTACTTAACAGCGTGTTCACCGAATCGTATTGCTGACGATACAATAGTAAATCTGCTTTGGCGTACATCTCCAGCGCTTCTGTATTTGTATCTAAAGCTGTATTATCGGTGATTAATAACGAATAACTCATGGCATCATTCGCGATGAGTTTAGAGGTACTCTCCTTCAATACATTAAAGGTACTTTGCGCCCATTCAAAATCGCCCACATAATAGGCTGCTTTTGCTTTTTTAAACTTAGCTTCTTGCCCTATTGGCGATTGTTCAAATGCTTTCTCGGCTTGACCGTACATTAATATGGCCTCCCATCTATCTCCCGAAAACAACAAAATATCGCCCAATTTAATTTTAGCCAAGGCAATGGCTTTTTCACCTACCATAGCGTTGCTAAACAAGCCTTTAAGCACACTCACCGCTGAGTCTGGTTTGCCTAACCTAAAGGCTAAAACATCTGCCAAGCCCATGCTCCAATCTGCTAAGTAAGGAGTTCCTTTTAAATGTTTAAACGCCTTTTGATACCGCAACTCTAAGCTTTGCCAATCGCTTTTTTGAGTGTCATTACTTTTTAATAACTGTTGTTGACTCGTTTCTAATTCCAGAATTAAAGCCAGCTCATAATAGGCGTAATCGCTGCCCGCCTTTATAATATATCTGTAAATTTCTTGGGCTTGCTCATACGCCTCGTTACTTTGACAAACCTTAGCCAATTCGTACAAATCACTTTTATTACCAGGATTGCGCTTATCCAAAGCCTTTAACTGCAAAAAAGCACCGGTATAATTCTCTTGTCTTATAAACACAAAAACTAATAGCTCATTTAGCGTGGCGGGTCCTCCTGCCTGAATTTCTTTCACTAATAACTCAGTAAAAAAACCAACTTGCTCATCGATAATACCCTGGTTAAAACTCATTCCTAAAAGCTGCTTAATAGTAGGCATGTAATTGGGATTTTGCACCACCATTTTAACGTACATACTGTACATACTTTCTATTTGACCTAGCTCACCAAATATTTGAGATTTTTGATAATCAAAATTAACCGACCCGCTTACGGCCTCAGCTGCTTCGTAAATTTGCAGCGCTAAATTGGGGTATCCCTTTTTCTGAAAAGCATCTCCAAAACTGTACGCTAAATTAGGGTTGGCATTCATCTTCTCCACCAGCTCTTCCATTAGCTCATTTACTGCACCATCCTTTTTTTCAATTTGATACACACCCACTAAATCGGCATAGTAAATACCTTGTCTGCCTTGGGTATGCTTAATGTAATTCTTAATAACTGAGCGCGCCTCCTTGTACTGGTTTAAAGCCAAATAACTATTTAAACCCAAATCATATAAGCGCTTATCCTTCCGCTTTTTGGTGAGCTTTTTAAAGTAAACCAGTGCCTTTTCGTAGTCCTCTTGCTGATAATAATGTTGCGCCAGTTCCCAGTCCTCCGTTCCAATCGATTGCTTTACATCATCAGCTCCTACCCCAATTTTTATACCCTCTTGGCTAAAGCCGAAAAAGCTAAAACAAACAAAGAAAATTAAGATAAAAGCGCGTGAAAGCATGGACTAAAGTTAAACTACGTGTACTTGAAATAAGGAGGTTAAATGTAGCAACTAAAACTCATCTTTAAAACCACTTATTGTTTGGCAATTTTTGAATTTTCAAACATACTTAAGGTAATTCCTTCGCCTTAAGGTGCGCAATGGCCGAGTCTATTCTTGGGGCGATAATATTCCAACGAGCCATGCCTAATTTACTACCATACACCGCCTTGCCCATCATTACCGCTTCTTGCTGATAGGCGGCTATTTCTTGTTCCAGATATTTTTGCGCCTCTTCGGGTGTTAGTTTATTATCTCGCAAACTATTTTCGAGTGTTTGCTGCTGCTTTAAATTGTAAGCCATTTTTTCAGATAAGGAGACATGGTTAGCCGTTAATCTTCTAAAAGCTTTTTCGGCCTGAGACAAAAAGTTCATTTCATTGAGCCAAAAGTCTCGATGAAGGCTATCGGTTAAGTGGGTGTTTAAATACTTCAGCTTTTCGGTAACCTGAGGTTGCCAATCCTCCAAACCCGTAGCCATTAAACTATCCAATAATTTTTGATCAGCTAGTAATCTTGTTTCTAAAGAATCCAACACGGCAATTTCTTTTGAAAACTGAGTGGGCTGAGAGCACGATGATATGCTCCAAAGTACTATTGTTGCTAGAGCAACGGTAATTAATCTATCCATTCAAAACGGGTATAAGGCACCAAGGCCGATGGGATTTTTATTCCTTTTTCGGTTTGATGATTCTCCAATAATGCTGCCACAATTCTTGGTAAAGCCAGTGCACTACCATTAAGCGTATGGCACAATTGTGTCTTGTTATTTTCATCGCGAAAACGCAATTTCATGCGGTTACTTTGAAAAGTTTCAAAATTAGAAACCGAGCTCACTTCCAACCATCTTTCTTGGGCAGCACTCCACACCTCAAAATCATAGGTCATGGCCGATGTAAAACCCATATCGCCACCACACAATCGCAAAATACGATAGGGCAACTCCAACTTTTGCAGTAAACCTTCCACATGCTCCACCATCTTATCCAATAAGGCATACGATTCATCTGGATGGCACACATTTACTATCTCCACTTTATCAAACTGATGCAAGCGGTTTAGCCCACGCACATCTTTACCATAACTACCTGCCTCTCTTCTAAAGCAAGGCGTATAGGCGGTACATTGAATAGGTAAATCGGCACGGTTTACAATTTCATCTCTAAACAAATTGGTGATGGGTACCTCAGCAGTGGGTATCGCGTACAAATCATCTTCTCCCATATGGTACATCTGCCCTTCCTTATCGGGAAGTTGGCCTGTACCAAAACCCGAAGCTGCATTGATAAAGTGGGGAGGAATAAACTCCTTATAGCCTTGTTTTTGATTTTCTTCTAAAAAGAAATTTATCAAAGCACGCTGCAAGCCAGCACCTTTACCCATATACACAGGAAAACCTGCTCCGGTAATTTTAACACCTAAATCAAAACTAATAAGATCGTACTGCTCCGTTAACTCCCAGTGTGGTTTGGCTACGCCTTCCAGTTTAGGAATTTCACCTACCGTTTTTACAATCTCATTATCGGCTTCGCCTGCTCCTTCTTTCACCAAATGATAAGGTGTATTGGGTAGCTCTACCAACTTACTTTCCAGCGCTGCTTTTACAACTTCTTGCTCGGCTTGTTTTTGCTTGGTAATTTCTTTAAGCTCAGTACTTCGTTGTTTTAAAGCTTGCGCCTCTTGTGCTTTTCCGGCTTTAAACAAATTACCAATCTCTTTACTTATCTGATTCGCTTCAGATAGTAACTGATCCAATTCGGTTTGGCCATTTCGTCTCTGTTCATCTAATTGTAAAACAGAAGCCACGGTATCTTGGGCGTTTATCTTTCTTTTGGCTAAAGCGTCAACGGCTTCTTGGCCTTGGTTTCGTAAGTAAGTAAGCTCGAGCATGGGCTTAAAAATTGAATAATTTTAAAATAATACGGGCGATTTTATTTTCAAAATCTGCCCAAAAGTAAAAACAAAAAAATCCTAACAAGCACTTGACTCGTTAGGATTTGTAAACATTATAAAATCGTTAGAATCAGTTAGCGAATGGCGCTACCGATACGTATGATTTATTGTCTTTTTTCTTTTTGAAAACAACAGTTCCGTCTACCAAAGCAAACAAAGTATGGTCCTTACCAATACCTACGTTTTCGCCTGGATTGTGACGTGTACCACGTTGGCGAACAATAATGTTACCAGCAATAGCACCTTGGCCACCAAAAATTTTAACACCTAAGCGTTTACTTTCTGATTCTCTACCGTTCTTCGAACTACCAACTCCTTTCTTATGAGCCATGATATTCTGTTTTTAAATATTTATAATTTAGCTAAGCGCCTTAATCAAATCGTCTTTTTTCATAGCCGAAATACCGGTAATACCAGCGGCTTTCGCCATCTCTTTCAACTCGGCTACGGTTTTGCTACTTAAATCAGCCGTTGCTTCCGCTTTAGCTACTGGAGCCGCCTTTTTTGGAGCCTCCTCTTTTTTAGCTTCTACCTTTGGTGCTTCGGCTTTTTTAGGAGCTGCTTTCTTAGCTTTTCCTTTACCAATACCAGTAATTTCAATTAATGAAATTGCTTGGCGGTGGCCATTTTTCTTTTTGTAGCCTTTTCTACGTTTCTTTTTAAAGACAATCTCTTTATCGGCTTTAAGGTGAGATACAATTTTTGCACCTACTTCGATACCTTCTATAACTGGGGCGCCAACTTCTATTGCTCCGTCATTGTCGGTCAAAAGCACCTTATCAAAAGATAAAGTATCGCCTTCAGCTCCGGCCAAACGGTTCACATAAATTTGTTGATCTTGCTGTACTTTGTACTGATGCCCTGCTATCTCTACTATTGCGTACATGATTCACTTATTTTTTAAGGGCTGCAAATGTATGAAAAGAATTTAGCTGTAAAATATTGTTTTGCAAAAAGTTTTAGCACACCTTAATTTTACCCTTATTTACCTGACTTACAACTCGGTTTTAAGCCAACTCAAGGTATAGCCAACGCAAAAATGCAAAAGATTTTAATAGTACATTCACACCGCAAAAAGCCAAATTAATACTACCCCTACCTAGCAGTACGTTATTCGAGTGCTAGACGTTAACGGAAACAGTGCCAGCGAAAAGGTGATTATTCAAAAATGATAACAAACCATTTATATATTAAACAGTTTAAAGCCCCACTTTTGGGGCTTTTGCTGTTTTTTGCAAGCTCAGCAATGCAAGCGCAAACAACTCAGTTTAACGAACCTATTAGGGAGAGTACTAGGATACAATCTATTTTGGAAAGTAATGGGCAGTATTTTGGTGTTGGGCAATTTTACCAAATCGCAACCAACCGATACAGCGTTAATCTCTTACAATTTGATGCTACTGGTGCAATTGTAAAAGAAAAGCGCATAATAGACAGCACCCAAACTTTCTTTCCATCCAATCACATCAGCCTAGTAAAAACTTTTGATGGTAATTTTGTAACAACCATTGATAACGCTTTGGGGCCATCAACGAAAAACGGAATTTTAAAATTTGACTCTAACTTAGACACCTTGTGGCTAAGGTATCCCGCCTTAAGCGCCAATGTAAGACCTATTTATCAAATAAAGCAACTCCCCGATAGTGGTTTCATACTTACTGGACTTACATACGTAGCAGCTAAAAGTCGCTACGATGCCAATTTAGTTCGCACCAATAAGCATGGAGTACTACTATGGGAGAAGATTTTTCAAGAGCCGGACAGTATCAGTCTATATCCCTTTCATGTATATCCTACTCCCGATGGCGGATTTTTAATGGCTGGCTCAAAACTCTATTTGCCCGATCAGCAAACAGCCAACCCCTTATTAATGCGCACCGACAGCGCAGGTAACCTACTTTGGCAAAAAACGTATGGAGGAAACCAAATAGATGGAATTGCCTGTGCTGCTTACCGAGATGATGGTAATATTATGATCCATTACAGCCAAAGCTTTGCTAAAACAGCAGGCGGAAGTAAATACTTTCCAGTTTATTCTATTATAGATGATATGACTGGACAGGAAATTGTAAAAAAAAACTATCCATTTATCAAAATTCGTAATTTAATGTCTCATCATTTAATTAAAAATGGTTCGAAATTTATCGCTGTAGGTCGACTGGCTCACCAAGACACCAACTTAGCTGGGGGCGTTGTACAAGCATACACCTTAGCCATCGATGAAAACTTAAACGACCTTTGGTTTAGGTACTATAACGGGCAAGGTGTAAATGCCCCACCAGATGATTGGAGTGTACTCTACGATTTGCGCCCCACCTCCGATGGTGGTTATATAGCTGGTGGCTATTTTACAACTTTTGATACCACCCACGTAAATGTACACTTGGGCTACAACGGCTGGATTGTAAAGATGGACAGCATGGGCTGTGCTATACCTAGTTGTGTAAATAGAATTGGTGTAGAAGAAGTAATCACCGAAAAGGAAGAGTTAAATATCTTCCCCAACCCCGTACAAACTACCCTAACTATAGCCGCTGATAAATTACCTCCAAAAACTACCTTGCAGCTATTGGATATTAGAGGCACTGTATGGCATGAGCAACGGTTAACTGCCGCGCACACCACCTTATCGGTAGAAGCTTATCCCGTTGGTCTCTATTTTGTTCGGTTGCAAGCCCCATCAGGCCACAGCCAAACGCACAAACTGGTTATTGCACGGTAAATCGCACAGCGCTATTAACAGAGGTAAAAGCTTTCCATTTATTTCCTTTTTCACCCTATGCTTTTTAGTACTTTTGGCGCTGCTACTCGATAGTTGAAAAATCAATTCATTAAAAATCAAACTCAAATGAAAAAATTGTTTGCGCTATTCCTTAGTGTAGGAATGGCTTTTGGCGCTAATGCCCAAACCAATGTAAAATTTGAAGAGTATAAACTAGATAATGGTTTACACGTAATTTTACACGAAGATCACACCACTCCTATTGTGGCCGTAACGGTACTTTACCATGTAGGTGCCAAAAATGAAAAAGAAGGACGTACTGGTTTCGCTCACTTTTTTGAACATTTAATGTTTGAAGGTTCGCCAAACATTGACCGTGGCGAGTACTCTAAAATTGTACAACAAAATGGGGGCGCCTTAAATGCCAACACCAGCTTTGACCGTACTTTTTATTACGAGTTATTGCCTTCCAATCAGTTTGAGCTAGGCCTTTGGCTAGAAAGCGAGCGTATGCTGCAAGCCCGTGTAGACCAGCAAGGTGTTGAAACGCAACGCGAAGTAGTAAAAGAGGAAAAAAGATTGCGCGTGGACAACCGTCCTTATGGATCTTTTATGGAGAATATGTTTGCCAACGCATACCCAAATCACCCTTACGAGATTACCCCTATTGGTACTATGGAGGATTTGAATGCCGCTAAGATTGATGATTTTGCCGATTTTTACGGTACTTTTTACGTACCCAATAATGCTACGCTAAGTATTGCAGGAGACATCAGCCCGAAAGAGGCTAAAATTTTGGTAGAGAAATATTTCGGCACTATCCCAATGGGAACCAACGAAATTCCTCGTCCAAAACCAGAAGTAACCCTAATGGCCAAAGAAGTGGTAGATACGGTATATGATAACATACAGTTACCTGCGATTTTTTACGGTTATAAAATTGACAAGCAAGGCACACCGGATGCCTATGCCTTGGATATGTTGACCACTCTTTTATCAGATGGTCAGAGTTCTCGCTTTCATAAAAGTTTGGTAGATGAGCAACAATTAGGAGTAGCAGTACAGGCTTTCCCTTTTAGCTTAGAAGATGGTGGTTTGTTTATCACTTTAGGAATAAGCAATATGGGCAAAGAAGTAAGCGACTTAGCAGCTGGTATTGATACCGAAGTAAAAAATGTGCGTGATGAGTTGATCTCTGAAAAAGAATACCAAAAAGTACTAAACCAGTTAGAGAATGACTTTGTAAGCAGCAACTCTACCATGGCAGGTATTGCCGAAAGTTTGGCCAACTACCACGTGTATTTTGGTGATGCTAACTTGATTAATACCGAAATTGAAAAGTACCGCAAAGTAACACGTGAAGATATGCAACGTGCCGCTCAAAAATATTTGACCGAGCAAAACCGTGTGGTATTGTACTATTTACCCAAACAACAATAAATCCAATTCAAAGAACAAAACGTAATGAAAAAGATAGTTTCACTTTTAATGATTCTGTTTGTTGGGCTAAATGTAAGTGCTCAACTTGATAGAAGTGCAAGACCTGAACCGGGCCCTGCCTCTGATTTAAACTTTGGCAAGTACAAGGTTATTGAATTGGACAATGGCATTAAGCTTATTGTGGTTGAAAACAACAAATTGCCACGCGTAAGCATGAGCTTAATTGTAGATAGAGACCCCATGTTTGAAGGCGAAAATGCTGGTTATGTACAACTTGCCGGCCAAATGCTTAGAGAGGGTACTACCAATAGAGCCAAAGAAGTATTGGACGAAGAAGTAGATTTTATTGGCGCTAGCCTTAACACCAGCTCCACCTCTATTTTTGCTTCGGGATTAAGTAAATACAGCGAAAAATTAATTGCTATGATGGCCGATGTAGCCATGAACCCTGCTTTTCCGGAAGAGAACTTTGAGAAGTTACGCAAGCAAGCTATTTCGGGTATTGAGTCTAATAAGGACGACCCTGCTTCTATTGCTAGCAGTGCTTTTAGTGCGCGTATTTATGGTTTAGATCACCCTTACGGGGAAATGTCTACCGTGGCCAGCGTAGAAAAAGTAACCTTAGAAGATTGCAAGAACTACTATAATACCTATTGGATGCCTAACCAAACCTACATTGCTATAGTAGGTAACATTAAGGCGGGTAAAGCCAAAAAAATGGTAAACAAATACTTTAGCAACTGGGAGCGTAAAGAGCCTGTAAAGCACGAATACGAAATGCCTGCTCAGCCTTCTGGTTTAGAGGTAAGCTTTGTAAATAAAGAATCTGCGGTACAGTCTATTATTCATATTGGACACACCTTTGATTTAAAACCAGGCAACCCTGATATTTTTAACCTGCAATTGGCCAACCAAATTTACGGTGGCGGTAGCTTAGGTCGTTTGTACTTAAACATTCGTGAAGACAAAGGTTTTACTTACGGTGCCTACTCTAGCTATGACGATGATAAGTTGGTAGGGTACTTTGATGCTTCGGCCAGCGTACGAAACGAAGTTACCGATAGTGCGGTAATGGAGTTTTTCAATGAGATGAAAATTATTTCGACTACCGCGCCCAGCGAAGCCGAAATTAATGGTGCCAAAAATTACATTGCAGGTAGCTTTGGTCGCCAGCTAGAGAGCGCATCTACCATAGCTCGTTTTGCGTTAAACATTGAGCGCTACGGTTTACCATTAGATTATTACGAAACGTACATCCAAAAAGTACAAGCGGTAACCGCAGAAGATATTGTAGCTGCTGCTAAAAAATACATTGCGCCAAGTAATACACACCTTGTAATTGTAGGTAAAGCTTCGGATGTATCTGAAAGCCTTAAAAAGTTTGGTAAAGTAACCTATTACGATACCGAAGGTTTGGTAACCGATGAGCCTAGCCTGCCTATTCCTGCAGGTGTTACTGCCGAAATGGTAATTAACAATTACATTACCGCTATTGGTGGTAAGGAAAACTTGAAAAAGGTAAAAGACCTTAGTACTCAAATGGAAGGGGAAGTTCAAGGTATGCCCATGACCTTAGCAGTATCTATGAAACAAAAGAGACCTAATTTGTTTTTTATGGAAATGGTAGCCCCAGGAATGGGAACCTTACAAAAGCAAGTATTTGATGGTAAAAAAGGTTTTACCAGCGGCATGCAAGGCAGTAAAGATTTGGAAGGGGAAGAGCTGGAAGCTTTAAAAGCCCAAGCAGCCTTTAACAAAGAACTAAACTACCTGGATGGCTCGTACACCCTTCGCTTGGAAAAGATTGTAAGCGTAAACGGTGAAAAAGCCTATGCCATGGTTGTGATTGACCCCAACAAAGAAGAGGAAACCGAATACTATTCGGTAGAAAGCGGTTTAAAACTGCGCTCCGAAAACACGGTAGACGGCCCTCAAGGCCCAATGGTTACCAGCAACACCGTAAGCAATTATAAAGAGATAAACGGGGTATTATATCCTCACCTTACGGAGATTGATGCAGGTGGTCAAAAAATAAAAATGACGGTGACTGAAATTAAAGTGAACAGCGGTTTAAAAACCAGCGACTTTAAGTAAAGGTTGTTTTAACAATACCAAGGCGGCAAATTCCACTAGGAGTTTGCCGCTTTTTTTTGATCTCTAAATTTTTTGCGGTAGTTTACAATATATACACCTACCAAAATGGCGACCATTCCAAACACATGGTACCAGCCCATTTCTTCGCCATCTAATAAACCCCAAAATAGCGCTACAATAGGAATTACGTACGTAACCGAAGCGCTAAAAAGAGAGCCACTTCTCTTAATTAAATAGTTAAAAACAATGGCAGCTAAACTGGTGCCGCAAATAGCCAATATTAGCACATACCCAAAGTGCGTCATACCCTTTGGATCGTTGGCCAGTATGTCTAAAAAATCGGTGCTAAATACATACACCGTGGCTGGTAAACCCACAAAGGTGAGTGAAACTAAGGTGATGGTAAGTGAATCTAAATGTAGCAAACGGGCACTGGTAGTATTAATGGAGGTGGCGTAACACAGCGTAGCTATAATGGGATATAAGCTATAGCTTAAATTACTCATATCTACCTGAATACCGGGCAATAACAGTAGTAACGCACCGGTAAGTCCCAAACCTATACCCAACATACTTTGCCAGCCTACCTTGGTCTTAAAAACCGCTATTCCAATTAATAAAGTAAACAAGGGTACGGTGGCATTTAGCACTCCTACCACGCCACTATCTAAATGGCTCACGGCCAACGGGAATAATAAATACGGTATGGCATTCCCCATTAAGCCCACTACCAAAAGGGGCAATAAATCCTTTCTGCGAATACGAGCATAGCGCCTAAAAGCAAAGATTAGGGTAAACCAAAAAGCGCAAGCAATTCGTATCATCCCAATTTGGCTGTACGAGAAACTCTGTAGACCGTACTTCATTAAAATAAAGGAACTGCCCCATGTAAGGGCTAAAGCTAGAAATAGCAGCCAAGCTAGGCCGTCAAATTTTTTCAAGGAGTGAAAGTGTTTTCAGTATTAATAGCTACTTATTCAACTCCACAAAACCATTAAGCAATAGCTCACACTGCTCTTTGTTTTGCTCTAAAATAGATACTCCTGAATAAGTAATAAACTGGCATGAACCTGAACTATTGGAATAGTAATACCCCAAATAGGCAAACTCAATTCCTTGGATGGTTCCAACCATCTTCATCATTAACACCTTAATACCATTCACCATCCTATACTCTTCTTCTACCACTCGTAAATCCGGTGCTGCAGAACGAGCATTCTCAATAGCAATATCTTTTAACGACTCCAAAGGAATTTCCAAAGTTTCGGTAATCAGCATACCATAAATATCATCTCCCTTCTTAACGAAATCATACTCCGCGCCTCCTTCCCCTTTTGTAAAAGTCCAATCTTTTGGATTGATATATATTCCAAAATTCACCTTTGAGCATTTCACTAAAAAACTGGAAGTCGCAGCCTTTTCAAACTTCTTAGCGTTGGTTTTAATTTTTTTTGGTTTGTCTTCATCATTCACATATTTCCAAGTACCATCTCGGTACAATACTACTTCCTCCCCCTCTTCGGTAACCGCTCGTTCTTGCGCCACAGCGCCAAACGAAAACAAAACCATCGCAAAACCACAGAAAAACAATTGCTTCATAACTTTAATTTTTGCCGAAAATACTAATAATACTACACCGTAACCACTTGGTAGGTATTTCTACTAATTTGCTCCAAAAGTGTCATCTAAATACAATAGAACCGACTAAATTTGACTTACAATAGAAAATAGGAAGTGTCTATCTAATTTACAACTAACTGATTAATGGCTAAAACAAATACTATAACAGTACAAGGAACCAAAATAAAAGTGGCCTCGTTTAAGGAAGAAGATTATATCTGCTTAACCGATATGGTGGATGGAAAAAAAGATGGTAGCCGGGCAGCGGATGTTATTAAAAACTGGATTAGAAACCGATCAACGATAGAATTTCTAGGGACTTGGGAATCCTTATACAACGCTGATTTTAAAGTGGTCGAATTCGACCACTTTAGAAAAGAAGCTGGCCTTCCTACCTTCACAATGAGCGTTACCAACTGGGTAGAATCTACTGCTGCAAAAGGTTTGTTTTCCATTAAAGGGAGATATGGGGGCACCTATGCTCATCGAGATATAGCTTTTGAATTTGGAACAGCCATTAGTCCAGTTTTTAAGCTACATGTAATAAAGGAATACCAACGATTAAAAGAAGTTGAGTCTAATAAATACAGCTTAGAATGGAATGTTAGGCGAATTTTAAGTAAAACCAATTACAAGGTTCACACAGATGCCGTTAAAAAATACATTATTCCAAAAACTGGATATAATGAGGCTAAAAAATGGTTAGAATATGCCACTGAAGCTGACCTTTTAAATATTGCCTTATTTGGATGTACCGCGAAGCAATGGAAAGGTTCTAACCCCACAAGAGTATTGCAGGGTGAAAATATTAGAGACATGGCCAGTATTAATGAGCTAGCTATACTTTCAAATATTGAAAGCTTGAACTCCACGCTTATAAAAAACAACATCAACCGGAAAAACAGACTTAAAATTTTAATTGAAACCGTTCAGGAACAAAAAACCTCACTGAACGATATCGATATTATTAAATCTCTAAAAAAGAATTCAGAAGCAACTTTTATTGAAGCCCAAAACAAGAAGCGAAATTAACACCTCAAAAGTATTTACACCGTAGCCACTTGGTAGGTATTTCTACTAATTTGCTCCAGTAGCACCTCCCCAGATTTACGTACCCGCTGTTTCGCAGCATCAGTATAATGGCGTACCGAGTATAGTGTGACTTTATCGTTATACGAGGTGCTAAAATCTTCACTCAAGGCCTCCATCAGCTTAGGTGTAATTATAGGATCGTGATTAATGCAAAAAGAAGAACTCACAGCTGTATTTTGGGTCAAATTAACCCGCACACCAAATTGGTGAAACAGCTTGTAAATTTTACTTAAATGATCCTCCACAATAAAAGCTAAATCTCGGGTGGCAACCGTTAAAAGTACCTGCTTATCCTTTTTAATAAAGCAGGGCAACAGCGGTGTTAAATCACTGCCCTCGGTAATTAAAGTACCGGGCTGGCTTGGGTTTAAAAAAGATTGCACCCTTAGCGGGATACTCTTTTTTTGCAGTGGCTGAATAGTTTTGGGATGAATAACCGATGCTCCAAAATAAGCCAGCTCAATAGCCTCGCGGTAACTTATTTGATGCAGCAACTCTACATTATCAAAAATCTTAGGATCGCCATTTAACACCCCAGGTACATCTTTCCAAATTACTACCTCTTCTGCCTCCAAAATATAACCAAATACCGAAGCCGAATAATCGGAACCTTCGCGGCCCAAGGTGGTGGGATTAAAATCATCATCGGAACCAATAAAACCCTGCGTAACATAACGGTTACCCGGAGTAATGGTTTCTTTTACCAATCTTTCGGTAAAGGCCCAATCAACCCGTGCAAAACGATAATTTTGATCTGTACGCACTAGTCTTCTGGCATCCAGCCATTTATTTTGATAATTGGTGCTGTTTAAAAAGCTCGAAATTATTTTGGTGGAAACCAGTTCGCCAAAAGAGACCAATTGATCGTACAGTTTATTATAATCCGTTACCTGAGTAGCCTGTACCGTTAATTCTAACTGCGTAAATAGAATTTCCACATCATTGTAAACACGGTGCTCATCTGCCGGAAAAAGTTCCTTAATAATATCAAAATGCTGTTTTCGGAGTTGGTCAATAATTTCTTGTGAACCTGCTTTTCCTTCAAAAACCAATTGCACCAATTGCTCTAAAGTATTGGTAGTTTTTCCCATAGCCGATACTATAATCAGTATCTCCTCACCCGGAAAACAACCTAATACACGCGCTACATTTCGCACGCTACCCGCATCTTTTACCGATGCACCTCCAAATTTGAAAACTTTCATGTTAGGGTAATTTGCCGCAAAAATAAGTTAAGCCTTTCGGCTGAAATACTTTCTCAGCAATTATCTACTTCGTGGGGTGTAGAGTGTTTACTTTTGCCATTAAATAGTGCTTATGAAAGATCTATCTGCTTTTAAATTTAGCTACCCCATACAAGCGCGCTGGAGCGACTTAGACGCACTAGGCCATGTAAATAATGCCGTATTTATAACCTATTTTGAAATTGCCCGCGCTCAGTACATGATAGAGGCCTGCCCAGGCTGGAGCTGGCATAAACACATGTTTTTGATTGCCGATATACAAGCTTCGTTTAAAACTGAACTGCGATTAAGCGCAACTGAAATTGAAGTAAGTGTACGAACCACTCAAATGGGCACTAAAAGTTTTGGATTGGAATATGCCGTGAGCAGTAAGGTAGAAGGAAAAACGCTGATTCATGCTACCGGCACTTCGGTGCAGGTAATGTTTGATATGGGGAGTAAAAAAACAATTCCTATTGCCGATTGGGTACGCACTAATTTGGAGAACTTTGAGGCGAATTGATTGCGGCTTTAATGGCTAGCCATTTTTCCTTTCCTAAACTACCTTTTAGCTCCATTAAATAACGCGCTGTTTTATCACAACTTTCACCCTCTACTTCACATTGTTTCTGCCACATCCTTATCTTGCCTACATAGCCTTCTATCGCTCCTGGCTTAGCACTAATTGCCTTCTCAAACTGAAAACTGGCATTATACCATTCCCCCAACTTCAGCCGCTGGTAACCATCCTCAACATAAAACTTATACCTAAGGTTATCTTCTATCTCTTTTTGCCTCCACTCCTGCATCTCTTCAAACTTCAAATCCCTTAAAGGCGCTTCAAACACCTTCATCCCTACCCAAAACAACAAAATGGCTCCGAGCACACAAAAACCTAGCAGCAACCTTTTTCTCGCATTTCTATCCGCCTGTAGCTTCTGTTTAATTTCGGCTTTTACAATCTTTAACTGATCCTCACTTAACTCCTTAAAGCTAAGCTCATATCTCATCTTAGCTTCTTGCTCCCAATACTTTTTAAGAGTAGCATAGGGCACATGCTTATTAAGCAAAGCCTTGTTTAATTTCAAACTTTGCTGCATAGCAGCTACCGAACCACCAAAACCCGCCATTATCTATTTATAAAAATCAAATAATGTTCTAGTTCTTTAAAAAAGGTAGCCACATTTTCATCTTTTCGTTTTATTTCAAAATCCAGCGCAAAACGCCCGCCATTGCTCCAGCCTACGGTAAAATGTGCTTGGCTGGCCGTAGCTACAAACTGCAAAGGGCTTTCCGAATCTGGTATCAAAACCAACAAAATATCAAAGGATTGTTGTACAAAATTACGCACCACATCTCCTTTGGGTTTTCCCAGCCAATTGGTTTCATTTTTAGCAAAATGGCTGCACTGCGGTTGCTTTGTAATTTCATTCCGTTTTTGAGGAACATAGGCCATCAACTCCACCTTTTTATTGGCCTTTCCCAATCTATCGGCAAAATCCATAATCTTGGTGTAATTACCATCCATTTCAAACAATACGCCTATACTTTTTACAGCCGTAAAACCAGCGTAACCTTTCGGGCTAAACGATTTGTTTCTGCTATTTTTTAGGGCATAATTACGCGCCCAATCCTTTACACTCATTCGTTGTCAATCATTTTAGCAAATTCATTTTCATCAATAATACGTACGCCCAAATCTTCCGCTTTTTTTCGTTTAGAAGGCCCCATACCTTCTCCCGCCACAATTAAACTGGTTTTACCCGATACGCTGCCGGTGTTTTTCCCTCCGTGTTTCTCTATCAGTTCTTTTAACTCCTTACGTGTATAGCGCTCAAAGTTGCCCGAAATCACAATACTCATCCCATCCATTAAATTGGAGGCGCCCTCCTGTTTCACCACTTCCGCTTGTAAACCTTGCTCTTTTAAACGCGCTATTAAGGCCACTTTCGTGGGATTTGCAAAAAACTCCAAAACACTATGGGCAATGCGTTCACCTATTTCATCCACATTAATCAAATCCTCCAAGCTGGCTTCCATCAATTGATCTAAATTTCCAAAATGACGTGCCAATTTTTTAGCCACCGTTTCGCCCACATAGCGTATGCCCAGCGCAAACAATACCCGTTCAAAAGGAATTGCCTTACTGGCCGCTACTCCTTCCACAATATTTTGAGCCGATTTTTCGGCCATCCTTTCTAGCGGAAGCAAAGCCTCCTTTTCCAAATCATATAAATCGGCATAGTTGCTAATCAACCCTTCACGCACCAATTGGTCCACTGTTTCCGCTCCCAAACCGTCAATCTCCATCGCCTTTCGGCTAATAAAATGTTGAATCCGTCCTTTTATTTGAGGCGGACAAGCATCATCATTGGGGCAATAATGTTGTGCTTCGCCTTCGCGCCTAATTAAAGTAGTTTGGCACTCGGGGCATTCTTTGGCATACTGCAATACAGTAGAATCCGAAGCACGTAAAGCCATATCCACCCCCACTACTTTCGGTATTATTTCCCCACCCTTCTCTACATAAACCGTATCACCTTCACGTAAGTCCAGCTTTTCAATTTGATCGGCATTGTGTAGCGAAGCTCTTTTTACGGTGGTTCCGGCCAACTGCACCGCAGCCAAGTTTGCCACGGGTGTAATAGCCCCTGTACGGCCTACTTGGTAACTCACGCTTTGCAATTGAGTAGCCACCCGCTCGGCTTTGTATTTATACGAAATAGCCCAACGTGGCGATTTAGCCGTAAAGCCCAATCGTTGTTGCTGGGCAAAATCATTTACCTTAATTACAATACCATCTATTTCAAATGGCAGTTCGTGTCGCGCTGTTTCCCAATAATTTATAAAATCAAAAATATCATCTATATCATCGGCCTTTGCCAAATATTTATTGGCCAAAGTAGGTACTTTAAAACCCCAACTTCCGGCCTTTTCAATGCTATCAAAGTGAGTGCTGGCCGTGGGATCGTCCATTAATACATAGTACAAAAAGCTATCCAGCGGGCGTTTAGCTACCTCGGCACTGTCTTGCATTTTTAAACTTCCCGATGCCGAATTACGTGGGTTAGCAAAAGGTTCCAGTCCTTCGGTTATACGTTGGGCATTCATCTTTTCAAAACCTTCGGTTAGCATAAATATCTCTCCTCTAATTTCAAAGTCCTCCGGCCAATCGCCCTCTTTCAATTGCAACGGAATGCTACCAATGGTTTTTACATTGGCCGTAATATCATCTCCCTTGCTGCCATCACCACGTGTTACCGCACGCCAAAACTGGCCATTTTTATAACTTATGCCAATCGCAGCGCCATCGTATTTCAATTCACAAACAAAAGTTACGGGGTCGCTTACAGTCTTTTTAATTCTATTGATAAAATCCTCTAATTCCTCTTTACTGTAGGTGTTGGCCAGCGATAACATGGGGTACTTATGTGTTACCGTTTCAAAGCTCTTAGTAATATCTCCTCCTACCCTTTGCGTAGGTGAGCTCGCCAACTTTAAATCCGGAAACTGATTTTCCAAATCTTGTAACTCTCGTAAAAGTTGATCAAATTCAAAATCCGAAATTTTCGGCTTATCCTCAATATAATAGCAATAGTTGTGTTGCGCCAATTGTGCACTCAGATTTTTAATCTGCGCCTTTGCCTGCTCGTGAGTCATAGTGGGTGTCAAAAAAAATACAAATACAAATTTAAAAATTGGGGCGTGCTATATTAAGTTGCCCTTGGCGGGATATTAACAGTTTAGGTTGCTTCTATTTAATAGCAAAATATTTTCACTTTATGAAGGCTCGCAATAGCTAGCTATTATCTTTGTTGCAACATCATCTCGCCTTAAAAAAACATTAAGAAACCTTAATGCCCGAAACAGTAGACAACATAGAACTTGATATAGAAAATGTTGAATTTAACAACGCTGTGGAATTTGTTCGCCACACGGATAAATTAGTTTACCTAACAGGAAAAGCAGGTACGGGTAAAACAACTTTTCTCAAATACATAAAAGACACGACAAATAAGAATACAGTAATTCTTGCACCAACAGGAGTTGCCGCCATAAATGCAGGTGGTGTTACAATTAACTCTTTTTTCCAAATTCCTTTTGGACCTTTCGTTCCTAATGATTCAAGATTAAGAACAAACGCAACAGGAACAGAGATTCGAGAAACAATTTATACAACATTTAGATACAGCGAAGACAAGCGTGAAATAATTGAAAATTTGGAACTGCTAATCATTGATGAAATTTCAATGGTAAGGGCAGATATGTTGGATGTAATTGACAGAATATTAAAAGTTTTTCGCAAAAAACCATATTTACCTTTTGGTGGTGTTCAGGTAATCTTGATTGGAGATACTTTTCAATTACCTCCAATTGCAAAAACTAATGAATGGAATATTCTTTCTCAATTTTATAAAACTCCTTTTTTCTTTAGTTCAAAAATTATTGAACAAAACACACCGCTGTATATAGAACTTAAGAAAATATACAGACAGAATGAACAGGAGTTTATTGACCTGCTTAATAGAGTGCGAGTTAGTAAATTAACCCCAGAAGACTTCACAACACTTAACTCTAAATACAATCCTCATTTCTCAAGTAATGGAAATGACTATATTATTTTAGCAACACACAAGGACATTGTAAACGAAATCAACCTAACCAAACTTGACCAGCTTAAAACAAAACTTTTCACATTTGAAGCAACAGTTACAGGGAAATTTCCAGAAAGCAACAAACCCACGGATCACCACTTACAATTAAAAATTGGTTCACAAATAATGTTTATTAAAAACGACACAAGTGAACTAAATAGGTTTATTAATGGGACTATTGCTAAAATAAAAGAATTAAAAGAA
This sequence comes from uncultured Owenweeksia sp., assembly GCA_937146805.1. Lineage (GTDB taxonomy): Bacteria > Bacteroidota > Bacteroidia > Flavobacteriales > Schleiferiaceae > Owenweeksia. Next base: position 33,060 of record CAKZRR010000028.1, on the reverse strand, counting down.
GATGAGATAATTGTAGAGTTTGATGATGACACTAAAGCTGACTTAACTATTGAAAAAGCTCTTTGGGAGAACATCCAATACACTTACAATAAGGAAAATAAAAGAGTAGAAGAAGAAATTGTCGGAACATTTGAGCAATTTCCGATTCAATTGGCTTGGGCAATTACAGTACATAAAAGCCAAGGTTTAACATTTGAGAAAGTTATTGCCGATTTAGGAAGAGCGTTTGCACCAGGTCAAGTTTACGTTGCTTTAAGTCGTTGTACTTCCTATAGTGGATTAATGCTTAAAACACAACTTACCAGCAACGCAATAAGAACTGACCCAAGAGTTATTGAATTTGCTCAAAACAAAACACCAGGAACATTAATAACTGAACAACTTAATACAGGCAAGGCCGATTTCTACTATAAAAAAGCAAGAGAGAATTTTGGAAAAGGTAAAATCAAACCTGCATTTGACTTTTTTAAAAGAGCTTTAAAATTCCGAAATGATATTGACACGGATATTTTCAAGAAATTCATTGAAGTACAAGGAAAGCGATTCTTGGATTTCAAACAAAAGAACTCTTCGCTTATAGAGCAACTTGGAACAACAAACAATAAAATATCTGAACAGGATTCTTCGATAGAACTACTTTTAAATAAAATTTCAGAATTTAAACACGAAACTGAAAAATTAAAAGACGCATTACATCAAGTCGAAAAAAAACTATTGGACGAACAACTTCACTCTAGCCGACTTGAAACTAAGCTACTGAGCTCAGAATCCCATTTACAGAAGGCGAACAAGGAAAGTGAAACCAAAAAAACTGAAATAGAACGACTTAAAAACTTAAAATGGTACCACAAACTAATCGGAATCAAATAAAAAGCCACCGATAATCAGGAACAGAGCCCCCTATGCAACGACCCAAAAAAAGTGAATACGACCCCTACTTTGATCATTATGTTCAATTAACCCGTGGCGCTAATGCGCTGCAAAATCTCAACGATAGCGGTGAAATGTTGATTCGATTTTTGGAGAATTTACCCGAAGACAAACGAGATTACGCTTATGAAGAAGGTAAATGGACCGTACAGCAATTGGTACAGCATCTTATTGATTGCGACTTAGTTTTTACCTACCGTGCTCTTTGGATGGCCAGAGGCGGTGAGCCTAATTTAGCAGGGTTTGATGAAAACATTTGGGCTAATAACGCCAAAAAAGCAAGCCTCAATTGGAACGAAACCTTGCAGCAATTTAAAACACTTCGCAATTTTACAGTAGGTGTTTTTAAATCGTTGCCAAACGAACTGATGGACCAAACCGCTACCGTAAGCGGGAGCCAAACAACCTTACGAAGTCTTCCCTTTATTATTGCGGGGCACAGCTTTCACCACCTTACTATTTTAAAGGAACGCTACCTATGAAAAAATTATTCACCGTGCTCCTTGCTTTTGGAGCTTTAATGGCTTGTCAAAATAAACAGCAATGTCCCCATGCAGAAATGGCACAAACTAAAAAGGTTGTAAAACCTTGGAAAAGTCAAATTGATTCGACCATGGCTGCTCAAGAAACAGCTTGGAACCAAGGTGATTTAGAAGGCTTTATGGCTGCCTATTGGAAAAATGACTCAATGCAATTTGTAGGCAGCCGTGGTTTAACGTATGGCTGGGCACCCACGTTAGCTAATTACCAAAAAAGTTATCCCACCCCCGAAAAAATGGGGCAATTACTTTTTAAGAACGACAGCTATAAAAATCTAAATACCAACCACGCTTTGGTAATTGGCCGATGGCATCTTTTTAGGCAAACCGACACGCTTAAAGGCAGTTATTCGCTGGTTTGGAAGTTTGAAAATAATCAATGGAAAATTATTGCGGATCACTCAAGCTAGCCTATGAAAATTAGTGGATTCACCTTCGTAAAAAACGCCACCAAACTTTTTATTCCCGCCAAGGAAAGCATTGCCTCTATATTACCCATTGTAGATGAATACATTGTGTTGCTGGGCAAGGGTGATGTGGATGACCAAACAGAAGCCGAAATTCTATCGCTAAAAAGTGACAAAATTAAAATTGTGCACAGCAATTGGGAGCCTGAAAAATATCCTAAAAACACCATTTTCGCGCAACAAACCGACCTTGCTAAACAAGCCTGCACAGGTGATTGGCTCTTTTACTTACAGTGTGATGAGGCACTGCACGAAAAATACATCCCTACGATACAAAAAGCTTTTGAGCAATATCATGAAGATAAGGAGGTGGAAGGTTTTGTGTTTCATTACAAGCACTTTTGGGGCGACTTTGAGCACTACAACCCATCTCATGCTTTTTACAAAAGGGAAATTAGGGTAATTAGAAACTTACCTCAAATACATAGCTTTAAAGATGCCCAAAGCTTTCGTTTCCATACAGGTAGCTTTAACGGCAAATTTGAAGACTATCAAAATCAAGAGACTTGCCGCAAGCTACGGGTAGCACAAATTGAAGCCGAAATTTACCACTACGGCTGGGTGCGCCCGCCTGCGCTTATGGGTAAAAAACGAAAAATATCCAGTAGTACATACCGCGGCAAAGAAGCCACCGAAAAACTGTTTAAAGACCAAGAAGACTACTTTGATTACGGCCCTTTAAACCGAGTAAAAAAGTTTAAAGGAAGCCACCCAAAAAGTATGCAGCAATGGCTCAGCAAAATATTTTGGAAAGACGAATTACAAGTCAATGGCCCTCTTAAAAAGAAAACACAAAAAGCCAAACACGAAAAAACCAAGTATCGAATTTTAACTTGGGTAGAAGTGAACCTACTAATGGGAAAGCCCATTGGTGAGTTTAAAAATTTTAAACGCATCCGTTAAATAACAACCGTATGAACGCTCTCAATATTCCAGATACCAACCTTAAACGCATTGTAATTATAGGTTGTGGTTTTGGAGGATTGCAGCTGGCCAAAAAATTGGCCAAACAAGCCTACCAAGTGGTAATGTTAGATAAACACAATTACCACACATTTCAACCTTTATTATACCAAGTAGCCACAGCAGGCCTAGAACCTGATAGTATTGCTTACCCCATAAGGCGTATTTTTAAAGGTCAAAAAAACTTTTATTTCAGGTTGGCTGCTGCTCAAAAAGTAGAAGCACCGCAAAATGTTTTGCACACCAATATTGGCCCTTTGCAATATGATTATTTGGTGATTGCTACAGGCAGCACCACTAATTATTTTGGTTTAAAAGGCGTGGCCCAAAAAGGTCTTCCCATGAAAAATATTCCGGAAGCCCTCAATCTTCGATCTTTAATTTTAGAGAATTTTGAAAAAGCAGCGCTAAGCCATGAGTTATCTGACCGTCAAAGGCTTATGAACTTTGTAATTGTGGGTGCTGGACCTACAGGCGTAGAACTGGCCGGAGCCCTAGCTGAGCTCAAAACCCATGTGTTGCCCAACGATTATCCCGATTTAGACTTTCGTCAAATGTCCATTCACCTTATTGAGGCTATGGATAAAGTGCTTCCGCCTATGAGCGATACGGCCTCTAAAAAATCGCTTAAATATTTAACACAACTAGGCGTGCAAGTTTGGACAGACACCAAGGTGGCCAATTACGATGGTAAGGATGTTTATACCGATAAAAAAACTTTACCGGCCAGCACCTTAATATGGGCAGCTGGGGTAAAAGGCGCGTCCATCGAAGGTTTAAACGAACAAGGTGAAATGGGAGGTGGTCGCTATTTAGTGAATGAGTTTAATCAGGTAGGTAGCCACCAAAATATTTTTGCCATTGGTGATGTAGCGGCTATGCAAGCCAGTGAATACCCCAAAGGACACCCCATGTTGGCACAAGTGGCTATGCAGCAAGGGCAACACCTAGCCAAAAATTTTAAAGCTTGGGCGCAAAATAAAAAACCGCAAAATTTTAAATACAAAGACCCCGGTACCATGGCTACTGTAGGCCGAAACAAAGCCGTGGTAGATTTAGGCACCCTGCGTTTTGGTGGCTTTGCCGGATGGCTCGTTTGGATGTTTGTTCACTTAATGAGCCTAGTGGGTTTTAAAAACAAGGCGGTGGTTTTAACAAACTGGGTGTTGAGTTACTTTAGCTATGATAAAAAAATGCGCCTGATTATAAGACCCTTCCAAAGGCAAAATTTTTCAGATTAAAGGATTGTCTACGCGACAAATGGTAGCCTATTTTTTTTCTTAACTTCCCGCTCCTAAAAATTTTTGCGGGTAAACCATGTGTACTTTAACATACCTGCCATTACCCAATGGCTACATTTTCACTCACAATCGAGATGAGCGCATGGACCGCCCAACAACTCCGCATTTTGTGGAAGATATTATTGGAGGTGTTAAAGTGTTTTTTCCAAAAGATTTAGAAGCACAAGGTACCTGGTTTGCTTTTTCGGAAAGCAATAAAGCTGCCTGCCTGCTTAATGGTGGCAGCCACCCACACCAGCGAAAATTACCCTACCGCCATAGCAGAGGCTTGGTAGTTTTAGATAGCTTTAAACATGCATCCGCTACCCACTTTTACCAAGGCTATAATTTTAACAATTTAGAACCCTTCACTCTTTTATTGAAAGATCAAACCGGCTTATTTCAAATTACGCACGACACAGCCCAAACTACTATTAATCAAATAAATAGTAGCGAAACACAAATTTGGTCCTCCAGTATGTTGTACACCCCCCAAGTGCGCATTAAGCGAAAGCATTGGTTTGATAAGTGGCGCCAAAGCAATAACCAATTTACAGCCAACGGCATTCTAAACTTTCATTTACAAGCCGGAGATGGTGATAGCGAAAATGACCTTTTAATGAGCAGATGGGGCATTTTAAAGACATTGAGTGTTTCTCAGATTTCTACTAACCACGAAAAGGCCGAGTTGCTTTACAAAGATTTTATCAGTGGCAGCGAACAATACTTAACTCAAACCCTGAAAGGCTAATGCAAGACTGGTGGAGACGTAAGCGAATTGTGCTTTTGCAATGGGAATATTGGCCCTGGCAAATTGTGTATTTACCGCGTTTTTTTCAGTACCTCTATTACGGTACTACCACAGGCTTTACATTTCCATCATTACTTAACAGGCCGTTTATGCGCTATGGCGGGATGTATGAAGAATCGAAGTGGGAAATGCACCAAAAAAGCCCCAAACATTGGACACCCACCACCCTTAAAATACCAAAAAATCATCAAGGAAACGCCTTAGCTCATTGGTTAAAAACACAGCCTATTGATTTTCCGATAATACTAAAACCCGACCGGGGAATGCGCGGAAAAGGAATCCATAAAATAAACAACTACAATGAATTAAAGAAATTAAATCTTGCGTTGCAATTTGATTATTTAGCACAACAATTTATAGATTACCCCAAGGAGGTGGGTGTGTTTTGTATTAAAAACCCCATAAATAACACTTGGGAAATAACCTCTTTAATGGAGCGAGTTTTTTTTACCCTTACGGGAGATGGACAAAGTACGTTGGAAGCACTATTACGTAAGGACGACCGCTTTTTTCTACAATTAAAACGCCTTCGTAAAAGCAACGATGTTGCCCTAAACAAGGTGCTCGCCAAAAATGAAATATTAAAGCTAGAAGCCATTGGAAACCATAGATTGGGCACCCAATTTTGCAATGCCCAACAACACAATACGGTTGCCCTAAAAAAAGCCATGGCGCAAATTTGTGAATCGCTACATGGCTTTGAATACGGCCGTTTCGATTTAAAGTTTGACAGCTGGCAAGATTTAGAGCAACTTAAAAATTTTGCCATACTAGAGGTAAATGGAGCCAATGCCGAGCCCGCACATATTTACGATGCACAAATAAGCTTGGGACAAGCTTGGCGTATTACCAACAATCATTTTAAGCAGCTGCATTTATTGGCTAAGCAGGCCAAAGTTAATGGCGAAAAATCTACACCCATTGGTGAGGCCTTTCACCTTTCTAGACGCTTTTCAAAAGCCATGCGTCAACTCAATTAAGCCCTTTTCACCATCACGCAACTCTTAAATTAATCTCTTTTCGAGGCTAACAAAATCTCCTTTTAAAATTATACTGCCCTATAATCAGGTAGTTACGTTTTTATATGGTACTTTGTATTGCATAGTACCTGTCTTTTAATATATCTTTGCCAAGCATTCTAGCTAAAAAGCTATTTTAATTTTTAAAACCTGTTACGAAAACCAGGCGAATGCCCTAAACCATAAAAATGAAAAACTAAATGACTACCGCCCTATGAATTTAGAAAACACCAAAGCCCAAATGCGCAAAGGTGCTCTGGAGTTGTGCATCTTATCGCTTTTACAAAAGCAAGATGCCTACGCTTCAGATATTATTGCCCACTTGAAAAAGGCAGAGATGATTGTTGTTGAAGGCACATTATATCCCCTGCTTACTCGTCTTAAAAATGCAGAACTCCTTGCCTATCGCTGGGAAGAATCAACCTCGGGGCCACCCCGAAAGTACTATTCACTTACCGAGAAGGGTATTGCCGCCCTCTCCGAATTGCAGGCTTCGTGGAACAAACTTGTAGAAGCCGTTTCTAAAACCACCAAAAACTAAGTAGCCATGAATAAGACATTAAATATTAACCTAGGCGGATTTATTTTTCATATTGATGAAAATGCCTTTTACAAACTTGAGCGCTACCTCGAAACTCTTAAAATTCAATTTAAAAGTACCGAAGGTGGATCTGAAATTATTAACGATATAGAGGTACGCATAGCCGAGCTTTTTAAAGATAGAACAGGCCCGGCAAAAGATGTAATCTCTCTTACCGATGTAGAGGAAGTTATAGGCATTATGGGTGAACCCGAAGATTATTTGGATGCCGATGAAGAACCCAAAAAGCAGAACTCACACAGTTATAAAAGCAATTCGAAACGCATTTTTAGAGATCCAGACAATTCTATGATTGGTGGAGTAGCCTCAGGATTAGCAGCTTACTGGAATACCGAGCCTACTTGGATTCGCCTACTATTTTTAGCCCTAATGTTTAGTGGATTCGGTTTCTTGTTCTACATTATTATGTGGGTGGTTATTCCAAAAGCAAAAACCACAGCCGAAAAACTGCAAATGCGCGGAGCACATGTTAATGTGAGCAACATCGAAAAATCGATAAAAGATGACCTGGGTAATATTGGCAATAATGTAAAAGACTTTGCCAAAAAGGCCACTGAGTACGATTTTAAAAAGCACAACAATCAAATTGGGGATCTCTTTTCTCGAATTGGTGACTTTATTATCGAAAGCTTTAGGCTCATTTTTCGTCTAATCGGTAAACTGTTTGGATTCTTTTTTCTGCTTATTGGTTTTTTAATTTTAATATCCCTTGTAATAGGCATGTTTGCAGGCAGTGTTGAGTTTATTGGCTCGGGGTATGGAATAAGTGATTTTTTTGATTGGATTGAATTGGTAACGATTGGTCAAAACCACTACAACCTAATTCTAGCCGGCTTAATTTTAGCCACCATAGCGCCCTTCTTTCTTATTATTTATTTAGGCATCCGTCTTATTTTCAACCTCGACCCACTCAATAAACCCACCCGATCGGCCCTTACCGTTACCACCGTAATTGGTTTGGCGCTACTTATTACTGGGAGCGTAAAAGCGGGCTTGCAATTTGACCGTAATGCCCATATCACCGAAACCGTAGACTTACCTTCCCACAGCCACTATCATTTAAAAGTTTTAGAGGATACAATCGCTCGCACTTACTTAAATGATTTTAGCTCTGACTGGCTTCAAACCAACAACAAAAATGCCTTTAGCTTTGTAGAGTTAGATATAAAACAAGCTCCGGGAAATGAGGCTTATCTAAAAATTATAACGGAAGCCCAAGGCCCTAACCGAAAGGAAGCACGTAAAAACACGGCAGATGTAATTATGGAATACAAAATTACCGACTCCATTATTGAAGTACCCTTGTATTACCTTTTACGCCAAAATACCCGCTTCCGAGGGCAAGAAATAAACATATCTCTTTATTTACCAGCAGGTAGCTCGGTATATTTAGATGAAACCATGGCCGATATTATTTACGATATTGACAATATTAGTAACGAATGGGACTGGGATATGATTGGCAGAACCTGGGAAATGACCCCACACGGACTTAACTGCCAAGGCTGCGATTTACCCAGTCAATATTTAGAAGAAGAAACCGAAACGGATAGTAGCAATACATCTCCAAAAGAAACAGAACCCGTTCAAAAATCAAAGGATACAATTAGTGAAAATCAGCAGCTTGCCGCTCTAATTCCGCTTAGTAATAATTTTAAAATTACCATTTAACTCGCTCAAAATAGTTTCTTCTCCCCCAAAAGGGCATGGTATGCAGCAGGCAAACCGTGCTCTTTTACTTTTTATAAGGCCTTGTTAAATTAACGGCTCGGCCAATAATTAGCCTGTATATTTGCCCGCAACGCATGAAACAAATACGGCTACTCTTTACACTGATAATTTTGGTTTTTTCCCTTTCGGGAATGGCTCAGGGAAACACCATGCGCTATAGCCTAAAGCTAGATACTGCGAACCATACCATTACAGGCAGCGCCCACTTTACCTTAGTAAACAGTTCTCTGGTTCCTCTCACTCATGCAGCTATCCATCTCCCGCCAAGGGCCTTGCAACTCAAAAATTCGTTGTTGCTAAAACAATTGGCCGAGCACCAAAATAATGACGTTCTTTTTGCTGATTCCATACAGCGAGGTTCTATCTCGTTAATTAACGGAAATATCGAAAACAATAACTTTAAAGATTGCGACACCTGCGAGTTCCTAAGCATTCCGCTTTCCAATAAATTAGCATCAGGTGATAGTATTAACCTTAAGTTTGACTTTACCTTACTGCTCCCCAATGCCGAGTTTAATGGCCAAGGATTGGCCCATCACGTTTACCGTATAGCCGATTGGTTACCCGCGCTTTCTCCTTTGGATAGCAGCGGTTTTGTAAACTATCCGGTTACCTTTCAAAGTGATCGATATACCTTGAAAAATCACTATCAAATCCAATGGCAATTGCCTAAAAATCACAAAGTGGCTAGCAATGCTGTGGAGCAATCATCTGGCTATCCAAAAACTAACCTAAAGTACTTTAGACATTATGGTAGCGGCTTGCATTTTTTTATTTCTAAGCATTTTACAGTATTACCTATTAATCAAAATACCAACTTATACCTTACCAATGCCGAGCCTTGGATTTTAGGAACCGCCAATACAATTTCTTTACAAATTGCCGATTTCTATGAAAAAGAAACAGGCATAAAACCAGAAGGCAAATTAGATTGGGTGTTATTAACCGATAAAAACAACCACTTTCAAAGCGATCAGCTTTTAAGTATTGAACACCCTAAAAATGCCTTTAAATACAGTAGTAGCCTAGCCACGGCTTGGGCAGAAAGTATTTTTAGGTACCGGATGACTATTGATGGAATACGGCACGTGTGGTTGGCAAGAGGCTTACCGCATTACTATAAGTACCTTTTTATAGCCCAACACTTTCCCGAAAAAAAATGGCTCCCTTTTAGCAACTCTTTTTTAGGTAAGTTTTTCTCTTTACACCATTTCGATTACGCTCATCAAAATCATTTCTTTTACCTATACCTAGCCCGTCAAGGCCTAGATCAAGCTCTTTCTACTCCGGCCGATTCGCTTACCAAATTAAACTATCAGGCCATTGCGCAAAGTAAAGCCTACTTGGCTATAAACCATTTACAGGAGTACGTTTCGCCCATTGCTTTTAGACGGAGCATTAATAAATACTTGTTGGATGAAACGGATAACGCCAACCCCGCATCTTTTATCAAAAGCATTCAATATTTTGCCAATAAACCCACCGATTGGTTTTTACAAGATGGACTTTATACCACCAAAACCTACGATTATAAAATTGTCAAATTTGAAACCTGCCCAACCGTAACTACCGTAACCATTGTAAATAAAGGTGAATTGGCTACTCCCTATTCAATAACTGGTATTAAAGATGGAAAGCCGGTACTTACCCAATGGTATCCTGGCCATACCGGAAAGAAAACATTTCAAATCCACAATGCCGAATACGATGAAATTCGGGTAAACAAACATACTGCGGTACCCGAGTACAGCCAACGCAACAACAAATATTATAACAGAGCTGCTTTAAAAAAGACCGAACCTATTAAACTACAGTTTTACTACAGTTTTGAAGATCCCAAGCACTCTCAACTATTTTGGACACCTACTATAAACTTCAATAATTACGATAAAGTTTTGCTCGGTGTTTCACTAGACAATAGCTCGCTGGTACAAAAACCATTTGAGTTTATCTTTAGTCCAGATTATAGCACCGGTACAGGACAGTTAACAGGTAGCACCACTTTAAAATACAACTGGGTTACACGGAATAGTTCGCTGTTTCATCAAATAACTTTTGGCATGTACGGCCGCTATTATCATTACGATAAAGGCTTGGCTTATTACCGCTTATCTCCTGCTATCAATTTTCATTTTAAGAAAAAGTTTCCACGAAGCACGGATATTTCTAAGTTACGACTACGACTGGTAAAACTAGAAAGGGATGTCCCGAAAGGGTATAACCGACAAACTGATTTTGGTAATTACGATAGCTACACCGTTTTTAATATTAATTACCGCTACGAAGAAACCAAAATATTAAAGCCTTTTACCTTTATTGGAGATTTACAAATTGGCGATGATTTTGGGAAAATAACAGCCGATTTTGACAAGCGATACATGCTTCCAAATAAAAAATGGCTTATTCTAAGAACTTTTGCCGGAGCACTGTTGTACCAAAATATAAATGAAGCAGCCAATGGTTCCAACTACTATCAATTGGGTTTAAGCGGAACTCAAGATTATCTGTTTGACTATCACTTTTTTGGAAGATCGGAAACCAATGGAATTTATAGTCAGCAGTTTTTTACCACCGATGGAGGTTTTAAATCTCAAACCAACCAATTTGCCGATGAATGGCTTGTTTCACAAAATTTAAGTGTGCCCGTTTGGTTTGTTTTTGGTGCCTACGCGGATGCTGCATTTTTTCAAGATTCAAAAAATGTTGAATTCCAATATGATGCAGGTATTCGTCTTGCCCTACTTACCGATTTTTTAGAATTGTATTTTCCGATTTATGCTAATGATAAATGGCTTGTTGGAAACCAACATTACCTCGCTCAATTTAGGTTTGTACTGGATATTGATCAAAGCAACATTATCAATAGGCTAAGGCGTGCCTACTATTAACTTAAAGGCTTATCGTACACCTGCCGAAAAATAAAGACCGCAACATATTCGTTTTTAGCTTATTACCATAATACCGTGTTGGGTTTTTTGATATTCCCTTTTTGTTTCTAACTTTGAGCAAAGCCCAACCATGAATATTCTCCACACCTTACAGCCGGGTAAAATTGGTGGAACCGAAACCCACGTTTTGGATTTGGTTCACAATCTAGACGAAACAAATTTTCGTTCGGTTGTGGTATCTTTTACAGGAGGTGTGTTTGTAGAGCGCTTAAAAAAAATGGGGATTACCTGCTATATAGTGCCTACCACCAAACCTTTTGACCCTAGAATCTGGAAAAAACTCAGAGAAATTGGGCAGAAAGAAAAAATTGATGTGATCCATGCGCACGGCACGTGCGCGGCCAGCAACTCTATATTTATGGCCAAATCTATGCAGTTACCACTTATTTACACCATCCACTCTTGGGCTTTCACGCACTCTAGTAACCGTTTAAAATTTCGTGTTAAAAAGGGAATAGAGCGTTTTCTCATTTCCAAAAGTCAACGGAATATTGTCATTTCTGATACGGACCTTCAACTTGGAGTGGAAAAGCTAAAAATGCGTAAAGCCAAACTCATTTCCTACGGAGTTAATACTACCCATTACCACCCCAATAGAGATTCGAAGATTACGAAGTCATCACTATGCATCCCCTCAGATAAAACAATTGTAGGGTTTATCAATGCGTTTAGCACGCTCAAAGATCCCTTTACATTGATTAAAGCCTTTGCTGCCGCTATTAAAGTAAGTCCTGAAATACACTTACTGATGGTAGGTGAAGGTCCTTTAAAGCAAAAATGTGTTCAACTTATAAATGAAAAAGGCATTAGCGAAAATGTGAGCTTAATACCTGCCCGAACAGATGTAGCCGATATTCTTTGCCACATTGATATTTTCTGTTACCCCTCAACCAGCAAAATTTCACCCATTGGTATCTTAGAAGCCATGGCGATGAAGAAATCTATTATCACCACACCAATGGGCGGTATCACGGAGCTAATAGACACTAATTTAGACGGCATATTATGTGCTTCTGGGAACGTACAAGATTGGGCCAGCGCTATTGTACAGCTGCATCAAAATCCCAAACTAAGAAACGAGCTAGGTGAAAGAGCAAGGCAGTTGGTACAATCTTTTCACGACATAAAAAGAATGACCGAGTCCATTGGTGCCGTTTATAAAAGCCTACTGAATAAAGATAGCCTACATGATGAGGCGCGGCCCTACATAAGAGCTTAAAAAAAAAACGCCCACTTATCAGCGGGCGTTTTTTTAATTCCTAATCAAATCGATTTCCATTCCATTTTTGAGTTTCTTAACCTCCAAAGCTTTGGAGTAATTTAGAATAAATTGAATGGTATCTTTTCGAGGTTTTTCTTGAGCCTCTAACTCATGTTTTAAAGATGTAAAATTCTGCATAGGCTTAAATTATTGTTCGATGGAAGATTAACGCACAACATTTTATCCTTATTGTATGAGCTGCAAAATTTAACCCTTCAAATTATTGCATCAAAAGTGAAACATGATTTTTCTCCATTAATTTTCTCAAGTTAATTAAGGCATAGCGCATACGCCCTAAGGCAGTATTAATGCTTACCCCTGTTTGTTCCGAAATATCTTTGAAACTCATCCCCGCAAAGTGACGCATCTTTAATACCTCTCTTTGTTCCTCAGGTAGCTCTTCAATCAAGCGATGTAAGTCACTTTCAATTTGCTCTTTTATCAGGCTATCCTCTTTAGATAAAGTACCATCCTTTATCACACTAAAAATATCAAACTCATCATTTGGGCTCACCTTAGGCATTCTTTTCTCCTTGCGATAATGATCAATAATCAAGTTGTGCGCAATACGCATGGTCCATTGCAAAAATTTACCTTCTTCATTATACTTCCCTCTTTTAAAAGTGTTTATCACCTTTATAAAAGTATCCTGAAAAATATCATTTGCCAAATCTCTATCTTGAATACGCACTATTATGTACGAGAAGATTCGTTGCTGATGTCTTTTAACTAAAAATTCGAGTAATAGTTCGTTACCTTCTAGGTAACCTCTGATAAGATCCTTATCGCTTAGTTCTGAATTGCTCATACCTACCTGATTTTGGGTTAATAAAAAAAATCAATACAAGTAGTTATGTTCTATAAGCGTGTAATTATTTAAGGATTAATTTGATTTTGCAGAGCACTTTTGAGGCTTTGCGAATTCCAAATATAAAAAAATTTTATCCTAACTTCCAAATCCTGTGTAGAATGGTACCTTTGCAAATTCCGTTTTTCAGGCCTCATGAAGCAAAATTCGTTCGAAAATTTAGACCCTAGAAAGCACATTATCATTAAGGGTGCCAAGGTGCACAACTTAAAAAATGTGAGTCTCAGTATTCCTCATAAAAAACTTACGGTTATTACCGGATTAAGTGGCTCGGGTAAGTCATCCTTGGCTTTTGACACCTTATATGCCGAAGGACAAAGACGATATGTGGAAAGTTTATCTTCGTATGCCCGTCAGTTTTTAGGACGACTCGACAAACCCGAAGTTGAATACATAAAAGGTATTTCTCCAGCTGTAGCCATCGAACAAAAGGTTATTTCGCGTAACCCTAGATCCACGGTAGGTACCTCAACCGAAATTTACGATTACCTTAAAGTGTTATTTGCTAGAGTGGGCAAAACGTACTCCCCTGTAAGCGGAAAAGAAGTAAAAAAACACAGCCTAAAAGATGTTACTCGTTTTGTGGAGCGTCTTCCGACTGATAGCCGCATTTTAGTGAAATGCCCTTTTTTGTTGCACGGGAGAAGTCTTGATGAACAAATAAAAATTTTAGAACAACAAGGCTATTCGAGGGTTGCGGTAGATGGTGAAACAAAACGAATTGAGGAGATTGACAGTGCAAATCTGAATATAGAAAAGCAATTGGTGGAAATTGTTATTGACCGATTGGTGACTGACCATTTGAGTGGTGACAATGCCAATCGCTTGGCCGACTCTATACAAACTGCCTTTTACGAAGGTCGAGGAAAGTGTATTATAGAATTAGCCGATGGCAGTGTTAAAGAAACTTTTTCTAACACTTTTGAGGCTGACAATGTTCGGTTTGAAGAGCCCAGTGTTCACCTTTTTAGTTTTAACAACCCTTTTGGCGCCTGCCCAAAATGTGAGGGATTTGGAACGGTAATAGGTATTGACGAAGACTTAGTAGTACCTGATAGCAGCCTCTCCATTTTTCAAGATGCCATAGCGCCTTGGAAAGGCGAAAAAATGAGTGAATGGAAAGACCAACTTATTAATGGTGCCGATAAGGCAAAGTTTCCTATTCACAAATCCTACTTTGAGTTAAACAGCGATCAAAAAAGTGATCTTTGGAATGGCACCAAACATTTTGAAGGAATTAATGCTTTTTTCAAATTCATTGAATCCAATAGTTATAAAATTCAATACCGCGTTATGCTTTCGCGTTACCGCGGAAAAACAAAATGCTTTGAGTGTGAAGGCACCCGTCTGCGAAAAGAATCGGGCTATGTAAAAATTGGAGGTAAGAATATTAAAGAATTAGTAAACCTGCCTATAACCGAGCTTAGTGCCTATTTTAAGGAGGTAAAGCTGGGTAAAACCGAAAAAGAGATTGCTGAAAGATTGCTGACCGAAATCAACAACAGACTGAGTTATTTACTGGAAGTAGGCTTGGGTTATTTAACACTTAATCGTGTTTCCAATAGCCTTTCGGGAGGCGAATCGCAACGAATAAATTTAGCTACAAGCCTAGGCAGTGCTTTAGTTGGCTCCACTTATATTTTAGACGAGCCCAGTATTGGCCTGCACCCTAGAGATACCGAACGTTTGATTCAGGTGGTTAAAAAGCTGAGAGACCTAGGTAATACCGTTGTGGTTGTTGAACACGATGAAGAAGTAATGCTGGCCTCTGATCAAATTGTGGACGTGGGCCCTGCCGCTGGCTCTATGGGTGGTGAGGTTACTTTTTATGGAGATGTGCAAACTCTTGTAAAAGAAGAAGATAGCTATACCGCTAAATACCTAAGTGGTCGTGAGCAGATAAACATTCCGCCACAGCGAAAAGTACCAAGCAAATTTATTACCGTACAGGGCGCCCGTGAAAACAACCTTAAAAACATTGATGTTAATTTTCCGCTGCACTGCTTCACCGTGGTTACAGGGGTAAGTGGATCAGGAAAAAGCTCGCTTATTAGTAAAATTTTATACCCAGGACTTAAAAAATTGTTGGGCGGCCATAGCGATGCCACGGGAAAACATACCGCACTAACAGGTGATATTAATAAAATATCGGATGTTGAATTTGTAGATCAAAACCCTATTGGTAAATCGAGCCGTAGTAACCCCGTAACCTACCTTAAGGCCTACGATGATATACGAAACTTATACGCCAGCCAAAAACTGGCTAAAGCCCGAGGTTTTAAAGCGGGTAATTTTTCGTTTAATATTGATGGTGGCAGATGCCCCAAATGTTTAGGTGAAGGTGAGATTACCATTGAAATGCAGTTTATGGCCGATGTACACCTGAAGTGTGAAGAGTGCAATGGCCAGCGTTTTAAAAACGAAATTTTGGATGTGAAATTTGAAGGAAAGAGCATCTTTGATATTTTGCAACTTACGGTAGATGAGGCCATTGATTTTTTCAAAAAATCAGGACAAGAAAAGATAACCAATAAACTACAACCCCTACAGGATGTAGGCCTAAGCTATGTAACTTTAGGACAAAGTAGCAACACTCTTTCGGGAGGAGAAGCGCAACGTATAAAATTAGCCACCTTTTTAGGCAAAGGCAACAAACACGCTCCGCACTTGTTTATTTTTGATGAACCTACAACGGGTCTGCATTTTCACGACATTAAAAAGCTTTTGCAATCGTTTTATGCTTTGTTAAAAAACGGGCATAGCATTATTGTAATTGAGCATCACCCTGATGTAATTAAATGTGCCGATTGGGTAATTGATTTAGGCCCCGAAGGCGGAAAAAATGGTGGCAGTTTACTATTTGAAGGCAGCCCCGAAGATTTGGTAAAAGTGAAAGAATCTTATACCGCTGAATATTTAGCACCCAAACTACAAACCAAGTTGGCTTAGCTATCTTTATCAAACAAAGCCGCCATTACTGTACGGATACCTTTTACACATAAAAAAGCGGCCAAAAGCATGGCTATTATACTTAGTATTGGCCATAAGTAGTATCCTGCTTTTAAGCCCTTTACCCCCTGCCATGTCCACAAGGCCGGACCAATAAATATAAAAGGAAAGCCAAGGGCTAAAAATTTAATGCCCGTAAGTAGTTTATCTTTATTGGTAGCCATAGGTCAAAATTACCATTTAAAACTGTGTATTCCACTAATCGTTTTGTGTTACGATTGCTTTAACGATTCAAATAATGCTGGATTGGTTTGATACAAAAAGTACATGTATATAAAGCTCGATACCCCAGTGATTAAAACTAAGCCAATAACCCAAAACACGAATGAAAAAATGGTTTTTAACAGTACCAGCAACACATTTTGCTTGAATACAGAAAAATAGGCATACGTTAAATAAACGATGGTAAAACCAGCACTAACAAATTGAAATAGCATGGATTCACCTTGCAAGTAATATTGTATTGGAAAGGTTAATATTCCGATAAAAACCACTTGACCATAAGCAAAGGATTGTATGACCAAATGCTCTGCAAAATTGTATTTTTTAGATCCAAAAAACAGCCTAGATCCAAACGCCAATGCAGGGATAGAAGCCGCAATCAGTAAGTGCATATGCGAATTTACAAATGCCATAAGAATCCCTTGTAAAGGGTTTACTTCCTGCTCCATCATTACCGAAAAATTTACCTGAATATTGCGGTAAAGACCGGAGCTTACCAATAAAAAGGTTTGTACAGTAATCAAAATAATCGCAAACCGAAATGGGTGTACGTAACGATTGGTCCCTCCTGAAATATATTGATTAAAAACGGCACGGGGATTAACAAAAAGACCCTTAATGGTAAACCAAAGTCCTTTATCAACATTAAACATGGTAGCCCAAAACTGCTGCAAACTCCGCTTTACCGTTATCCTATCGTTTATCAATTTTTGCCCACAGTGCTGGCAGTAGTTTTCCAAAAAAGTACTGCCGCAACTAATGCAGGTAGATGATTCTGAAGGTTTATCCATGTAGGCCTAGTTTAAGACTAGCGAAAATAACAAAATGCCCATCTTACCACGAAGCTTATATCCTACTTTGTCTCCATCCAAGTCCACTGTTCATCTGGTTTCAGAAAAGTCCAAGCCAAAATCCTACTTACCTTATGACCTTGCCCCATGGCAATGGTTTTTACCTCATGAGCTCCCACTGTTTTAAGCACTTGGTAAGCACTTTTAAGGTGTGCCTCTTTGGAAATTAAACAAGTAAACCAAAAGCAAGATTTTGCGAATGGGCGACTCTCAAAAATAAGGTCTTTTACAAAGCGTTGCTCCCCTCCTTTACACCACAACTCCTGACTTTGCCCGCCAAAATTACGCTGTACTTGTTCAATTTTTTCTTTTGATAAATTTCGGAGCTTACGCAAGGTAGCCTCTTCCGATTCAGATTGAGAACCGTAAAATGGAGGATTGCAGATTACCAACTCCACTTTCTCATTAGGCTGCAATACCTCTTTAAAAAAGTGCTTTTTATTGGTTTGCAAACGCAATTGTACCTTCTCTTTTAACCCCTCATTATTACGCACAATTTGCCAAGCCGATTGCAAGGCCGCACGGTCAATATCAGACCCAATAAAACTCCAATCGTACTCGTTAACACCAATTATTGGATATACGCAATTGGCACCTACGCCAACATCTAAGCAAGTAATTTGTGGTAAACCTTCTTCCGATAGACTAGTAAATCGCTCTAAAACCAAATCAGCGGCATGGTGAATGTAATCGGCTCTACCCGGAATAGGCGGGCATAAATACTCTTTAGGAATATCCCAATAATCCATACCATAGTAATGCTTTAGCAAGGCTTTATTCAAACTTTTAACTGCTTCCGCGTTAAAAAAATCGATGGTTTCACCCGCCTTTTCATGTTTTACTATAAACTGGCCTAAGGGCGCATAGGCAGCCGCCAGCTGTTTTAAGTCGTAGCGGCCCTGATGTTTGTTTCTAGGGTGTAAACCCACCTTTTTAATCGCTTTCTGCTTGGTCATAAATAGTTTGTAAAATTAAGCCCGAACCAGGCGCAATACTGGGTAACGGATCTTGGGCTTTTTCGCACAGGCTGCTTTTTATAAAATTAAGATCAATTTTACCTAAGCCTAAATCAAACAATTGCCCCATTATTAATCGCACTTGGTTGCGCATAAAACCTTGCGATTGAATTCGTAATGCATAACTCTTTTCAGGAAAAAAACTAGCTGTATAAAAGGTATTCTCCTCAATTTGACAATAGGCTATCGCACGCTCTGTTTGGGTATTAGCACTTGGTTTGGTTACATAGTTGCAAAAATTATGATGCCCTTCAAAAAGCTTGGCACCCGCTTTCATCAACTCTAAGTTTAAGGGTTCACTTAGCACCGTTACCAATGAAGCACAAAAGGGGTGCGCCTTTTGGCCAAAGGCAAACAAATACAAATACTCCTTCATTTTATTGGGTTGTAAGGCATTGGTATTAGGTGCCACACTTTGCACTTTTAATGCCCGTATATCGGTTGGGAAGTTTTTGTTCAGTTCTTGCAAAAAAAAGGACTCGTCTATAGCATCCTCCAACCATAAGGTAAAACTACCTGCGTTGGCCGATACTTTGGCATCAGTGCGGCTGCTGCCCAAGGTTTTAAACCGATCATGTTGCAACACAAAAGCTATGGTTTTATCTACAAAATAATGCACCGTTTTAAGCCCCGGCTGCTTGCTCCAACCATGCATCCTAAAGCCCAAATATTGTATTTCAACTCGGTACGCTTGTTTTTTACTCATAACTATAAAATACTGACTTTGCCGTTCTATTTACCTATTCAAAAACCCCTATCTCAGCTCTCCCACCCATACTTTACCTTTTGGCAAAAAATAAACAGTGTCTTTGTTTCCTCCCTCTCCATCAACTTTCTGACTTCTGTAACTTCCTTTCTTTAATTTATTCAGCAACTTTCTAGGTGAAGCCCCTCCTTCATAGTCCCAGCCTTGATCTATCTCCCACAACAACCTACTTTCTAAATACACATCTTCATCTATCATTGATTCCCAACTAAAACTAGGGCTTAACCCATTTGTAAACGAGTCCTCCTTTTCTTTGAAACTCCCTTCCTCAAACATGCCCCTATAATACTCTGCTTTTTCATCTAAGGCATAAACAACTTGTGACATAGACAACCTTGGTTCATATAACCAAATTTTCAAATAATAAGGTTTACCCAGGTTGTCAAGTTCTGTTTTGCAAGCGCTATATATTTCTCCAAGCCCTTTTATTATTTTCTTTTTTGCCTCTCCTTTTGGCTCGGGTATTTGACTGTTAGTCAAAGTTAAATTTCTCCAAGGTTGCACTGTAACTTTGACATATCCATACTCACTCCTTAACAACCATTCAACATCTAGCATCGAATAACCCTTTACCCAATTTTGGATTTTTATCACCTTTCTTCTCTGACCTCTAATTTTCTTATATCTCATGGCTTCTCCTTATCATACCCAGCTTTCCTTTCGCTTTAACTTACCCGTTTCGGTATAGCAAAATACAGCTCTTGTAAAGCAGGCTTTGGGCTGTTGCAACTTAGGCAAATGCTGCCAATATTGTTGCCATTCTTCCTTGCTTATCGCAGATGTACTCTCCACTACCAATATTAATTTTTCACCTAAAACGGGATCGGGTATCCCCATCACAAAATACGGCAGCGGCAAGGTACCTATGGCTTCTTCTATTTTTTCGGGAAACAATTTTACTCCGCCTGAATTCACTACATTATCCAATCTACCCAACCACTTAAAGCGCGTATCATTTTGCAAAGCCACCACATCGTTGGTTTGCAAACTTTTAATACCCAAATGGTTGGCATCTATCTGCAAACAATCCTTTTCGTTTATCGAAAACCGCACTTCTGGCAAGGCCTTAAAACAGTCGCTTGCCTTGTCTCCATTTATCCGCCTTAAGGCAATATGTGAAACCGTCTCCGTCATGCCATAACTATGATAAACAGCGCCTTCTACTTTTTGTAATTCTTGATCCAACTCTAGAGAAATAGGGCCTCCGCCTAAAATAAGTTTATCTATAAAATGCAGTTTATCTAAGCAATTAAAAGCCTGCTGGGGCGTAAGCGCTGCCAGCGAAATTTTTTGATCTAACCCCTGTAAAGGCTTAGAAGAAGGTTCCTCCCAATGCAGGTCTAACTCACCCTCTACCCAGCGTACCAACATCATTAATCCTCCAACTTTGTTAGTAGGTAAGCAAGCCCAAGCCTTTTGCCCCAGCTGTATATTCAAAAATTGTAAAGTGGCTTTAGCCGATGCTTTTAACATGGCCTTTGTTAACCGGATTTTTTTGGGCGTACCGGTTGAACCAGAGGTTTCAATCTCTATAAAATCAGAATCGTTGAAATACGTTTGCAAAAACTCTAATACCGAAGCAGGAAGACCAGTAGAATACAAATTTATTTCACTCAATATCAACTCACTACCCTTAAATAGAAGTTTTTTTTTGTTTACACCCAACCCTTTCATGCTTAACTGCGTTTCATTAATACAGTTCCTAATTTCTATATAGTCTATTTTATTAAGACTAACCCTGTTTCTTAAGCCCCGATTTTTTCGGGGCTTTTTTTATTTCAAATTTATTTGCCACGGCTGGTTAGGCTCATAACCAATCTCGCCTTGCTTTACATACAAAGGGCTTTTAAAATTATTGGTGTACAAAGCACCCGTGCCCAAGCCAGAGGCCACCGGATTGTTCTGTTTAAAATTCCACTGGGCAATAGCACTCAAACCCACATTACTCTCCAAAGCGCTGGTTACCCACCAGCCTGCTTGGTGTTTTTTGACTAAGTCTATCCATTTTTCGCATTGCGCAAAACCACCTACAAAGCTGGGTTTTAAAATAATGTATTGCGGTTTTATGGTACGCAACATTTCTTCTCTATGCGTAGCATCCCAAAGTCCAATCAACTCTTCATCTAATGCAATAGGGATAGGCGATTGCGCGCAAAGCTCGCCCATGGCCTCCCACTGACCTTTGGCTATGGGTTGCTCAATGGAATGCACTTCCAAATCGGCCAACTGTTGTAAAATAATGGGGGCTTGCGCGGCACTAAAGCCACCATTGGCATCTACCCGCAATTGCAACTCATTGGGGCTAAACTCTTTTCTAATACTTTGTAAAATGGCCAACTCTTCCGCGAAGGCGATAGCGCCAATTTTCATTTTTAATACCCCAAAACCTTGTTCTAATTTTTGGACTACTTGCTTTTTCATAAAGGCGACATCGCCCATCCAAATAAGACCATTTATGGGCATGGTGGCCGCACCTTGCGTAAAAGCACTCGGGAACAATTGATGCTTCTTACTCTTTAAATCCAATAAGGCCATTTCTAAACCGGCCTGAATAGATGGAAACTCGCGCAAGGAAGGAAGTAAATTCTTCTCTTCGTTTTCCAACTGTTGCATCAAGCGATCTAATGTGCTGGTATAATCAGGGCGGTCATCGGCACTTAAACCTCTAAGCAAACCACACTCACCAATGCCTGTTTGCCCATTTTGCGAGAGCCTAATAAAATAAGAATCTTTACTACGCAAAACACCACGGCTAGTGCCACTGGCTTGCTTAAAATGTAAAGTATGTTTTTGCCAAGCTGCCTTCATAGCGGCAAAAATAGCGGTAATGCTTCTTTTAAAGATTAAAATTTATTCGGAAACTAAATCAGTAGGCTAAACCAGCACCTAAAAATACCCTTCTACTTACTAGCTGCTAAAAATGAATGCGCTAATGAATATCTTTACGAGAATGAAAAACCTCCTTACCTTAATTATTCTATTGCCATTATTTAGCTTTGGCCAAATTGCACCGCAATTAACAAAAGCTCGTCACACCTTTAGCCTCAACGGAAATTCCTTAACCGTTTTTCAGGAAGCAACTTTTTTTAGTATTGTAGATTGGTACTCTATAGCAGATACCGTTCGTACTTTGAATGATACCTTATTTCTATCTTTTTATTACGAACCTCAGGGAGTAGGAAACTTTCCGTATCTCAGCACTACTTTAGATACCATCTCGATAAATAACTTATCAACGGGCAACTACACCTTAATTGTAAACTCGCATGAATGGTGGGAATTCAAGGATAGTAGTTCCAATTGGTCATTCATCTACGCGCTACGCGATAGCGATACCTCCCACTTTCAGGTGCTATCAGATAAAAACTATGTTTTAGATGAACCACTTCAGTTTTATCCAAACCCTGCTAAACAGCAGCTTAGCGTTAAAGGCATAAAACCTGAGGAGGGCACGCTGTCCATCCAAATAAACGATGTACACGGAAAGGTAGTTTTAAAGGAGCTCATCTCTAATCAAAACCCGGCACTAAGCATTGGTAGCTTACCTACTGGTACTTACCTTTTGCAATACCAACGAAACGGGTTACCGATAAATCAAAAAATACTGATTGAGTAGAACGTTGACTTTAAAGCATAAAAAAAGCTCCGAATTTCTTCGGAGCTTTTTGTTTTATCAAAGTGCTTCTGGTTTTTAACCTACCAGCTCTTTTACTTTATCGGCTGCTTCTTGCAACACTACGGCCGAGTGTACTTCCAAACCGCTTTCGTCAATCATCTTTTTAGCTTCAATTGCATTGGTACCTTGCAAACGCACTATAATAGGCACTTTAATATTACCAATGTTTTTATAGGCATCAATTACCCCTTGGGCTACTCTATCGCAACGTACAATACCTCCAAAAATGTTTACCAAAATGGCTTCCACTTTATCGTCTTGTAAAATAATGCGGAAAGCTTTCTCCACACGCGCTGCATCAGCCGTACCACCAACATCTAAAAAGTTAGCGGGGTTACCACCCGCCATTTTAATAATATCCATCGTAGCCATGGCCAAACCAGCTCCGTTTACCATGCAACCTACATTTCCATCTAGGTTTACAAAGTTCAAACCAGCATCACCCGCCTCTACATCAATGGGGTCTTCCTCACGCTTATCGCGCAATTCAGCATAATCTTTATGTCTAAACAAACCACTGTCATCCAACGATACTTTAGCATCTACTGCAATAATTTTATCGTCTGATGTTTTTAATACTGGATTAATCTCAAAAAGAGAAGCATCAATACCATCGTAAGCATTGTATAAAGACACTACAAATTTGCACATCTCTTTAAACGCTTTTCCGCTAAGGCCTAGGTTAAAAGCAATTTTACGCGCCTGAAATCCTTGCAAGCCTACTTTAAAATCTACCTCTTCGGTAAAAATTAAGTGTGGGGTATTTTCTGCTACCGCTTCAATGTCCATTCCACCCTCGGTTGAGTACATAATCATGTTACGTCCTGTAGCACGGTTTAGCAATACCGACATATAAATCTCTGAAGTTTCGCTTTCGCCAGGATAATATACATCTTCAGCTACCAATACTTGGTGCACCAATTTACCTTCGGCACTAGTTTGAGGCGTAACCAACTGCATTCCAATTATATCCGAAGCAATACTTTTCACTTCATCTAACGACTTAGCCAACTTTACACCGCCACCTTTGCCACGGCCACCAGCGTGCACTTGCGCTTTTACAACCCACCAACTGGTGCCTGTATCTGCGTTTAATTTTTCGGCTGCTGCCACCGCTTCTTCGGGCGTACTGGCCACAATACCGCGCTGAATGCCTACTCCGTAAGAAGCTAGTATTTCTTTACCTTGATATTCGTGTAAGTTCATCTATTTCTAATTTATTTGGTCAAAACAAGTGGCGCAAAAATAGCCCTATCTTGCTTATACCGAAACTTTTTACACTTTGTTTTTTATTCTCTCCCAACTAGCGGCTTCGCCATGGGCGTCACCTGTATTTGTATCTTTGTTTTTCTCCGCTTTCGCGGCATGTATTTTCCTCTAATTTAGAACCTCTTACTATGAAACGTAGTATCCTACTCCTCAGTTTTTCAATTATCGCGCTAAGCCTAACAGCCCAAACCAAATCGGTGCTATTTATAGGCAACAGCTACACCAACGTAAACAACCTACCGCAGTTGGTTAAAGATTTAGCCTTATCCGTAAACGACACACTCATTTTTGACAATCATACACCGGGAGGCGCGCAAATGCAACAACATGCCAATAGTGCAGCCGCCCACCAAAAAATAAAATCCCAACAATGGGATCATGTGGTGCTCCAATCCCAAAGTCAAGAACCCTCTTTTAACCAAATGCAAGTACAACAATGGGTGTACCCCTACGCCACGCAACTTTGCGATTCTATACGAGCCAATAATAACTGTGCACGCCCAATTTTTTACCGCACCTGGGGCCGCAAAAATGGCGATGCTAGCAATTGCCCCACCGCACCTTGGCTTTGTACCTATGCGGGTATGGATAGCGCCCTGGCCTTTAGCTATCGCAAAATGGCCAACGATAACGATGCTTGGCTTTCGCCCGTTGGAGATCTTTGGAAATACCTCCGTACCAACCACCCTGGTATTGAACTCTATAGCCCAGATGAATCGCATCCTTCGTTGGCAGGCTCCTATGCCGCTGCCTGTTGTTTTTATTCGGTAATTTTTCAGAAAAACCCAGGCCTACTTACTTTTAAGAGCAGCCTAAGTACCACCGATGCCCAAACTATTAGACAAGCTTGCAAAACGGTAGTGTATGATAGTTTACTAAAATGGAATGTGGGTATTTACAAGCCCTCCGCCAACTTTGTGTACCAGCAGCAAATGGGCTCTACTTTTAGCTTTGTAGACAGCTCTACCAATGCCACCAGTTGGTTGTGGCTTTTTGGCGATGGACAATCGGATACCGTTCAAAACCCAACGCATACTTACAGCCAACCAGGCAACTATCAAATTACTTTGATAGTAAGCAATGGCTGCCAAGTAGATAGCATCAGCGTTCCTTTGCCTATACTTTCTACTGCGGAGTTCGCCAACATATCCCTGAAAATATACCCCAACCCCAGCGGGGAGCACATTAATATTGAGGGAATGGAAAATTTGGAAATAGACCAACTATTACTCTTATCCAACGATGGAAAAACGATACGGGAATTTAGTGATGCTATACCTCATCAAATTAGTTTGCAAAATGTAGCCAAAGGGCAGTATCACCTTATTTTTAAAAACAAAGGGCAAACCACTCAAAAACAATCATTTGTTAAATTATGATAACACCTACCATGTTGG
This sequence comes from uncultured Owenweeksia sp., assembly GCA_937146805.1. Lineage (GTDB taxonomy): Bacteria > Bacteroidota > Bacteroidia > Flavobacteriales > Schleiferiaceae > Owenweeksia. The sequence continues at coordinate 7,436 of CAKZRR010000028.1, read as the reverse complement.
CTTGGCGCCTAAAACGCTACGGAAAACTGAGCATAGCTTTACAGCAAATGAAAGTAGCCACACCCAAACCGCTGGCAAATCAGGTACTTATACAATGCGAAGCGGCCAGCCTTAACCCCGTAGATTATAAAATTGCTGAAGGCCAACTCAAGCTATTTTACAAACAACAAATGCCCGCCCCCCTGGCATTTGATGTAGCCGGAACCATTGCCGAAGTAGGTAGCAATGTAAAAGGTTTTTCGGTGGGTGATGCTGTTTTTGCCTGTGCGCCCACTAGCAGCCCCGGCAGCTTAGCACCTTACTTTTGTGTAAATGCCAATGTAGTAGCTGCTAAACCCACCAATATAAGTTTTACAGAAGCAGCGAGCATTCCCTTAGTAGGCCTTACCACCCTTAGTTGCTTTGACGAAGTACAACTTAAAAAAGGCCAAACAGTTTTAGTACAAGCCGGATCTGGCGGTGTGGGCAGCTTTGCCATACAATACGCCAAAAGCCTGGGCGCTACCGTAATTTGCACTACCAGCACCTCCAACGTAAATTGGGTAAAAGCCTTAGGTGCCGATAAAGTGATAGACTATAAAACCGAGAATTATTGGGAGGTATGTCCTAAAGTAGATGTAGTGTTTGATACCTTGGGCGGAGACCATACTTTAAAAAGTTTTGACCTATTAAATCCCGGTGGCCATGTGGTTAGCATTGCAGGCAGGCGACTAACTCCCAAAGCCGCGGATCAGTATGGACTTCCAAAATTACTCAAGGTTTTCATGTTTTTTCAAACTTGGTCTATTCGCAAACTTTGTAAAAATCACCAAGCGCATTACCATTTTATACTTAACCAACCTACCCAAGAGCGCCTACTTCGAATAAAGCAATTGCTAGAAACGGAAAAAATAAAACCCATTATTGATGAAGTATTTGCTTTTGATGATGGATTAAAAGCAATCCAAAAACTACACAGCGGTCGTGCCAAAGGGAAAATCGTTATCTCAACAAAACAATAGAAATCAAATACTTAGATCTAATATTATATTTCAATGTTTAAACATTGAAATACGTATATTTGTCAAAAATTTACAGCATGGCACGCAAATCTATATCCGAAATATTAAGTCCTCCTCCTGCCCACATGGTAGGAGATGGTTTTAGAGTTCACAACTTTTTTCCGGCCAATAAAAGAACAGGCCTAATCAAGGTGAGTCCATTTATTTTAATGGATTACAATGCCCCGTATCACTTCCCTCCTACCGATAAGCCCAGAGGAGTAGGCGTGCACCCTCATCGTGGTTTTGAAACCGTAACTCTGGCCTACCAAGGTAGCGTAGCACATCACGATAGCAAGGGGAATAGTGGAGTAATAGAAGCTGGTGGTGTGCAGTGGATGACCGCTGCTGCGGGAATTTTACACAAAGAGTACCACGAAGAAAATTTTGCCAAGCAGGGAGGTACCTTTCAAATGGTGCAATTGTGGGTAAACCTACCCAGCCGGTATAAAATGAGCGAGCCCAAATACCAAGGCTTTACTCAAAGCCAACTCAACACCTTTGCACTGGAAAACGAAGCAGGGTTTGTAGATTTAATTGCGGGCGAATTGGGAAGCCACGTAGGCCCGGCCAGCACTTTTAGCCCTATGGTTTTGGCCAATATACATTTACAAGCTGGAGCCCAATACACTTTGCAAACCAAAGCTCACCATAATACCTGCTTATTGCAGATTAAGGGCGGCAGCCAAATAGATGGCAGCTCTTTACCCACGCATCATTTGGCCATTTTTAACAGAGATGGTGAAGAGATAGAAATAGAAGCGCTAGAAGACAGCACCTTACTTTTACTAAGCGGGGAACCTATTGATGAGCCTATGGTAGCTCAAGGTCCGTTTGTAATGAATACCCAAGAAGAAATAATGCAAGCCTTTACCGATTTTGAGAACGGTGCTTTTGGCTCGTTGAGTAACTAAACAGCAAAAAAATAATTATGAAAATAACAGCCTTTGGCGCCAGTAATAGCCAAAACTCCATCAACAAACAATTAGCGAATTACGCACTAAACCAGCTTAATGCAACCAGCAAAGAACTACTGGATTTAAACGATTTTGATATGCCTCTTTTCTCGGTTGATAGGGAGGAAAAGGGCTATCCCGCGGAAGCGGAAAACTTTGTAAAAAAAGTAGCCGAGAGCGATCTTATCGTAATTTCCTTTGCAGAGCACAACCGCAATTTTAGCGCAACTTTTAAAAACTTGTTTGACTGGAGCACCCGCATCAACTCTAAAATGTTTGGTGGTAAAAAAATGATTTTATTGTCCACTTCGCCTGGCGGCTATGGCGGTAAAAATGCACTGGGCTTGGCCGAAAACCTTTTTGGTATGTTTAAAGCCGAGGTTTTGGGCAGCTTCTCATTACCCAAATTTCACGAAAATTTTGAAGCAGACAAAGGCATTACCAACCCCGAACTGCAAGCAGAATTAGCCGCTGTACTCAAAAGCAGCGAGCAAGTTACGGGACATTAAGGCTTGTAATTTGTTAGTATTTTAGCGACTCTAAAACCTCCTAATCGTAATGAAAGTCGCTATTCTACCCTCCGCTACTGTTTGCCTATTTTTTGTTTTGGTTTTTACCGGATCTACCAGCAATGCTCAAGTTTGGGGTTCTTTGCAAAAGGAAACAGGCAAAGACATTGACGCCAATGCCCAACTGGGTAACAGCATTGCCTTAGCCGCAAATTATGCCCTAGCAGGCGCCCCAGCCGAAACAAAAGACAGCTCAGGAATACAGGCCTTAACGGATGCCGGAGCGGCTTATTTATTTGCAAAACAGGACACTAGTTGGGTACAAAAAGTGAAGTTAGTAGCCGATGACCGTGCAACTGGGGCTCGATTTGGCAACAGTGTAGCGCTAAGTACTAGCTTCGCCTTGGTAGGTGCTACCCACGAAAGTAAAAACACCACGGGAGGCGACTCTTTGCAAGAGGCAGGTGCCGTATACGTTTATCGCAAAAATGGCAGTGATGAGTGGATTCCTATTCAAAAGATTGTAGCACCTGATAGACAGGCCTACGATCAGTTTGGTAGTTCTATTGCCATTTCTACCAATTTTATGGTAATTGGTGCGGCCAATAGCAGCACCGATGCCAATGGTTCCTTTACCATGAGTCAGGCTGGTGCAGCCTATGTATATGAGTTTGTAATAAGCCAATGGATTTTTAGAGAGAAACTTGTAGCCAGTGATCGCAAAGCTTTTGCCTCTTTTGGCCATGTGGTAAAAATAGATGGAGGCATAATAGCGATTGCTGCACCCAACGAAACAGATGATGATAACGGACAAAACAGTTACCCCGAAGCGGGTGCGGTATATATTTTTGAGAAATCGGCTAGTATTTTTAGCCAAACCGCCAAGTTGATTCCACAAGACCGTGATACGGCAGACAGCTTTGGAGTTTCTATGGATTTAAGTGGCACTCGTTTAGTAATAGGTGCCGATCGCGAAGATGAAGACGAGAACAATGCCGCTTCTTTAAATGCCGCTGGTTCGGCTTATATTTTTCAGAAACAATCGGGTAATTGGATAGAAAAACAAAAATTAGTAGCCAACGATCGAAGTATCAGTGATCGATTTGGCAATTCGGTGGCTATTGGCGGCCAAGGCATTTTAATAGGTGCTTTTTACGAAGATCATAATGCTTGGTTGCACGACACCTTGGAGTCGGCTGGCTCGGTGTATCTTTTTAAAGGGCAAGGTGGTACTTGGAACCAAGCCGACAAGTGGGTACCACACCAAAGAGCCGTGGGTGATTTGTTCGGTTTTAGCGTAGCCATGTCAGACACCAACGTGCTCATTAGCTCTCCCGTTACCAACGGGAAAGACAGCAATGGAAACACAGTGAGTCGCTCAGGAGCTGTTTATTTTTGGGAGTTCTCAAGGCGCATGTCTCAAACCGAATGGGAAACAACCCCTCTCTCATTTCAGGTTTATCCTAACCCAAGCTCCGGTTTAATTATTCTAAAGGCAGCTCAAAATTTTAAGGATGAAGAGGTGTTTATTAGCGATTTAAATGGGAAAGTACTTTTTAAATCTGTTGCCGGTAAAACCAATGAAACTTCACTTAATCTTCATTTTTTACCAAAAGGAATGTATTTAATCTCGATAAAAAACTCAAATAATTACAAAAGCAATATTATTGTAATAAACTGATTTACATGCAAATAAAAAACACATGGTGTTGTGTAAATGTTAATATTTAACGTTTTATCCTACCATCACTCACTTATTGGAAACATTCTTCGTTACCTTTAAAACCTAAAACGTAACCTCACATGAAAATATCCATTGCTTTAACTCTGTTGGCGTGTCTCACTTTCTCGCCAGTTATTTGGGCGCAAAACTCCGAAACTGCCACGGGTGAAATAAAACGAATCAAACTAAGTGCCGGTATATATACCACAAAGGAACTACATTCTGCAGCCGTACTGTATTCAGATAACCCTTGGTCGGAGAACGTAACGGGTAGTTATGCCGCATCCTTATCATTTTTTGACTACAGAAAAATTGAGGTGGCTCTTACTTTTGCTTATCAAAATGTAAAACAAGATTACCGACTTATTAACTATGCAGGCCCCGGAACGCGAACTGTTGATGGTAATGCGCACTATTTATCTTTTATGCCTGAGATTAGATTTAATTGGATACGCACCTCGGATGATCTTTTTGAATTTTATTCTTCCATTAATGTTGGGCTCTCCTCAGTAATTGTAGATGTTGAAGGTAGTGACGAAACCCGAATTATACCATCATCACACTTTAATTTTGTTGGCCTTCGGTTTGGCAACGAACTTGGGTTTTTATTTGAAACGGGTTTTGGAAATAGGGGCTTTCTTAATTTCGGAATAGATTATCGCTTCTTTTAATTAAACTTCACTAATTCACTTTCTAGCTTATGAAAACCCTAATTTCTAAATCCATTTTACTCCTTTTTGTTTTAACAGGCATTAAAAGTTTCGGACAGCAAGAGTCGCTATCCATTACCCAAGCCTCTTTAGGGGTTGGCTTTTACACCATGTACAATGATGACTATTATTTTGACGACTATTACGGAACCATAGAAAGTGACTATGCGCCAATGATAGGGGCGTCCATACATTTTTACCAATCCAGAATATTTGAATTTGGGTTATCCATGGGTTATCAGAACACTACCAGAAAAGAACTTTTTGAAACTTATGATGGGATGACGGGAGCCTTAATCACAACAGAGGAGGACATTGAATACAACGTGATTATGTTTATGCCCAATTTTCGCTTCAATTGGATAACTGCTGCCAACAACACCCTGCAAATTTACTCTAGTGCCAGTGTAGGTTTAGCACGGATAGAAAAAGACAACAAAACAAACAACACCAAGGATTCTAACGGGCCTAGTCTTACAGGACACGCTACCTTAGCAGGAATGCGATTTGGAAATAATTTTGCCTTTTTTATGGAGTTTGGTGTTGGATCTGCCGGCTTGCTAAACATGGGCTTAAGCTACCGACCTAAAACTAAGTAGCCTAAAAACACACTTCTTGTTTTACTCCTTTAAAGGCGCTGAAAGGCGCCTTTTTTTGTTGTATTAAAGTTACAAACAAATGCTACCACCTCATAATACCTCCTTTTATCCATGTAATACATTAAGCACATGCATTATATTTGAAGCAGTATAAAGGAAATATAAACGTACCTGAGTTACGTTTACTAACTTGTTGGCGCACATTAAAATGAAGACACTTCTACAACTACTAATTCTGATAACTCTAATTGGTTGTAATCAACAACAGCCCGACAAAAATTCTTGGGACAAAGTTGATAAGGCAATAAAGGAAGTTGAACCAACAAAAGAACAGACACCGCCTTCGGTTGAATATATAATCGGTGACTTGAAATTCGTGTTTTCCAATTTGACAGACCCGTATGACCTTGGACTCTATCAACGTTTTGAAGTGAAACGAAAAGATAGTAGCCAAGTAACCATTGAATCAAAAACTTTAGAACTAGAAGGACAAAGCTTTGACCTCAGTTCAGATTATATCTTTAAAACAGATTCCACTACTTTCTACTTGATAACTGCAAATAATCGACCTGAACCCAATTACTACTACATATTAAAACAGTCAAAGCAAAAAATTGAATTGATTGGACAGACAGAGCCTTTAACAAAGGAACTTTTCGGTGATGTAGATAATGATGGGTTTTTAGAAATTGGTGGCTTCAACACACATTGTCAAGGAGCGACAGAAGAAGACTATAAAGACCCCGACTTTTGCTTAGATCACTTTAGAGTGTTTGAGATTAGTAATGAAATCTCCAGAGACTTAAAAACAGAAGAAAAAGAAATAAAAAACGTGCGCCAACAAACGCTATAGCCAATGCTACATTGAAAGTTAAAAATGATATTTTTCCCTTTCAATATCTATACTCTTGGCGAGAACGGAAACGTTTCCATAAACCGCACTAGCCATAGCGAAAACCGTTAGCGGTAATTGAATGAAGACATTTAGAACGATAGCAGCATTTTTTCAAGCTCTCCTACCCCTACTTGGTTTTGGAGTTGTAAGTGCAGTAATATATTCCGACTTTCAGTCACCCTACAATTTAATAGTGGCAATCCCTGTACTTGTTCCTGGTATTTATATAAGTCGTTCGATTTTTAATATGATGAGAAGACGAGGTGTTATTTCAGTTATAGCTGCTGATAATTCGACATTTGACTTAGATAATTTAGAACCGACAGAAGGTGATGGAGTTTTTAAATTAACACCTGAGGAAGTTCAAAGCAAGTTCTTAAAAGACAAATTAGAACTTTCTGCGTGTACAGTCTCAATTTATGGCGACTGGGAAGGTAGACAACTAAATATTCAACATAAATTAAAGACTGTTGAATTTGATTCAAAGATTAATACTTTGACCTTACTTTTCACTGACAATTGCTTACTGAAGATAAGAAAACCAAGATTGATTTTTTCTACAAGTTCTTATTTAAAAATTGTAAAGGCAACAGAAGTTCTATGGCAAATTCCAGATGATTTTAAAGCCCATTATCAATTCAGTTATTTAAATACAGGAAAAACTATTAAAACAAAAAGTAATACTGACTGGAAACCACACGAATATGACATTGGTATTGGAATGAATGCAATTTATTTACAAGGATAAAAAACCGCTAACATCATCTATATTTCATAGGGCAGTTGGTAGTAATTTGAAACAAAAGAGCAATTAATAAGCTCCGCCAAGGCTTTAAATTGATATTTCAGATGAAGAAATTAAACGCAAATTATAAAGCCTCGGCTATGTGCAAGGTTGGAAGTTTCGGCTTCGCAAGACCGCACAACGCATAGCTAGGCGTTATGCAGCACTAAAAGAAATGGGATTAATAAACTACAATTACACCACACAAATTAACCCTAGT
>CAKZRR010000027.1 GCA_937146805.1 uncultured Owenweeksia sp. | reverse complement strand
CAACCCTCTCCATCCCAAATTTTGGCTTGTGTTTTTGGAACAAAAAACGTGACAAAATTTAGATATAGAACCGAAACCAAATAACCATTGTAAGGAAGTAAATCTTAATTCCTCCTTTTAAAAAAGTAACTAGACTATGAAAGTAATAGACCATATAAATAACGCAAAGAAGCCCATATTCTCGTTTGAGATTTTACCCCCTCTTAAGGGTCAAAACATTCAGGCGATATATGATAGTATAGATCCTTTAATGGAGTTTAATCCACCTTTTGTAAATGTGACTTACCACAGGGAGGAAGTGGTTTATAAACGTCATGATAGTGGTTTGCTAGAGCAAAAAACGATTAAGAAGAGACCTGGAACGGTGGGTATTTGTGCGGCTATCCAAAACAAGTATAAAATAGATGCGGTACCACATATACTTTGCGGAGGTTTCTCTAAAGAGGATACTGAAAATGCACTGATTGATTTAGACTTTTTGGGAATTGAAAACGTGTTAGCCTTACGTGGAGATTCTATTAAAGGCGAAACCTATTTCGTTCCTGAGAAGAATGGCCATCAATATGCAGCCGATTTGGTTGGACAGGTAAAAGCTATGAATTGCGGGGAATACTTAGATGATGAATTGCAAAACACTACACCTACCAACTTCTGTATTGGAGTGGCTGGATACCCTGAGAAACACTTTGAAGCACCAAGCTTAAACAATGATATTAAATGGACAAAAGCGAAGGTGGAGGCAGGTGCCGAGTATATTATTACTCAATTGTTTTTTGATAATAAAAAGTATTTTGATTATGTAAAGCGTTGCCGAGAAGCTGGTATTACGGTTCCTATTATACCAGGTATTAAACCCGTAGCTACTAAAAAACATTTAAGTGTGCTCCCTCATTTCTTTAATGTGGATTTACCAGATGATTTGGTAAAATCTGTTGTCGATTGTAAAGACAACAAGGAAGTGCGTCAAGTAGGAGTGGACTGGGCCATCGAACAATGCAAGGAACTTAGAGATGCCGGAGTTCCAGTTTTACATTTTTATTCCATGGGTAAGGTAGACAATATTCAAGCGATAGGGAAGGCTGTTTTTTAAATTGAAAAAGGCCGGTCTCTAAAAGAAACCGACCTTTTTACTCTCTCTACTCTGAACAACTATTGTAAATATTATGGGGTATATACCTTATTAGTATTTGGAAAAATCATCCAACCAATATAGCGTGTACCATTGCTTATAGCCCAATCATCAAAATAGGGGTAAGCCTCTGCAATTTCAATTTTTTCTAGAGGATGGTGGAAGAATTGCGTGTTTGGATAAACAAGCTCCACAACCCACGGTAAGCCATTGGCCGTTTTGTAAGTGCCATTAACATCATCCTCTGTTCCGTTTAAACTCGCATCTGCAGCTTCCGTTCCCGAAAATCCGCTTAAGTGAATCTCTTTGCCTCTTTTAGTTGTTCTAAAAAGATAAAAGTCCGGAAGCATTTGTAAATCTTCGGCAGCAGCACTAAAAGTTACCACAAACTTGAACTCCTGTGCAGCGGCACTGGGTCCATCACCATTGTTGTTATACAAGGGGCTTAAAGCATTTAAAGCGTTGCTAAATACAATAACGCCATTGCTTACATCAGGATCCATTTGGGCTCCATCACCGCTTACGGCTGTAATCATGTTTTGAGAAAAACTTTGTCCGTTGGCATCTAAAAATTTAAGGGCAAAACCATTAGCGGCCTTTGCACCCATCCCATTTACCTTAACGGTTACTTCGGCATCAATTAGTTTCTCTTGAGCATTTTTTCTAAACTCAACTTTATTGCTAACTACTAGGTCATTAAAGTCATAATCACCTTTTGTTGGCCATAAATCTTCGAAAGCTAAAATTTGCTCGCCTACCGATGGGAAATTCACAGCGTAAGCTCTAAGGGCATCCGTTGGATAGTCATCTTTTCTATCCGGAACACCGTCACCGTCACTGTCAGGTTCGTTTACCAATTCCAAGTTAAAATTATCAACCCAATCCGTGCTGCCACTAAATGTGTACACTTGGATGTGTTTTACCATGGGAGGCGTTTGAAAACTAGCAAAACCTTGAGATCCATTTATATTTACGATGGTATATCCCAAATAATTTTGGTTATCATCGTAAAACAAAAGATAAGAGCCTCCAGCACCCGAATAATCGTAAAGGATATCAAATTTCTCATTTCCAGACACTTCTACTGATTGAACAATGTGGGCTTTAGCTTGAGCGTTTCCTGAAGTAAAAACCATAGAACCACCCTCTAAACGTGTTGTAGCACGATTGTACAAGGAATACCAATCTCCGGAAGGTCTTAGAATATTATAGTTTCCAGGATCGTGCGTAAAAGTGGTGTTTTCAAAGCTTCCACTTAAAATTAGCGGGGTACCACCCGTTTTTCTTTTAACAGGTCCTGATTTTACTGTTCTAAATAGACCTGAATTAAGACCATCAAACGTAAAGTCATTTAATTGGAATTGAACTACGCCTACTTCTGTAATTTGTATACGATCACCTGTGTTTGGATAATGCGCATATACTTTTGCATCTTCGGCTGGTACGCTAATATAAAAGTCAACGCTTCCGTTCTTTACATGACCCGAAGCAAGTACTCGGTCGTTTTCATCTAGCAGCTCCACTAGCTGGTTATCGGTATGCAGTCCGCTATTTTCGATAATATTAAGCGTAACTAATCCTTTTAAACTGCTGGACCAGTTAAAATTTTGAGAAACTTCAATATTATCAAGGGAAGTTGTACTTGTAGGATCGCTATCGTTCTTACTATCTTTTTTTACACAGGAGGTAGCTATCATCATGATACTGAGAGCAACCAAATAGTTTAGATTTTTCATAATTCAAATGTTGTTTTTTGTAGAGTATTACAAAAGTACGAAATAATGAGGCCAAAAATTATTTGACAACTTAATTATTTGAAAAACAAAAGATTATATCATGTCTATTCTTGTGTTCATATTTCCCGATTTGAGATTTTTTCCAAATAGTAGTCTGTTTTTTACGCTTTGTGTTTAGGTACTATGGTTTGGGTTTTGAAAGTTTTGAGCAAAAAAAATCCCAGCCTTTTTAAAGACTGGGATTATATACAATTTATTTAAAAGTGATTTACACTTTGGCCGTCATTTTTGGAGCACCTGCTAAAATTTCTTCGCTGGCATTATCCGCAAATTTTTCAAAGTTGGCATTAAATTTCACAGCCAGTTCATTAGCTGTTTTGTCATAGTCTACTTTGTTCTCCCAAGTGTTTTTAGGGTTCAAAATTTCATCCGGCACATTAGGACACGTATTAGGCATCATTAAACCAAAAATTTCATGCTTGGTAAACTCTACAGTGTCTAACTCGTTGTTTAAAGCAGCGGTAATCATAGCACGTGTATATTTCAGTTTCATTCGAGAACCTACTCCATAACCGCCACCAGACCATCCAGTGTTAACTAACCAAACATTTACATTTGCCTTTTGCATTTTTTCGCTTAGCATATCCGCATAGCGAGTTGGGTGCAAGGGCATAAATGGAGCACCAAAGCAAGCTGAAAAAGCAACTTGAGGTTCAGTAATACCAGCTTCCGTACCAGCAACCTTGGCCGTGTATCCACTAATAAAGTGAAAAGCAGCCTGCCCAGGCGTTAGCTTAGATATTGGAGGTAAAACTCCGTAAGCATCGCAGGTTAAAAAGAAGATATTTGTAGGGTTATTTGCTAGCGAAGGCACCTGAATGTTATTGATATGATCAATAGGGTAGCTTACGCGTGTATTTTCAGTAATAGTAGAATCTTCAAAATCTACCTCATTACTATCACCTTTAAAGGTTACATTTTCTAACAAAGCACCTGGCTTTATAGCTTTAAAAATGTCCGGCTCTTTTTCTTCGCTTAAATCAATAACCTTGGCATAACAACCGCCTTCAAAATTAAAAATGGTATTATCTTCAGTCCAGCCATGTTCATCATCACCAATTAATTTACGATTTGGATCTGCTGAAAGTGTAGTTTTACCTGTGCCGCTTAAACCAAAGAAAAGAGAAGTATCACCTGCATCACCTACATTGGCTGAACAGTGCATGCTTAAAACGTTTTTTTGGTGTGGTAGAATAAAGTTTAGAGCCGAAAAAATTCCTTTTTTAATTTCGCCTGTATAACCAGTTCCACCTGCTAAAATCATTTTCTCGGTGAAGCTTAGAATGGCAAAATTGTGCTGACGTGTACCATCCGTTTCAGGATTAGCCATAAAGCTCGGAGCATTTATGATAACCCACTCAGGTTCAAAGTCTTTTAGTTCTTCTGCCGTAGGGCGTAAAAACATATTGTTGGCAAACATATTAGACCAAGGAAGTTCGGTAATTACACGAATTTTCATCTTGTAGCGAGGGTCTGCACATGCATATACATCACGTACATACAATCTTTTACCTTCTAAAAAACTGCCCATTTTGCTGTGAAGTGCGTCAAATTTGTTTGCATCAAACTTGATGTTGATATTACTCCACCATACGGCATCTTTTGTTAACTCATCTTCTACAATAAAGCGATCTTTTGGAGAGCGCCCTGTAAATTCGCCTGTGTTTACCGATATAGCACCAAGGTTTGACCTTACTGCCATGTTTTCATCGATAGAAATCTTTTCTAGGTCATCAGATTTTAGGTTCCAACGAGCCTCTGCATTTTTAATTCTGTACTGCTCTAACGAGGCGTTAGCTGGTTTAATTTCTGTGAAATTCATAAGTCTGTGATTTGTTTCACTTTTATTTTAAGGGTGCAAATTTAGCCTTATTTGTTTATCGGCACTTTTTTGCAGGGCAAAATCCCCCCTTTTTTCGGTTAATAATTTTTCTTTCTGTTCTTTCCAGTTATCGCGAATAAGAATAAACTTACCCATCCAGCCGTCATTAATAAACCACCTAAAGGGGTGATAGGGCCAAGAATACCAAGATGCATTGATGTTAAGCTGCTGGTACTAAGTAAATAAATGCTAATTGCGAATAAAAGGCAACCGGTAACCCAAAATATTTTAGTCCATTTAATAAATATTGATTTTGAGTTTAAAAAACTCAATGCCAATAAGGCCAGCGCATGCCACATTTGGTAACGAACACCGGTATTAAAGGCGGCTAAACTATCTGAACTAATTTGAGCTTTAAGACTATGCGCAGCTAAGGCGCCTAATATTACTGCGGTGGCACCTAGGGCTGTTGACCAAGCCAAGGTGTTTAAGTTCTGTTTCATGGGGTTATTATTTGGTCAAATTTCTTTTTAGTTAAATCGTATTCAAGTTCATTTCTTAAGCTGTTTGCTTCGGGCAGATGTTTGTACGACTCAGCCAATGTTTCGAGTAATTTCATTTTCGAATTATCGTAAGTCAATTGTTTTAGAACAAAGCGAATTTGCTCAACATTAAGAGGCTTTTTCTCAGCATAAGCAAGTGACTCACTGAGTTTTTCAAATTCAAATTCGGCTGTTAGTATTTTGGTTTTAAATACTTCATAGTCATTAATAGGTATCACTTCGGCTACGGTGCTATCCACGGTAACTATACTCGGGGTAGATGAGGTGCCATCCTTTACAGGGATACTATCTATTTGAGATAAAAGAGTATCGGTTGATTTGGTGATGGGCACCACTATCGCAGGCGGAATGAGTTTAGCCGTATCTGCCGGAATACTCGCAATTGTGGTAAAAGGCTCTACTTTGGTTTCCTTGACTTTTGGTGGCTCTACGGGTTTGGGTTTTTGATACAGCGCAATGGGTAAAGATCTTTCGGGGATTTTATGCTGTAAGGTTGTGGATGAGATACCACTTGGAAGTTTTGAAATAACACCTCGGTACCTAAGTTGTAATTCATCTCGGCTATTGGTGGTAATAATATATTTATGAATGCCTTTTTGTTTGAGGTGCACCGTTTTGTTGAAATACACTTTTTCGGCTAGTTGCACCCTTAAAATATAGGGGAAGGTGTCTACCTCATTTACTGCCAAACTCTTTTCAGGTTCTGTATTTTGTTCAAAACCATTAATACTTAGAATAAAACCAGTTTCGGTGTTATCTACAATAAATATACTAAGCTGACAAAAGGCTTGGAGGCTGATAAACAGCAAGCTCAAAAAGCTTATACATTTCATTGAATTTCTTTATTTGAGCGCAAATGTAAGTGAATAGCTGTTTCGCTTGTATGGCAACGGCTAAATTCTAAATTTGCGGCCTATGAAAAAGATATTGGTGATAGGAGCAGGACGCTCTACATTTAGTTTAATAGCCTATTTAAAGGAGCATGCCGAAAAGGAAAACTGGGAAATAACCATTGCGGATTTTGTTTTGGCTTTGGCCGAAGAAAAGGCAACGGGAAGTGAGAGATGTACTGCTGCTCAGTTAGATGTAGCAAACGAAAGTGACCGAAAGGAATTGATACAAAACCATGATTTGGTTGTAAGTATGTTGCCTGCTCACATGCACGTAAATGTGGCGAAAGATTGTGTTGCTTTTAAGAAACACATGGTTACCGCTAGTTATATATCGGATGAAATGGAGGCCCTTAATGAAGAGGCAAAACAAGCGGGTGTAGTTATGATTAATGAGATTGGAGTGGATCCTGGAATTGATCACCTGAGTGCTATGAGCGTTTTGGATACTATCAAAGCTCAAGGCGGGAAAATGCTGCTATTTGAAAGTTTTACAGGTGGACTTATAGCGCCAGAGAGCGATAACAACCCTTGGAATTATAAATTTACTTGGAACCCCCGTAATGTGGTTTTGGCAGGATCGGGCGGAGCCGTGAAATTTAAGCAAGAAGGAAACTATAAATACATACCGTATCATCAACTGTTTAGACGTACCGAGTTTATGGAAATTGAAGGTTATGGGAAATTTGAAGGGTATGCTAACAGAGATAGCTTAAAATATCGAGCGGTGTATGGCTTGGAGAGTATACCCACCATTTACCGTGGTACTTTGCGCAAACCGGGCTTTTGCAGAGCTTGGGATACTTTTGTGAAATTAGGAATGACGGACGATAGTTATAAGCTAGAGAATTCGGAAAAGATGACCTATAGAGAATTTACAAATACCTTTTTGGCCTACAATCCACACGATTCTGTAGAGCTTAAATTGGCTCATTATTTAAATATACCCCAGGATACGGATTTGCTTGATAAGCTAAAATGGCTTGGTATTTTTGATGATAAAGTGGTAGGTATTAAAGAGGCCACTCCCGCTCAAGTGTTGCAGCATATTTTGGAGCAAAAATGGAGTTTGGAAGAAGGGGATAAGGATATGATTGTGATGCATCATATTTTTGGATATGAGCTCAATGGACAAAAAAAGATGATAGAATCTTCGATGGTTACTTTGGGTAAAAGCAAGGAGGAAACGGCCATGGCACAAACGGTAGGTTTGCCAGTTGCTATTGCGGCACGTCATATTCTTAATGGAAACATAACTACCCCCGGAGTTCAAATACCTATTTCAAAAGAGATTTACAAGCCGATGCTGGCTGAGTTAGCCGAGTATGGAATTCGTTTTAATGAAAAAGAGGTGTCATTTAACGGTTACTAATTAGGTTTTTGGGGTATAATATTTAGCTTTTCGATAGGCTGATAAAGGTCATAGATTATATCTTTTGGCCGACATAGCTTTGCGGAGCAATGGAGGAATTTTGCCTTCTAAATAAACAGAAACAAGATGAATACTATAGAGCAAAGTCTGCAAAAATCAATGACCTATGCAGAATACCGAGACAAGGTATTTAAACTTAGAGAAGACAATAAAACCACTGGCGACAATCACAGCCAAGCTATGTTGGGTTATACCGATTTAAATATAAACCGAATGGATAAGTGGGATAAACGCTTTGAGGTTTCGGAAGAAGCAATTGAAACAGTAAATACGCTGCCCCAGAAGGAAACTTGGTTATTGCTTACCGAGGCCTGGTGCGGTGATGCTGCCCATAGTGTACCGGTTATGGAAAAGCTATCTCAGGCATCTGATAAGGTGGATTTACGCATAGTATTGCGTGATGAAAACTTACCCTTAATGGATATGTTTCTTACCAATGGCGGAAGAAGTATTCCTAAGCTGGTACGGCTAAATGCCGAAACAAAAGAAGTAATAGCAAGTTGGGGTCCAAGACCGGATGAGTTGCAGGAAATTTTTTTGAAGCAAAGAGAAGATGGTTTGGATAGAATGGAAATCAATAAAACCCTTCAAATTTGGTACGCCAGAGATAGAGGTAAAACGATAGAAAAGGAATTGTTAGAGAGTTTAGCAGTTGCTAAATCCTAAAAACTTAGCCTAGGCTTCGTTTAATAGCACTTGTATGATTTTGGTACATGGCTTCAAAGCTACTTTGAAGCTGTGTACTAAACTCTTCATCTAGCCACTGCTTTATGCCCTCCAAACCTGGAGTAGTTTCTTTATGCAGCTTGTAGCATTGCTTCATGGGACCTGCCTCAATTTCCACATAATAATGGCGCTCTAAGGTATAAGCTACTACCTTAAATTTAGGATGAGGAATTTGATCGAGTAAACGCATAATGGCTTTTTTATGAAAGGTGCAAAACTACAAAATGCAGTTTCTAACTTTAGCAAGTTTACCCAATCACTTTAGCATCCCATTGGTTAGCGTTTCATAAAAGTATGGACTTCCTGTATTTTAGATCCAGTAAAACGAATACCGTATAAACCGGGAGGCAACGCACTAATGTTAACCTTGTTAACACCTCTTTCTATCATCTCACTTTGTTGTAAAGCACCATTTAAGTTTATAATTTCTAGTGTAAGTGGATGTTCATATTGTGTAATGGCAACGGTGAGTACATTGTTAGCTGGGTTTGGATAAAAACGAACTTCAGGTAGTTGCCCTGCTTGATTAACTCCTACATCTGTGGTGCAATTATGTATTAAAAAATACACGCTATCATTTGGAGCTAGGGCCAGTCCACAGGTGTTAAGTAAGGTATTGGTGTCGGTTCCAACACGGCTAACAACCGTTAAACTATCATTATACCACATAGGTCTTATTGGCTTTAGCCAAAGTTTAGAAGCCACACCATTTTGGTAGTCGGCATTAGAAACCCCTGCGGATTTAAGAGGTATGGTGTCGCCCAGTGAGTTGTAGAGTGTAAAATCCGAGCCATCGGTTGCCAGTGTGCTCACATCAAATTGCTGGGCAGTTTTTAACCAAATAGCACTATCGTTACACGAATAATTCCGCAATCCGCTTACAGCATTGTTTCTGTTAGGTTGTATCCAGCGGTTGTTGGGTGTAGCTGTACTGCACTGTGCTTTAACGCTAATGATGGCATCTACTTCGCTCGTTCCTACCAGTACTTTATGGGTTTGAATACTATCGTAGCGATATTCAAATACCTTTACTTTTACCACAGCAATTTCGTGCTGCGCTGGCGTAAAGGTGAAAATTCCACGCTGATGATCTATTGTAATGCCATTAACTGACTTTATCGGTTGTGTTAGGGAGTATCCAGCGTGGTGCCCCACGATTGCTGGTAATGTCCCGCAGCTACCGGATAGAGGATCGGCAAAATCATAGTAAATACTGTCTCCATTGGGCTCACCAGCTGTTTGCACCCATCTTACGGGTATGCCAACACAAGTGTTTTTAAACGGAGGTGAGCTAAAAGCCGGGCTCGAGTTTGGGCCTAAAGTATTGTTTAGTAAAGCTTCCACATACATGAATCCGCTAGACGTCAGGTTGTCGGAAGGATTTCTACTCCCTTCTGAAAAAGAAAAAAGTATATCAGAACAGGTGTCGGGTAATGTAACATTAGCACTGTAATAGTAGAGTTCAGTGGTAAGTCGAATCGCAGATGAGTCAGTGCAGTCCATAGTTCCAGGGGTTATTATGCTGCCAAAAAAGGAACCAGGTATGCTGTCTAGAGGAGGTACATTATCGCGAAGAATTTTAAGGGTAGCTGTTATTGAGGTGTCCGCAAAACAAGAGGAGGAAATACAAATGGTTTTTGAATTACTAAGGTTTACACCAGTGATGTCTCTATATACTTTTAGATTGATTCGATAGGTATTGGGTGTTGGGGAGTTTTTAAGATGCCTATACCATATTTCGGCACCGGCTATATGGCTAGCTTGTAGGGTGTTGATAGAGCTAAGTAAGACAATAAAAGCAAGTAATTTTTTCATAGCCAAGGTTTCGGTTTAATTGTATTACGATTCTTTCAAATGTAACAAATAATTAGAACAAAACACTTGCAGTGTTGATCGACAGCTTTTTATATTATCATTTTCACATCTTTTTAAGAGCAGCATTCGCCTGCTTTAGCGGCACAATTATGTGGAAATGCAAGAAAATTACGCTAGCTGTTTATTTAAAGCGGCACGCTGCTCTTGTACTTTACTGCTGGCAATGTATTCATCGTAATCCATCAATTTATCCAAGTGGCCATTAGGGCTTACCTCTATAATACGATTGGCTACTGTTTGTGTAAAAGTATGGTCATGAGAAGTAAAAAGGATGGTGCCTTTGTATTCTTTTAGCGCGTTGTTTAGCGCTTGAATGGATTCCAAATCGAGGTGATTGGTGGGTTCATCCAGCATTAATAAATTACCTTCTTTAAGCATTTGGCGTGATAGCATACAACGTACTTTTTCGCCCCCCGAAAGTACACGAGCTGATTTCATAGATTCTTCGCCTGTAAAAAGCATTTTACCCAAAAAGCCACGTACATATACTTCATCCTTGTTTTCGGAATATTGTCTCAGCCAATCAATAAGGCTATCATCAGTATCAAAAAATGGTGCGTTGTGGGTTGGTAGATAGGATTTTACAATAGTTTGCCCATAGTTAAAGGTGCCACTATCAGGCTGTAGATTACCGTTTAGTATTTCGAATAAAGTGCTAATGGCTAAGCTGTTGTTGCTCAAAAAGGTAGCCTTGTCACCACGGTTAATTTTAAAACTTAGGTTTTTAAACAGTAAGGTACCGTCTTCAGAGTGGGCGCTGAGGTTATCTACTTCTAAAATTTGATCTCCAGCATCTCGAACTTGGTTAAAAATTATGGCAGGGTATCTTCGGCTGGAAGCCTGAATATCATCCACATTAATTTTTTCGAGTAATTTTTTACGGCTGGTAGCTTGTTTACTTTTAGAGGCATTGGCGCTAAAGCGCGAAATAAACTCTTGTAATTCTTTCTTTTTGTCTTCGGCCTTTTTGTTGGCAGAGGCGCGTTGACGTAAAGCCAGTTGGCTGCTTTCGTACCAAAAGGTGTAGTTACCAGTAAACTGCTTAATTTTTTGATAATCAATGTCTGCAATATTGGTGCAAACAGTATCTAAAAAGTGACGGTCATGCGATACAACAATCACGGTATTTTTAAAGTTGAGTAAAAAGTCTTCTAACCAACCAATGGTTTTTAAATCTAAATCGTTGGTTGGTTCATCTAAAATAAGCACATCTGGGTCGCCAAAAAGAGCTTGGGCTAATAGCACACGTACTTTAAACTTCCCTTCCATATCGCCCATTATCTTAAAATGGTCTCCTTCGCCAATACCCAAACCACTAAGCAGGGCAGCGGCATCACTTTCGGCATTCCAGCCATCCATTTCTGCAAATTGTTCTTCTAGTTCAGAGGCTTTTATGCCATCCGCTTCACTAAAATCGGGCTTGGCGTATAGGGCGTCTTTTTCTTGAATAAGTTTAAAAAGCTCTTGATGGCCCATTAATACCGTATTAAGCACGGTGTATTTATCGTAATCGTTGTGGCTCTGACTTAGCACGGCCATACGTTTACCGTTTTCTAAACTTACACTGCCTCCGGTGGGGCTAATTTCGCCAGATAATATTTTTAGGAAGGTAGACTTTCCGGCTCCATTGGCACCAATAAGCCCATAGCATCTTTCGCCATGAAATTTGATGTTTACTTCGTCAAATAATACTCGTTTACCGAACTGAAGGGATACGTTGCTTGCTTGGATCATAGCCTAATTTTTGAGCGCGCAAAAGTACGTAGTTTTTTGGTTTTGGTTGGGCTTATTATGTTTTTAAAACTCTATTAAAAAGCGGTTTACCTATTATATGCCGCGAAAGCGGAAAGTTGAGGATGAGAGACTTAATCGTCCGAGTTTTTTAAAAGACTGGGTCTGCGTGCTTGGGTACGTTGCAGTGCTTGCTCGTAACGCCAATCATCAATGGCTTTGAAGTTGCCCGAGGTGAGTACAGGTGGTACTTGGTGGCCTCTAAAGTTGGCAGGGCGGGTGTACACTGGAGGGGCTAATAAATCGTCTTGAAAGGAGTCGGTAAGGGCAGAGGATTCATCGTTGAGCACGCCCGGAATTAATCGGATTATGGCATCGCTTACCACGGCTGCGCCCAGCTCTCCGCCACTAAGCACGTAGTTCCCAATAGATATTTCTTTGGTAATGAGGACATCGCGCACGCGTTGATCGATACCCTTGTAATGACCGCATAAAATGAGTAAGTTTTTTTGCAGCGAAAGGTGATTGGCGGTGGGTTGATCGAACAAATCGCCATCGGGTGTCATGTAAATTATTTCATCGTACTGGCGTTCCTTTTGCAGGTTTTCAATACACTCAAAAATGGGTTCGGCCATCATTACTAAGCCAGCTCCACCACCAAATTGGTAATCGTCTAACTTGCGGTGCTTGCCTTGGCCGTATTGGCGTAAATCATGCAGATGTACTTCAACCAAACCCTTGCTAATGGCGCGCTTTAAAATGGAATCGGCAAAAGGGCTTTCTAAAAGCTGGGGTAGTAGCGTAACGATATCAATGCGCATGACTAAATAAGTTTTTGCAAAGATGAAAATAAAATGGGCTGGTGGGGTGCAGAATTCTAGTCGTATAGATTAAAAAACTCATTTGAGTAAATCGGCTTTTTCATTTTAGTATCATCAACATTTCTATCGGTTAAGATGTAGTTACTTTTGTTGATGGTGTCTGCATTTAAGCGGGAAGTAGGACTGTATTCGATATTGTAATTTGTGACATTTTCTGTCTTTAAATAATATAACAGATAGGCATCAATGAGACCAGAGTTAACTAAATAAGAACTGCCTTTATGTGCTATTTTAGAATTTAACTCATTAGCTAGTATGCTGTATTTTTCATATTTATATATTCTAGCATTAAAGTTAAAAATTAACAAAAACTGAATAAATATTAAAGCAATAATAGTAACACTAAGTTTAACTTTTTCAATGATAGATCTAATGGAAATAGAAAACAACAAAATGATAAGAAACCCATAATAGTTAAATGTGCGGCTAAAAGGAATAACACTATGTGCTAGCAACAATAGTGGAGGTAGGGTTATAAGTATTATAAGTGTTTTGGTGTGAAACCATTGCTTGTTCTTTATAAAAACAACGAATGATATTAGTATTAAAATTAGTGATATATAAGAGTTGAAACCCATAATGGATTCCAAAGACTCAAACAAAAATTGAGGTAATCTCGATAGGACGTCCTCTCTAGGTATGGGGGTGACGAATTTGTTGCTAATCAATGAATCCAAACCACTTACAATTATTGTAGGGAGGTATAAAATGAAAACAACAATAATTGTAATAAATGTAAACTTGAGTTGCCGCAATATTGCTGATTTGGTACATGTAGCTGCTAATAGAATGGTATTTATAATTACAAATGCGTATAGGTAAGATGGCATAGTGAAAAACCCCAGTATGCTGCATATAGTGAGCCAATACCAATCGCGATTACTGCTAGTATTTTTATGTAGATTAAGAGTGAAGTGCAATGAAAGAATAAAAAACATCAGGACAAGAGCGTAGCCCCTTGACATATAGCTATAGTAAATGTTCATGAATAATAGCGAAGAAACGCCAGTAATTATAATGGATACTTTTTTACTATGATGTTTTGTTATGGAGTACAATAAAAATAGACTTGTTAGTATACTAATAATAATGGTAGGTAACCGCAAGCTTAGTAAGGGAAAAGAGGGTAGTATAAAGGTTGTAAAATTTGTTATTAGTGAATGTAGGATGTGATTGTTAGGTGCCGGATAGTAAGATAAGGAAACAAAGAAATCTTTGGTACTAAAATTAAGGTATGTCCATGCCTCATCAAACGATACGGGTAGAGAAAGTGAATAGAAAATAATGGTGAATAAGGGAAGTAAAATTGCCAGTAAATAGTGTTTTTTATTTAAAACCATCAAGCATTTTAGTAGTGAAGATTTTAAATCTTTAAAATAGAATAAAAAATCGCTAACAATTTTGTTTGTAAATACATCTAAAATGGAAGCTATTATTTGAGTAAGGTGAAATTTATTTTTTGGTATTGATGGTTTGATTATTGGCTTCATATTTGAAAAGTATTCTTAACTTTAAAATAGTATTTGTACAGCTATGGTACGATCTTAAAATATGATGCGATTAATTAGTGTATCGATGTAAATAAGGAGTCGCTAAAAGTTTTTTAGAGGCGGATATTTATTAGAGCACTAAATGTTAGCGTCTGTAATCTTACATCATATATTTTATTTGTCCAAGGCTTAATCTAGAAAAATAAAAGCCTAGAAAGACTTTTTTATTATCAAATATTTTGTGTTAGACTATGTTATGAAGTCGCTTACGGTGCTGTAATTTGGTGTTCATTGGTGTTTTGTCTATTATAGTAGATCAGTGTTTTAAGGTTCTTCTTTTACCAAAAGTTTACACTTGTTGAGTTTTTGCTGATCCTTTCTGATAATTGTCCGAATGAAGAAGTGGAGATAAGGAGATATAAAATGAGAACAATACTTTTCACGGAGCTATTGCAGCCTTGGTAAATCGTTGGACTATAGTTCAGATTTTTTGGGCTATGCTGGCATCACTAATCCCGATGAGGTCCCTTTGTGTTTCACCAATGGATTGAGAAGCAACCAAAATAAAATTCCTAGAAATGTCCCCTTGGTTCTCCTTTAATCGTCTTTAGGGTATATTTATTTATCTAATTCATAAAAATGTAAAATGATGACAAAGTTTTTGTACTTATTTAGAGGGGGAGACGCAAAGCGTTTAGATCAATCACCAGAAGAAATGCAGGCGCACATGCAAAAATGGGGAGCTTGGATGCAAAGTTTAGCACAATCAGGAACCTTGGTAGATGGCCTACCTCTAAATACAGGTGGTAAGGTAGTAGCCTCAGATGGCGAAACAGTTACGGACGGCCCTTTTGCCGAAGGGACGGAGGTTGTTGGTGGCTACTTAATAGTAAATGCCAAAGATTTAAGTCACGCAACCGAAATATCAAAAGGTTGCCCCATTTTTGAATACGGTGGCACTTGCGAAATACGCGAGGTGATGAATATGGGTAACATGGATTAAGCCCAGCATATTGTATTTTGAACCCATCTTTTTAGATGGGTTTTTTTATGGAAAGAACTGTTTACGAAAATATAGATCATCTATTTAGGCATCAATACGGTAGAATAATGGCAGGGTTGTTAAGTCGTTTTGGCACCAAGAATGTTAACCTAGTGGAAGATGCTGTTCAGGACGCTTTGCTTAAAGCCATGAAGCTATGGCCGCATCAGGGGCAACCTGATAATGCTGCCGCTTGGTTGTACAAAGTTGCGCAAAATCAAATGCTAGATTCTTTAAAGCGACAAAGTAAATCAACGGTATTAGAGGTAAATAAAATGGAGTTGACGGAGCAGGAGTATCAAGACAGTACGCAGCTAAATGATGAACAATTACAGTTAGTATTTGCCTGTTGCCACCCCAATATATCTGATAAAGAATCGCTATTGCTTAGTTTGAAATTGGTTGGAGGATTTAGTAGTGCAGAGATAGGAAGAGCTCTTTTATTAAAAGAAGAGGCGGCCAAAAAATCGATTCAACGGGCGAAGTCTAACTTTAAAGAAAAAGTGGGGTCTGTCTATTTTCCAAAGGGCAAAGAGTTAGAGCTCTATTTGAATCGTGTAGTGCGGGTGGTTTATTTGATTTTTAATGAAGGTTATAAGCCTAGTAAAGGTGCCAGCTTGATAAATGAGGATTTATGTGGTGAGGCTATAAGGCTGGGTTTATTGCTCAATGATAATAAGCATTGTAGTGGAAAAGATGTTCAGGCTTTGTTGAGCTTGATGTGTTTTAAATGCGCTCGGTTTGAGGCACGAATTAATAGTATAGGGGAACTATTAACGCTGGAAAATCAAGATTGGAAAAAATGGAATCAGCAATATGTTCAGTGGGGATTTTATTATTTCAATTTGGCCTCAAGATCGCAAGAAGCTTCGAGTTATCAGTTAGAAGCGGCTATTGAGTTTTATTACCACAGCGCAACAGGCTATGATTTTATTGATTGGGAAAAAATAGGGGAGGTGTACCGATTATTGTTGCTCCAAAAGGACTCTATGAATGTAAAATTGAATTATTTGGTGGTTTTGGAAAAAACAAGAGGTACTGACTTTGCGCTACATGAACTAACTAAATTGGAAGGAGCTTTTGAAGGAAGTGCCCTGTATCATTCTATAAAGGCATTCTTTTATGAAAATAAAAAAGAATTTGATTTGGCTTTGGTACATTTAGAAAAAACCTTGCTGCTTACTGATAATGAAGTAGAACAAGGCTTTTTAAAACAGCGTATACAAAAGGTAACTAAGCTTATTGCTTAATTACCTTTTGACTTAATACTTCTTTCCCATTGCTAAAATGAAACAGGTAGAGACCATTTGGTTTATCACTTAAATCAACATTTACTGAAGCCTCCGTAACGTTATGTATTAAAACAAGTTGCCCGTTTAAGTTGTAAACATGTAAAGTACCCTTGTCCATTGCAGGGTTTTCTACTTTAAATAAATCTTTACCTGGGTTGGGGTATACTTTCAAGCCTTTTATCAATCTATTTGGATGGTCTTCTGCTAGTCCAAAGGTGTATCTTTTACCCTTATGATATTGCAGTCCGCCAGATTGCATACCCAATATAAGATCCATATATCCATCGTTGTCCAAATCGGCATAAGCAGGGGCGGTATTTACACCTTTTAGATAGGATTTAGTTCGGGGCAAGCCACTCACCATTTTTAATTTAATATTTGGGCGCTTGGTATAAGATTGAAGGTAGAACTGACTGCAGCCATTGGCTCTATTGGTGTTAAAGCCCGTAATATCACCAGTAGCATAGCAGTTATAGCCGTAATCAGTCATGGAAATCTGGATATCATGGTTAAAGGGGTTTTGACCGCTATAACAGATTTCCATGACTAAGCTTGATTTGCCATCCCATAAAAAAGGTTTGCTAAGGTTAAATTGATTCCAGCCAAGGCCTAACGCCACTACACTGCTGGCTCCTTCAAAAGCTACAACTAAGCCAGTTTTAAAACCGTCTAAAACGGTATCGCTCGCATTTTTAATTTTTATATTAAAACCATTGTACATAACATCTGCATGAGCTAAAACCTCAAAACTTATCGAAGTGATGTAGCCATAAACATAACCCATGGCTTTAAGCTCATCTGATCTAATTAATATTTGATTACGTCCTGTTCGCTTCTTAAGTCCAAACAAACTTTGCGCTGAGTTTATACTCTTTAAGGTGTCATTTCCTAGCTGTGCATCAATCACCAAGCCTCCAGAACTTGAGATTACGGAAGAAACGCTATCAAATTGAACAATGCCAGCCTTTTCTGAACCAACCATTACATTAATTTCATTATTGGCTTCAAATACATAAGGAATTGCTTTTCCGTAGGATGAAGAGTTGGAATACACGGAAATACCTCCAAAAAAGTTAGTTTCTAAAGTAAAGGATGGTGAAGTTTTAGAAGAGTTGGAATAGTAGTAAATAACGCCTCTTTCATTACCAATTAGTAGATCCAAATCTCCATCTTTATCCATATCAAATAAAAATGGTGCAGCTCGGTTGCCAACATCAATTAAATCGATATTCATCGGTAACCCACTTTGCAAGCTAAAAGTAGGCGTAGAACTGCTACTGTTTTCATAAAAATATAGATTGCCATTGGCGCTTCCCACAATCATGTCTTGGTCTCCATCATTATCTAAATCTCCAAAGCAAGGTATCGTACCCACTCCAACATTGAGAGTGCTAATGGAAGCTAAATCGGAGTCAACCAATGTGAATTTGGGCACTGTATCATTACCAATGTTAAGATAGTAGTGGTAATAATGACTTCCAGAGCTAGCAGTAATAAAGTCCGAATAATTTGCTACTACTAGATCCATTAAGCTATCACCATTTAGGTCTACAATTCGAGGAACAGCACCGTCACCCATGTTAATCATGTCCTCCTGTAAAAAATTATTTTGTTGGTAAGCAAAATTGGGATTGTTGGTAGCTCCATTGTTTTTATAAACCATTACACTGGTTTTGTTTTCGGAATCGCCAGCTAAACTACCCGCAGGGGATACAATTAAATCGGGAACACCATCAAAGTTGACATCTTCGTAGGTGGTGGTGGGGAAAGTTTCAATTTGAACAGGTGTGGTGTAGTTCGGAAAGGCGCTGTCTTGACTTCCCATGTGAGCGGTGTCAATACTACCGTCATTATAAAGAGCTATTAAATCTGAGTAGGAAGCATTCCCTAAAACCAAATCAGGGAGGTTGTCATTATTTAAGTCAATAATTAAAGTGCTGCTGCCAGAGTGTTGTTTTTTAAAGTAAAAAGGTACACAGTGATCTAGTACAGCACTTCGAGTTAAACCCGATTCGGCAAAACCACCCCAGCAGTTAACGGATCGTTTATAATTTAAACCACCACTGTCCAAATTTTCATACCAATCCATAGCAATGCTACTTATTCCAAAATTTAAAATGTCTAAATCTCCATCATTATCAACATCTGCAATTCCTGGCAATGCCTGAAAGGAGGACCACAGCAGTCCGCGCGAACTGGGATTTAATTGAGCTCTTAAAACAGAGTCCGGGTACAAAGCGTTTTCGAATTTGGCTTCTGCTGTCCCTGTATTTCGCCAAACAGCGATGTCGTTCCCTAAATTAAAGAACAAGTCTTTTTTACCATCGTTATCAAAATCGCGCGTAAGCACCCAAGAATTAAAGGAGGGAAATTTTTCAGCATACTCAGGGGCAAAGTGATAATAAGAAACCCCGTTGTCTTTCCTCTGTAAATAGGTTTGAAGAATTCTGCTCTTTTTATCGAAAACAATTAAATCTTCCAAGCCATCAAAATCAAGGTCTATTGAGTTAACGAGTACAGAACTGAGTCCTCCGGCCCAAGCATGTTCCAACGTATCTGTTCCAGAAATAACTTTTACATCATTTTTTTGGGTGTAATCAAAAAAGTTTGGTGTGTTTTGCGCTAAGCATGAAAAGCTTAATACGCTAATAAACAGACTGGTTAAGGAAATACATTTCATATTATAAGATTTATCTTGCCAAAGATAAAATATAATTGGATTATCACTAATCTCGATTAGTTTACGATGATTGTTATTTATGGGCTTAAATTCTATATTTGCCGACCATTTTCAAAACCCAAAAATTCCTCAAGGAATGCAGAATAAAGGAGTTATTAGATTGTTTGCCATTGTATTTGCTTTGGCCTGTTTGTATCAGCTAACGTTTACCTACATGGCAGGAAGCGTGGAAGGTGATGCAGAAGAGTACGCCAATGGCGACTACCAAAAGGAGCAAAAGTACCTAGACTCTATGAAGAGTGAAGAGGTATATAATATTGGTTTTGACCAATTTACTTACAGTGAGGTTAAAGAACGTGAAATCAACTTGGGGCTTGACCTTAGAGGTGGTATGAACGTTATTTTGGAAGTTCAAGTGAAAGATATTTTGCGAGAACTATCTAATAATTCAAAACACCCAGTTTTTATTGAGGCCATTAAACGTGCCAATGTTTTAGCTACAAATAGCCAAGATGATTACTTAACTAACTTTTTTGATGCCTTTGATGAAGTTAGAGCGGAGCAAAGTCCTGGTCTTAAATTGAGCGACCAACAGGTTTTTGGAAATAAAGAACTAACAAATAAGCTTGGCTTTAACGCAGAAGATGAAGATGTAAAGCAAGAGCTTTCAGAGTCTGTAAATGCCGCAGTAGAAAACACCTATACGGTATTACGTGCGCGTATTGACCAATTTGGTGTGGTGCAGCCTAATATTCAACGCTTGGAAAATGGCGGGCGTATTTTGGTAGAACTACCGGGTGTTAAAGACCCAGATCGCGTTAAAAAATTATTGCAGTCAACTGCTGAGTTGGAGTTTTGGGATTTATACGAAGGGTATGAGCTTTCTAACTTCCTATCGGCTGCCATTGATAAAATTGGTTTTATTGAATTAGAAGATACTACCTCTCTTGATGGTGATATAGAAGGAGAAGATTTGTTGGATATTGATGATATTGCGTCTATTGATGAAGATACTACCACTATTACAGGGGCTGATTCTACAGACTTTGATAACGACTCATTAGCTTTAGCGGAAGTAGATAGTGCGCAAGCGCCTAATTCGTACAGCCCGTTTTTGCGTGTGTTTGTTCCAAGCTTAGATCAAGAACAACGTTTTCAACCGGGTCCAATAGTTGGTTTCTCAGCTGTTAAGGATACCGCAGAGGTTAACAATTACTTGAAAGATCCTAAAGTAAGAAGCTTGTTGACGGGTAATTTCCGCCATGTTAAGTTTTTGTGGAACGCCAAGCCAAATGAGCGTGGCTATTTAATGCTTTTTGCAGCCAAAGGAAACAGAGATGATGTGGCACCCTTAACAGGGGATGCGGTTGTAGATGCTCGTCAAGATTTTGATCAAGGTAACCGTGCTGTTGTAAGTATGAGTATGGATGCTAGCGGTACACGTATTTGGGCAAAAATGACCAAAGCAGCAGCTGGTGCACCCGATAACCCTGATGACAACAAATCGGTAGCCGTGGTTTTAGATAATTACGTGTATTCTTTCCCTCGTGTAAATGGCGAAATTCCATCGGGAAGCACTCAAATTATGGGTGACTTTACTGTGTTAGAAGCACAAGATTTAGCCAATAAATTAAAGGCAGGTAAATTACCTGTTGCGGCCAAAATTATTCAATCAGAAATAGTTGGACCTTCTTTAGGTAAAGAAGCGATTCAGGCTAGTTTATGGTCGTTTGTAATTGCCCTAGGTATTGTAATGTTGTACATGATGTTCTACTATAGCGGAGCGGGTGCAGCATCTGATTTGGCGCTTGTAATCAATATGTTCTTCATTTTTGGAGTGTTGGCTTCGTTAGGAGCCGTGCTTACTTTGCCTGGTATTGCGGGTATTGTACTTACCATTGGTATGGCGGTAGATGCTAACGTACTTATTTTTGAACGTATTCGTGAAGAATTGAAAAACGGTAAAGGCTTGAGTTTAGCCATTAAAGATGGTTATGACAATGCTTATAGCTCTATTATTGATGCCAACGTTACTACCTTTTTAACGGGTGTTATTCTCTATCTTTTCGGAACAGGCCCTGTTCGTGGATTTGCTACTACCTTAATCATTGGTATTTTAACTTCATTGTTTTGCGCTATTTTCATCACACGTTTGGTTTTTGCCGCTCGTATGGATAAAAAGAAATCGATTAAGTTTTCTACAGCCGCTACCGAAGGTGCATTCACTAAATTTAAAATTGACTTTTTAGGAAAACGTAAGATTGCTTACGGAGTAAGTTTGGTAATTATTATTGCAGGTATCGTTTCGTTAAGTACCAAAGGGTTAAATTATGGTGTTGACTTTGTGGGTGGTAGAACCTACCAAGTACGCTTTGATCAACCAGTTGTGGCAGGTGATATTGCATCCCGTTTAGGGGCAGAGTTTGTAGATGATGGCGGTAATAAAATGCCACCAGAGGTAAAAACTATTGGTGAAAACAACCAAGTGGTTATTACAACCAAATACAAAATTGACGAGACAGGCGTTGAGGTAGCCGAAGAGATTAAAAACAAGTTGTACGCGGGCTTAAGCGAGTTCTACAATGAAGCTCCGTCCAAGGAAGGATTCTTCTCTGAGGCAGAAGGTGAAGCAGCGATCGGAATTGTTGCCGAAAGGCAAGTTGGACCAACCATCGCAGATGATATTAAGACCTCTGCTGTTTGGGCTATTTTGTTTTCGTTAGTGGTAATTTTCCTTTACATATTAATACGATTCAGCAAATGGCAATTTAGTTTAGGCGCTGTTGCAGCTGCTTTCCATGATGTCCTAATTGTACTGTCATTGTTCTCAATATTCTATGGTTTGTTGCCATTTTCATTAGAAATAGATCAAGCATTTATTGCAGCCGTACTTACGGTAATTGGTTATTCGCTGAATGATACCGTGGTAGTATTTGACCGTATTAGGGAGTACTTAGGTACACATAGCAAAAAGAAACCAATGGATGAAGTGGTGAACGAAGCATTGAACAGTACTTTGAGTCGTACCATTAACACCTCTTTAACTACTTTGTTTGTATT
This sequence comes from uncultured Owenweeksia sp., assembly GCA_937146805.1. GTDB lineage: Bacteria > Bacteroidota > Bacteroidia > Flavobacteriales > Schleiferiaceae > Owenweeksia. The sequence goes on along the minus strand of CAKZRR010000027.1, from coordinate 71,840 downwards.
GCTTATCATATTTATATTTGGAGGAGAGGTTATTCGTGGATTTATGTTTGCGATGTTAATCGGTATTGTAGTGGGTACTTATTCATCACTATTTATCGCATCACCTATTATGCTAGATACTTCTCGCAAGAAATTTGCAAAAGAGAGAGCTTAGTAAATTCCTTTAAAAGCTTTAAAAACCCTCGTGATTTCACGGGGGTTTTTAGTTTACCTTTGAAACGCAAATTTGAGTATAGATGAGTCCTGTGTTGTTGTTTTTTAATATTGGCGGTGGTGAAATAGTTTTTATTTTACTAATAGTAGTGATGCTTTTTGGAGCTAAACGAATCCCCGAAATTGCTAAAGGTTTGGGCAAGGGCATTAGAGATGTAAAGAATGCCGCCAACGACATTAAGCAAGAAATTAATAGCAGCGCTGGGATGGATGACGATTTGCAAAAGTTTAAGGAAAAGGTGGAGAAGGAAAAGAAGGATATTGAAGAACTAACAGGGTCAGTAAAGCGTACTCTTAATCGCTAAGTATTAAATGGCCTATTTCTATTTATTATTGGGTGTAGTACTCCTGCTATTGGGAGGTGATTGGTTGGTGAAAGGTGCGGTTGACATTGCTTACCGATTTAAGATATCCACCCTAGTGGTAGGAATGACGGTGGTTTCGTTTGCTACTTCGGCTCCCGAGCTACTGGTAAGCGTAGATGCGGCATTAAATGGTTTATCCGATATTTCGTTTGGAAATGTAATAGGCAGTAACATTGCCAATATTGCTTTAATACTGGGTTTAACCGCCATAGTATTCCCTATTAAAGTACAGCCCAAAACCTATAAAGTAGACTTTTGGTTGATGATGGCCGTTACTTTGCTGCTGTATTTATTCGTTAAAAACGATTTAGTTCTTAGGTTATGGGAGTCTATAATTTTAGTGGTGGCTTTAATTGCATACAATATTCTAATGATTGTTTCTTCGCGTAAAGCGCAAAAAAAAGAAGATGCAGCGACTCTTGAAGAAGTAAAAGAGGTAAAGCGCCCGGCTGTAATGTTGTTCTTTTTGGCTATAGGCGTAGTAAGTTTAAAGTTCGGGTCTGAGTTTTTGATTGATGGGGCAGTAGAGTTGGCTGATGCTTGGGGGGTGAGTGAAAGAGTGATTGGTATCACCATCGTTTCGCTGGGAACCAGCTTGCCAGAGTTGGCAGCAAGTATGGTCGCAGCTTTTAAAGGGGAGCAGGAATTGTCCATTGGAAACTTAATTGGATCAAACATATTTAACATATTGGCGGTATTAGGTATTACCGGATTATTGGTAGAACTTCCCGTAAACAGTCCGGAGTTGGTTAGCTTCGATTTTCCGTATCTTTTTGGAGTGTGCCTTTTGCTCTATCCCTTTATGCGATTTATTACCAAAGGTAGTATTTCACGTGCCGAAGGTTTGGTAATGGTATTGGCTTATTCCTTTTACATATTCTGGGTATTTTAGTTATTTTAAGCAGGTATCCCCTTTTGTGGTGGGGGTGTTGTTTGATTTTTATAACTTTTTTAACAAACACCCCTTCTGTTTTATACATTTGCGGCATAATTCTAAAAAATAGATATATGCCTAGCATTCGCTTTTCGGCTCTTCAAGCCAATACCAATCGTAAAGCTGTAGAGTATGAGCCAGAAAACTTTGTGGTTTCTCAAATCTTTGGTGAAAACGTTTTTAATAAGAAAGCCATGCGTGAGTTTATGTCGGCAGAGGCTTATAATAGCGTTTTGGCAGCTATGGATAAGGGCAGCAAAATTGGCAGAGATATTGCCGATCAGGTAGCCTCAGGAATGAAGTCATGGTCTTTGAGCAAAGGCGCTACTCATTATACGCACTGGTTTCAACCTTTAACAGGAGCGACAGCGGAAAAGCATGATTCCTTTTTTCAACCTACACCGGGAGGTGAAGCGATTGAGAAATTTACAGGAAGTTTACTAGTGCAGCAAGAGCCAGATGCTTCCAGTTTTCCAAACGGAGGGATACGTAATACGTTTGAAGCCAGAGGTTATACAGCTTGGGATCCTACCAGTCCTGCTTTTATTATGGGAAGAACGTTGTGTATACCTACCGTATTTGTGGCTTACACTGGAGAGGCTTTGGATTTTAAAACACCTTTATTACGTGCATTGCAGGTAGTAGATCAGGAAGCAACAGCCGTAGCGCAATATTTTGATAAAAATGTAAAAAAGGTACATGCAACGCTCGGTTGGGAGCAGGAGTATTTTTTGGTGGATACCGCTTTGTATGAAGCTCGCCCTGATTTAAAATTAACAGGCAGAACTCTTTTAGGTCATTCGGCCGCAAAGGGGCAACAATTAGACGACCACTATTTTGGATCAATTCCTGACCGTGTTCGTTTTTTTATGCGTGAGTTTGAATACGAATCCTACCGACTAGGAATTCCGGTAACTACTCGTCATAATGAGGTAGCGCCTAGTCAGTTTGAGATGGCACCTATGTTTGAAGAAGCGAATATTTCGGTTGATCACAATTCCTTGGTGATGGACTTAATGGATAAGGTGGCGCGCAGACACAACTTTAAAGTGCTTTGTCATGAAAAGCCTTATGCGGGTGTAAACGGAAGTGGGAAGCACAACAACTGGTCGTTGGCTACAGATACAGGTATCAATTTATTGAGCCCCGGTAAAACACCAAAAACCAATTTACAGTTTTTAACCTTTTTTGTAAACACACTTAAGGCGGTGCATGATCATGCTGATTTATTAAGAGCGGCCATTGCCTCAGCAGGAAACGACCATAGACTGGGAGCCAATGAAGCGCCACCGGCTATTATTTCGGCCTTTATTGGAAGCCAGCTTACCGAAACTTTAAATGCTTTAGAAAAATTAGAAAAAGGTTCATTATCTCCAGAGCAAAAAACAGAGCTTAAGCTGAATGTGGTAGGTAAAATCCCTGAAATTTTATTGGATAATACGGATAGAAATAGAACATCGCCTTTTGCTTTTACAGGCAATAAATTTGAGTTTAGAGCAGTAGGCTCGTCTGCCAATTGTGCACAACCCATGACGGTTATGAATACCATTATGGCCAACCAGCTTCGTGCTTTTAGAAAGGAAGTTGATGGGCTTATTGAAGGTGGAATGAAGAAAGATGATGCTATTTTTAATGTATTGAGAGATTGCATTGAAGAAAGTAAGAGCATTCGCTTTGAAGGCGATGGTTACAGCGATGACTGGGTAACAGCCGCTGAAAAGTTGGGTTTCAAAAATGTGAAGTCAACACCACAAGCTTTGGATTTTTATATTTCGGAAAAGGCACTTTCTCTTTTTGAAGATAATGGTGTTATGAACCGCGTAGAGGTGGCGGCACGACATGAAATTTTGTTGGAAGAATATCAGAAGAAAATTCAGATTGAATCTAGAGTACTGGGTGATATTGCTGGAAATCATGTGGTACCTACCGCCATTACTTATCAAAATCGTTTAATTGAAAATGTACGTGGTTTAAAAGAAGTTTTAGATCAAAAGAAATTTGAGAAAGTAGCTAAAGAACAATTGCAAATGATAGAAGAAATTAGTGAGCGCATCTCTTCTATCATTGGTGATAAGGAAGCGATGATTGCCGCCCGTAAGAAGTTCAATAAATTGGCCTTGGCTAAGGATAAAGCAGTCGGTTATTGTGATGTGGTGTTCCCTTATCTTGATAAAATAAGATATCAATGTGATAAATTAGAATTATTGGTAGATGACGAGTTGTGGCCATTACCAAAATACAGAGAGTTGATATTTGCCTAATCATTTGATAGCAAGATAATTAAAAAAGGTCGCTAGCGCGGCCTTTTTTTGTAAATATAGGATGTGGCTAAAAGCTTTGTTTGGTAGCGGTTTAACTGTTAAAATCTTCTTTTTAGCGTTTGCAATAAATGTTTACTTTAGCGCATTCCTGCACAAATATGAATTAAGTATGAGAATAAAATTTATTGGTTTTTTACTAGTTGCATTTAGTATAAATAGCTTTTCGCTAGTTGCCCAGCCAAAAGATCCCTACGCAAAGCTTAAGAAAGACGTTAAAGCTGCTTTTATTGCGTATGACAATTATGAGTACGCTGAGTCCATTGAACTTTTAAAGGCCGCCCTGGGGAGCGTTAAAGGGAGAGAGGATAAATCAGAGGTTTTATTTAGAATAGCGCAGTGCTATCGCTTTACCAATAACTATTCGGAGGCGGCTACTTTTTATATGAAGGCGGCTAAGCTAGAATACAAAGACCCATTAGCACAATTGTACTATGCGGATATGAAGCGCTCTATTGGCGAATATGAAGAAGCTTTGGTGGGTTACCAAGATTATAAAAAATTAGCACCAACAGACCCGAAAGGAGATATTGGTATTGAGAGCTGCACATTGGCTAAAAAATGGATTAAAGAACCAAGCCGTTATCAGGTAGACCCCATGGTAGATTTGAATAGCGAGGCGATGGACTTTTCACCTGCTTTTGCAGGAAAAAGAGGAGATAATGAGGTGATTATTTTCACATCTAATAGAGAAGAATCAGAAGGTAAAGAGGATAACGCCTGGACAGGTGGAGGTTTTGCCGATATCTATATTTCGGAAGCGGAGCGTAAAACGGACGCAAGAAGACGTAGCGCACCAGCAGATGGTAAGAGATTAAAATCTCCAGCAGATGTGAAATGGTCAACACCCAGATTGTTAGATGAATCTGACGTGTTGAATACCATGTATGATGAAGGTTCGGCTACCTATGAAAGCCGTAGAAAAGAAATTTATTTTGGAAGATGTTTGTTTGGTAAAAACGAAGAGTTAGAGTGCGGCTTGTACATTACTGAGCAGCAAGGCGAAGGCTGGAAAGATCCAGAAAGAATTATTATTGGTAAAGATACCTTAGCCAATATTGGCCAACCATCTTTGTCTCCAGATGATAAGATGTTGTATTTTGTTTCAACAGCTTACAAGGGCAAGGGAGGTAGAGATATTTTTGTAACTACTTTTAATAAGCGTGACAAAGTTTGGAATGAACCTACTAATTTGGGTGATGCTGTAAATACTGAGAGAGACGAATATTTTCCGTTTGCCCATAATGATGGGTATCTTTATTTTTCTTCAAATGGCTGGCCGGGAATGGGTGGTTTGGATGTATTTAGAATTAGAGTTGGTGATGATGGTTTACCTGTAAAAGGAGCTAAAGCCGAAAACATGCAATTCCCTATTAACACCGGAGCCGATGATTTTGGTTTGATATTTCAACCTGGTAACGATCAAGTAGGGTTCATGTCTAGTAACCGTACAGGTGCTAAAAGCGATGATATTTATGCGGTAGTTAAAACACCAATGGTATTTAATATTGAAGGGGTAATTACTAGCTCTAAAGATGGAAAGCCACTAGATCAGGTTACGGTTACTTTAACAGGTGGAGCGGAAGAGATCATTGTTAACACAGATGCTAGAGGTAAGTATGTTTTTAATGCTGACCAGGTAGATGAAAATGTGACTTACGAGATTAGCTACAGCCGTAAAAAATTCTTGAGTAACAGCTCAGATGTTACAACCGTTGGAGTGCCCTTATCAGCCTTTGAATTTACACCTGCCGAAAATCGTTTTTTACATGTAATGACGGTAAGTAAAAAGCTTGATCCAATTGATGTTCCTATTGTACTGCCAAATGTGCTTTTTGAAACAGCTAAATGGGACTTGAACGAAGAGTCTCGTAATTCATTGGATACCGTGGTGGCTATTTTAGTGAAAAATCCAACCATTGTAATTGAAATGCGTTCGCACACGGATTACAAGGATACTGAAAAACGTAACCAAATACTTTCGCAGCATAGAGCGGATACTTGTGTTGAGTATTTAATTTCGAAAGGTATTGATTCATTGAGATTAGTTGCAGGTGGTAAAGGCGAGTCTGAGCCATTTGTTATTCCTACAGATTACAAAGGATTTGGAGCTGAACATTTTGAGGCGGGTAAAGAGCTTACCGAAAGATATATTAGAGGTTTAAGTGCTGAGATATCAGATGTGGCCAATCAAATTAATCGTAGAACGGATATGAAAGTATTACGTGATGATTATGTACCCAAAGTGAAGCCTACAGAAGAGGAGGAAGAAGAGGAAGAAGAAAAATTACCTAAAGGAGAGATTTATGTTTTAGGCGATAGAGAATCACTAGGTGTAGCTGCGAAAAAGAACAAAATTTCGGTAGTAGATCTTAAACGAATTAATGGCGGAATGCGCGGGGTACGACCAGTTGCGGGCTTACAGTTAAAGATTACTAAAAATGCAGATTACAGCGAGTGGGATGCTACACATTACCAAGTAATGAAGCGTAACATGTCTTTAAAAGCGGTAGCAAAAGAATTGGGTATTGATAATAAAACTTTAGAGGAATTGAACCCAGATGTTAATCCAAAGGCTATTCCTGTGGGATATTGGATTGCCTTTGAATAATAATTTAATGTAGAAAAAAGCGCCCTCTGGAAAAATTTCGAGAGGGCGCTTTTTTATTTTTGCTTATGAATTCAACCGAGCGTTACAGTGGTCGCGGAGTATCGGCCCAAAAAGAAGATGTACACAAAGCCATAGCTCATTTGGATAAAGGCTTGTACCCAAAAGCATTTTGTAAAATAATTCCAGATTTTTTGACTGGAGACGAAGACCATTGCGTGGTAATGCATGCCGATGGAGCGGGAACAAAATCGTCTTTGGCCTACATGTACTGGAAAAAAACAGGAGACCTATCTGTTTGGAAAGGTATAGCGCAAGATGCACTAGTGATGAACTTGGATGACTTGCTATGCGTGGGTGCTACTGAGGCGCCAATTTTACTTTCCTCTACCATTGGTAGAAATAAAAACTTAGTGCCAGGCGAAGTTATTGGAGCGCTCATAAATGGGACACAAGAGCTAGTTGAGGAAATGAGCGAATGGGGTATTGACTTGATTCTTACCGGTGGAGAAACGGCAGATGTTGGAGATTTGGTGCGTACCCTAATTGTGGACAGCACCGTAACGGCTCGTATGAAGCGTGGCGATATAATTGACAATGGAAACATTAAACCGGGTAACGTAATTGTTGGCTTATCCTCTTTTGGGCAAGCATCGTACGAAACCGAATATAATGGCGGAATGGGAAGTAACGGATTAACTTCTGCGCGCCATGATGTGTTTAGTAAAAATTTAGCTAAAGAGTTTCCAGAGTCTTTTGATCCTAATGTGCCCGAAAATTTAGTGTACTCAGGTAACAAGCAATTGCAAGATAAAATAGAAGGAACGCCTTTAGATGCGGGTAAATTGGTTTTATCACCAACCCGAACCTATGCGCCCATCATAAAAAAAATGCTGCAAGAGCACCGCTCGCAAATAGATGGAATGGTACATTGCAGTGGAGGTGCACAAACGAAAGTGTTGCATTTTGTTGATAATGTACATGTTATAAAGGATAACCTTTTTGAAATACCTCCCTTGTTTGAACTCATTCAAAAATCTTCCAATGCCGATTGGAAAGAGATGTACCAGGTCTTTAACATGGGACATCGAATGGAAATTTATTGTGACCCCGCTATTGCGGAATCACTTTTGAGTATTTCTAGAAGCTTTAACGTAGCCGCACAAATTGTGGGTAGGGTTGAAGCATCTGATGAAAAAAAGCTGACTATTACCAGTGTTAAAGGTGAGTTTAATTACTAAGAGTAAACCATGTTAGATAAGTTAAATGCCATTTTACAGCGCTACCATGAGGTAAATGATTTAATCATTCAACCTGATATAATTGCAGATCAAAAGCGCTATGTAATTCTTACCCGCGAATACAAGGATTTAAAAGACTTAGTAGATGCACGCGAGAAATATGTAGCCCTAACCAATGGTATTGAGGAGGCAAAAGACATCTTAACGACTGGCAGTGACGAGGAGTTAAAGGAAATGGCTAAGATGGAATTAGACGATGCCGAGCCGGCCTTAGTTGAGCTGGAGGAGGAAATTCGCATGATGCTAATTCCTAAGGACCCAGAAGATGCTAAAAACGCCATTTTGGAGATTAGAGGTGGTACAGGCGGAGATGAAGCAGCTATTTTTGCGGGTGATTTATACGATATGTACACACGTTATATTGCCAGCATGGGTTGGAAGGCAGAGGTAATGGATGTGAGCCAAGGTACTATGGGCGGCTACAAAGAGGTAGTAGTAAAAGTAAGTGGTGAGGATGTATTTGGTACTATGAAGTTTGAATCTGGAGTGCACCGTGTACAGCGCGTTCCCGCTACAGAAACTCAAGGAAGAGTACATACATCTGCAGCTACGGTAGCAGTAATGCCAGAGGCGGAGGAAGTGGATGTAGAGTTAAATCCGGCAGACATAGAGTTACAAACATCTCGATCGGGAGGTGCTGGAGGACAGAATGTAAACAAGGTAGAAACCAAGGTACAGTTAACGCATAAGCCATCGGGTATTGTGGTAGTTTGTCAGGTAGAGCGTTCGCAATTGGCTAATCGCGAATTGGCCATGCAAATGCTGCGTACCAAGCTCTACGAGCAAGAATTGGCCAAACACAATGAAGCTATATCTAGCAGGCGTAAAACGCTGGTTTCTACTGGTGATAGATCTGCCAAAATTAGAACCTATAATTACCCGCAAGGCAGGGTAACGGATCACCGCATCAATTATACCGTGTATAACTTGGATGATGTGATGAATGGGAATATCCAAAACTTTATAGACGAATTACGATTGGCTGAGAATGCCGAACGAATGAAAGAAGGCAGCGAATAGACAAATACAACTTAGGCTCATGACAAGACAGGAATTGCTAGCGCAAATTGCCAAAAAAAAATCGATGCTTTGTGTGGGACTGGATACCGATATAGAACGTATTCCTTCTCATTTGTTAAAGCTGGAAGATCCTGTTTTTGAGTTTAACAAAGCCATTATTGATGCCACGCACCCTTTTACCGTTGCCTATAAACCCAATATTGCGTTTTATGAAGCCATGGGGTTATCAGGTTGGAAAAGCCTTCAAAAAACGTTGCAGTATCTTCAAACAAATTACCCAGAGGTTTTTACTATTGCCGATGCTAAGCGTGGAGATATAGGCAATACCGCAACTCGTTATGCCAAAGCATTTTTTGAGGAGCTAGGTTGTGATTCCATTACCGTTGCGCCTTATATGGGGGCTGATTCTGTAAAGCCGTTTTTGGCTTTCGAAAACAAGTGGAGTATTTTGTTGGCACTAACGTCTAATCCTGGTGGTAAAGATTTTCAAACTTTGGAGCTGCAAAATGGTGGGCAATTGTTTGAAGAGGTATTGCGTAAAAGCGCACAATGGGGTACTGAAAATAATTTGATGTTTGTAGTGGGAGCAACGCGTGCAGATTATTTCAAAAAAATACGAGATATTGTACCTAACCACTTTTTATTGGTGCCGGGTGTTGGCGCTCAAGGCGGAAGCTTAGAGGAGGTTTTAACACATGGAATAATAAACGATCCAGCTCTGCTTATAAACTCATCAAGGGGCATTATTTATGCCGATTCTAGCGAACTGTTTGCTGTAAGAGCTGCGAAAGAGGCTGAATCTTTGGCGATGCAAATGGCTAAATTTTTATAAGTTCCCTTGTAGAAAGAATTATTTCTTTCTTTTTCTCATAACTTAAACGGTACTAAATCAAGTGTTTGATAGTCTGGAGCGTTGGTTTAGTGTTATGTTTTCCCGCATGGTTTAGTAAAATTCAAAAGCTAAACTGGGCTAACTCTTACCAAATGAGCTAAATAGTTAATCATAATTTAAAGAGCTTAATATTGTAGTCCTATTCCACTGTTTATAACCAATGTGTATTGGTTTTATTTAAGGAAAAATATTAAAGCTTAGGCAGCGTGAAGCAACTACTCTACTCTATTTTATTACTTCTGCTTTGTCAAAATATCTACTCCCAAACGGGGGTAGATTTTTGGTTTGTCGCGCCTGAGGTTACTAAAGGTCATGGTGATCGTCCTATCACGCTTCGTGTTTCGTCTTTTGCCAATCCAGTTAAGGTTAAGATTTCTCAACCTGCAAACCCCAGTTTTGCCAATATTGTGTTTAACCTGCAGGCCAATAGCACCCAAAGTATTGACCTTAGTCCTTTTATTAATTTTATAGAAAATAAACCAGCTAATACTGTTCTTAACTACGGTATTAGAATTACTGCTACGGGCACTATAGCTGCTTATTATGAAGTTGAAACGGGAAACAATACTGATATTTTTTCATTAAAAGCAAGCAATGGTGTAGGACTAGAGTTTTGGGTACCTGCCCAAGAGTTTTGGGCTAGCGCTTCCAAGTATTCACCTCAAGCAGTAAATGCTATTGATATTGTAGCTACACGAAAAAACACCACGGTAATCATTACTCCCAGTGTAAATTGTATAGGCCATGCGGCCAACGTACCGTTTACTGTGCTATTGCAAAAAGGACAAACCTATTCATTAGTAGCTATTGGTACTGCCACAACCAATAAATTGGGAGGAACTAAAATTACCAGTGACAAAGGTATAGCTGTTACTATTTCGGACGATTCAGTAGAGAACGGTAAGTATGGAGGCTGTAAGGATTTAATGGGAGATCAGCTAATTCCAACTAACAAAATTGGTAATGAATACATAGTGATGAAGGGTTTCCTTAACAAATCAGGAACCTCGTTTGATGATAAAGTTTATGTGTTAGCCATTACGAATAATACATCTATTTATATTAATGGTAACCCGGTACCCAGTGTAGTTCTGCAACAAGGCCAGCAATACGAAATATCATTGTCAGACCCTACAGTATACATACAGGCTAGTAATGATGTTTACGTACTTCATGTTACTGGTTTTGGTTGCGAGGTAGGGGCTGCGGTTCTTCCTTCAGTGCAATGTACAGGTAGCGAAGTGGTAACCATAACTCGTAGCCAAAAATTAGATTTTTACATGGTAGTATTAGTTCCGGCTGGTGGAGAGACCAGCTTTTTGGTTAATGGTGTAGCTAACGTTTTACGATCAACACAGTTTACGGCAGTGCCCGGTACTGGTGGGCAATGGATGGCTGCCAGAGCCAAATTTGCAGATAATATTATTACTACAGGTCAAACCTATCGCATTGAAAATGCTAAAAAGAATTTTCACTTGGGAATTATTAATGGAGGTAGCACCACTGGCTGTATGTATGGTTACTTCAGCGATTTTGGATCTGTTACCACCGAACCTATATATCATTTTTAATATTAAACATAAACCCTAAATACTATGAAAGCTCTACTCTCAAACTCCCTTGTAAAAGGATTTACCATAGCCATTTGTTTGGTGGCATTTAGCACATCGGCCTACGCTCAAGTTTTAACTACTGATACGGTTTGTGCCGTTACACAGGATAAAGTGTATGGTATTACTAACTCAAATCCAACAAGTACCTACCAATGGTATATTTCGCCCGCAACAGGTGGTACTATTGATAACAGTATTGTTCCAAATGATAGCATTATTGAAATTGATTGGGGTGTAACAGCAGGCACCTACAGGCTTTATGCTATTGAAACTAGTATTAATGGATGTATTGGTGATTCTATTTTGTTAGATGTGGTGGTAAATCCATTACCAACAGCGGTAGCAGTTTCCGATTCTGTTTGTCCGGGCTTTTCGGCTACCCTAACTGTTACCCTAACTGGTACTGCACCATGGAGTATTGATTATACTGATGGTAGTAATAATTATAATTCGGTGGCCAATGCATCGCCTCACACCATTTCATTACCAAACTATACGGCTTCTCAAACTATTACAGTAACGGGAGTAACCGATAACAATACTTGTGCGGCAGATACCTCCGTATTACCAGCGGTTAACGTACATGTTTACCCATCGCCAACACCAGGAAATATTTACCACTACTAATAGCGAAATATGACGATACGTAAAGGGTTTTTAGGCCTACTCCTATCCCTTTGCGTTTCACAAATTGCCGCACAGCAAGCCGCTACAGACACGATTTGTATAACTCAAAGCACGTCTCACTTTGCGGTATCGCATCAAGCGGGTATGCATTATTTGTGGAACGTACAAGGCGGTGTAATAGTAAGTAAAACTGATTCGAGCGATATAACGGTGCAATGGAACCAAGTGCCTGGTTTTTATAAAGTAGGCCTCACTATTGTAAACCAATATAATTGCCCTAGCGATACCTCCGAAATAATGATTTTCATTGGAGGAGGTATTAATATCAATGGCCCCATACAAGTATGTAAAGGGAGCTTGGTAACGTTAGAGGTCAATCAAGCTTTAAGGCATAAATGGCAGGGCGGGAAAAATGACCCTACCATTTCGTTTACTGCTCAAAATGATACTAGTTTGTTTGCTGTGGGTATAAACAATCCATGTGCCAACGATACGGTGTTTCATACGGTAGAAGTAGTAGATCCGCCCACTACATCTATGAGTAAGCTGGAAGATACTATTCAGCTAAACAGTAGTGTTCGTTTGTTTTATTTAGGTCAAGCAGCACAAACCGTACTTTGGTTTGTAAATGGTGTGCCTCAAGCCAGCGGAAGAGAAATGTTGAGACAGTTTAAAACTACGGGAACTTTTGAGGTATGCCAGGTAGTAATGGATGGCACATGCAGCGATTCGCTGTGTAAAACGGTTGTGGTTGTAGATGAGTTTAAGGTGTTTATACCCAATGTGTTTTCACCAAATGGAGATGGTATAAATGATGTGTTTTTGTTTAAAGGCATTGGCATTAGAAACTACAATGCTGTTATTTACGATAGATGGGGAGCACAAATTTATCAATGGGATAATAACCGAGAACTTGAAGGATGGGATGGATTTTACCGAGGGGAGCCGGCACAAGTTGAAGCCTATATTTATAAAATAGAAGTGTGGGACAACAAAGGCAAAAAGCATGATTTTACTTCGAGCTTTTCTTTAATTAGATAAATTTAGTCTCTAATTTTATCTAATAAAAAACTGAGGTGTTCCGCTTCTTCTGGGCTTAGCGCGCTTAGGTGCGATGGAAACTGAAGCTCCTGTTCGTCCATGGTTTTTAGCAGGTTTAAACCTTGTTGGCTAATAAAAATATCCACCAATCTTTTATCCTGCTTACAGGTAGATTTTTCTACAAAACCCTTTTTTACCAGCCGATCAACAATGCGCGAAGTATCGCTCATTTTATCAATCATCCGCTCCCTTATTTGCAAGGTACTTAAAGGTTCAGGTTGGGCGCCACGTAAAATACGGAGTACGTTAAACTGCTGAGGCGTTAAATCGGTTGGAGCTAAAAAAACACGCATCCGCTCGTTTAGCCAAGTGCTGGTGTACATCAAGTTAATCATAGCTTTTTGGTGGCTATCTCTAAACTCTTTTTGTTGAATGTCATCGCCTATAGGCATACCGTAAATTTTGTGCGGCCACAAAAGTAATCCAAACTGGTAATTTGCCCTTCAAAAAGTTTTTAATCCTTCAATTTGTATTTACTTTATGCCATTGTTGATACGAAAAAATAGATGAACGAAATTGTTGGTATTACCTTAGATGAATTGAGGAATGAAATCATTCAATTCAACAATGATATTAATGCTCAAAAGTTAGAAAACCTTTATCACTCCAAATCTTTCTTAGAGATTATGGGTGTAAGTAGAAGGGAGTTGGTACATAGCAATTTTATTGCCTGGATATTAAATGAGCACGAAAGTCACTCACTTGGAAAGTTTCCCGTCCAAAAGTTTCTTGAACTTTTAGTAATACATTCTCAAGAAATTCAATTAGATGAGCATAAGGAGTTGTTTGATAGCATAATTGTAACAGACTATAAACTCTCAGAAATACAAGTAGAAACTGAAAAAGTCATTGAGAATGTAGGGCGAATCGATCTATTGATTGAGTCAATGATTTCTTATAACGGAAAGTATGAAAAGATAAAAATTGTTGTTGAGAATAAGGTTAGTACAAAGGAACATAGCGATCAAACATTAAAATACTTTAATTATTTTGATTCTACCAAAAGGGGAGATGATATTATTCTGTATGTATTTCTAACCCCGATATCAGGGCTGGAGTTGATTGAAAGATCTGAGCCTGAATGTAGCTCAAAGGAATTTATACAAATTAATTATCAAGCGCTGGTCGATTATATCTTTGAGCCAGCTATCGAGAGGAACATAGGAGATAGAACAAAAATTATTATTAACGAATACTTGCAATCTTTAAGTCAACCAACATTGGATAAAGATGAGGAAGCTTATAAACAAGGACTAATTATGGCGTTAGGAACCGAAGAAAGAAGTTTGCTGACTAAATTTTGGGATAAAAATCAGAAGTTAATATTAGCAACATTATATGCTATTAGCTCAGACCCGGAGCAAGAGAAAGATGTTAGGGATGATGCAACATCTGCTCTTACCAATTTATCTAGTTCAAATAGAGATAGAAGTCTATATTCAATTTCATATAAGGGAGAAATAGAGGTAGAAAGGATTAGGAAATCTGATATAGGTTTTTCAACTATTCACATTCTTGATAAACATGACTTAATAAATGAGGAAATATTCAAATTTTTAAGGACAGATAGAACATGCAGCTTTCAACTTCTCAAAAAGCTTGAAGAGGTAACAGAGAATGAAAAAAAATATGGAAAATATAAAGTTAATTTAGAACCAGAGTTGATTTTAGAGGGGAATGAATATTTTGTTGCTAGAAACTGGGGAAAACAAAATACGGGTAAGTTTATAAAAAAGATGTCTAAGAAGTTTGATGCTCTGAAATATGAGAATCACGGTTGAATAACTGCGAGCGGCACTACCATAAAATGTAACTTTCAGTGTTAAACAAAAAATAAAATGATCAAAAAAACTTTACAGGCTCTACTACTTTGCCTGTCGTTTTCAGCTTTTTCGCAATCGTATGTGGTAGCGGTGCATGGCGGTGCAGGTTTTATAAATGAGGAGCGTTTTACCCAAGAGGAACAAGACGCATACAAAGCCAAATTGAGTGAGGCTTTGTTGGCCGCCAAGGTAGTGTTAGATTCAGGCGGTAGTGCGGTAGATGCTGTAGAACAGGCTATAATAATATTAGAGAATTCGCCTCTGTTTAATGCCGGTAAAGGGGCGGTAATGACCTATGATGAGAATTGTGAAATGGACGCGTCTATTATGAGTGGTTCCGGTTTAAATGCTGGTGCTGTAGCTGGAGTTACAAGGGTGAAAAATCCCATTAGTGGAGCTAGAAAGGTAATGGAAAACTCTAAACATGTAATGCTAAGCGGTGATGGTGCTAATGATTTTTGCAAAACTCAAAAACTGGAAATGGTAGCGCCCAAATATTTTGAAACCGCTAAAAGTCAGAAATCAATAGACAGGTATAAAAAGAAAACGAGTGCTACTTGGGGTAGCCAATGGGAGGATAGTAAAATGGGTACGGTAGGTTGTGTAGCTTTAGATAGAGATGGAAATTTGGCCGCTGGCACCAGCACAGGAGGTATGACGGGTAAGCGCTATGGAAGAATTGGTGATTCACCCATAATTGGGGCAGGGACTTATGCCAACAACCGTAGCTGCGCGGTAAGCTGCACGGGGCATGGTGAGTTTTTTATTAGACATGGCGTTGCCTTTGATATGCATGCTCGTATGCTGTATGGCTTGCAAAGTTTAGAGCATGCGACCTACCAAATTTTGCATGAGCGATTAGCGGCTGTAAAAGCATTGGGCGGTTTAATTGCCATTGATAAAAGCGGAAATGTGGTAATGGACTTTAACACACAGGGGATGTTTAGAGGGTACGTAAGGGAAATGGAAGAGCCCAGGGTGTTTTTGTTTGCTAAGTAGATAATAGGAGGATAAACAGTGCACAATGACGGAAGATTTTTTACACTATACTTGGAAATTCAGGAATTACGGCAGCCAGCCGCTGTTTACTCAAAAAGGGGAGTTGGTACAGGTATTTCATCCGGGGAATCATAACAATAATGCAGGTCCTGATTTTTCAGAAGCGAAAATACAGATAGGTGAAAAAATTTGGGCAGGACATGTAGAAATTCACATTAAAAGTGACGATTGGCATAAGCATGGTCACCAAAATGATGCTGCCTATAACAACGTGATTTTACATGTAGTGTATGAATACACCAAGCCTGTTTTAGATCCAAGCGGAAATGAAATTCCCACTTTGGTGTTGAATAAACATCTAAACCACGAGCTGTTTTTTAAGTATCAACGTTTGGTAAGCAATTCAACACCTATACCCTGCGCAGCCAACTTTAGGGATACGGAAACGCTTATCCGCGAAAGCATGACAGAGCGTGTATTGGCAGAAAGGCTTCAAGAAAAATCACAAAAAATTGAAAGCCTTTGGCAGGAAAATGAAAAAGATTGGAACGAAACATTTTACCAATGGATGGCGTATGGTTTTGGTCTCAAGGTAAATGCGGAGTCTATGTTGCTGCTTTCGCAGATGCTTCCGCAAAAGATATTGGCCAAACATAAAAACAGCCGATTTCAATTAGAAGCTTTGTTGTTTGGTGCGGCTGGTTTGCTTCAAAATTCTACAGATGATTATGCCAAAGAGTTGCAAACTGAGTTTAAGTTTTTAAAGGCGAAATACAATCTTACGGTATTAAAACCGAGCATTTGGAAGTTGGCTCGTTTGCGTCCTCCTTCCTTCCCTGAGTTGCGTATAGCACAATTTGCCAACTTAATTTATAACAGCGAAAATCTGTTTTCTAAAATACTGGCTACGGGTTCGTTAAAGGTATTGCAGCAGTTACTAAGTCAATCGCCATCGCCTTATTGGCAGGCACATTACCGCTTTGGTTTAGAGCATCCCAAAAGCAAGGGTGCCATGGGTAAGCCCTTTATAGAAATAATGGTGATTAATGTTTTAGTGCCTTTTTTGTTTTTGTACGGAAGTTTAAAAGATGAGTCGTTTTACAAACAGCGTGCGCTGGATTTGCTGGACCAATTGGGAGCCGAGAATAACAAAGTTACCAGAATATATGAGGACTTAGGTTATACACCGCGCAGTGCCTTTGAGAGTCAAGCGCAGTTGCAATTATATGGTGTCTATTGTCAGCCCAAAAAATGCTTAAATTGCGCCATTGGAAATCACCTACTAAAAAGAAGTTAAATAATGAATTTAGAGCGTATTAGAGATTTTTGCGAACGCAGAGGTTTTGAAGTTTGCACCCGTATGGGCGAGCGAATAGGAATAAAACCGGGTGTGGTGCGCATGTATTTTATTTATACGTCCTTTTTGGCTTTCGGTTCTCCACTCATTATTTATTTGGTACTGGCGTTTTGGCTTCGCATTAAAGATTACTGGCGCCAGTCACGTAGCTCAGTTTTAGATTTATAAGATGGTAAGAAAATCGCGGTTTGGCGTTTTCGGACAATTATACATTGCTTTAATAGTACTTTTTGGTGTACTGGGTTTAGGAGTTTTTGGCTTTTATTTTATTGAGGATTACTCTTTAATGGAGTCCTTTTACATGACGGTAATTACCGTTAGCACCGTAGGTTTTAAAGAAGTGCGAGAACTAAGCGCCTATGGCCAGCTTTTTACCTCTATATTAATTATTAGCAGTTTTGGTACTTTCGCTTTTGGGGTAAGTGTGGTTACACGTGCCGTGCTCACTGGCGAACTAGCCTCTTACTATAAAATATATCAGTTGGAAAACAGAATCGGAAAATTAAACAACCATGTAATCATTTGCGGCTTTGGCCGAAACGGAAGGCGTGCTGCGGTAAAGTTAAAGGCCTACCATCAGGATTTTGTGGTGATAGAAAGTGATCGACAAATTATTGAGGAGCACTTAATAGATAAGGATATTAACTTTATTGAAGGTGACGCTACATCGGATGAGGATTTAACGCGTGCTGGTGCTTTGCGCGCCAAATCATTAATAAGCACCTTGAGTAAAGATGCCGATAATTTGTATGTGGTAATTAGTGCACGTTCGCTAAATCCTAAAATAAATATTATTAGCCGTGCGGCTCACGAAAGTGCCGAGAAGAAACTGAAAGTAGTAGGCGCCAATCATGTGGTAATGCCCGAAGGGGTGGGAGGTGCCCATATGGCTACCTTGGTAATGTCTCCCAATATTGTTGAGTTTTTAGAATTTTTGTCCGTAGAGGGCAGTTCGGCTATTAACCTAGAAGAGATTGAAGTAAGCCAAATTACCGATACTATTGAAAGTATTCAAATTAAAGATTTAGCCTTACGACAGAAAACGGGTTGCTCTATTATTGGGTTAAAAAACCCTTCTGGTGAGTATGTTATAAACCCCAACCCTGATATTAAAATTGACCAACACTCGCGCTTGTTTGTGTTGGGTAAACCTGAAGAAATAGAATTACTTTATAAATTATTAAACACATGAATAATGTAAACGTACTGGGTGTTTGTACCTGGCTTAGTGGACGTTTTGGCGTTGATTTAGTAGCCACGCGTTGGGTATTTTTACTGGCCACCATTTTTGGATTTGGTTCTCCCATCATTATCTATTTAATACTGGCGTTTATAAAGCCCAGAGTGTAAACTATGAAAATACTTATTACCGGATCAAACGGCCTGTTGGGGCAAAAGTTAGTATTAAAGCTTTCGCAGGATAAGGAAGTAGAGCTAATAGCTACGGCTAGGGGAAAAAACCGACTGACCAAAGCCACCAACTATACCTATACTAGTTTGGATATTACCAACCGTAAGCAAGTGTTGGATGTAATTGGTCAGCACCAGCCAGATGTGGTTATAAACACAGCTGCTATGACCAATGTAGATGCTTGCGAAGACGATAAGCTAGGCTGCGACAAACTAAATGTAGATGCCGTGCAGTATATTGTAGATGGTTGCAAGGCCAACAATTGCCACTTGGTGCATCTATCTACCGATTTTATTTTTGATGGAACCGCTGGCCCATACAAAGAGGAAGACGAGCCAAATCCGGTGAGTTATTACGGAGAATCAAAGCTAAAAGCAGAAAAAATTGTGCAGGAAAGCGGAGTGGCTGCTGCCATTTTACGCACCGTTTTAGTGTATGGTATTGTAGAAGATATGAGCCGCTCTAATATTGTATTATGGGCCAAAGGCGCCCTTGAAAAAGGGGAAGCCATTAATGTAGTAAACGATCAATTTAGATCTCCTACACTAGCCGAAGATTTAGCCGATGGTTGCATTTTGGCAGCCAAACAAAAGGCAACGGGGGTGTATAATATTTCGGGTAAAGACCAATTAAACGTTATGCAAATTGTAGAGGCGGTGGCCGACTTTTGGAACTTGGATAAATCCATTATAAACCCCATTAGCTCCACCACCTTAAACCAACGTGCTAAGCGCCCGCCTGTAACCGGTTTTGTTTTAGATAAGGCCCGTAATGAGCTGGGTTACAATCCACATTCGTTTGCCGAAGGCATTGCAGTTTTGAGTGAACAGATGGGGTGATTGATTTGAAAATATTTTATAAGTCTTTAAGCTAAATAGGTATGAAAGTTTTTGTGAGTCACTCAATGAAAGATGAAGCATTGCTTGATGGAATACAGAATGAAGTTGGCTCGGGCGGAATAGAGTTGTTTATAGCCGAGCATAAGGTCGACATGCAGAACTCAATTACTGAAAAAATTAAATTGATGATAGAGGATTGTGATGTCTCATTGATTTTATTAACTGAAAGTGGTTTGACATCAGGGTTTGTTCGTGAAGAAATTGGATATTTAGAGGCTAAGAAAAAGCCAAGTTTGATAATATTTGAAAAAGGAGTGAATGAGAAATATGGTGGATTCAAATATGGTCATGACTATGTTGAGTTAAATCCAAATGAACCGAGTAAAACACTCGAACAGGTGAAAGAGATTCTTTTGAGGCATTGGTATAGGTTGCAGAATAGACAGTTACAGCTAGTCCAACAAGAAAAAAGACAACAGGCTTATGAAGATGAACAAAGAAAAAGAATGCAAAATAGCGCCATTTTAGGAATAGGGCTTATTGCTACTATATTAGTACTTGCCTCGAGTGATTGATTTTATAGATTACCAACTAAGTAATAAAATATTACATCTCAATACTACCTATTACCCCGCTACTTATCCTTATTCTTATCTTGGAAGTCGAGCGATTTCACTCCTAAAGCTTTTAAAAACTGCTTGGCTCTAATCTTAATCGTTTCCTTGGTTTCGGTTAAAATCTTTTTACGTACGCTGTCATCTGGGCGAGAAACAAATTTGGAATCGCGGTATTTAAAGCCTTCACCAATTTCGGTGTAATAGTAGGTGTAAAAGGATTTACGGCTTTCGCCTTTGGGTATATTTATTTTAGAATAACCGTGGGGCGAGTTATCATCGGTATAAAAAATAACCGCTCTATTGTGGCTAGGCGCTACATGCTGGTGCTTTACCTTCATGGGTTTATCCCAAAGTTCTAAGTGGCCACCGTACTCTTCTTTCCACTCTTTATTTAGGTAAATCAATAAGTTTACTCTTCGCCACAAGCCCGCTTCGGGGTTCATGTTTACATCTACATGTACATCTACATAGCTGCCATCTCCACCTTGGTGCACCCCTGATCCTAGCGAATCGGTAGTGGTGATAAGTCCTTCAACACCCGTAACCTTCCGCATCCATTGGTAAAACTCATCGCTACCTACCACTTTACGTAAATCAGTAAAGGCAGGATCCCAGCGCTCAAAATGGTAGTCCTCCGCTTTTTCTTCGTTCAGGCTTTTACGCTTTACGTTTAAAGAGTCTAAGCTTGGAAAGTTGGCAAACAATTTATCAGCCAAGTCCTCATCTAGGAAATTATCTAGCACCAAGTGGCGACAAGGCACAGCATTATCAAATTGGCTGCGCAGCTCTTTTTGCGCCTCCGCGGAAGTATATTTTGGGTTAATAAGAGGGATACTCATTATAGGTTTTTTAGAGATTTCAAAATTACTATTATTTTTAGCTACAAGCTACAAGCTACAAGCTATGGCTAATCATTTGTTAATCTTTGCTGGTAGGCATACGTCATTTTTTGTTCTTCTTCAATTAACGTTAGTAAAGGTTTTGCGTCATCCTTTAAAATTAATGCATTTTCTATACAAATGAGTAGTTGGGTTTCAAGTTCAAATGTTGATCCAATAGCTATTTCGATAAAATGCGCCTGATGTTTTGGGCTTTTTTTACAACTGCCTTCAGCAATATTTGATGGAATACTAACAGCACATCTTTTCATTTGCGAGCTAAGGCCGTATTTTTCTTCAGTTGGTAATACTGCCGTAAGGCGGTAAACTTCCTTAACAATATCCATTCCTTTTTGCCAAATTAACAGTTTCTTAAAATTCTTCATTGGATAAAATTACTTGCAGCCTGTGGCTAGAAGTCAAGAGCTTATTTTAACAGTTTATAAAACAACCGAGGAAACAAAGCATGTAATGGCACGGCCAATAATTCTTTGCGGCCAATGTAGCTGTGAAATTTACTTCCCGCCATGACTTTCATCAGCTTTTTAGCGAATACGGAAGTAGGCATTCCTTTTTCTTGGGCAGGGCTGTTTTTACCCAATGCGGCTCCATCTGCGGTAAGCGAATTAAGGGTTACCTGTGTTTGAATAAAACCGGGACTTACAACTTGAATTTTTAAGGGTGTTTGTTTTAACTCCTGCCAAAGGCTTTCATAGTATAGTTTAAGGGCGGCTTTAGAGGCAGAGTAGGCGGCTAAATTGGCTTGCCCAAAATTAGCGGCAATGCTAGCAGTAGCCACAATTTGACCTTTGTTGGCTTTGAGCATTTTAGGGAGTAGAGCCTTACTTAGAGCAATATTTCCAAAATAATTGATTTCGAAAATTTTGCGTTCCACCTGTTCCTGGGTGTCAAGCGCTGCGCTTAATTGACCAATACCACCATTGTTAAACAAAACGTCAATACCCCCAAAAATATCCCAAGCTTGGGCTACCCATTGTGCGGCTTGCTGGTGTTTTTCAAGGTCTAATGCCAAAATTGTCACCATTTCGGGGTGGGCGCATTCGTTTTTTACGCGTTGCAGCTCGCTCTCGCGTCTAGCCGAAATTATTAGCTTGCAACCCTCAGATGATAGCGCCTTGGCAGTGGCTTCGCCAATTCCAGAGGAAGCGCCTGTAAGCCAAATAGTTTTGTCTTTAAAATAAGACATAAAATAACTGTTTTATAAGTGTTGTATCATTTAAAGATACTTGTATATTTGCAGCCCGAAAATAGAAAAACCCACGGTAAAGATATATTAAGATGAAACGGACTTATCAACCATCGAACAGAAAAAGAAAAAATAAGCACGGATTTCGTGAAAGAATGGCATCTGCTAGCGGACGTAAGGTTTTAGCTTTACGTAGAGCGAAGGGCCGTAAGAGGTTGACCGTTTCTGATGGTGCTAATCACAAAGCCTAATTGAGCTTTGCATTTCAAATAATATTCAAAAAAGGTGTTGCCAATGGTAACACCTTTTTTTTTGTCAAGTATCCAAATTTCCCCCAACTTTCTGACTTTTAAGAGTTTTACAAATGCCAAAGGATAATTCAATCAAATCGGTTTTAATAATAGGAAGTGGTCCTATTGTAATTGGTCAAGCTTGTGAGTTTGATTATGCAGGTTCTCAAGCCGCTCGTTCTCTTCGTGAAGAAGGAATAGAAGTAACGCTGATTAACTCCAACCCGGCTACCATTATGACGGATAAGGTAGTGGCCGATCATGTATATCTATTGCCGCTGGAGCCGGAATCCATTGAAAAAATATTAGAAGAGCAACGAATTGATGCCGTACTACCTACCATGGGAGGGCAAACTGCTTTAAACCTTTGTATTGAAGCGGATAAGCAAGGTATTTGGGAAGACCATAATGTAAAAATTATTGGGGTTGATATTGACGCCATTAACATTACCGAGGATAGAGAGCAGTTTAGGCTGCTGATGAATAAAATTGAAATTCCGGTGGCACCCGCTAAAATTGCTACATCGGCTCTTAAGGGTAAAGAAATTGCGCAAGAATTCGGTTTCCCTTTATGTATTCGTCCTTCTTTTACATTGGGTGGTTCGGGAGCTACTTTTGTGTTTACCGAAGATGAATTTGAAATTGCTTTAAGTCGTGGCCTTGAAGCATCTCCAATACATGAGGTGCTTATTGATAAAGCACTTTTGGGATGGAAAGAGTATGAATTAGAGCTACTTAGAGATGCAAGTGACAATGTAGTTATCATTTGCTCCATAGAGAATATGGATCCAATGGGAATCCACACAGGAGATTCGATTACCGTGGCGCCCGCAATGACTTTATCTGATAAAACGTATCAAAAGATGCGTGATATGGCTATTAAAATGATGCGCTCTATTGGCACCTTTGCGGGTGGTTGTAACGTGCAGTTTGCGGTGAGTGATGATGAAAACGAAGACATTGTGGCTATTGAAATTAACCCACGTGTTTCGCGCTCATCGGCATTAGCCAGTAAAGCAACGGGTTATCCTATTGCTAAAATAGCCACCAAATTGGCCATCGGTTATCATTTAGATGAGCTGATGAATCAAATCACCAAAACTACCAGTGCTTACTTTGAGCCTACGCTGGATTATGTAATTGTAAAAATTCCACGTTGGAATTTCGACAAATTTGAAGGTGCCGACAGACGTTTAGGGCTTCAAATGAAATCAGTAGGTGAGGTAATGGGAATTGGTCGCTCTTTTCAGGAGGCCTTGCATAAAGCTGCTCAATCTTTAGAGGTAAAGAGGAATGGACTGGGAGCCGATGGCAAAGGGTATACCGACCAAGATGAGGTGTTGGAAATGCTGGAAAAAGCCAGTTGGAATCGTGTATTTGTAATTTACGATGCCATTCAGTTGGGGATTCCATTAAGACGAATTCACGAAATTACCCGTATTGATATGTGGTATTTGCGTCAATTTGAAGAACTGGTACAGGTACAAAGCGAAATAGAAAAGCATCAACTAAATACATTGCCTCAGGAGTTAATGATGGAGGCTAAAATTAAAGGCTTTGCCGATAGACAAATAGCGCATATGATGGGCTGTTTAGAAAGCGAAGTACACGCCAAACGCCATGAAATGGATGTAAAGCGCGTTTGGAAATTAGTAGATACTTGTGCGGCAGAGTTTAAGGCTCAAACACCGTACTACTATTCTACTTTTGAGTACCCGATGCAAAACGCACAGGGTCAATTAGCAGCAAAAAATGAAAGTAACCCTAGTGATAAACCTAAGGTAATTGTGTTGGGCTCGGGTCCAAATCGTATTGGCCAAGGCATTGAATTTGACTATTGCTGCGTGCATGGAGTGTTAGCCGCTAAAGAGTGTGGTTACGAAACCATTATGATTAATTGCAATCCCGAAACGGTTTCAACCGATTTTGACACAGCTGATAAGCTCTACTTTGAGCCGGTATTTTGGGAGCATATTTACGATATCATTTTAAATGAAAAGCCGGAAGGTGTAATAGTGCAACTGGGTGGACAAACGGCCTTAAAATTGGCCGAAAAATTGGAGCGTTTTGGTATTCCGATTTTAGGTACCGATTATAAGTCATTGGATTTAGCAGAAGATCGTGGAAGGTTCTCTGAGTTATTGAAAGAAAATGAGATTCCTTACCCACGTTTTGGTGTAATCACCAATGCCGATGAAGCGCATGATTTAGCCGAAAAGTTAGGATTCCCAATTCTGGTGCGTCCGTCTTATGTGCTAGGTGGTCAGGGAATGAAAATTGTGATTAACCAAGATGAATTGGAGCATCATGTTATCGAGTTGTTTAGACAGTTTCCGGGTAACCGAGTTTTATTAGACCATTATTTAGAAGGTGCCATAGAGGCCGAAGCCGATGCTATTTGCGATGGAGAAGATGTGTACATTATAGGAATAATGGAGCATGTAGAGCCTTGCGGAATTCACTCGGGCGATAGTAACGCCACTTTACCGCCATTTAATTTGGGTGAATTGGTAATGCAGCAAATTAAAGATCATACCGTAAAAATTGCCAAGGCATTAAACACGGTAGGGCTTATCAATATTCAGTTTGCCGTTAAAAACGATACGGTATTTATTATTGAGGCCAATCCTAGAGCTTCACGTACGGTGCCTTTTATAGCCAAAGCTTATGATGAGCCTTATGTGAATTATGCCACAAAAGTGATGCTTCGTAAAAATAAAGTCAAAGATTTTAAGTTTAACCCTCAACTGAAGGGTTGGGCTATTAAGCAACCCGTGTTTTCATTTAACAAGTTTCCTAACGTAAATAAAAACTTAGGGCCAGAAATGAAATCTACGGGCGAAAAAATTTATTTTATTGATAGCTTAAAAGACCCTGTTTTTAGAAAAATTTATTCCGAACGAAATTTATATCTCAATAAATAGTGCGCATTTTATTCATACTCATATTTGTTTATCTCATTTTCAGCTTGTTAAAAAGGTTGGTGCTGGTTCCCTTTACCAAGGGATATCAAAACCAGCGGTCAAACCAAGGTTCCAATAGCAAGTCGCCTAAGCGCGAAGGAGAAGTGAGTATTGAATTTGATCCTCAAAAAAGTAAATCGAAGGAGCACTCGGTGGGTGAATACGTAGATTACGAGGAGGTAAAGGAGTAAAAAAAATCCAATGAAAATTGTAAGCATTGTGGGTGCTCGGCCCCAATTTGTAAAAGCGGCTGTTTTGAGCCGTAAAATTAGCGAAAACACAAATTGGGAAGAAGTGATGGTGCATACAGGTCAGCATTTTGATGCCAATATGAGTGCCGTTTTTTTTGAGGAAATGTCCATTCCAGCCCCTCAGTATTTTTTAGGCATTGATTCGCTTACACGAGAAGAGATGATTGCCCAAATGCAGACTGAAATAGAAAAGGTATTGCAAAAGGAAAACCCCGATTGGGTGCTGGTGTACGGTGACACCAATTCTACCTTGGCGGGAGCGAAAGCGGCCAAGGCTAATGGAATAAAGTTAGCGCATGTAGAGGCGGGTTTACGCAGTTTTGATAAACAGATGCCGGAAGAGTTAAACCGTATAGCTACTGATGAATTGAGTGATTTGCTGTTGGTGCCCTCTAATAAAGCCACGGCCAATTTACAGTTAGAAAACATACAAGCGCTTGATAACGGTGTAGTTGAGGTAGGTGATATTATGCATGACGCATTGCTTTTTTATCTTAAAAAAATCCAACATCAAACGATAAGTAAACCAAAAGCCCCATTTGTTTTACTCACACTTCATAGGGCGGCCAACACTGATTCAAAAGAAGTTTTGACGCGTATTTTGAAGGCTATTGATAATATAACCAAGGAAGTTGAGGTGATTTTCCCTGTACATCCGCGGACACGGAAAAAAATGGAAGAATGGAATTTAAGCACGCATGCTACTTTGATGGAGCCGGTGGGCTATTTCCAAATGCTAAACTATTTACAGCAGGCAGATTTGGTTTTAACCGATTCGGGAGGTTTGCAAAAGGAAGCTTTTTATGTAAATAAGTTTTGCATTACACTGCGAGAAAACACGGAATGGACAGAGTTACTTGACCTGGGTGTAAATGTGCTTTGCGGTTCGGATGGAGCTAAAATAGCGCAGGCTTATAGCAATTTTAGCAATCGAAGGTTTGGGGAGTACCCTCAAGTATATGGTGATGGAAATACGGCTGAGAAGATTATTTTAGCCTTAAATAATTTCTGATTGAAAAAGGTACTAATTATAAGCTATTATTGGCCTCCGGCTGGTGGGCCTGGTGTACAGCGCTGGCTTAAATTTGCTAAGTATTTACCACAATTTGGCTTTGAGCCGATTATACTTACGGTACACCCTGATGAGGCTACTTATCCGGTTAGAGACGAAAGTTTACTAGGAGAAACTTCTAAAATGGAGGTTCATCATACCAGTACTTCAGAGCTTTTTGGAACCTATCAAAAGGCCAGCGGGAGAAAGGAAGTGCCTTATTCGGGTTTTGCCAACGAGAGTGATAAACCTGGGCCCAGACAGAAGCTGGCTAAATTTGTACGAGGCAATTTTTTTATTCCCGACCCGCGCAAAGGCTGGAACAAGCATGCTATTCCAAAAGCATTGGAGCTGATTGATAAATATCAAATTACCAATGTGGTAACCACCAGTCCGCCACACTCAACGCAATTAATTGGTTTAAAATTAAAGCAACAACGCGCTATAAATTGGTTGGCCGATTTACGTGATCCATGGACTGATATTTATTATTACCACCAATTTTATCCCACGAAAGTGGCTCAAAAAATTGACGCAGGTTTAGAAAGAAAAGTATTGGAGCAGGCTGATAATGTGGCTTGCGTAAGCGCAGATATTAAGCGGTTATTTGCCGAAAAATCGAAGGATATAAACCCGGAAAAGATTGTGGTGTTGCCGAATGGTTTTGATGCCCAAGATTTTGAGGCGGAGGTAGCTGAGGTACCTGAAAGTGATTTCTTGATTTGCTATACAGGCACGATTACCAGCGATTATAAGGTTGAGACTTTTTTGGAAGTTTTAAAGCGTTTGCAGAAAACTACTGAGCGTAAAATACGCCTGCAATTTATTGGTAAGCGAGATGAGCAAACCGAGAAGCTGTTAAAGGAATATGATGGTGATTTTAAGATAGAGCTCTTAGGATTGGTGAGCCACAAAGAGGCCGTGCAGGTGATGAAAAGTTGCCATGCTTTGCTATTGGCCATTCCCAAAATTAAGAATAACGAAGGAATACTTACCGGTAAAATTTTTGAATACCTAGCGGCTCAAAAACCGATTATAGGAATAGGGCCAAGCCATGGCGATGCTGCACAAATACTTACTGAAACGGCTGCTGGAGCTATGCTTGATTATGATAGTAAGGATGAGATGTACTCTTTTATAGAGCAATTAATTCAAAAAAAATGGAGCCACCAAAGTAGCTCCATTCAATATTCGCGCGAAAACTTAACAGGTACCTTAACTAAGTTATTTAGTTAGGCGGCCTCCTTAGTTTCAACGTTTTCAGTTTCTTTATTTTTCCACATCCAAAAAAGACCACCGGCTAAAGCCAACACCATTAGTATAGAAAAGGCTAGTGATATTTTTTCGCCCGCAAAGTAGGAGTGAGGCTCAAATTTAAATTCTACTGTGTATTGGCCTTTTGGTAAAGTCATACCGCGTAACAAGTAGTTTACTCTAATGTGTTCGGCTGGCTTACCATCAATATAGGCCTTCCAGTCGTGGTCCCCACCTTCGTAGTACACCTCAGAAAACACGGCAAACTCTTCTTCCGACTGCACATTAACTTGGTATGTTAGGTGTTTATGGTCAAAGCTACTAAGTGTTATAGTAGAGCTGGGGTTGCTGTTTAGGTTGGCCGGAACTTTTTCGCGAAAACGCTCATCAATAACTACGGTACTTTTAGGTTCAAATGTGCTTAGAGCTTCCATTTCGGCATCGGCATTGGCGGCCCATTGTATGTTTTGTACAAACCAGCTATTGCCACAGGCGTTGGGGTTTTGTTGTGCAAACTTTTGACCTTGCTTATTGGCGCTAATCACCCATTTGGCATTCAACATATTAAAACAGCTCATGCTATTTTTGTCTAGTTGATGGTCAATTAAATCCTGATATCGGATAAGCTTGGCAGCATGATAGCCTCCTAAACTTTTATGAAAGTAAGGTGTAAAAGCATCTCCTGTAAAACCGGCTGTGGTGTTTAACACACGGTAATGCGGATCCTTGTCTTGTAAAATAGTTTGATCAGCAGGGCTGGGGTTAAAAGCCGCGTTGTACATTCTGTCGCTTACAAAATCTTCGCTGCTCAAATGTTGTTTGTCAAAACTCCATTGATCCACTAATACTAATAATGCCAAGGCGCCAATTGCCATCATAGGTTTCAACTTACCGCCAATAACTAACCAGAGTGTACCGAAGGTTAACCCACAAAATACAAGCGTTCGCAGGGCGCTATTACGCATTAAAGTTATTCTGTCCGAACCTAAAATATCTAAGTCCATACCTTGTTGTGCTAGCTTACTATCGTTTACGCCCTCCATGGTAAATAGGCTAGAACCTAATAGTGCAATAAGTAAACACAGGCCGCCACTTACGTAAAGAGCCTTAAGTAGTTTCTTTTTAATGTCGGCTTTATCGTAGTTGCCACTTATGATTTGATTGGCCGCTAAAAACCCTAGAAAGGGGATGTTTAATATTAAAATTATAAAGGCCATAGATGGCACCCTAAACTTATTGTACAGCGGTAAGTGGTTGAATAATATCTCGTTAAATCCAAGGAAGTTTTTTCCCCAAGCCATAAAAATAGCCAGCACACAGGTTACACCAACCCACCATTTTATTCTGCTTTCCACTACAAAAAATCCAAAAACGAAGAGGAAGAAAACGACTGCTCCTAGATAATAGCCCCCATGTACCATGCCTTGATCACCCCAATAAAACATGCTTGAGATATACCTGTCGGCTTGTTTTTCGGCTTGCGCTCGAGGGTAACCTTGTTGCGATAAACTGGATACAAAGTTACGGTGGTATTGATCGTGCATTTCAGTGCCTTCGTAGCTTTGTTCGCTACCACCACCACTAAAGTTTGGAAAAATGAGGTTGAATGTTTCGCTCACTCCATAACTCCAAGCCATGGCATAATCTAAGGTAAGTCCACCTTTTGACTCTTCCATGGAACTCAATTCAGAACTCCCACCACGGTTGGTTTCTTTGGTGTATTCGTAAGTGGTCCATAGTTTGCCAATATTTGGACCGAGTCCTAAAATAGCTGCCACTAGCAATGTTGCTGATCCCTTTACAAAGCGAGACAGTTGTTTTTCGCGTAAAGCAAAAACAAATTCTACTACCGCAATGGCAAAAATGATAATAGCCATGTAATAGGTGATTTGAATGTGATTGGATTGGATGGAAAGTCCCACACCTAGCATGGCAATTAAAAATGCCGGAACATATTTCTCGCGGTAAGCGAGCAAAACACTTAATATTATGGGTGCTATATATGCAGCGGTACGCACTTTAGCGTTGTGACCAGCCCCGTAGGATATTATAAAAAAGGCCGAAAATGCAAAAGCAACAGCTCCTACCACCGCCAACCAAGGGTTGACTTTGTAGCCACTCAACAGAACATAAAACCCTAACATTAAGCTAAATACAATGTATATGCCTGAAGGCTTTCCACCAATAGTGGAAATGCCTTTTTGTAAATAGGCTACCCAGTTATTGGCATACACTACCGAAATTTGAAAAGCAGGCATACCACTAAACATAGCAGGACTCCATAGAGCTTCTTCATTATGCTCGGCACGGTATTCCCTCAGGTTATGCCCCGTACCTTTTCCCTGTTGAATGTCACTTTGTGAAAGAACTTTTCCTTGGGTTACGGGAAAAAAATAAACCAAATTAATGGCCATAAGTGCCAAAATTGGTAGTAAAAATTGAAGTTTTTTAAGCATACTGCTAAGCTTTGAAAATTCGGATTTTAAAAAAGCCCTTAGCTACACGTTGGTAACCATAGGTTGGCCGCAATTTAAAGGATTTGCCTGAATTAGTTGGACGTTTTTTGGGAAGATTACCGCTCAAAAAATGTAAACAATGTAAGCTAGTAAATAGCTTAACCCAAATAGGCTTTTAGGCCTAAAAGAACTTAATTTGCAGGAGTAAGAAATACAGAAATTAGCAAACGTTTATGGCACTTTTTTTACCCAATATGTTGATAGGAGGGGCTCCTAAATGCGGAACCAGTTCGCTGCATTTTTGGTTAGCACATCATCCCGAGGCCTTGGGATCTAAACGTAAGGATAGTTTTTTTTTGGCAGATGAAATTTCGCGATTTAATAAGGGCTTAAGTTTTATTAATGATGGCTTAGAGGGTTATGTAAAGCTTTTTAATCCCCAGCATGCGGAAGGAAAAAAGGTAATATTTGAATCGTCCTCCACTTATTTGTATTGTAACAATGCCTTAGAACAGGCTAAGGTTATGGATACCAAACCCACGGCTATTTTTATATTGAGAGAGCCAGCGGCTAGGATATATTCAAAGTTTAAGTTTAATAAGTACAAGCTCAAAAATTTTACCGGTGATTTTAAAGAATGGTGCTCTTTAGGTGGAGAGTTTGGGAGTGGTTTTCATTTTGAAGAAAGCGAATACCATAACTATTTGCAAAATTGGATTGATACTTTAGGTAAGGAAAGGGTAGGCGTATTTTTGTTTGAGGAGTTGATTAGCGATAAGGTAGCTTTTATGAAAAAAGTGGCTGAGTTTTTAAAAATAGACCCTTCCTTTTACGATGATTTCGACTTCTTCCACCGCAATGAAACTGTTAAGTTGAAGAACACTAAACTTCACCGTTTAGGGCTGAAAATTCAACCTTTGGTTCCAATTGCATTACAGGAAAGAATAATTCCGCTGTATATGAAGTTAAACAGTGGAAAAATGCCTGGAAAGTTGAAAGAAGAGAAAGAGCTGATAGAGGAATTGAAGCAAAAATTTAAAATGCAGAATAAAGCCTTACAAAGTCAGTTTAAACATTTGGATTTAAAGGGCTGGGTATTGTAGTGGGAATAGTTATAAAACAAACAGTTAGAAATGCCTTAAGCAACTATGTTGGCTTAATACTGGGCGCTTTTAATTTAACATTTTTATATCCCCGTGTTTTTGAAGGACACCAAGATTATTTTGGTTTAATTCAATTGATTTTGGGTTATGCGATTTTGGTTTCGACTTTTGGTTCTTTAGGTGTTCCAAGCATGTTTATTAAATACTTTCCGCGTTTGGAGAAGATGGATCAAGCAAAATTAATCAGTTTTTCCCTGTTGTATCCTTTGCCGCTGTTGTTTCTTTTGGGTCTTGTTATTTTAAATTTTCAAACTCAAATTATCCCTTGGCTTAATTCTGAAGTTTTATTTTTACAGTATTGGTGGGTGTTAGTTCCACTCGCCATTTCGCACATTTATTTCGAAATTTTAGGAGGTATTTCTCAAAGTTATCTGCAAACCCAGTTACCATTGTTTTTAAAGGAGGTAGGACGAAGGCTAATTGCCACGGTATTGTTGCTGTTTTTTTGGATTGGATGGATAGATTTAGGCACTTTTTTAAACCTGTACATTGCTTGTTCCTTTGGGTTATTATTCATTTTATGGCTAAGATTGTATTTTAAAAAGCAACTTGACATCAACATTTCGTTTGGCACATTACCCTTAAAGCAGATGATGGCTTTTGGTGGCTTTTTGATTGTAACGAGCGGAGCTACTTTGTTGGTTAATAAAATTGATGTCTTAATGGTGGGGCACTATATTGATTTGGAAAGTGTTGGGTACTATTCCGTGGTAGTTTTTATGGGTGCTAGCTTAAATATTCCTAATAAATCTCTTGGTAATATCATGCGTCCAATGATGTCTAAGGCATTTGCTGAAAATAATTTAAGTAAAGTGGCTGAATTGTATAAAGCCTCTGCCCTAAATTTGATGTTGGTGGGATTTTTACTATTTTCTTTATTACTGACCAACCTAGAAGATATTTTTTATTTGCTACCTGAATCATACCGTGAAGGACAAAATATAGTGTGGCTAATAGCAACTGGGCAGTTAATTAATTTATCTGCTGGGCAAAATGGTGTAGTTCTATCTTTTTCAAAATATTACAAGTTCAATTTGATTGCAATTTTAGTTCTGTTAGTATTGACCGTTGGCAGTAATATAATCCTTATTCCAAAAATGGGGTTAATGGGAGCCGCAATAGCCACCGCTATTTCTTTATCGATTTTTAACTTAAGTAAGCTCATTTATATTAAAATAAAATTGAGTCTTTGGCCCTACGAGAAA
This sequence comes from uncultured Owenweeksia sp., assembly GCA_937146805.1. Taxonomy (GTDB): domain Bacteria; phylum Bacteroidota; class Bacteroidia; order Flavobacteriales; family Schleiferiaceae; genus Owenweeksia. The sequence continues at coordinate 39,084 of CAKZRR010000027.1, read as the reverse complement.
AGAGTTTTTGGCTTGTTAATCGTGTTTGTGGTAACTTTTATATTAGGCACTTATTTTAATGTTTTTAGCCATCCAATTATTGAAATCTTGGCCAGATCAAGCGTTGTTACCTTGGTATTTTTGGTATTGGTTTATGGATTTAAAATATCACCTGAATTTACGAATCTTATTCAGAAAAAATTGAAGAAGTATGTGGCGTAAAGAGTATTGTCAATACGTACTTTATCACTTTAACCTCTATTATACTGGAGTAGATAACGTTGTTATTTCACATGGTTTGGAGGGAAGCTTACAGGTAAGCAATACTGGTATCTCTTGTTTTGATTCAGATGATTCGGCACCATCCTATAAAATGATTGATGGTTTACCAGTACTTTTTGCTGAGGATGATAAAGAGCTTATTGAAAAAACAGAGGCAGGTATTCGCGTAACCGCAGATATTATTTCGGGTATATTTTTTCTCCTTTCAGGATGGCAAGAACGAGGGAAAACGGCTGCGGATGATCGTTTTTATTGCCGAGATAGTTGGCAAGGCAGCAATGGTTTTGAGCGCTATGCATTAGTAGACTCCTATTTTTCTATCTTGGCAAAAGCAGCGGAACTTTACACCGGAAATCTGATTAAAAAGAAGTTGTTTTCGGGGAAACCAGTAACGGTATTTTTGTCTCATGATATCGATAAAATATTTTCGGGAAGACTTGAAGGAAGTTTTAATGTCCTAAAAAAGGGAGATGTTTTAAAGGGCATAAAAGGACTGTTGGCTTCCAAAGACCCCTGGTTTAATTTGGATGAGATAGCGCAATTGGAGGAAGAGGCTGGCGCAAAGTCCACCTATTTTTTCCTAACCAAAAAAGGCAAGGTGCCCGAGGGTATAAATGCCGATTATGATTTTAATCAAGCGGAAGTACAAGCTCAAGTTGAACAAATACGGCAAGGAAATAGTGAGGTAGCTTTGCATGGTAGTTTGGGTAGTCACAGGTTAAAAACACAGTTTAATGAGGAATGGAAAAAGCTGAAGGGTACGAGCCAAGCATTTGGAAACAGGTTTCACTATTTAAAATTTAATATCAATAAAACAGTTTCGGTATTAGAAAGGAGTGGCGTGACTTATGATGCCACCATGGGCTTTCCGGATACCATAGGTTTTAGAAATGGCACCAGTTTTCCGTTTTACTTGTACAATTTTGAAGAGAATAGACCCGCCCATTTTGTATCCATTCCGTTGCATGTTATGGATACCACATTGCAGCATAAAAAGTATTTGGGTTTAAGCCCAGATATGGCCGGTAAAGACTTAAATGCAATTTTTACCGAGACTAAAAAATGGGGAGGTGTTTTTTGCTTACTATGGCACAATAATTATTTTTCAGATTATAAGTTTGCCGGCTGGCGATCAGTTTACGCTAAGTTTTTAGCGCAAAATAAGAACGTAGTTAGTTATACCACAGCACATGAATTGGCTAAAATGATGAGGGAAATTAAAGAAGCATAATGAAAAAAAGAGTAGCCTTAATTCAAAATAGAGTGCAGCCAGGTGGGCGCTTTCAGGTTATGGCCGAAATGATTTTTGTGCTTAATGAGAAAGAGATTATCCCAGATATTTTGTGTTTTAGAAGTAGGTTAAATGCCGATAAGGTAGCCGCTTTTTATGGTAAAGAATTAAAGTATAACGTGGTATTGGTAGATGCACCGCCAAAGTTGCCTTTTGAATGGAACATTTGGTGGTTCAACAAAAAAGTATCTGCTTTATTAGGAGATTACGATTGGGTAATTAATCATAATAATACCAGCTACGGACTCAAAACAACTACGGCTATACTAAGTTATATTCATTTTCCGCGAAAGGCGAGATTGATGAGTGGTTTAAAGGATGTACACTTTCCCGAAAAGGGTAAAACACCCTTGGTAAATGCAGGCAAGGATTTGTTGAATATGATGCGGTGGTTTTACCGTAGGGATACCAAGTTTTTGCCCAATGATACTTTGATTGCTAATTCAGAGTTCACCAAATCAAAGATTTTAGAAGTTTATCCAAGTATAGAGGGCAGTACCGTGGAGGTATTATATCCTCCGGTAAAATTTTCCTCTAAGGTGAATTGGTCTCAAAAAACCAAAAAAGTGGTAAGCCTTGGTCGCTTTGCAGGAGCCAAACGCCAGTTAGAACAAATTAAAATAGCAGCTCAATTACCGCATATTCCATTTACATTTATTGGATTTATAAGTGAACCCGATTATTTTTCTAAATGCAAGCAATTTATTGAGGATAAGGAGGTTAGAAACATAAAAATCCTTTCGGACGCTAGTAAAGAGGACTTGGAGAAGGAGTTAAAAGAAGCTTGGTTTTTTATTCACTCCATGCGAAATGAGCCTTTTGGAATTACTCCGGTACAAGCAATAGAAGCGGGTTGTATACCGGTGGTACATAACTCTGGCGGGCAAAAGGAAATAGTGATTAAGGATGAGCTCCGTTATAAAGATAAAAAGGACGCGGTTTCGGTATTGAACAGAGTGTTTAGCAAACCGGAGTCAGAGTTGAAATCGCTATCTCAAATATTGATAGCAAATGCTGAGCAATTTGATGCCGCAGGATTTAGAGAACGGTTTGGCCAAATGATTTAAGTTTGCGAATATGAAAATACAAGCGCTACTGGAAAAATATTGGAGCGATCAAAAGCGCTATTGGAAGGATCTAAAAAACCAAAGTAAAATACATGGGTTGGATAGAAATTTCGATCATCTTTATGACGAAGTACATCAAAAGTCAGCTCCTATTTTTATTATTTCTACTGGCCGCTGTGGTACGGCACTTTTAACGGAAGTTTTTAAAAAAAACGCTGGTTTAGCTGCTGTTCATGAGCCCGTTCCAGAGCTTAGTTTTCACTCTAGCTTGGCTTTTAAAAAACCAATGAACGACCCAGGTTTAAAAATGGCTATTGATGCCGTTCGTTACGAATATATAAGGGATACTTATTTGCTAGGTCAGCGATATGTGGAAACCAATAATCGCATCAGTTTTTTTGCACATTACTTAGCTGAGTTATTTCCAAAGGCTCAGTTTATTCATTTGGTGCGTCATCCTAAAGCCTTTATTAAAAGTGGATTAAGCAGAAATTGGTACAGCGGTAAAACCCTGTATGATGAAGGAAGAATAAAGGATAAAGCCTTTTTTGATACCTGTAATCAACATGAAAAAATTGCCTGGTTATGGGCTGCCACTAATCAATTTGGTATTGATTTTCAAAGTAAATATCCAAACCGTTGCTACACGCTAAAGTCGGAAGATTTATTTGCGGGTAATGAACAATTGGTCAAATCGCTGCAGTTTTTAGGTCTGGATACTATATCTAGTAAGGAGTTGGAAGGCTTAACCAAAATACCAGTTAATAAAGGTAAAAAAGTGTTGGAGGAGTTTGAGCTAGAGAAACTTAATAATGTACCTGATTTTATAAGTGTTATGAATCACTTCAGTTACGCGTTCTAGCTTACAAACTCCTGAATAAGCGCTACTTTTTCTTTAGGAACAATAAAGCAATCTCGTACGCCATTGTCAGTTTCCCGAGCCAATGTGTTTACTTGAATAAGTGTGTTTTTATCCTTTACATGGTTAAAAAATAAATAGTCATGTGGAGCAAAAATGGCTTCAATGTTATCTTCAATTCTATGATAAAGTGTTTCACAAATAAAGATTGGGCGGTGATCGGTAATAACCTTAGGCATGCCTCTTAAAACAATGTCTTCGGTGGCTTCCGTGTCAATTTTAATTAAATCAGGAACGAATTTCGGATGTTTTTCAGCGAGCAAATTATCCAGCATCTCGGTAGGTACAAGATTTGTTTCCATGCTGCGATGTGCAATCTTCTTTGCCAAATTACCCACACCGCCTAGGTTGAATTTTAGGTAGGTGTATTTAAGATTGGAAACTTCGTAAAACTCAGCTTCTCCTTTTTCACTGGAAGCCGCCAATTGGTATGGAGTAATACGGTTTTCAAAATGGTTGTTTTTGATATTCCGTTTTAAGTACTCAAAAGGACCAACCGATGGCTCAAACGAAAGAACTTTTAATTCGGGATTAAACAAGCAGCCTAACGTGCTGTAAATTCCTGTGTTGGCTCCAATATCAACAAATGAATTAAATTTTGGAATCATCTTTTTAAAGATAGGGATGTATTCAAACTGATCCATGCCGCTCCAAAAAATATGCTTGGTTGCAAAACTTGTTGGGTTCGTTTCTACCAGCAATGTCCCCTTTTCGGTACCCAATTTTACAATCCCGCTCACCGGAATTTTACTTTTCCACTTCCAGTTAGGAGCTACTGTTTTAATGAGGTTTCTGTAAAACTTGTTGAAACCGGGCGCGTATAAAATTTGATACATACTAAAAGGAAATACTTTTGGGTAAGCGGCTAAAGTAATATACTTTAGTTACTTAATGTTATGCTAGTTGCTTGCCTGTTGTTGATTTTTGATAGGAGGGAGATAGGACTTTTTTATTCAGATACCCTAAACCAATAAGTACTTCGTCCAATAAGTGAAAAACCGATGTAACCCTTTAAAAACAGCTTGTTCGGGTTTTCCAGTTTGGCGTACGCACTGTAGGTACTACCACCTCTGGGATCGTATATTTCACCATCATCCCACTCTTGGTCATCTTCGTCCCAAACAAGGTTCATTACTATTATTGAGCCTACAATGGGCAGTTTTCTTTTAGCCTCATCGGCATTGTTATTATCCAATTTCGGAGAGGAACCATCGTCATTTGTATTATCTTTTAGCCATACCACTTTTCCGTAATACTGGTTATTTTTCTTATAAATTTTAATCTTACTGTCCTTTGGTTCGTTATACCAGGTACCAATAATTTTATCGGCTTGCGCCTGAATGGAAAACCCAAATGCAAGAATATAAAGGGCGGTTAGGAGTGTTTTCATAACAGATAATTAAGAAGAGATTGTTCTTTTTTGATGCTTAACCGATGCAATACTGGCATTGAGTTCAAAGCCAATTATTAATACCAACGAGTTTAAATATATCCAAAGCATTATAATTAACAAGGTGCCAATACTGCCATAAAGCTTGTTGTACTGGGCAAAGTTGCTTACGTAATAGCTAAAGCCGTAAGAGGCTAACAAGATAAGAACCGTAGCGAGTATGGAGCCTGGAGATATAAATCGCCATTCCCGTTTTTTGGCAGGGCCAAAATTGTATAAAAGCGCAATAGAAAGGAGTACAATTAACAACATGGAGCCCAATCGGGTTAGTTCAATAGCCATTGTAGAGATAGAGTCTAATCCGAAAAACCCAAGAATTCCGTTGATGGCAGAGGAACTAAAAATAATTAAAATTAAACCTATTAAAAAGAGATTTGAGAGTACCACGGTGAGTGAAATGGCGGCCAGCTGTTGCTTGAAAAAATTACGTGTTTCTATATCGTGAATGGTACTATTAAAGTTAGAAATAAGCGCGTTAATTCCGTTTGTAGCAAACAACAGGGCAAGAAAAAAACCGATAGACAGGAGATCGGATCGCTTGTTATTTAAAATATCATCAATCGTTTGTTTTACCGCTTCATAGGTGTCTGGTGGTAGTACACGTTCAAAAGTGGCAAAAACCTCCGTCTCCATTCCCTCAATGGGGATATAGGGAATAAGGTTGAAAATAAAAATAATGCCTGGGAAGAGAGCCGTAAAAAAGCTAAAAGCTACGCTTGAAGCCCTATTGGTTACATTGCCATGAACAATTCCCTTGAAAAAGAAGAGGGAGACGTCATATAGACTCAGTCCATCAAAAAGAGGCAGCTTAATAACCTGAGCCTTTTTCATGGCTTCCCGCCAAATACTTTTTAGTATTTGCTTTATTTTCAACAAACTATTAAACTCATGTCTAAACTTTTTACCGAATGTGTAAGCGCACCCACACTAATAAATTCAACCCCCGTTTGTGCGTACGCTAATATGGTTTCCTCTGTTATTCCACCAGACGATTCGGTTTCAATTTTACCATTTACCAATTGTACCGCTTTGTAGGTTTCCTCAACAGTATAATTATCGAACATAACACGTTGAATTCCGCTGCACCCCATCACTTGCGTCAACTCATCTAGGTTTCTGGTTTCAACCTCAATCGGAATGTTTAAATGGTTTTTAGCCAAATAATTTTGCGCTTTTTCCACAGCTGGAGCAATGCCTCCTGCAAAATCAATATGGTTGTCCTTAAGCATAATCATATCGTACAAACCCATACGATGGTTGTGCCCGCCACCTAACACTACGGCCTGCTTTTCTAAAAACCGAAGGTTGGGAGTAGTTTTACGCGTATCTAACAATTTTACCGGAGTAGAGCTTACCAAACTTGCCAGTTGATTTGTTTTGGTGGCAATGCCGCTCATGCGCTGCATTAAATTTAATGCTACTCTTTCGCCCTGAAGCAAGGCACGTTTAGGCCCCCATAAATCAAAAATAATATCTCCTTTTTTAATAGAGTCACCATCTTTCATAAATTCTTTTAACTGCGAACTCTCGTTGGTTTTTTTAAAAACTTTGCGAGCTACTTCTAATCCCGCAATAATCCCATCTTCTTTCGCTATTAGCTGCATCTTTCCAATGGCATCCTCCGGAATACTGCAATTACTGCTGTGATCGCCATCTCCAATATCTTCTGCTAGAGCAAGTGTAATTACACGGTCTAGTTTTTCGTCAAAATTCATACGGCAAATTACCTAACTTTTGCCCCAACAATCAAACGTTTTGAAAATAGTATTTATACAAACGGGAAAAACAAACTCTAAAGAGATAGAATCTTTAGAGAGTGAGTATTACAAGCGGATTAAGCGCTATGTGCAGTTTGAAAGGGTAGTGGTTCCAGATCTAAAAAACGCCAAAAACTTAAAACCACTAGAGGTAAACAGGCAAGAAGCTGTACTTTTAAAAAGATATTTTGAGCCCAATGACCTAATTATTTTGTTAGATGATAAAGGCAAACAATACAAATCCGTTGAGTTTGCTAATCACCTTCAAAAACTAATGAATAGATCCCCTAAAAGAATAGTGTTTGTGATTGGTGGGCCTTATGGTTTCGATTCTGAGATGTATGGGTTGGCGACCGAAAAACTTTCACTTTCTAAAATGACCTTCTCGCATCAAATAATTCGAGCCATTTTTGCTGAGCAGCTGTATCGTGGCATTAGTATTTTAAATAACGACCCCTACCATCACGAATGAAAAAAATAGTTTTTGCATCTCACAACCAAAATAAGGTAAACGAATTGCGCAAGCTTATATCCGGTTATAATATCCTCTCACTTAGTGATATTGACTGGAATGAGGAGATTGAAGAAACGGGGAGTACACTACATGAAAACTCCTTGCTTAAAGCTATGACGGTTTTTCGGAAGACGGGAGAAGCGTGTTTTGCGGATGATACAGGTTTGGAGGTGCAAGCCTTAAATGCAGCTCCGGGTGTTTACTCGGCTCGTTATGCGGGTGAACCAGCTAATTCAGAGAATAATATGGCAAAACTTTTAGAAGCCCTAGAAGGTAAGGAAAACAGAAAAGCTCGTTTCAAAACTGTAATAACCCTGGTAAACAGCGCTCAAGAGATTCATTACTTTGAAGGATTAGTTGAGGGCGAGATCAGTCTCGAAAAAATTGGAGAACAGGGGTTCGGCTACGATCCGATTTTTATCCCGAAAGGTTATTCTAAAAGTTTTGCCCAAATGGCACCCGAAACTAAAAATGAAATTAGCCACCGTGGTAGAGCGGTGGCTAAATTGGTTTCTTTTTTAAAGAGCTAAAAGTATTATAGGTTGTACTTTTTTAGATTTAGTCTAATCTATATTGAACACCCACGCCTAGTCTAACCAACCAGTCTTTTACATCGCTAATTCCTTTAATACCATCATAATAATCTGAAATACCAGGACGTGCGGCACCGTACAGCTCAACAGCCCATTGCTTGTCCAAAACAAAAACAACACCGCCATCTAATTGAAAGGCAAATTCAGTAAAGCTTTTTTCGGCAATGTCAAAACTTACATCGTATCCCGTTGGGAAATCAACATCGGTGCTAATATGGGTAAAGCCGGCACTTAAACCAACAAATGGTAAAATTTGACCAAAATAAGGATTGAAGCGTCTTACTTCGCCCGTAAGGTAAAATCGCATACCCGCTCCAAAGTAGGCATGTCCTACCGAGCTTGTGATAACGTTGGAGGGAGCACCATTTTTAAAGTAGTAATTAGAACTAAATACGTCTTCAAGTTTGGCCGTTGAATAATTTACTTCTGCAAAAACATTGAATTGCTCATTGGCTAAAGGATACATAAACGTTCCGGAAATATCAAAACCGTAATCTTCCTTCATAATAGGTTGCGTAGTGGTTTCGCCTCTTACACCAACAGTTCCCACTCGAAGCATGGTAGCAGGAAGTTGAGCATGTAATTTGAATAAGCTAAGTAAACTTAATGTAAAGGTGAGTAGAAAAGGTTTCATGAGTGTGAGTATTTAGTTTTGAGTAATATGACCCGACTAAAATACAATTTGGATTTTGTAAACTAAGAGTTGCTTAACAAAAAAATTAAACGTAATTATTTGTTTTTTAAGTAGTTGATTAAATATTTATAGTAATTATATCAGGTTGTAAATACTTATAAAAGGGACGGTAAGTATTGAGTGATAGTCTTTACTACTAAAGTTTTTTCGACTAAAAACGGGAAAGAAAAAGTGCAGTGGCGAGTTTATTTGATGATTTTGATAGAGTGTAACTTTTTTCAACTGAACCCCGAAAAAGTAGTCCTATTCTGTAATCATATTGGTTGAGCAGCTTGTTTCTCGCCATATGGTAGTTGCTAAAGTTCCTTTTGATTTATGTGAAAAACCAAACAAAAAAGTCACCTCAAGTTTTATCTTTGGCCTACTTAACACACATTAATATTTTAGTTTGATGAAGAAAATTAGCGGTTCGGGAGTGGCTTTGGTAACGCCTTTTTTAGAGGGAGGAGATATTGATTTTGAAGGATTAACTAAATTGGTAAACCATTGCTTTGATGGTGGTATTGATTACCTCGTAGTAATGGGTACTACAGCCGAGAATCCGGTGTTGCAATCAGATGAAAAGTTGGCAATACTGGCTCATGTTATAAAGGTGAATGCCAAAAAACTTCCCATTGTTTATGGAATTGGTGGTAATTGTACTGCCGAAGTTACAGCCGCTCTTAAATCAACTAATTTGGATGGCGTGGATGCGATTCTTTCTGTATCTCCATACTACAATAAACCTACTCAAGAAGGAGTATACCAGCATTTTAAGGCAGTTAGTGAATCCACCAATCTACCCATTATAGTGTATAATGTGCCAGGGAGGACCTCCTCTAACATGCAGGCCGAAACTACTTTAAGGCTGGCACATGATTTTGATAATATTGTGGCTATTAAAGAGGCCAGTGGGGAGTTGGAGCAAGTGATGAAAATTTGCAATGAACGCCCTTCTGACTTTTTAGTGATTAGTGGAGACGACAACCTCACACTACCAATGATTGCTAGTGGAGGTAATGGAGTGATTTCCGTAAGTGGGCAGGCATTTCCCGCTACTTTTAGTCAAATGGTAAATGCGGCCATTGAAGGAGACTTTGTTACGGCAAGACAAGCCCATTACAAATTATTTGAAGTTACCAAGATGCTTTTTGCTGAAGGTAACCCAGGAGGAGTTAAGGCTGCGCTTCATCACAAAGGCATTTGTGGTAAGTACATGCGTTTACCTTTATGGCCAATAAGTAAAGAATTAGAGGAATCTATTTCTAAAGAAATTTTGAAACATGATTTGTAAAAGGCTACGTTTTTTGACTGTTTTTGGAGCAGCACTAGTTTTTACGATGCTGGGCTGTACTAGCAAGATACAAAGTACTACAAGTAGCTATTTGGCTTTGGGCGATAGCTATACCATAGGCACCGCTATTGGTGAAGACAGCTCGTACGCTGCCAAATTGTGCTTATATTTAAAGGGAGATAAAGAAGATGAGCAATTTGACTTTAAGGTAATTGCCAAAAATGGATGGACCACCACTGATTTGATTGGAGGGATGGATGCTGCTAGTTTTAATCGTGATTTTGATGTGGTGAGTTTACTTATTGGTGTGAATAATCAATACCAAGGTTTGAGCAAAAACATCTACCGTAAGGAGTTTAGAGAATTGTTAAAACGGGCCATTGGCTTGGCTAAAAATAATAATGATAGTGTATTTGTTTTAAGCATTCCCGATTACGGTGTTTGCCCAGTTTCTATAGAAAACAAGGATGCTATTGCAAAAGATATAGATGTTTTTAATCTGATAAACAGAGAGGTAAGTGATTCCATGGAAGTGCGGTACGTTGAGATAACAGAACTAAGTCGTACGGCACTCAATCAACCAGATATGGTAGCAAAAGATGGTTTGCATTTTTCGGCAGGCATGCAGCAAAAGTGGTTTGAAAAAGTTAAAAAAGAACTAAACCTATAGGTAATTTCACTTCCTTGGAATTTCCGCTACCTCCAAATCAAAAATTCGGTTCCCTTCAATACTAAAACGAAGCAGAGTACGCACTTGGTGTAAACCGTACATGCCAATGGCTCCTGGGTTCATGTGTAACAGGTCTAGCTTTTTATCGTTTACCACCTTTAAAATGTGGCTGTGCCCAGTAATAAAAAGTTTGGGAGGGTCTTGATTTATAGCATCTTTAACTCTAGGGGCATACCTGCCAGGGTAACCACCAATATGTGTTATCCAAACGTCCACATTTTCGGCCATAAAACGTTGATGTAAAGGCCAAGTGCTACGGATTTGAGAGCCGTCAATGTTTCCATAAACGGCTCTAACTGGAGCCACATTTTGAAGCTTATCGGTTACAGCTAGGTCTCCAATATCTCCGGCATGCCATATTTCATCACTCCCGTTACACAATTTTAAAACCTTGTCATCAATGTGCGAATGGGTATCGCTTAATAGGGAAATACGAAGCAAATTTACAGGGGCTTTAATTACTTTTGCAAGATTAAAAATTTTCAAGAATCCTTGCGTTACTTCATTCAGCTTTCTTATTTCGGTAAACATTTTCACGGTTGGCAGTATCAGCCCAATGCACGATCTGTTCAAGAAGAGCTGGATCGAGCTTTAAGTGTAGTGTTTAATACTCCTATAAAAGTGATGGGGGCGGGCAGAACTGATACGGGTGTGCATGCCAAAGAAATGTGGGGTCATTTTGAGTTTAGCGGATCACTTCCTGAAAACTTGATCTTTAGATTAAATAGAGTACTTGATAAAGATGTGGTGTTGCATCAAGTAAAACCCGTTAAGGATAGAAGTCACGCTCGTTTTGATGCCTTGTCTCGTAGTTACGAGTATCATTTTGGCTTTCATAAAAACCCTTTTCTACAAGATCTTAGCTGGGAGTACCCATATCCACTAAATGTGGAGAAGATGCAGGCCGCGGCAAAAATTCTACTTGAATACGAGGATTTCACCTCCTTTTGTAAGAGCAAAGTGATAACACACACGAAGCTTTGTAAAATTGAACAGGCTAGAATAGTGGAAACGAAAGATGGGCTGGTATTTGAAATAAGCGCCAATCGTTTTTTGAGAAATATGGTGCGAGCCATTGTAGGAACGCTAGTATCTATAGGTAGCGGAAAGCAGGAAGTAAATGAGATGCACGAAATTATCCGTGCAAAGAACCGTAGATTTGCCGGTAAATCAGCCCCAGCTCATGGGTTGTATTTATCCAAAGTAATTTATCCTAATACTATTTTTGATGTCGAGTAGCGTAAGCGGAAAGGCTTTTGACCTTAAATTGTTACGTAGAATTTTAACTTACGTAAAGCCATATAAAGGGCTCTTTTACACGGCTATTTTATTAACCGTAGTATTATCTGCTTTAAGCACGGCTCGACCCATACTAATACAATATGTAATCGATAATTTTGTGATTACGCCCAATGGAGATGGTTTAACGCGCTATTGTATATTATTAACCGTACTACTTTTAGTGGAGTCATTAGTGCAGTTTGTATTTATTTATGGGGCCAATTATTTGGGTCAAAATATTATTAGAGATATGCGGATGCAGCTATATCGACACATTATTTCCTTTAAACTACAATATTTTGATCGCACCCCAATTGGTACACTCGTAACCCGAGCAGTATCTGATATAGAAACGATCGCTAATATTTTTTCGGAAGGCATTTTAACCATTTTTGGAGATTTATTAAAGATAGCCGTAATGATAGGGGCTATGTTCTACTTTTTTGATGTACGCCTGGTATTGGTTTCTTTGGCCGTTGTTCCTGTTCTATTTTATGCTACGCGTATGTTTCAGCTTAAAATAAAAGGATCTTTTCAAGATGTTCGCACACAGGTGTCAGAGTTAAATGCCTTTGTGCAAGAGCGTATCAGTGGTATGAGCATTGTGCAGGTTTTTAATCGCGAAAAAGCAGAGTTAGCGGAGTTTAAGGTGATAAACGAGAAGCATAAAAAAGCGAATGTTCGATCGATATGGTATTTCTCTATCTTTTTACCAGTAATAGAAATTATGAGTGCCATAAGCATTGGTTTGGCAGTTTGGTTTGGTGGGTTAAACGCTGCAAGTGGGTCGGCCAAAATATCGTTGCAAAATGCCATTTACGGTTGGATGGATTGGCCTATTGCAGAATCAATGCAGCTGGTTACTTTAGGAGAAATTACAGCAGTAATTATTTTTATTAATATGCTGTTTAGGCCGCTTCGCCAATTGGCGGATAGATTTAATACGCTGCAAATGGGTATGGTGGCTTCTGAGCGTGTATTCAAAATATTAAACACCCAATCTACCATTGAGGATGCTGGTAGAAAAACCTTGGAAGAAGTTTATGGTGGTATAGAATTTAAGGATGTTTTTTTTAGTTATAACCCTGAAGATTTAATTTTAAAGGGGATAAGCTTTAAAGTTAAAGCAGGAGAGACCTTAGCAATAGTTGGAGCTACTGGGGCAGGTAAATCTACTATCGTAAATCTGCTAAACCGTTTTTACGAAATTGACAAAGGACAAATTTTATTGGATGGAGTTGATATTAAGGAGGTGAAACTGGAATCGTTACGGAAGCATTTGGCGGTGGTGTTGCAAGATGTTTTCCTTTTTTCGGATACGATATTGAATAACATTACGCTCAATCAAAAGGTAGAAAGAAAGGACGTAGAAAAGGCCGCAGCCTTTATTGGCGTAAGTGATTTTATAGAGAGTTTACCAGGCGGTTACGATTACAATGTACGAGAACGAGGTAATATGATATCGGTAGGACAGCGCCAATTGTTGGCTTTTTTACGGGCTTATGTTTCCAATCCATCGGTTTTAATTTTGGATGAAGCCACCAGTTCTATTGATACACATAGTGAATTGTTAATTCAAAAAGCGATAGATAAAATTACAGAGGGACGTACCTCCATCATAATTGCACACAGGTTGGCCACTATTAAAAAGGCCGATACAATTTTGGTAATGGAAAAGGGTGAAATTGTAGAAGCGGGTAAGCACCAAGAGCTTTTGGCTCAAAATGGATACTACACCCGCTTGTACGAAATGCAATTTAAAAATGAAGAAGTTTAAGCGTTAATCTCAGACTCTAACTCATCATCTAATTCCGATGTGTCATTATCTTTTTTGTTCTTTTTCTTTTTTGGAGGTTTAACAAACTCTTTTTCTTTTTGTTTTTCCGCAGCAATTTTCTCGTTGTGAAACTGCATGGTAAGCGTAGCCTTAATAAACTTCCTTAGAGCTGATCTAGTTTTAGATATTTCACCGATTACCATATCTAAGTAATCAGGGTCAACAGCATTTACTATTAATCGGGGTTCAACATTAAGGGTTTCTTTAAACTCATTTAAGGCAAAACGATCAGCCTTATTCCAAGCACGCTTACTAGAAAGCACACAAATAGCAATGTCAAATTTCTCCACCATTTCAATAGGATATTGTTCGCTTAATATGCCTTTGATGTCAAGAATTATAAAGTCGAAATCAGCTGTTCTTATGCTAGGATCGATTAAATCAAAAACGCTGGATTTATTTAAAAAGTCATTGTTATGCGTATAGGTTATCTGTTGATATTCTTTTTCCTCATCATCAAAGGGATACTCCTTATAACTTACTACTAGTACTTTTTTTCCTAGTTTTTCAATGGAATTACTAAGCTCGTGGTTAACTACCGATTTACCCTCGCTTGTTCTGGTGCTAAATGTGAGTATCGTTTTTGGTTTCGATTTATTATCAGCTAAGCCTCTGGCCTCTAAGCGTAAATTTTGAGCCAAGTGGCCAACTGATTTTTCAACCAACCACTCCATTTTAATGTTTTTGTATTCACTTCTAGGCGTTAAATCGGGGTAAGCACCTAATAGCTTTAGACCAGTAAGTTCTTCTCCTCTAATCGGGCTGTGTACCGTAGAATCCAAAAATTCAATTAACACAATAATCATAAAGGGGAATACAAATCCGACTACGGCAGACACTAGAACTAAGAGCATTTGCTTAGATTTTTCTGGTGCAAGGGGCAGTTTAGGAGGTACGGTTACAAAAATACCACTGGTGCTTAGCGACTCACTTTGTTGCTTGGTAAGAGCTGTGTTTAAGCTATTGTGAAGAGATAAATACTTCTGCTCGGCTAAATCAACCGACCGTTCCAATCGACCTAATTCAGAACCCAAAGGTGAAAATTGATTGTATGATTTTTGAAAATACTCACTTCGGTTAGCCAAAACTTCCAGTTTGGCATTAGTGGCATCCAACTCAATAGTGGCCGCAATCCATTCTTGTAACAGCTTCTGAACACTAATACCTTCTTTAGTTTTGGTATGTTGGTAACGATTAAAAACACTGTTACTTAATTCCGCTTCCAGCGTTTGAGCCTGTCTATGGAGCTCTGCTAGTTTTTCACCATCATAGTTTAATACTTCAAGCTTGGCAATCTCTGCATTAAGTGTGGTGAGTTTATTCTTTTTTCTAAGTAGCTCATCAGAAAGTGCAATTAGCTTTTTGTTTAGTTTTAATTTTTGATCAAGCTGTCTTACTGTTGCGGCAGAGGCGGCTCTATTTCTCAGCTCTGTTTGGTATTGACCTTCCAATTGGTTTTGTAAAGCGGCAATATTCTCGGTTTGCTGATCGTAATTAATAATCTTATGCTCAATTCTAAAGTCTTTTAGAGTATCCTCTTTATTTTGTAGCGCAATCTTGGCATTTCGCGTCTGATCTCTAAAATATTTAATAATATCATTGGTTTGCCCAATCTTAATTTCCAATAGTTTTTTGGCAAATACTTCATTGAGAATAGATAAAGACAATTGGCAAGTGTAGGGATTAGTCCATTGATAGGAAATGGCAACTAGGTCAGAGTTTTTAATTCTACCTGCCTCTAAGCTAGAGAGTGCCGCAAAACTATAGGGTGAAATAGGGTTTTGAAAAATTTGTTGGACTGCCCACGATTGTATATGTTGCTCTTTTAACTTTTTAACATTTTTGAGAGTCATAGTTTCACTCTCAGGTACTAAAAGAGTATCACGTTCCTCAATAGGAAATATGTTGTTTAAGAATTCAATGGTTGACTCTCCAATTTTTTCTGACTCGGGGTTTTTGTTTAACTCAATTAGGTGTTTCGAAAATAAGATCTCTCCAACCTCTGACAGCGTTTGTTCAGATTTTATTACATAAAACAAATTGTCAAATTCATTAGTGGTAGCGGCCCAATCAACTCTCTTCCCACCAATGGCATCCACACTAGAGCCAGATGCTAAGCCTGTATAAATTTCAGTTTTTGAGGCGTACGTTTTAGGTAGGTTACGGGTGAAAAAGAACACTAATACCGCAAGTGCTAAAGAGCAGAGCAAAAGAAGATTTAGGTTTTTATTTAAAACCCTAAAAAATTGAACTATAGTCATGTTACCTAATTTTAATATTCAATTTTACTTAAAGGTACCCCAACTAAACGTTCTAGTCGGTTGTAAGCATCACTAAACTGGGTGCGTTGCTTTTCGTAAGAGGTGGCAGATTTAGCCTTGAAACCTGTATTGGCGGCAAGTTGATCAAGTGTCAATTCACCATCTCTAAATTTTTTTTCAGACATCTCGTAAATAATAACAGCTGCTTCCTTCTCTGCGGTACTTATGCTAAGTAATCGTTGTGATAGTAAAAGTAAATTATATGTTTCCAACACTTGTTTGGCTACAGCATCTTTTATTATTTCCCTCTGCATTTTGAGATTTTCCACTTGTAATTTTTCAATCGCAATTCGATCACCTCGGGTGGCAAAAAAATCGAGAGGAACGTTAACACCACCACCAACACGGTAAGTTAAAGCCTGTGATTCAGGTAATAGACCAAAATCTTCAGAAATGGTGCTTTGGCTATTACTGGAATAATATGCCCCTCCTGAAGCGGATATCATTTCGGTCCAGTCTTTACGCACTATTCGTACGTTATATTCCTGCATCATTATTTGATTTTCAATTTGTTTTACAGCTGGCGAATTAGCAATAGCAGTGTCAATCAAAATACTGAGCGGTGGTAAGTATTGTGCTAAATCAATTACTTCAACAGACTCTGGTGAATTTGGTGCGCTTACCTTAGGTTCTATTTGAGCGTTTATATTTAAACTCAGAAAAACGGAAAGAGTAATGCTGGCGATTTTTAATCTATTCATCATTTTAAACATTTTCTTTTTGAAATAATGCAGGTATTGTTTTTAGTACTAATCTAATGTCGTTCCATAAACTCACCTTACGTGCATACTGGTTATCCAGTCCTTTTCTTTCTTCTTCAGACATATCACCTTTTCCGCGTTTCATTACCTGCCATAAACCCGTAATACCAGCAGGGGCTAAAAATCTTTCGCCCCAATCATCCGATGTTAATTGTTCTGCTTCATATAAAGGTAAGGGGCGGTTTCCCACTATAGACATATCACCTTTTAGTACATTGATAAGCTGGGGAAGCTCATCGATGCTAGTATTCCGAATAAATTTACCCACCTTAGTAACTCTAGGGTCATCTTTAAATTTCACAAAAGTGCCCGCGCTTTGTTTCTTTTTATATTCTAGGTATTCTTCCTCGCTCATAGGCTTACCATCTTTATAAATAAGGGTAGGACTTTGATCTGATGGAGAGCTTTTACTTTTTGTTTCGGCTGCAGTTACTTCTTCTTCTTCTTCTTCTTCTTCTTCTTTTTCAGCATCAATGGAGTATTGATTTAAATGCTTCATGTCCTTTACACGTGTATCTGCGTCCATGTACATAGATCGGAGCTTGTAAAAATCAAACACTTTGTAACCAGTACCTACTCGTTTAGAAACATACCAGATTGGCCCTTTACTTTCAATTTTGATGGCAATTGCTGTTAAAATCATTACTGGTGAAGCCATTAGCAGGGCAAATCCTGCAACGGCAATATCAAAAACTCTTTTAGAAACAGGAATTTGATAATCCTTCATAACCACCTTTTTGGTAGTAGAAAGTTTTGCCTCTAGCATTTCCCTTAAAAAGACAACGCGGTTGGCAACACTATCAGCATCAATTTCGTGGCGATATAACTCGGAAATACCTGCATTTAACCAGTTTAATCGGGTATTAGTTTCAAGGTTATGACTAACAATGGCAAAAGGTAATTTTTGAGCATTTAAAGTTTCAGCATATTTATCAAATATTTGAGAACCACCCATCCCTTTCATCTTATTCTCAGAAATGACTAAGTCCATATCCGGAAGTAAATACAGGCTATTGTGAAAGCCTACCACATTGTCCACCTGAAGTAAATCCACATCAGCGTGCTGTTGTAAATTAGGCAGTAATGAAGACTGATTTCCTATGTAAAGAATTTTTTTCAAGATCGTAGCTTAATCAAGTTGTCAATTCGCAGCCCTAATTCTTCAGGGTTAAACGGTTTTATTAAGTAGTCGTTGGCACCTAGTTTAAGGCATTTAATGCGTTCGGAGCTACTTTCTTCTCCTGATAAAACAATTAACGGCACATCACTAAAAAAGCCACTTTCTCGTACTTTCTCAATGTATTCAAAACCATTAATTTCAGGCATGTTTAAATCAGCCACTACTAAATCGGGGATATGGCCAGAATACATCCATTCCAATGCTTCCCTTCCATTTTCTTTAAGAATAACCTCGTGTTTATCCTTTAATATTTGCATTAGTAGCGTTCTCATGATGGGTTCATCATCGATTACAAGAACTTGTTTTTGCGTTTTGCTCATCGGTCTCGTAATTGGTTAAATGTTTCATTCAACACAGTTTCTACTGTGTTTAGACTTTTTTCGAGTACCGGGTCGTTAACCCCGTGTTTTCCATTGTGCTCTATCACCCGAATTGCTTCGTGTAAACTGGTAATCCCAAACAAATCAATATTTGGTTTTATTTTATGACCTAGCTTGCCAAGACTATCCATATCATTGGCATCAAAGGCCGCACGTAAGTCAATTACTTGTTGCGGGGTGTGTTCTAAAAACGTATCCACCATACTTTCAACAAACTCTTGGCTTCCACCAGCAAGCTCTTCTAATTGACTTAAATTATAGAGTAATTCTGACATTTTGACTTAAATTTCTATTTCGTTGTTTTTTATCATACGGTATATGGTGCTTTTGCCAATATCTAATCGTTTAGCAACGTCAACCACATTTCGTTCGTATTTGTCTAAAAAGTGCTGAATTATTTTTTGAGTATATTTTTTCAAGGTTAATTCTTTGCTAAGCATTTCACTGAGGTCTTGACCTGACGAGTTAAACGTAATATCCTCACTTTGAATTTTGTCGCTATCACACATTACTGCAGATAGTTCGAGTACTGCTTTTAGCTCTCTTACATTACCTGGCCAGTTGTAGCTTATCAATTTTTTTTGTGCTTCTGGTGTTAGTTGCACCTTGGGCATTTCATTCTCCTTAACAAATTCGTCCACAAAGTATTTAGCCATTAAAATAATGTCGTTTCCTCTGTTTCTAAGTGGTGGAAGTTCAATTGGGAGACCCAATAAGCGATAGTAAAGATCCTCTCGAAATCTTCCATTTTTTACTTCATCTGCTAAGTTTCTATGGGTGGCAACTAAAATACGAGCGTTAGTTTTTACAGCAGAATTACTTCCAATTCGGGTTACCTCTTTTTCCTGTAATACTCTGAGTAGTTTGGCTTGCAATGCCAGATCCATTTCACCAATTTCATCTAAAAAAATGGTTCCACCATTGGCTTCTTCAAATTTTCCAATACGCTTGTTTACTGCTCCTGTAAAGGCTCCTTTTTCGTGGCCAAAAAGCTCGCTTTCCAAAAGCTCGGTAGGTATAGCCGCAATATTTACGGCCACTAAGGCATTGTTTTTTTGATTTTTAGAATTGTAGTGAATCGCCTTAGCTACAAGCTCTTTACCAGTACCTGTTTCACCAGTAATGGAAACCGTAATATTGGTTTGAGCTGCTTTTTCAATTAACTTATATACCTTTTTTATAGAGGGACTATTTCCCTTAATATTTGAAAAGTCGTATTTAATATCAACTTCTTCTCTAAGTCGATCTATCTCATTTCGCAGTTCAGCATTTTCTCTAATATTGTTGGAGGCATTCCACATTCTTTCATGCGCATTCTCATCTTTAACAATATAATCATAGGCGCCTTCTTTAAGTAACTCTACCGCAGTTTTTACATCCTCTTGTCCACTTACCATTACTACAGGTATTTCGGGATTGGATTCTGTGATTTCACGGAGCACCTCGATACCTGAAATATCGGGAAGTGAATAATCTAAGAAAATTAGATTGGGGCGTTTGTAAATATTTTGAAGACAGTCTTTACCCGTCATGTATATTTCAACCTCATTATCAGGATTTAATGATAAATGATGTTGACTTGTACGGGCGTACAATTCGTTATCTTCAACTACAAAAATTTTAAGTTCATTCATTCTAAAAGAAGAGCTTTGAACACCAAATGTATAATTGTTTCTCAAATTTGGAATGTTTTTTCAAAAAAATACCAAGTGCCATTTACACGTTCTCGTTTTGGGTGTAATTAATTGTATATCATCTTAGTATGTTAATCAGTGGTTTAGTGTTTTTAGCTTTCTAATTTGAGATAGCGAAAAAAAAATTGAACAAAAATTGGAAAAACAGAAGAAACGGGGTGTTTATTCCCAAAATTGTAAAATGATGAGTCAATTAGACGCCTATAATGAGAGGTAAAAAGGAATGTAATTAGAAAGAAATGGCAAGGAGTAAAGTACTTCCTTAATTGGTAAAAGTGTAGATGTTTTGAATGAGCTCTTCCCGCTCTAAAGGCTTAGGTAAATACAAATCAAAACCTGCTTCCATAAAACGTTCTTTATCTCCCGTAAGGGCAAAAGCAGTAACTGCAAAAAATGGAGTATTGGAGTAGTTACCAATTTTTCGAATCACCTTCATCATCTCAACACCATCAGGGCTGTCCTTGCCCAAGTTAATATCCATTAATATGAGGTCGTATTTATTTTTGGATACCAGCTCTATGGCGGTAGATCCATCTTCCGCCATGTCTAATTCAAAGTCGGCTTTTAAAAACTTCCCAACGATAAACCTGTTTATTTTATCGTCTTCAACGTATAGTACTTTTTTCATGTGGCTGTATGATGGATGGGTAGTAATATGGTAAAGGTGCTTCCTTCTCCTTTAATGCTATCCACGGTAATTTTACCTTCTAATAGCTCTACATATTTTTTGGCAATTGAGAGTCCAAGCCCAGACCCTTCAAAGGTTCGGTTTTGACCAGAGCTTTCTTGCTCAAAAGAATCAAATAGCTTGGGCAGAAACTCTTCTGAAATACCAATTCCTGTGTCCGAGATACATATTTCAAGTGTATCCTCTAGGTGCTTATGTTTTTGTACAGAAAGCTCAATACCGCCCTTGTCTGTAAATTTAATGGCATTGCCAATAATATTGTAGAGAATTTGGTGTAAAAGGGTTTCGTTACCTAAACAGTACAAATCTTTTTTAGACTCTTTAAATCTCCAGTATAGCTCTTTTTGCTCAGCTAGATTCTCAAGAGATTTAGTGTCTCTTAATAGTTGGTTTACCGAAATGGAGGCAAGCGATATTTCTTTGCTTTGAGCTTCCATTCTTGATAGTGATAGGATACTGCCAATTGTGGTTAACAATCTTTTTCCGCTTTCACGTTGATAGGAGACATACTCCTTTATCGCCTCATCCTTAGTTTCTAATTCAATGATTTGACTAATGCCTAAAATACCATTTATGGGTGTCCTAATTTCATGAGACATGTTTGCCAAAAAGTTGCTTTTTAAGCGATTCATTTCCTCGGCTATTTCTTTGGCCTCCTTAAGTTCTACAATAGTGCTATTTAGTCGGCTAGAGGCTAGTTGAAAAACAGAATGGTAGTGATATACTAAATAGATTAAGATTCCTGCTGTTAGGCTAAAGCTCATAATATATTCGGATGTAGATATTTTATAGGCGCTTGCTGAAATAGGATAAACATTAGTATGGAAAACCAAATACAAACAGAGTACAACTACAAATTGAAGTACGGAGTAGACCATCCCCATTTTTTTACCAAAAATGTGAAAGGAAAAAACAACATTAATACAAATGTTAATAGCAAATATTTCATCGATATGTTGGTGCAGCCATATGTTATAGAAGCTATTGATAATGGAGAAAATCACCAAAACATGTGTTACAAGAATAATATCTTGTTTCCAGCGCAAGTAAAGGGGGAGTAGTAAAAAAAAAGATAGGCTTACGAGGTGCTGAGTGATTTTGGTAGCTCTAAAGTTTACGCTCTCAAAAATCATAATGATAAAAAGGGTAACGCAGCAAACGGCAATTACATTAAAAATGAGTTCAATATTGGCTCGCTTAATGATGTCTTTTTCGTTATCTAATAACTTACCAATGTAAAACCTTTTGATGCTATTCATCTTTCTAATTCCTGCCTAATTTGTAAAGCGATTAGGGCTGTTTTCCTAATACTTTATAATTCAAAATCTTCATTAAAAAACACAACCAGCTAACCGTCAGTTTTTTTGGTTGGTCTATTTTCTATTTTATTCCTGTGATGAATGGTTAAAAATACAAAATGAGTTAAAATGATAGACAAGAGATAAGTCAATATGAAGTTTTTTTGGCGATGGGATTGTCCCGTCCTAAAATAAGTTGACGGTTTTTAGGACGAGACAGGTCTTAAAATAAAAAGGGTAGACGCACATTTGCGCATCTACCCTTTTTACTGAGATATAAGGATTTGTTTTATAATATATGAAGCTTCATTGTTTGTACCTGTAAATCTTTGGCTATACGTATAAGGTAGACACCAGATTCTAAATGACCAAGTTCCTTTTTATGGGTTTCATTAGCATTTAGAGTTCTAATTTCCGAATGCAATAGTTTTCCATCAATTGATAGCAATTCAATATGAAACTCCCCACCATAGGCAGCTTTTAAATTAACCACGCCTGTAGAGGGGTTTGGGTAAAGATTGACGAGTTGGGCTTCTATTTTTGATTCCTCTAAACCAACGGTTGATCGCCCGTGAACCCAAAAGTCGATCAAATTGCCTGTATTTGTTACCGAACTTATGTATTCATTTCTAAAGGCATCGGTTCCTGTCCATGAATTGTATCTGGTTTGAGAGTAGAGCAGTGTGCTGATACCTTTACTTTCTTCATCAAATTGTAATGCTTCAAAAAAGTAGGGTGTATCATCATTATTAGATTGTGCTGTTAGATAAAGCCAGCTTAGGTTGTTTACATCTGCATTAGCTCCCGAAATGTAATAGGCCTGTGTAGCAGGATTGTATGTGTATCCTGGTACAAATTCGCAAAATACGCCTACTTTATTTCCAGCAGGAATGTTAATAGGACTTGCAGGAACAACTTTTATGTAGTTCCCCGTGGTATCTGTATCCTTTAAAAGGTATTTAATTACGATTTTGTTAGGAGCTAAAATTTGACCTGGTGTTCCTATGGATGAGTTACCCATATATCTGGGTGTGTTTACGTTAAGCCTATTGGCTTGACCAGGAAAGGTGTTTGCAGGATACCCTATGCCTACACGCCAAACCTGATTATTGGAGTTGTTACCATAAAAAATGGTCACCTTTAAAGTGTCATTGGTAAAGCCAGTTGTGGGGTTAGCGGTTCTATATCGAGATCCGATGTATATGGTATCTAAAAAGTAAGGATCGTTTTTAGAGAAGTTATTTTGGCCTAGTAAAATAAAGGCATTGGATGTTGGATCAAAGGTTTGACCAAATCCGTGAATGTTAATTCCATCTGGCCCCGTGCCAAATTCTTGATAAAAGGTACTATCAGGAGCTATAGGCGAATACACAGCCCTTAAAGAACCAGTATATGAATCTCTGGCAACATCTAAATGACTCATGCGCTGGCTAATAATACCACCATTTGTTTTTTGTTTAAGCCGGTTGTTTTCTGTTTTTTTATCAAAATCATGTTGAAGCTGGGTTGCTCGATCGGTTTCCAAATCATAAGATTGAATTTTTGAGGGCGAGGGTGCCCACTGTGCCGAGAGACTTATTGCTCCAAATAGGGCAGAGGCTAGCATTAATTTTTTCATTTTGTAGGGTTTTAGTTTTCGCTGAGCCAAACCTTAGGGGTGATTCAAATATACCGAAGCTTTTGAGGAGGGTAGGTTAAAGAAATCACAAAAAGTGTTAACAAAAGGGCAAAAAAATAGCCGCGTAATGGCGGCTATTTTGCAGTTAAATAGGGTGAGCTTACTGAATGGAAAATTTAATGGTTTGGCGATTTCCATCTCCTTCTAGAATGAAAAGATAGACTCCACTTTTTAGGTGACTTACATCACGAGTTAGTTTTTCGTTGCCATTTAACTCAACATTTTCTTGGTGTAACGTTTGCCCTAGTAGATTTACAATCTGCAGGTTGTAAGTGCCGCCTTGTTTAAATTGGAGGTTAATAACACCATTGCTTTGAGTTGGGTATAGCTTTGCCATGGTTTTGTTGGATTGTTCTTTTAATCCCACGGTTGAATTTCCTGAAACCCAAAAGTCAATAATATTACCTCTAGTAGTGCTCGGGGATGCATACTCGTTTCTAAAGGCATCTGTTCCCGTCCAGGCTGCATAGCGGGTGTTAGAGTATAGAGCAGATCCAATGCCTTCACTATCGGGGTCAATTTGGTGTTTTTCAAGAAAGTAAGGAGTGTCATCACTTGCATTACTGCCTCTATAATAGAGACGAGCAAAGTAATTTACATCTGATTTACTGCCTGAAATATAATAGAGCTGTGTGGATGGATCATAAGAATACCCGGGGATAAAGCTGCAAAAAACGCCAAACTTTTCTCCGGCAGGAACTTGAATAGGACTGCTGGGCACTACTTTTATAAAAGTACTTGCTGTATCAAGAGCCTTTAATGGAATTTTGAGGGTTATTTTGTTTGGGGCGTCAATGATACCAGGTGTTCCAATGTTTGCGTTACCAGTAAATCGAGGAGGTAATACATTAAGTCTGTTTGCTTGACCAGGAAACGTATTGGCCGCATAACCAATACCAACGCGCCAAACATTGTCGTTTGCATTATCACCCATAAAATACGTTACTTCTAAAGTGTCGCCCGTAAGCCCTGTTGTAGGACTGGCCAATCGGTATCTGCCTCCAATGTAAATAGTATCAATTGTATAAGAGTCAGCGGTATCAAAATAATCAAGCCCAAGTAGCGGGAAACCCACGCTGGTAGGGTCAAAAGTTTGTCCAAATCCATGTACATTAATGCCATCAGCACCAGTGCCAAAATCTTGTAAAAAGGTGCTATCAGGAGCCAGTGGCGAGTAGAACGGACTGAGCGTCCCACTGTTTACATCAAAAGCAATGTCAGCATGACTCATACGCTGACTAACAATTCCACCAGCAGTTTTGAGTTTTACATTTTTATTGATTTTCTGTTTCAGCGCCTGCTCCTGTTCTAGTTGTAAAGTTTCTTTTTTATTTAGCTTTTCTTCAAAGTGTTTTGGAGCGGAGGGCTGTACTTGGGCTGCGGCAGAAATAACGCATAAAGCGAGGCTGGCCAATATTATTTTTTTCATAACAAATAATGATTTAGGCGCAGCAGAATTTTGGATAACACAAACCTAACCAGAAGAAATGTGTTCTGATTGTTTAGACGAAGTCTTTAACAGTAGGTTGTATGAGTTTTAACATAAAATTAGGAGGATTGGCAAATCTTAGTATAAGTGAGATACCCGTGACAGATAAACGCTGTGTTTTTGAGTAGCTAAAAATTTGGCTTTTTGATGTAAATTGCAGCACCCTATTTTACATGAAGTTACAATCAATTTTATTTACATGAGAAATGCATTTTTGGCAGCGGCTTGCGCTCTTGCTACAGGAAGTTTGTTGGCACAAGCCAATATTAACTATGTGGCTACTGCCGATGACCACGGAAACTGGTGGCAGTTTAAAAGTCAAAATCAGGTAACGACAAATGGTTTTTTCGAAAACTATAAATCAAGCTTAGGCTTTGATGCCAACACTTCCTTTATTTTAATTAAGAAAGAGCGTGACCCACTAGACTTTACCCATTACCGCTACCAACAACATTATAAAAATATAAAAGTTGAAGGCGCTCAATTTTTACTGCACGAAAAAAATGGTTTAGTAGAAAAAGCCAACGGACGATTAGTTAAGGGCATTCAAGGAAATTCGATTGCCACACTTTCGTTTGAAGAGGCTTTGAAATTAGCTAAGGCTCATACGGGTGCTACTCAGTTTTACTGGGAAATGCCGCAAATGGAAGCTTGGATCAAAGATCAAAAAAACGATCCAACCGCTACTTTTTATCCTAAAAATGAACTGGTTTGGATAGATTCTGAATTTGCTCAAAATGGCGATAATTACCAGTTAGCGTATAAGTTTGATTTATTTTTTAAAGCTACCGAGGATCACAAAGTGTTTTACTTAGATGCCCACACGGGTGCATTGGTTTGGGAAGAACACCAATGCCATAGCGGTGCCGCCAACGGAACAGCGCATACCAGGTATCATGGACAGCGTAGTATTATCACCGATTCCATTTCGGTTAATCACTATGAATTGAATGACGTTACAAGAGGTGGTGGAATTGAAACTCGAAATGCATTGCAAACTACAGATGTTGCTGCTTCGGTACCTTTTACGGATAGCAACAATGTTTGGCAAAACACCATAGGTGGAGATGATGCAGCAACAGATGCACATTGGGGTGCTCAAATGACTTATGACTATTTTATGCAAATGCACGGTAGGAACAGCTACGATGGCAATGGTGCTAAGATTACCAGTTTTGTCCATTGGGATAGCGCTTGGTTTAACGCCAGTTGGAATGGTATTGCTATGCGTTACGGAGATGGAAACGGAAATCCATTATTATCTATTGATATTGTTGGGCATGAGCTAGGACATGGTGTTACGGGCAACTCTGCTGCTTTGGTATATGCCAATGAATCAGGTGCTTTAAACGAGTCTTTTAGCGATATTTTTGGAACAGCTATAGAGTTTTATACTTTAGGTGGCGCGGCTGATTACGAGATGGGCAAGCTTGATTTTCATTTGAGAAATATTCATGCACCTAAAAGTTTTGGTGACCCAGATACTTATTTCGGAATTAACTGGTTTACAGGAACTGGTGACAACGGAGGAGTGCATACCAATAGTGGTGTACAAAATTATTGGTTCTATTTACTTTGTGAGGGAGGAACCGGTAACAACGATTTAGGAAATAGCTACCAGGTAGATAGTTTTGGAATTGTAAAAACTACTGAGATAGCCTATCGAAACCTAAATTATTATTTAACCCCTAGTTCCGATTATTACGATTCAAGAAGAGGTTCCATCTCAGCTGCTGAGGATATTTATGGAAGCTGCTCTTATGAGGCCAACCTAATTGCACAAGCTTGGTATGCGGTTGGTATTGGGTCTGATACCTTATCGCAGGATGTAGAGATTTTAAAAATTAACTCGCCAAATAACAGTTGCGAAATTGGCAGTCAAGAAGCTTTAGAATTCACCTATACTTACCACCGTTCAGGTTGTGATAGTACAATAGAGTCTGGCGATACTATTTGGATGGGTTACAATATTAATAATGGCACGCCTGTATTGGAGCCTATGGTGGCTGCTAGCCGAATTAATAGCGGGGATACTTTAACATATACTTTTAATAGTACAGCCAATTTTAGTGCAGCTGGATCATATAACTTGAATTTTTGGGTAGCTTATTCAAGGGATGTTATGCGAGAAAATGACAGTATCTTTTCGCATAAAATAAATGTATTGGCGCCTTTTACTAAAACAGATTCGGTAACCTTTGAAACGTTTTCAGCAGCCTATGAAAATACAATTCACAATTTAATTGAAGGTGACAACGGAAAAGCTTTTGCCCACTTTCAAGGAAAAAGCACTGGTTTTAGAGGGGCGGTACTTACGGCCGAAGATGCCGATTTGTTTGATTTAGATATTCCTGCAGACGAAAGTGAAGTTTTTGATAAGAACCCAGAGTTTTCGGCCAAGGTTTGTATGTGTGTAGATGCCAGTAATATGCAACACGCCACATTGCAGTTTGATTTGCGTCAAACGTATTCAGGTGTTTACAGCTTTTTTCTAGGGCCAGGCGCCAATAAAATTGTTAGTAGCTTAAGAGTAACCGTTGATGGTGTTCAAGAAGGTTGGATTTACCATCCTACCACCACTACCCAGGATACTTTTGTTACCCAATATGTAAGTTTAGATAGGTTGGTTGGCCAACAGTTTGAATTGTGTTTAGAAGGAAAACACTTTTTAAGCAGAGCCGAAGATCCATCTACCACCTTGGGAGATAACTCGTATATTGATAATATCCTTTTTGGTGATTTTGCTTTTGTTGATTTAGGAGAAGAGAACTTGGCTTCCACCAAAATTTTTCCTAACCCAACCAGTGGTGTAGTTACAGTTTCTTGGATTGATAATAATTTGGAGGGAGTAGGTTTGCAAGTGTTAAATGCTAAAGGAGAGCAAGTGCTATCCAAAGATTTTTCGGCTGATGGTGCTAGCCAAATACAGTTAGATTTAAGCTATTTACCTAAAGGTATTTATTTGGTGCAGTTGCAAAGAGGTGCTGGTATTTATACCGAGAAAATAACGGTGCATTAAGCATACTGAAATTAGCATTAAAAATCCCGCTCCATAAATGATAGCGGGATTTTTTGGATTTACTAAACTAATTAAAATCGGTACTTACCCACTTTAAAGCATTTATTAGGAGTTCTTTGTCACTCCAAATTATAAAATGATTCATGGAGCTGGGCTGGTATTTTTTGACGCTTGCTTTAGTGAGAAAAGGTTCAAATTTATCAGCCGATTTGGGGTTCACTAGGACATCCTTACCACCTTGTATTAAAGCTACTTTACCACTAACCATGGGCGCATCTTTTTCCAGCAATAGTAAATCCGTTTTTAGGTTCCACATTTCATTGTTACTGGCTACAAACTCTGCTTTTAAAAGCCATTGCAATGGACTGTATTTAACAAGATAGTTATACCACTTTGGTTTTTGCAGTTGGCTGGAAATAGATCCAGCAGCTGAAACTACACCTGAAAACTTATGAGGATGATTGGCGGCTAGTTTCAAAGCAAGCGCACCTCCGTACGAATGTCCCATAACAACACCTTTGTTAGAGAAGTATTGATTTACTATAGGTAGTATGGCCTCCGCCTGATGCATTAAATTTTGTTTTTCAATGGTGGTACTTTTTCCATAGCCTGGTCTATCAATGGCAATGATATAATAGTGATTTAAAAGATTGGTTTCCGTGATAAACGGGACAAAAGCATCCCAACTTCCGGGTGAACCGTGAATTAATAGAAGGGGAGTTTTGGAACTATCGCCTACCGTAACATAATGCAATTGTACAGGTAAGACATTATAATGGTGAGTAGGTTGGTAATCGGTTTTTAAAAAGGCGGCTTCAATTTCACCTTCATCCATTTGTAAATTGATGAAAGAGGTAGAAGCCGCTAGTAAAATCACGATAAATGTTAAAATAATCAAAAACTTAGGGCTTAATAGCCGCTTTAAGAGTTTCATATATGGCGAGGTTTAATACTTTAGCGAGCTTATCAAATTTCAGTAAATTAATATAAATAATAATGAACGGAAAAGGAATGTTTACCGCCTTGAGTTTAGGACTGTTTTCAGTTGCCTTTGCTCAAGATGATTTAATTAATAAGGTAAAAGACAACGGAGGCGAATCTAGCGAAGGCTATAAATTTGAAACGATAGTAGATATTGAGGCTACACCTGTAAAGGACCAGGGAAGAAGCGGCACCTGTTGGAGTTATGCCACTACATCGTTTGTAGAAAGCGAGATGATTAGAATGGGTAAAGAGCCGGTTGATATTTCGGAAATGTTTACCGTGCGTATGGTGTATTTGGATAAAGCCGAAAAATATGTGCGCCTGCATGGTTATTTAAACTTTGGTCAAGGTGGTGCTTTGCCAGATGTAATGCATGTATTAAAAAAGTACGGTGCAGTACCTCAAGAAGTGTATGAAGGATTGGATTACGGAACTGAAAAGAACAACCATGGCGAGTTAGAAAGTATTTTAAAAGCACAGTTGGAGCAGGTGGTGAAAAATCCTAATAAAACACTTACCAAATCTTGGAAAGTGGCCTTTGAAGCCACTTTGGATGCCTATTTAGGTGCTTACCCTGAGACTTTTAAGTGGAATGGAAAAACCTATACTCCACGTAGTTTTGCCGATGAGGTAGTAGGCGTAAAAGCGGACGATTATGTTCAGATTACAAGTTTTACACATCAACCCATGTTTAGCCCCGTAATGATTCAAGTTCCTGATAACTGGACTTGGGGATTAAGCTATAACGTGCCTGTAAATTCAATGCACAATGTTGTGGATGCTGCGCTTACAGAAGGCTACTCTGTTGGTTGGGCTTGTGATGTAAGCGAGAAAGGTTTTTCGCTTAAAAATGGTTTGGCTATTGTGCCCGAAAAGAAATACAGCGATATGACCAAGGAGGAACGTGCAGAGATGTTTAGCGCACCTAAAACGGAAATGAAAATAACACAAGAAAGCCGCCAGGATGGTTATGATAATTATACCACCACCGATGACCACGGTATGCAGATTACCGGAATGGTAAAAGATCAAAATGGAAGTGAGTATTATATGGTAAAAAACAGCTGGGGTGAACGTGAGAATGATAACCGTTCAGGTTATATTTATGCTTCAAAAGCCTTTTTTGATTACAAAACTATTTCGGTTTTAATGCACAAAGATGCATTGCCTAAGGATGTGAAAAAGAAGTTAAGTCTTTAAGTTTGTTTTTGGCTTTTAGCCGATTGATAAATTGAAACCCCCAATAAGCTGCATGCTTACTGGGGGTTTGTTTTTTGATTTAATGAAGGTTTTACTTCTTACTCCAGTTACTTGTAATGTTACAACCACTTGAACGTAGCAATGCTAAAATGGGGCAGCGCTCATCTACTTTTTTGCCCAAATTTTTTACTTGCTCATCAGTTACCTCTCCACTCACAAAAGCATCAATACGCACGGCCTTATAACTTCCGTTGGAGTGATCGCTAACCCCCATAAAGCCCGAAAGATCTAAGTCAATTTCTAAGCTAATGCCAATTTGATTGATGCTCAAAGAAAGTTCATCGGCTACTACTTGAGCCTGTTCATTTTGGCAACCAGCCAAAGAAGCCGCGAAGTACTGCATCGGATTAGCTCCTGAATTAGTTCCTCCATCCTCGGTAGGCTCATCTAATTGAAAGTTCCACTCGGTACCAGTAATATCCACCTTAGTTTGCCATCCACGGCCGCTAGCTTCTGCTTTAAATGTTTCTAAATGTGAATTTTCCATTTTAAATTTTTCTTTTTCGCCTACTCTAGTCAGTTTTCGGCTTAACCTGTTTTAACTTTTAGTATTCAAGGTTCTCTTTTAATTGGTAGCCATTTATAAGTAGGGGTAAGGTATCTTTTGCAAGTTCAAAAAATGGCACTTCTCCAGTTTCAAGTTTTTTCTCTAAGACATCCTTAGAAAGAAAGTGAGTGGCATGGTCTAAATAAGTACCCTTCATTAAATGTCTAAATTCATGTTGGAATATTACAGCCGCAAATCCATCTAATTTTCCACGTTTAATTTCACCTTTTTGATTTTGACACTCGTATTCAATCCATTCAAAGGTTGCTACGTTACCTTTTTTTTCTCCTTGGGCACTTAAACAGCCATGCCAAAAGTTTTTACGAGTTTTAGAAACGTTGGTAATTTTTGGATTTACAAAAATCTGTTTTACCACGGGGCCTAATACTTTGTATCTAGGATTTTCAACCTTAGCTTCGATAATAAATATTTGTAACCTTTTCCCCAGTTGATTAGCTGCGATGCCCACACCAGCCTTTTTAAGCATAATTGCGTACATACTATCTATAAGAGTGTTGAGTTCAACAGAATTGAATTCTTCGCTTTTAATTCTTCTTGCATTTAGATAGAGTGCGTTTTGGTCTCTTCCAACAGAGTCTTTAGGAATATGTTGGACTACCTCAAAGCCCTCTTTAGGTATCTTTAAAGTAAGTGCCTCATCTTCTGAGCAGCTTGTTTGTAACACGGTCATTAATATTAGGGTATAAGTAAAAAAGCTTCGCAACATAGTGAACAATATATGGGTGTTTTAGTGAAGATTGAATAAAACACCGCATTTTTATCTTTTAGGAATTCGCTTTTAGGCGAACGGTTAAGTGAGAGGAAGGTAGTGAGAAAATAGGAGGTAGCATGGTAAAGATCATCCATTAGAAAGGGCATTCAAAAGAGAAGCATAAATAAAAATAAGGCTGTTTTTTGCTGGATTCTAGCCTAGTTTTTTGCTGTGGTGTCGTTTTTTTTAGCACCACTCTATTAAGTTTCTGTCAAATTCAATAATCGGAATGTCAGTACAGCCTCCAATTTCATCAGCATTGATGTCATCTTCATGGTCTGCTAAAATCCATTTCCCAGATTTATGCTTTAAAATCAATCCTCGAAATATTTCCTTGCCGCCAGATAAATTTGTGGTTTCAGTTTGTTCAACAGTTATTTTATTTCCATTAATTGTTACTTCACATTTCGAATTTGCCATTCGCCCCCCAAACTCAGCAAAGTATAACTCGAAAATGAACCTCCCTTGTGGTAAATTTTGCCTTTTAGTCAAATAGATTTCTGTAAATCCTCCTGCTTCAATTTTGGCCTCTTTAGTTTTATATTCAGGGCCTTCGATTACAATTTCCATTAGTGGGCAGCCAAACCCTCCGGATACGTTGGATAATTCAAAATGTCCAAAAGAATCAGTTTTAATTTCACTCCAATTCTTTTTCTTATTAAAAACCCTTACACCTTTTAAAGGTTCTTTAGTTTCTCTATCCGGCACAGATCCTGTAACAACTTGGTAGCAGTCGCAAGAAGTTAATGTTAAAAGTACTAAGATGTAAAATGAAATAGTTTTCAATATCGTTTTGTTAAATGCACCACAACCTTAGTTACGTAACATACTACAGCTAGCATTAACCTATGTTAGGTTCGGTTTTATTTGGGAGGAAGGTAGTGAAAAATAGGAGGGAGTAAGGTAAGTGCTGGCCGCACCTGGGAGCGTTTTGGCTAAGGATCACCATGCCCTAACGTTTAATGTAAAATGAGTTTATATAATTCATACTACGTTACTTCTTTTCATATTTTTTAGTTCTAAAATTATATACATAAACAGCCTCATTTATTTCTTCAGGATTGTTATCATATGGTCTGCGATGTTTCGTCCAGTTTGGTGCCGAGATAGAACCATTTTTTTTGATTAATAAATCAAAACTATATCCTACTGTATTCATAACATTTACTGTAAAAGGAATGCTGCTTTCGCATCTGTTTTTTACTTGAAAAATATTTCTATTCGATTGGATATCCCAAACCTCATACTGACTTAGTCTTTGTGATTGTCTTTGAGAATTATGCGGTATACTATGGTAGTAAGGAGCAGTACAGTACCACTCTCGATATAAGAATAATTCTTTTACCCCATCTTTGTTTACATCTATTGAATCAATGATCTTAACTTTTTTAGAGTAGCATGTAACACAGGTGTCAATTGGCCACGTAGAAGAAATTCTCGGGCTATCGTTACTTTGGAGATTGTAGAGCTTAGGTGATGTGCCATTATACGAATTTTGAACCTCATTGGTAAATGCTGGTTCATATAAAGAGCATAACGAAAGTGTACCATTTAAATAATAAAACTGAGTTAAATTCAATGAATCAAGTTTATGATAAGTGAATTTTTCTCCATTAGCATCCAAATATTCCAAAGGATTTCCTTCGCATTGAGAGTACACCTTCGTAAATATTGGAATTAATAGTATTAATATAAAATATCTCATTTTAGATGTAATATAATTTTCTTCGGCAATGCTCATTACCTAAGAAGCATTGATGGTAGCTATACCGTTGCTTCGTGTTTATTCGCATTAACCTATGTTAGCTTCGGCTTTATTTTGGAGGAAGGTAGTAAGAAAACAGGAGGGAGCAAGGTAAGCACAACGAACCCAGCAAAGTATCTAAGCTTCCTAAGGGTATGCACTAAACGCTTTGTTCCGTATTATTTTTACTTATCAATGGTATACAATTTATTCATTTGTGCGCTCACCACACTTTCAGGAGTTATTTTCATCATGAGTTTCATAATGGGTTGGCCAATTTTACTATGCGCCATTTGTCCTATTTGCCAAGAAGTGTTGACAATCGAATCTACTTTTTTTCTTCTCTTTTGCTCAAACACTCTGAAAGCCTTTTCTGCGTTTGGAAGTGATGCAGAGATACAGTTACTGAGGTAGTAAGCATCTTCAATCCCTTGGCAGGCACCTTGTCCCATATTAGGTGTGGTGGCATGTGCTGCATCGCCAATTAAGCAAACCCTATGATGATGCCAAGGGGAGATTTTTTTCAAGTCTTGAAGAATTCCTTGGTGAATGCTTTCTGGTTTTGTGGCTGCGATAAGCTCCGTGACAACTGGAGAAAAATCTTGAAACATGTTAGTGATATATTGTTTTAGCCCCGTTTTATTAGCCCTCTCCCTATGGGAAGCATTCGCTACAGCAAACCAATAGATCTCTTCATCATTAATGGATGAAAATCCAAACCTAATTTGATTCCCCCAGGCTTCTCGCCCAAAATCCTTAAGTTCATCAGGTAGGGTCATTTTGGCAACACCCCTCCAGCACACTTGTCCCGAATCGCGTAAAGTAGCTTGCGGCTCTATGGACTGTCTAACCTTTGAGTTTATGCCATCGGCACCTAAAAGTACATCAACCCTATCACTACTGTTTTCAAATTCTATTTGAATGGAGTCGGATTCTACATTATGACTTTTGTACTTTTTGCCGAGTTCAATTGTGTTTGACTCTAGTAACTTGTTGTAGAGGACTTTTTGAAGCCTGGCTCGGTGAATAGCTATTGTTTTATTTCCTTCTTCGTCTTGAACTACTTTACTCTTTATTTTTTTAAAAGGAACCAATTGTGAGTTTGTGATTTCCATTTTATCGAGTTCATAACCTTGCTCCCTAATTTCGTCTTTGAGTCCCAACCAATCTAAAATTTTAATAGCATTAGGTTGTAGCCATATGCCAGCACCAACTTCATTCAGTTCTTTAGATTGCTCATATACCACCGAAGAAATTCCTAATTTCTGCAAAGCAAGTGCAGTTGTTAATCCAGTAATTCCACCTCCTATTATTCCTATTTTCATTGTTTTAAAAATTTACGCTAGCGTTTCGTTTTTGGAGTTCTAGCATCCCGAAAGACGCTATTCACTGTATATATTTTTGTTTTTAGTTTTATTCCTTATATACATCTCGGTTGCTATTATACTTACGATAAGTAAGCTAATCTGTAGGCCTAATCCAAAATTTTCATTCGCTGTAATTGCCGCTTCGGAAACACCTTCGGGGTAATCTAAATTCCAAATGGGCTCAATTCCTTTTTGTCCACCTAATACAGATTGCACAAAATTTAGCCCGAAATGCAGCCCTGTGGGCATAGCAATGCCATTAGATGCTACCGCAGTTAAGGCATAAGCCAATGCCCAAATTCCGGGTCCAAGAATTGAGGATTGAGGAGACCACATCATAAGCATATGATAAAGCGCGAATAGTACAGCTAAGATGACTTGGGTTGTCCTCAATCCAAAGGATTTATTGAGTTTTAGGAGAGGGTATGAACGGAAGGCAATCTCTTCCATAAAAGCTAATGGAATAAAAGCCAAAGACCATGGTAAAAAGGATACTAGGTTAACATCGGTATTGTATGTCATTACTAAGTCACTGTATTGAACTTGAGAAAGAATCATGACTGTAGCGAGCACAATACCTAGAGACAGTCCTATTCCGAATTTTTTGAAGGAAGTGTTTTCCCAATTTAATCCATAGTCTTTGAAGGTTTTCTTCTCAATTCGAAGAAATATAATAACCGTAATAATTGCACCTATTGTGCCTAATATTCCTTGTGCATAACGCTCGTATTGCGGTGGGAACATATATTTTATTTGAGATAAAATTGCACCAAACAATAGGTACGTGGCTATGAAACCGATTGATTTAACGAGTGCGTTTATTTTAGGGTTCTTTATCACAATCCTTTGATTTAAAATCTGGGCAAATGTGGGAAAGCTAGTTATCAAATCTCTTGACTCAAATCAATAATTCCGGATTCGTCTCAAGGTTTCAGGGCTCATCCAAAGAAATGGGCTCTGTATTTATGTAGTAGGTGCTCAAATGTTTTGGGCTTCCTTTTTAAAACTCTTTCAAGCTTGGGTGAGGAAGAATCACGGTAAACGCCAGCCATTCAAAGAGGTTTTCAAAAGAAAAAAAATAGAAATTAAGGCAGTTTTTAGTTGGATTTTAGCACAGTTCTTTGTTAAGTGTAGTGGTTCAATATCATTAATGCGATCCAGTTTTACTTTTTATAATTGTATTTATTGGTTCCAATTGTTGGCCATTCCTGACCCTATTTTATTCCATAATTTGTTCCTGGACCTGAACCATATTTTTCAATTAGGTTTTTATTGACAAGTACAGAGAGTATTTTTTTAACTGTTGGATTTGGGATATTAAGTTTAGTCGCTATTTCACCAGATTTCGTTCCTGGATGATCTGCAATGAATACTAAAATAGACTTTTCTTTTGGAGAAAGAGTTGATTCAATGCCTTGATTATTAAGTTTTTCAATTAGTTTATTTTGGATATTGATTAATGCATCAAAGAAAAAATATATCCATGAAGTAATTTCTTCCCTTGGACGTTGAGCTTGACATTTTCTTAATTCTTGATAATATTCAATTTTTCGACTTTCTATTTCATGCTCAAAACTTACATATTGAATCCATTTATAACCATACTTGATAAGTAATAAGGATGAAAGCAATCTGCTAAGTCGACCATTACCATCTTGAAATGGATGAATACTTACAAAGTCATAACAAAATATTGCAGTTTTAACTAATGGATGTGTTTCTTTGTCATTAGCATACCATTCCATTAATGCTCTCATGGCATCCTCAGTTTCTATTCCAGGAGTTGCTGTTTCAAAAATTATTTGAGTTGGACCATCTGGGAATGTCGCTTCTACACTGTTGCTAAGTTGTTTATAATTTCCTTTATGCCAAGCATCTTTAGCACTATACCTTAACAATCTATTGTGTAAATTTTTGAGTGAATTTTCCGTTATGTTAATTCCATCGTATGATTCAGAAATTAAATCTAAAACTTCAAAATAACCAGCAACTTCTTGAGAATCTCTATCTTCTAACTTATCAATTGTTAAATCGCTTAAAAGAACATCTACTTCTTCATTGCTCATTTTGGATCCTTCAATTCTTGTAGATGCACCAACACTTCTTATCGTTGCGATTGCTTTTAATTGTTTTAAGCTTTGATGTTCTTTTTTTTCGATAGAAGTCCATTCTGCATCAAATCGGTCTATTTTGCTAATGATTGAAATTAATTTCCAATCAATTTCGATATTTAATGTGTGTACTTGATTCAAAACGGTAACAATATTAAGAAGAATATTTCAACATGGATACGATAGGATACGAAAATACACGATAATGATACGATATTAGTTTGAAGAAACGATACGATACGATACGAAAATATACGATAATGATACGTTGGAATATTTGTTAAGAGACATGGTTTACACTAAATTAGTTTCTAACCTTACCGATTGTTCTCCGCCCGGCTGAGCCATTCGGACGGGTTTAGTTCTTAATTGATTTTGGTTAAAGAAACCTAAAAATACATTTCTATAAAATACTCTCTAAATTCCATTTCCTATCTCCAAAGCACCGATGTGTTTTCCTTGTAGAAAGGCCTTCACCAAAAAAAAGGACTTTCAAAATAAAATTAACTAGAAATTAAGGCGTTTTTTACTCTTCTTCCTCTAGTTTATAAATCCATTCTCTTCCTTCTTTATCCATTAAAGTCATTTCACCATTACCAAGGTCAGTTAGATAACCATTAAATTCTAGGACAGATGCGTTTTTTCTTTTCTTCTTTTTTGTTTCCTTAACCCGGTCATCAATAAAACTTAAATAGAAAAACTCGAGTCCATTATAAGTTCTAGTTTCAAGTTCAAAACGGCCAATCCAGTGAAGATATGGACATTTCATACAGGCTTGTTCAAGTTCAAAATTTCTCAAAGAATCTAAAACAATTTTTGTCGATGGTTTTGCACCTGAAGTAAACCAAAGCTGTGTAGAAGGCTCCTGAATTATTGTATCACCGTTTTCATATCGAATAGTCCTTATCAATTTCCATGTTCCAGTCAAACTGTCAACCAACATTGACACATTCTTTTTTGTATCAGGGTTAGGCTTTACTTCTTCTCCGTCCTTTTTGATCGTCTGTCCGAAAGCCAGATTGAATACAAAAAAAGTCATCAGAATAGTTGTTAATATATTGTTCGTTGTCGGTCTCATACAATTACTGCTAGCGGATTAGTTATGCGCGGTGTCTCGAAGGGTATTGCATACAGGTGTTGTTGCGGTTAGTATTTCATGCTTTTATAATCAATTACAACTTCAATGTTAGGTATCCATTGAAGTCCCCCAATATTGCACATTTTCGAGTCAATCATTACGAGTGAATGTCCATTATAAACATAAGTGTCCTCCCTAAATTTTATTTTTTTCTGTTCTTCATTGTTAACGTGTGGAATATCATATTCTGAAATAAATATTTTGTTACCTTCAATCTTGTATGTGAGTTCATAATCTTCGTCCATTTCGCAATTATAACTCACACCTATTCCATTTTCATGAAACTTCAGAAAGGACTCGCAGTTTTCAAATGGTTGGTAAATCCATTCATTTCTAGTTAGCAAAACAACCGTTACACCTTTAGTTTTTATAGTATCCAAAATGGATTGAAACAACTCTTTACCGACCTTTTTTTTAATTATCTGGCTATCATTTTTTTTTACTAGAGTTGAATCTAATTGGCTTTTTTCAACCGCTTGAGCTTCTTGTTCGTGTTGTTTGCTTTGTTGTCCACAAGAACACAAGAATGTTAAAATTATTAATGTCAGTATTACTGTTTTCATATTGTTGCCCATAACGGTTAAATAAAAATAGTGCGAATTCAGTAGACTTCAACGTCCGAAAGGACTTGAATGTTGGTGGCAAAAGCGTGAAGCCCCATGTTTGCAATACGCCTGCTAGCATTAGTTTTATTTTGAAATACTTATAATATAACTGCCAAAATCCTCTGGTTGTCCACTGTAGTAAACTTTTTCGTTATAGTAAAATCCATTTATTTTAACTCCACCAATACAAGAACCAGGGATTGTTTCATAATCTATTTTAATGGTGTCACTCTCAATTGAGCTTAATTTTAAGATTATATCTGAGCCCTGGTTACGAAACCAATTATCAAAATGAATAATAGAACGGATTTATCGGTTTAGTGGTTAATTAAGTGTTTATGCTATATTGGGAGACTAATCTTAAATATAGTGTATGAAATT
>CAKZRR010000026.1 GCA_937146805.1 uncultured Owenweeksia sp. | reverse complement strand
GGTAAAGTGGTATTAGCTATTAGTGAGTCTATCACAGGACAAGAGTTCCAACGTAACATTAACCTTAGCCACTTGGCTAAAGGTGTGTACTTAATGGAAATCTCGGATGGCGATCTTAAAACTAATAGAAGATTAGTGAAAAGGTAAGTAACACTTGCTTATAATTTATCAAGCCCCTTTAGGTTTTCCTAGAGGGGCTTTTTTATTCGGCATAAGCCAAACTAACTACCGATACCGTAACACCGGGGATAGTAAGAAGCTGTAGAACACTAGCTTCGAGGGTTGCGCCTGTGGTAATAACATCGTCAATCAGTAAGATGTGTTTGTTTTGCAAAGTGCTTGGATTAGGTACTTTAAAAATACTTTCCACATTCTTCCAGCGCGCAAACCTTGATTTTTTGGTTTGGGTACTGTTCGCAATAACTCTAATCAGTGCATTCTCCATAATGGGTAAGTCGAGGCTCTTTTGGATACCTTCGGCAATAGCCGTACTTTGATTATAGCCCCGCTTTTTTAATTTTTTGGGATGTAACGGTACCGGAATTAGTATATCAATACTTTTGAAAAAGGCTGTTTGTTTGTATAAATCGGCCATTAGGCTACCCAACTTAACGCCTACTTCAGGCATGTTTTTATACTTTAAGGCATGTAGAATTTCTTGTGTACGGCCGCCTTTGCTAAAATGTAAAAAGCTGGCACCTTGTTTTATTTGGCAACGACCATAAAAAAGGGCTTTTAT
The DNA here is from genome assembly GCA_937146805.1 of uncultured Owenweeksia sp. Classification (GTDB taxonomy): domain Bacteria; phylum Bacteroidota; class Bacteroidia; order Flavobacteriales; family Schleiferiaceae; genus Owenweeksia. Next base: position 68,175 of record CAKZRR010000026.1, on the reverse strand, counting down.
TGGGTTATAGTCGTCTTTATGATAATCAGTAATAGCCAGCTCCTCCTCGCAGTACACACAAAGTATTTCCTCGCCACTAACCAAAGGGTTGCGGCAGGCAACGCACGAGTCTGGGTAAATAAGATCTACAAAATCAAGGAAATACTCTTTAATGGACATGCTTAGGTTTGGTAAAACCTAAAGATAGTTATTTTAGAAAAAGGCTTTTATTTCCATACTACCGGTGTGTATGGCTTTGGCGTTTTCGCTGTTGCGCCCGTTGTAAATAATGCTTAGCATTATATTTTTTTTGAGACGCCTTTGCAAGCCCGCATTCCAGCTAAAGTTTTTGCCCGGCTTTAATTCTTGTAGCATTTCGTAGGCCGCGGGGCTATTGCTATTGCCTTTAAAATTGTTATAAATGTAGGCCAACTCACCCGTAAAGTTTAGCTTTTTGGCGGCATTGTGATTAGCGTTTAAGGCTAAGCGGTTGGCTTCTATTTTAGTTAAATTTTCGCCTTTACTTTCCTGTAAATCGTACAGGTAAATAAGGCTTACTTGCCAAATTTGATTAGATAAAAAAGTGGTGGTAACGCCTTGCTTTACTTGATTTATGCCGTAGTTACGGCTGCTAAAATTGGCAGATACGTTTTCTTTTTGTGCTATTAAACTTTGACTTTCCAATCTAAGTTTATCAAAGGGTTGGTATTTGATCTTAATGCCGTTTTCTATTAGATTACGTTGCTCAATACCAAAACTTAGTAGGTTTCTATTATCGCTTAGGCGGTAGGTATAGGTAAGTCCAAATTTGGCAGCGGACCTATTAAAAAACACACTAGTTCTAAAACTATTGTTAAGGCTTACTATCAAGCTATCATGCGCCACTTTTTTAAAGGGGTTTAGTTCATTTTGATTTCCCTCTAAAAGCGTTTTTCTATCTATTTGGTAGTTGGCCAATAAAGAAAAGCGGTGTACTAATGCTTTCCAGTCTTTTCCTTTTTTCCAGCTGCTGGGCGCTTGTAAGTTTAAGGTTTCACCAAATTTTTGAATGTCGGTACGCAGATAATCGTTGGTTTGGGTAAAAATACGCACGTAGGTGGCCAAATCGGGGGTAGGTGCTATTTCAAATTCATCCAATTCAGCAATCCCGTTCTCGTTGTAATCTGTCCAAGTATAGCGGCCAGTACCAGCCGGAACCTCTAAATAACTAAACAAACGTTTGGCCTCGGTGCCCGAGCCTGATTCGTAAAAAGTAAGAGTGCTTAAGCTATTTTTAAAAAACCGCTGATTGTAGTTAAGTCTGCTGGTAATGGTTTTGCCTTGGCCGGAGTTATTTCCTTCATACAATCTTAATTCGCGCCATTGTAGCTGTGCCTGCAAGCGGCCTTTAAACTTATTTTTCCATTGGCTTTTTAATCCAAGTGCCTGTGCTGCCGCACTGCGGTTGTAGTTTCCCGCTCTGGCAGAATCGTCCCAACGTTGTAGGTAATTAAGTTCTATAAAGTTATTGGCGGTGTCTCCATATCCGGTAAATCCTTGATATTGAATAAACTGAAAACTGCTTCCCAATAACGAATCACTGGGTAGGCTTTCTCGCTTGTTCCATTCACCCATGGTTTGCCCACCAACCCAAAGTTTGGGCGCTACAAAATGCTGTAAACGCGCGCTTTGACGAATAAACTGAGTTTGCAGCAAACTATCGTTAGCCGTTAGGTAGCTGCCGCGCAGCAACCCCGTTGTTTTAGCTGTTTTTAGTTGAAGCTTTAACTGCTGGTTCCAACCTTGGTAACCACCGCTTTGCAAACTTTGTAGTTGGTATTGGCTTTCCCATTTTTTGTAGTTTACTCCAACTTGGGCTTTCGCCAGATGTAAATCCCCGTTAAGGATTTTACTTAAACTCCAATCGCGCAAAAACTCTACCTGCTGTAGCCGCTCTACCGCTTTAAAATTAGCCTGGTTGTATTCGTAATTTAGGGAGCTATACGCTTTTCCTTTTTTTAACTTTTGCTCCCAGCCATAATCTACTTTGGCAGCATATCCCGTGTTGTCACTAGCATTTTTATCCGAAAAACGATTACGATCAAAGTTGCTGCTGGCTAGGTTGGCTTTTACTTTGTGCTTACCAAGTGAGGCTTCACTTTGCAAACTTATTATTTGATGTTTGCTAGGGGCGCCTAGCTGTTTTACAGGCGCATAGCTGCCTTGAGCCTGCCCTCCTTGTGGCGGTAGCCATTTAAAAACGCGGCCATTGGCACTGTTATTTTGCAGTATATAATCGCCATTACCAGCGCCCAAGTAGCTAAAGCTGGCTTCGTAAAGTTGTTGGCTGCTATCGGTACTATATACCAATACGCTATCTATACCTAGGCTATCAATTAAGTGGTATTGCACACGGCTATTGCTAAAAGCAGCGGCTTGTATGGTGCTAATTTGGGCGGCCTCTAAATCATCGCCAACTCCTTGTAGCAACTCCTTTTCGGGATTACTTAAATCGTTGAGTACTGTTTGATTTTTACTGTCCTGCTCCGAGTAATACTGAATGGTGGTATTCCATTTTTCGGTTTTAAAGCCAGTTTCGGCAAAGGCAAGTGTACGCAGGTAGTTGAGCTCGGTGTATTGAAACTCTACCACAATTCGCTTTTCGCGAGAAATAGGTTGCAAAGCGGTAAAGCTTATTTCGGCAGCGTTGTAATCAATTACATATTGGTTTTGCTCGCCCCGTTTTTGCAAAATGCCATCAATATAAACACGCTCTGAGCCCGAAATAATAATGATGAAAGCTTCGTTGGTATTACCCTTAAGCTTGTAGGGGCCTTGGTTTCCTTCTTGCCCCATAAATGAGTTGCGGGCAAATTTTCCACGAGCTACACCTCCTTGTAGTTGCAGCGGTACTTGGTGATTTTCGTTACTAAATTTGCTAAAAATTCCAGCGCCCGTTATGCGTTTATCAAAGCCCAAAAAGTGATGAGAGCGGTTGTGTAAGTTGTAATCACCAGCTCGTAGCAGTCCAAAGTCTTTGTTTTCAATTTCCAGATATACCTTATCAAATTCTTGCAACTGCTGGGTATAACCCTCGGCTTGCACAGGTAAGCTGTTATCGGTAATGCTAGCTCTAATTTCGGTGCCGTTTCCTAGGTCGCCATTTAGCTGCAAATTTAAACTGCTAGCCAGCACGGCATCTTGGTTGTTGCCCACGCTTATGCCTCTGCTTATACTGCCGTTTGAGTGTAGCCCGGTAAAAGGGTTAAACTCACTTTTAGGCTGCGAAATACTGTAATTTGGGGTGGTGTTTTTGAGCAGGGTAGGCAGCATTAAAGTGGTGTCTTTGTTTTGGTAGCTCTCCCTTATCGGGACTTGCAACACCTTAAACAGCACCGTTATATTCCGCGAAAGCGGCTTTTTAAATTTCAGAAAACTTACAGGTGCCAAATGCAAGGTGTAAGCCACCGAATCGGGTGTGAGCCTTAGGCTGCTGGGCAGTACGAGGAATGAATCTAGAAAGAGGGAATCGGTACCTTGTGGGGCGATAACGCTTTTTTGAGCATGCCACAAAGTATCGGTTTGTTGGGCATTACTGCTTAGCAAACCAAACGCAAAAAATAATATGATAAGCCCTAACCGCAATTTCAATTTTATTTTTCAATATTACCACTTATTTTGGGTGGCCACTTATCAACGTTAAAACCCTTATTCCATTTTGCCATGAAGATAATTTCGTACAATGTAAACGGCATCCGTGCTGCTTTTAAAAAGGGCTTTACCGATTGGTTAGCCACCGCCAACCCCGATGTTTTGTGCCTGCAGGAAACCAAAGCGCAAGCAGAGCAAATTGACCATGCTGCTTTGGAGGAGTTGGGTTATAAAGGCCACTACCACAGCGCCCAAAAAAAGGGTTATAGTGGCGTGGGCATTTTATCTAAAATAGCTCCTAAGCATATAGAAGTGGGTTGTGGCATTGATTACATTGATGCCGAAGGCCGTATTATAAGAGCTGATTTTGAGGATGTATCCGTACTATGTGTTTACATACCATCGGGCACCAACCCGCTGCGCCAAAGTTTTAAAATGCAGTTTTTAGATGATTTTCAAAATTATATTTCGGGGCTTTTAAAGGAGTTCCCAAACTTAGTGGTATGTGGCGATTTTAATATTTGCCATGAGGCCATTGATATACACAACCCAGTAAGTAATAAAAACTCTAGCGGCTTTTTGCCCGAAGAAAGGGAGTGGGTTACGGGTTTTTTAAACAGTGGCTTTATTGATAGTTTCCGTTATTTTAATAAAGACCCACATCACTATAGCTGGTGGAGTTATCGAGCCAATTCGAGAAATAATAATAAAGGCTGGCGTATTGATTATTTAATGGCGAGCCAACAACTGGAAAGCAGACTGCAACGAGGAGCTATATTGCCAGAGGCCAAGCATTCGGATCATTGCCCAATTTTGCTGGAGGTGGGGTAGGTGGTAGTTTGTAGTTGACAGACCATAGTCAATAGTCGGAAGTCCACAGACGGAAGACGGCAGAATTTGTGGAGAGACCCATTAACCATTTAGCAAGTGAACCAAATAACAAACCATGGACATTATTTCCCATACTTTATCAGGTGTTGCAGTGGGTACTGTGATGGCGGCTTTTACTAAAAGAAGAGGATGGAACCAGTTGGCTGTAATTCTTATGGGTGGTTTGGGTGGTGCTTTACCGGATTTGGATGCGATTTCTTTGTGGTCGAAATTTGATGGAACTATAGGTTATTGGCTTGGCCTACCGCCCGGCAAGGAAATTTACTTTGGAAAGTACTGGTACTCTCATCATGCGGCCATGCATTCTTTATTTGCCGCTTTTTTGTTCCCAATAATCGCGATGTTACTAGCAAAGGGTTTTCGATATTTTAAAGGTCTGCCTTTAGGGGTTTGGTTAAAGAAGAATTTTTGGCGCTGCACAGCTTTTTCATTAGGTTATCTTATTCACTTGTTAGAAGATATGCCTACACCTCACAGTGTTTGGGGAGGGGTTAACTTGTTTTTTCCAAGTTCGGGATATGTTGGTGGATGGGGTAAAATTTGGTGGTGGAATAACTATGATTTGGTGCTAATTATAGCCAGTGTAATTATAGTCAATTTGGCTGTGTTAATTCTGAGTAGTAGGGTTAAAAGAGATGTACGCAAGGTGCCACTTGTTTGCTTTGGCCTAGGGCTTATTCTTTTTTTGATTCAGATTTTTACACGAGACTTTGATTTTAACTACCAAAATCATCAAGTTGATTATGCGAAGTACGAAGAGAAATCAAAAGAACTGCAACGCGAAATTTTAGGGGAGCGTTTGTTTCACTTTATGGAGGAAGTGGATAACTCGATACCGCTGAATTTTTAGTTGGGTTAATAGTCAATAGTCGGAAGTCCACAGACGGAAGACGGCAGAATTTGTGGAGAGACCAATTAACCATTTATCAAATCAACCAGTCAACAGTTTGTAGTTGATAATCTATAGACCGAAGACGGAAGTTTTTGTGGAGAGACCATTTAACGTATCAACGTATAACCAGTCAACGATTCAACTACTCCCTAATATGTAAAGAGCCGTATTTGTTTTTACGGATGCCAGGGTAAACCACATAGCTTACTTTATACACATACACGCCTGCGGGTAGTTTTTTGTTTTGATTATCGGTGGCGGCCCAATTGCTTTGATAATTGGTGCTGCTAAAAATAACCTCGCCCCAACGGCTTAGCACCGTTACTTCATTTTCGGGAGGTAAGTTTACAATTTCCCAAGTATCGTTAAGTCCATCTCCATTAGGGCTAAAAGCATTGGGTATATATACGGTTGGTGCAGGTTCTAGCGTATCGCAATTAAATAGGTTTACCCACACGGTATCGCTTATGGTATCGCAAACCGAGTAGGCTTGCAGCCACACCAAGCCGCTGTCTTGCGCATTTATATTTTTAGTGGTTTCACCAGTGCTCCAATCAAAAGTGCGGTAGCCATCTTGGTAAGCATTTAGGCTTATAGAGGTACCTAAACAATCGCCTACGCTATCGGGTAAACCTGTTAAATAGGGGGGTGTATGTGGGTTTATAAGAATGGTATCGGTTTGAGAAAACCGTTGGTTGTAGGTTACGGTTACCCAATACATACCGGGTTGGTTTACAGTAATGCTGCTATCTACGCTGCCTGTGCTCCATAAAAAGGTTTTTACGGTATCCTGCAATTTAAAACCATCATCATGCCAAGCATGTAATGCTATATTTTGGCCAGCGCATATTGTGGTGTCTTTACCTAAATATACGTTAAAAATGGTATCGGTATGTAGGTACAAATACACGGCATCAATGTGGTAACTAGGGCCATAACCACCATGTCTATTAGTGTCTAGCGGAAGAAAAACATGATTGGTATTTTTATCCGTTCTAAAATTGCCTAAGGTTAAAAAATGCTCGTTGCCGGTGGCTGTAAAATCACCGCTTACCCTTTGCCAATTGCGGTTGTTGTAAATTATTTGTTTGGCTTCTACCGTGGGGTTAATGTTTTGGGTTTTATAATCAAAATGAAAAAAAGTATCGGTAGTTAGGTAAGCGCCAATATTTTGAATGGCAATATGCATGGCTATTAGGTCTTCCCTTTGCACAGAGAATTCTATAACATATTTGCTACCCGTTACCAAAGTATCCTGTAAAGCAACTTGCGCAAAACTTCTGCCAATGGTTGAAATGGTCGCGGTTCTATTGATTGGAATATATGGTCCATTTGGAGGACAGCCATTATAGCCAGTTCGAACTTCATTAATGGTGTCGAAAAGAACTAAAGAAATGAATGTCATTTTTTCAACAGGATTAGGTAAAAAGGATTCCTTTCTAATACATGGAGGAATAACAAAAGGTTTATAAGTCGTATCGTAGCCGAAACGAAGGTTTAAATTGCACTTAGCATATACAAAAGCAGTACTAAACTGCCCATGTAGTGAGCTGCTATTTTTGACTGGTGGCGTAAACCAATTGTAAAAATAATTTTGAAGAGCTATACCGTTTTGAATACAGGTTTTGGTATTGCTAAAAGCATGGTTAGGCACCAAATTTTGGGCGACCAAAGGCCGCCCAAAAAATAGTGATAGTAGAATTATGAATAGGTGCTGTTTAAGCATAAGGCTCCATTTCTTAGCAGTTTGCAGCTGCAAAAGCTAATGTAAGTAATATTTTTCAGTCGATAAACGGAAGTTTTTGTGGAGAGACCAATTAACCAGTCAACAGTTTGTAGTTGATAGTCCATAGACGGAAGACCGAAGTGCTTGCGGAGATACCAATTAACCATTTAACAAATCAACGTATAACCAGTCAACCAATTACCCAACTAACAACCAATTACCCAACTAACAAAACCCTAGTTAAAACTTATTTTTTTAACCGAGCCGCGCGGCTGTACTCTGCTTAATTTTGTGTCAATTAAAAATATTGCCATGAAAAAAGTTGTGTTGTTTGCTTTTAGTCTGTTGTTGTTAAACGCCTGTGTGGCGCCCAAAATTCATAATGAACTGCAAAGCAAGTACAAGGGTTTAGAGGCCGAAAATGTGAGCCTACGCGGAGAAAATGATTCGCTTAAAGCCAACCTGGGGCAGCTTACCGATGATTATGCCGAGGCAACATCTGCGATTAAGCAACTAAAAGAAGATACGGCCAAAACGGGTATTAAATACCGCAACTTAAAGCGTAAGTACCGCGATCTGAATAAAAATTACGAGTTTTTGCTGGAAAATAACAACCAGCTAATGGCGAGCAACCAAGCCGAAAACAAAAAGTTGATGGCTAAATTGGCGGCTTTACAAAAGGAGTTGTATGCCAAGGAGGATTCCTTATTAGGCGAGAAACAAAAAATGGGTGCTTTGGGCAATGCTTTAAAGGATAGAGAAGCCCGCGTAAATGAATTGGAACAATTAATTGCAGCTCAGCAAGAGAAGGTAAATGCTATTGAAACCAATCTTAAAAAGGCTTTATACAATTTTGAAGGGAAGGGCTTAACCGTAGAAATTAAAAATGGAAAGGTATATGTATCCCTCGAAAATAGCTTACTTTTTGGCAGTGGAAGCTGGAAGGTAGATGGCAAAGGAAAAGAAGCCTTGCAGGAGCTTTCGAATGTATTGGCCGAAAATAAAGATTTAAACGTATTGGTAGAAGGTCACACAGATTCGGATGCTTTTAACGGAGCTACGGTTAAAGATAACTGGGATTTATCGGTAATGCGAGCGACAGCCATTGTAAAAATAATTACGGCAAATAAGGAAGTAGATGCCTCTATGATTACAGCCGGTGGGCGCAGCGAGTATGTGCCTATTGCCGATAATGAATCAGCCAAAGGGAAAGCTAAAAACCGTAGAACCGAAATTATTATTACCCCTAATTTAGGCGCTATTCAAGAGGTGCTTTCGGGCGGTAAATAAAATGGTTTAGTGGCTTTTGACCAAGGTTTTAGCGCGGGTAAAAATCAAGTTTTCTTCGCTGTTTCTAAGCGTTAATTGGTCACCTTTAAATTGGTAAGTGTAGCTCGCATCGTTTAGGGCTGCTACAAAAGCACTTTCAAAATCAAGGGCGTCACAGGCTATTTTGGTAGATCTAAAATGGCTAAAGTTAATTTGATCTCTACCAAAGGTTACCGAGCTATTAACCTGGTTACAACCACCAAAACCACTTACCGTAAAATCATCTAAATTAATTGCTAAACCTGCATTTTGCCCCAAAAAAGCTTCGGTAGAAACCACGCCACCGCGCCATTTTTGCAATTGCCAAGTTCCATGCAAGCGTGCATCACCTAAATAAAACCCGCAACCCTGGTGCTCTTTGGGATGTTGCATGGTATCGGCTTTGGCCAATACGCTTACACCGTAGGGCAGCTCAACATTGGCACCCGAGTTGGCACAATCACTTTGGTATATGCGCAGTGCCATGTGTTTATCATTGGTAGTTTGCTCGTAAAAAGTGAGTTTGGGGTCTTTGTTTTCAATGGCTTTCGCCAAATGTATTTTTAAGGTGTCTATCAGTTTTGGCGAAATTAATTGTGTTTCACCTTCCCAGTCAATCAATAAGGTCCAATCGGGCTTAGTACCAAAAGCAACAAAATCATATCCTTGGTTTCGTTCCTCTTGCCAGTTTTCATTTTCGCGTGGTTGCTCTTCCAGTACTTCTACTTCTTCGGGGTTAGTTTGTGTACCAGTATCGTTGGCTGCGGGGTTATTGTTTCCGCAGGCTAAACAGGCAAATACAATACAAGTAAAAAATGATTTTTTCATGGGCTAAATCAGTTAAATATTTTGGGGTTAGCAAATGCGAGTAGGTTACTGCTCATGTGCTATATAATTTTGATATTGTTTCCAATCGCTTGGACTCATCAAGGTGTCCTTAGGGTGCTCCTCATTTTCAATAAATTTAAAAACGTTCGCTGCTCTTTCTTCCGAATGCGGATGGGTGCTGAGCCAATATAAAGCGTCTAAATCATTTTCGTGGCCTTGGGCCAACCTAAACAAAAACTCACCAAAAGGAGCAGGGTTAATGTTGGCGTTAAGCAGGTATCCCACGGATAGGGTGTCGGCCTCTCGCTCTAAATCTCTATCGTAGGCTTTAGAAGTAAGTGCCCCAAAGGTTTCTTGAATAATTTCGCCTCCCCCGTTTCCGGTAGTCATGCTTATTAGTATGGAAAGTCCAATTTCTTTAATCAACTTTTTCATTACATGATTTTCTACCAAATGGCCTAATTCATGACCAATAACACCACTAAGTTCTTCGGCATTTTGACAATTGGCAATTAACCCTGTGTAAATTACCAAATGGTCATCTGGCATAGCAAAGGCGTTTACCTCGCTGTTTTGTAGTAGGTGTAATTTTATTTCGGAGGAGTCGATATTGTTATGCTCACAAATTAGAAACACTATTTTTTTAAGAGGTGCTAAGGCACTATCACTTTTTAATTCTATTTCTAGCGTGCTATTGTATTCCCAAAGTAGGTCGCCTAGTTTCTCTTCGGTATTTTGAGTGGCTTGTTCCACTCTAAACAGCGTTAACCAATCAACTTGTCGCAGGGCTTGCCAGGATATAATTAAAACGGCCGCAATGATACCAAGCTGTATTAAAGGGTTTTTCATGATTTTGGAGGACAAATTAAGTTGGCTAAATCTCCATAAAACATCCATTCCACATGAATCCCTTTACGTGATTTAGTGGCGGTATAAATCGTTGCTAAAAACTCAATAAAATTAACGGCAGCAACTATAATCACAAAGGCGAAGTAATCATTGTTGAGCTCTTTTTCGCCCATTAATATGGAGATGGTCCAATAAAAACTATAGGCATTGGGTATAAAAAGGGAAATCTGCGAAAGCAACGCCTGCATACAATGCCAACGAACAAAGTAGGTACTTTTTCGGTTTCCTAAATAAAAAATAAAGGTGGCAATAAGGTTAACAATAGGGAATGGCATACCCACCATTAAAGCAATAACAGACATTAAATAACTGTTAGAGGCACGCTCTGCTTCGTGATCTGAGGGTTTGTAAGAAAAGGTTTTTAACGTAATCATAGGCCTTTATAGATATTCCAGCACCAATTAGCAAGCAACAGTAGGGTAATAGGAATGGCGATTATTTTTCGCTTTAGCCCATTTTCTATGCGCTGGTAAAAACGGTAGTAGCTGTCTTTTCGCTTTAAGGCATCGGCCAAAAGCCAAAAAGGGCTAACTAATAAAACCCCAAAGGTTAAAAAGCCTAAGGGGTTAATTTTTAATGCGGCTCCAAAGTTTGCCTTAGTAATGTGTTGCACCGATCTGGTAGTGCCGCAAGCGGGACAAGGTACTCCGGTGGCAGATTTAAATACACAAAAGGTGGCGGGAGCTGTATGTGATTGCTGATAACTAAAGCCCAAATAGGAATAAGCGGCTATGCAAAGCCCGCCTAATATTCCATAAAATTGAAGCTTGGTCATACATTTTTTAATTTTAATATAGAACCTCTTGAAGTTTCTCCATATTTTTTTCGCGAGTGGCACCCATAATTAAAAACAAATCAACAAGGGCCCAAATGCCAAAACCTCCACAGGTAACTAGTTTTCCAATACCCATTCCAGTGTCTCCAATCATAAAACGGTCTATACCCAACGAACCTGCCAAAATAGAAACGATTAAGCTGGTGGTAGGATCTTTTAGACCTAAGGATTGTACCATAATCCATTTGCTTTCATCTAACTCTAAAAGGCGTTGTCTTATTTGAGGCAGGTGGTGACTTTCAAAATATTTTCCATTGGACATTAGAAACATGTCGGCTTTTTGTGCATCCATTTATATGGTAGTTTTAGTGGTTTACTATGTTTTTAACAGTGCCTCAATATCTAAAAATTAATTGGATGTTACAGCTTCTTTATACTCTCAAGGTTATCAACGCCCCAATTTTTTAGCTCTTCGGCTTCCCATAAATCTGGGAAAAAGATTCTGCGCTGATACTTAGGGTGCATATACTTTTGCCATTCACTGCCACCTGTGGCTTCGGCCTTTTCCTCACCACTGTTTAGGTACTTACCGGCAGCATGGTAGTGCGCCATTACCCAGCGCACGTTAACGGTGTGGTCGTAATGGCGCATGGCATTGCGTAATTTCTTGTTTTGTTGGTCGGCTTCGGGTAGGCGCTTAAAAATAGACCACAAATTATTTTGGTTATATTGTTTCATAAACACCAAAAAATCTTCCATGTAGCGTTCTTCAAACTTGTTGAGCAGTGTGCTTTTTTTACCGCTAGCATGATCCTTTCCGGCTGCTTGCCAATACAAGTGGTTAAAGGCATGCTCAAAAGGTGTATTGCGGTCTATAGTGGCTCTAAAGCGATTGTCAATTAAATTGATGAGCTCGGTAGAGGCAAATTCAATCATACGGTATTGAGCACTTTGAAATCCACTGGCCGGGGTAAGGGTATTTCTAAACTTCATGTATTGCTCTACGTCCATTCCATCACCCATTATAGTAAATGATGAAGAAAGCATATCAAAGTAGCGACTAATTCTACCTAAATGTTTGGCAAACAAATCGGTGGTGAGGTTTTCACATTCAGATACTTGGTTTATTTCCCACAGTATCATTTTAAAAATTAACTCATTGATTTGGTGATACATAATAAACACCATTTCATCAGGTAGTTGGGTTCGTTGCGTTTGCAAGCTTAGCAAAGCATCGGTTTGTATATAGTCCCAATAGGTAATGGGTGTAGAGTGTAATAAACCCTCTAAATGGGTGTTTACATTTTGGCCAATGGCTTCGTATTTAGTTTCTAAATCTTTTAATAATTGCTGGTTAACGGCAGACATAAGTTGGAATTTTAGGTATAAAAAAACTTGAGCCTGAAATCAATAGCAGGCTCAAGTGTGCTTTTTTGAATACACAAATATCCATAAATATCTATTAACTGAAACTTAATTTAATACCTTTTTGTCTTTAATTAAGAATTATTATAGATTTACAAGTATCGTAAGGCTTCTTTTACGGCTTCTTCTAGCTGAGTATCATGTCCTTTTATCACTTCCTCTACAGGGTTAGCTACTTTTATATCGGGTTCTAATTGCGTATTTTCCATATAGTTGCCGCCTTTGTCAATCATCCCTACTTGGGGTATTCCAAACACAACGCCATTTTGCAAACCTTCCCACCATACTGCAGTGCCGGTGCCTGCTACAGGCATGCCTACTAACTTGCCTATGCCTAAGGCTTTATAGGTAAATGGAAACAAATGAGCATCCGAATAATTGGCTTCATTCATTACTACCACCGAGGTTTTAGACCATTTAAACTGCGGTTCGGTGCCTAGGTTTTGATCGCGCGGACGCATATAAATATACTCTTTGCCACTTAAAAAAGTAGCTAGGTCATCGTGCAGCCAGCCACCACCGTTAAACCGGGTGTCTACTACCAAAGCTTCTTTATTATGATGTTTTCCAAGTGCGGTTTCATATACGCGTCTAAAGCTGCCATCATCCATGCCACGTACGTGTACATAGCCCGCTCGCCCCTTTGAAGCATGATTTACAATGCTATCGCAATTTTTAACCCAACGCTCATAGCGCAATTGGTACTCCGTGCCTATCGAAATAGGTTTTACCGTTTCTTCCCACCGTTTTTTGGTTTTAGGATTGTACAAAGCCAGCAAAGTATTTTTACCCGCTTTGCGGTTGAGCATAGGGTAAAAGTTGCTGTTTGCGTTAATTTCTTGTCCATCAATTTTTTCAATAATTACCCCAGCGCTAATTTTTGAGCCGTTTTTAAATAAAGGACTTTTATCTATTACTTCGCTGATCTTGAGACCGTTGCCGTTGTAGTTCCAATCGTAAAAAACACCTAAAGAAGCGGTTTGATCACCTCCACTCATTCGGCTACGGTAGCGTGCTCCCGTATGCGAAGCGTTCAATTCACCTAACATCTCACTTAGCATTTCGGCAAAATCGGTGTTGTTGTTTATGTGAGGTAAAAAAGATGCATACGCTGTTTTGTAAAAATCCCAATCTACCCCCTGAATATCAATACGATAAAATTTCTCGCGTACTTGGCGCCAAACATGCTCGTATAAATAGGTACGCTCGGCCATTTCATTGAGTATCATCTCGCCTTTAAGGTTTAGGCTTTTGCTTTCGCCAGAGGCCAGCGTAATCTCTTTAATTTTACCACCCGCTAGTACAAAAAGCTTGGTGCCTTCCTTGTTCATGGCCAATCCTCCGCCTGAGCGACTTTGTAGTTTGCTTAAAATTTTTGTTTCGCGGGTACGTAAGTTGGTTTCCCATAAATTGTAGCCTTTTTCAAATTTAGCCAAGTAGTAAAGCTTCGCTCCATCTTTAGCCATAATAGCTCCTGATAAACTGGAAGAATGTACCGTGAGTCGGCTAATACGGTCTTCACGCCCTTCCAATTCAATTTTTACGGGTGTAAGTTCCTTTTCATCCTTGTCTTTTTTCTTGTCCTCATCCTCTTTTTTAGCCTCCTCCTTGTTTTCTTTCCAAAGCTCAAAATCCTCCTCGTTCATACGGTGTCGATCCCAAGCTTCTTGTGTTAAGTACATGGCGTACACATCGTGTTGTGATCCCCAACTGGCATGGCTCTTCATTCCATTTCGGCCAGATACCCACATCATTACTTTTCCATCCATCATCCATTGAGGGCCATGGGCACCGTAACCCGTGGGCATCAGATTTAAAATTTCCCCTTCGCCATCTGCACTTACTAAACCTGGCTGGTCAATCCATTGTTCTTTTTGTAAAAAGTTTACAAAAAACCATTTGCCATCTGGCGACCAATCGTAGTGTTGATCTCCATCGGCATAGCTGTATTGTTTATGCCACGGCATAATTTCACGTACTTCTTTACTCTTCAGGTTAAGCACTTTTAGGGCGGTTCGTCTTTCTAAAAAGGCTACTTCATCTCCATTGGGTGAGTAGGTGGCCTGAAAAGTTTCTTCAGATGTTTCCAACAGGGTTTCCTCCGTGAGTAACGTGGCATTAAAAAAGTATTTCTCTTCTTCGCGCGCCAGCGTGGTTTGGTATAAATTCCAGCTTTTATTTCGCTCACTGGCGTACAAAAGGCTGCGCCCGTCTGGGCTAAAATCAATGCCGCGTTCTTGCTCGGGCGTATTGGTAATTCGTTTGGTAGTTCCTTCTTTTATCGAACTCACAAATACTTCGCCTCGCTTTATAAAGGCAATTTCTTTACCGTTGGGCGATATTGCCATGTCGCTTACTCCGCTATTTACAGGTATTATTTTTTCGGGATTATAGCGCGCATCAGCCGCAATGTTTACGGTTACTTTTTGTGGGCTTTCGCCCAAAGATTGCGTGTATATTTCGCCATGAAACCCATAGCAAAGCAAACCAGATGATGCAATAGACAAATGCCTTACTGGATGTTTTTCAAAAGTGGTTATTGCCTTATCGCTAGTTGGGTCATTGAGCTTTAACTGGTGTACATTAAAACTCCCAGTTTGCTCCGATAAATAGTATATATCGCCCGCTTGATTGCTAAAAACAGGATCTAAATCTTCCCCATTAAAGGCACTCAACTGGGTGTGCGTTTGCTGTTCTACATCATACAGCCATATATCACGTGTAACCGAAGAGGTATGGTGCTTGCGATGGGTATCTTCATAACCCTTTGAATCGTAGTAAATAATTTGTTTGCCACTGGTACTTACTTTGGCACGCTTAGCGGGTACCGTAAGAAGCTGGACAATACGTCCGCCCACCACCGGTACTTTGTACAACTCAGGCAACGCTCCACTAGGAAATTGTTGATTAGAAGCTAAATCCAAACGGGCAGAGGAGAACAATATCTCGCTCCCATCGGGTGTAAAATCGCTAGGATAATCGTTGGCAGAATGAAAGGTGAGGCGCGTAGATTTTCCGCCTGTAGCTGGAATTGTAAATACATCAAAATTGCCATAACGATTGGAGGCAAAGGCAATAGTTTTTCCATCTCTAGACCAAATGGGTTGAAAATCGTGCGCTTGATTGAGGGTTAAAACTTGGGCGTTGCCACCACTTGCTGGTACGGTATAGATATCACCTTGGTAACTAAAGGCAATGGTTTTTCCGTTGGGCGAAATAGCGGGATAACGCAGCCAAAGGGCATTTTGAGCGTAGCTGCTTCCAAAGCCGAAAAGGAAAAGAACGGCTAGCTTAGATACTAAATTTTTCATGGTGTAAAATGTTTGGTTTATTAGGATAGAGCAGAAGGTAGGGACTTTTTGAAGGATTAAAAGTATGGATTAAAAGTGGCTTTGTTTGTTAAGGCATTTTTTAATGGAATGTTAAATTTTGGAAGGACGATGAACGGACTTGGCCAGCTCCAATACTTCTAGAATATCGGCCAATGGTAAATCGGTATTGGGGTTTGCCAAAAGTATCTTCATTTGTTTTCGTTTCTCCTGCAAAAGGAGCGGGTGATTTACCAAATGCCCTTTTACAATGCCGATGTAGGGCTGCTGGTATTTTTTATGAAACCAGAAATAGCAGAAAGGTTTTTTGTTAAGGTAAAAAAAAGGCAATTTGTATTTCCATTCCTCACTAATATTTGGATCAAAGTTTACTAAAACTTGGCGCAAAGCTAAAAGGCAACTTTGTTCTGGCTCTTCTAATTTTGCGTAAAATTGGTCAAGCGGTTTCATGTTTTTTAGGCAAAAAGAGTTTGATAAATTTCTTCAATTTTACTGCAGCCTATAACTTTAATGCCAAATTTTCCGGCTTTAAGTTTATTGTAACTGCTCACGTAAATTTCTTCAAAACCCATTTTTTCTGCTTCCATAATGCGCTGCTCAATGCGTGCTACAGGTCGTATCTCACCGCTTAGGCCTACCTCGGCTGCAAAAGCAGATTTGGCGGGTAAAGCTACATCTTGGCTAGAGGATAATACCGCTGCCATTACGGCTAAATCAATGGCAGGATCATCTACCTTAATACCTCCGGTAATGTTTAAAAACACATCTTTTCCACCTAAGTGGAAACCACAACGTTTTTCTAAAACAGCCAGCAGCATATTGAGCCTTCGGGCATCAAAGCCGGTGGTGCTGCGCTGTGGCGTGCCATAAACGGCTGTGCTTACTAATGCCTGTATTTCTATAAGCATGGGGCGCACACCTTCTAATGTAGCCGAAACTGCATTACCGCTGAGGTCGCCATCTTTTTTAGAAATTAATATCTCACTTGGGTTGGAAACTTCCCTGAGGCCTTCGCTCACCATTTCGTAAATGCCTAACTCGGCTGTAGAGCCAAAACGGTTTTTTTGAGCTCTTAACAAGCGGTAAACATGGTGTCGGTCGCCCTCAAATTGTAAAACAGTATCTACCATGTGTTCCAAAATTTTAGGGCCAGCAATGTGCCCATCTTTGGTAATATGGCCAATTAGAAAAACAGGGGTGTTGGTTTCTTTGGCAAACTGAATAAACTCGGCAGCGCATTGCCTTATTTGAGAAACTGAACCCGGTGCCGCCTCTATAATAGGTGAGTGCAGTGTTTGGATAGAATCTACAATTACCATTTGAGGCTGTGCAGCTTCTATTTGTTTAAAAATTTCTTGAGTAGATGTGGCGGTTAAAATGAAGCAATTTTCATTTCGTATGCCAATACGTTGGGCTCGTAGTTGTACTTGCTGTTCACTTTCTTCGCCTGATACGTAGAGGCACTTTCTAGAAATTCGCAAGGCTACTTGCAACATCAAAGTGCTTTTGCCAATGCCGGGCTCGCCTCCCATTAAGGTTACCGATCCTTCAATAAGTCCGCCTCCCAAAACGCGGTCTAGTTCTTTACTTCCCGATTTAATTCGTACGCCAGGATCAGCAGTAATTTGGCCAATTGGTTTTACGCTGCTTTTGTTGTTGGTTTTAGAATTGTTTTTCCAAGCAACGGCTGTAGAGAGATTTTGATCTACTACTTCTTCCACAATGGTGTTCCATTGTTGGCAATTATTGCATTGGCCCATCCACTTGCTGTGTTGGTTGCCGCAATGCTGACAAAGAAATGTGGTTTTGGGTTTTTTGGCCATGATTTTAATGTGCTAAAGGCATGGCCGAAATTAAGTAAATTGCTTTTTAGTAGCGACTGGATTTAGGCTATTTTACTTCTTCTTTTAAATCGCGCTAAAGCGGTAAAGGCGATTAGACCTGCTATGATGGTCATTACCATTTGACCCGTATGTACTAAGGTGGCAAAACTAAGTCCATCGGCATTAGCCACACCCACTACGCCCATAGCCAACATTACCAAATAATGGTAGGCACCAATACCTCCGGGGGTGGGCACTACCATACCTAAGCCGGCCACCATCATTACAAATAAGCCGCTAGAAGGATCTAGGTGCTGAGTAGCATCTAAGGCAAAAACGCATATATATACCATTAGGTAGTACATGATCCAGATGAATAGGGTGTGTAAAACAAAAGGCCACTTATTCTTTAGCTTAGAAATAGATTTTAGCCCTTCTTTAATGCCTTGCCAAAAGTCTTTTATTTTGATGTAAATGGCCATGTGGCGAAACTTGCCTCTCAATAAATAGATTATTACTAAAAGAAGTAGAAAGGCCGCAACGGCCGCTATTTTTAGATACAATCCCGTATTGCTTCCGGTGCTTTCGGTTTGCCCTTCGGTGGCGGTTTGTAAAAACTTACTGAGGTTATCAAATTCCATAATAAAGGTAATGGCCATTAATAGGGCCAGCATTATTACGTCTATAACACGCTCTAAAATTACGGTGCCAATTAGGCGGTTTACGGGGATTTTATCGGATTGATTAAGCGAAGTGCATCGTGCCAATTCACCCGCCCGGGGTATTAATAAATTGGTAAGGTAGCCAATGGCAATGGCATGTACGGTATTCCAAGCTTTGGGTTTTTCACCTAAGGGTTCCAATAAAATTTTCCATCTAAGTCCTCGGCTAATAAAAGCAGCATATCCCATTATCATGGATAAAACCACATATTCATAGCGCGCTTTTTTAAAGTCGTCTGCTAGTTTATCAAATTCCGTTTCTTTTAAGGCTAGGTAAAACAAAAAGCCACCAATGGCTATAAATGCACTGTATTTTAAAACGGAAAGCAGTTTTTTATTCAAGGCTACTAATTGAGGCGGTTGGTTAATTCGTTGGGGAAAATAATGCTGGGCTTGAATTTTTTAGCCGCTTCAAATTCCATTTGAGCGTAAGAGATAATGATAATTAAATCTCCGGCTTGTACTTTACGGGCAGCGGGTCCATTCATATTAATGGTACCACTTTTACGCGCACCTTTAATAACGTATGTTTCTAAACGCTCTCCGTTATTAATATTTACAATGGCTACTTTTTCGCCTTCAATTAAGTTGGCGGCATCCATTAAGTCTTCATCTATGGTAACACTGCCAATGTAGTTAAGGTCAGCTCCCGTAATTTTTACACGGTGAATTTTAGATTTGAGAACCTCTATTTGCATGCGGCAAAACTAATTTAAAATAATAACAAATTATCAATGAGTCTAACCCCGTTTAGGTAGGCAGCTACAAAGATTCGGGCTTCTTTGGCCTCCTCAAAGTTGAGTAATGGGTTCAAGGTTTTTCCATCTACAATTTCAACATATTCAGGCTCAAGCCCTGCTTCTAATATTTGCTGCATAGCCTTTTCTTTAAGCTTCAAAGGATCTCCAGCTTTAACTTGGCCTTTTACATCTTGCATGCTGGTAAAAATAACCGTGGCCGTTTTTATTTGTTGCTCATTTAATCTTTGATTTCGACTACTTAATGCTAAGCCTACCTCGTTGCGCACAGTGGTACAGCCAATTACTTCTACATCAAATTTCCGCAAAGCGGTCATCTTTCGTACAATCAATAATTGCTGAAAATCCTTATCGCCAAAATAAGCTCTATCGGGCATAATTAACTCAAAAAAACGGGCTACAACCGTAGCTACGCCTGCAAAATGCCCTGGTCGATGTAAGCCTTCCATCGGTATATCCAAGCCATTAAATTCATAATGGTCGGCTTCCAGTTTTTTGGGATACATATCGGCATGCTTTGGGGTAAAAACAGTTTGAACGCCAATACCCCTTAGCATTTCCAGATCCGACTCTAAGTTTCGAGGGTATTTTTCGAGGTCGGTTGAATTATTAAATTGAGTAGGATTCACATAAATGCTGCAAACTACTTCTTGATTTTCGGATAAAGCTTGTTTAAGCAGTTGTAAATGACCAACATGCAAGGCTCCCATGGTAGGAACAAAGCCAATTTTATTTTTTTTAGACCGTTGATTGGCTAAATGCAATTGCAGCTCGTCAACATTTTGATATAGCTTCATAGTACTAAGAGCCCATTACTAGGGGCAAAGCTATAATTATATGTTGAAAATTTGACAGAAAAATGGTAGTTTTGCAAACTATTTACCCAATGTAATTTTACCTCAAATGGATAGTAAACGAATTCTGTATGTTAGTCAAGAAATTCATCCGTATCTCCCAGTAAACGAAATATCCAAACCCTCTTTAGATTTCCCAAAGATGATGAACTCCAAAGGTCATCAGGTAAGAGTGTTTATGCCGCGTTACGGATTAATAAATGAGAGAAGACATCAACTTCATGAAGTAATTCGTCTAAGCGGTATCAATATTATCGTAAATGATATGGATCAACCGCTTATTATTAAAGTAGCCTCGGTGCCTCAAGCACGTATGCAGGTGTACTTTATTGATAACGAAGAATTTTTTAAGCGTAAGGCCACCTTTAACGATGAGGATGGTAATTTCTTTGCAGATAACGATCAGAGAGCCATCTTCTTTTGTAGAGGCGTAATTGAAACCGTAAAAAAGCTAGGCTGGTCACCTGATATTATTCATTGTCATGGATGGATGGCGAGCTTAATGCCTTTATATCTGCGTAAGTTTCATTACGATGATCCTTTGTTTGCAGATAGTAAAACCGTTCTTTCGGTGTACGACTCTAAAGATGCGGAAATGCCCGCAACATTAGGCAATAACCTGAAATTTGACGGGTTTAACGAAGAAGAAATGGCTAATTTTTCGAATACAAAATTAGACGACATTTATGCCGGTGCTGCTAAGTATTGTGATGCTGCGGTTATTGGAGCTGATAATGTTTCGGATGAACTAAAAGAAAAGATTAAAAACAGCGTTGATAATGTGTTGGATTATTCTAGCGAAGCAGAATTTATGGATCAACTCCGAAATCTGTACGAGAGTATAATTACCGAAGAAACTATTGCTTGAGTTAATTAGCGCATGAAAAGAAAATTGAAATTAGTACTAAAGAGAGCCATTTTTATAATGGCTCCTTTTGTTTTTATAGCCTGCGAAAAACCCAATGATTTACTGGGTTTAAATCAGGTTATTGGTGGAGATAGCACCGCTTTGGGTAAAGTAGAGTTCAATAATATTGTGGCCTACACAGCTTCTATTGATAGCCTTCTGGTAGCTCTTAGTTACGATGACCAACGCCTAATTGGTGGCTACGGAGGCAACCGAATGGTGGGTTCTGAAACCGATGGTTTTTTTGGACGTAATCAATCGTCTTTTGTAAGCCAACTAATCTTAAATCAAGTAGATCCCGATTTTGGAACGAACCCGATAATTGATTCGGTTAAACTTTTTTTAAAATACAGCGGGGCTTATGGCGACACCAGTAAAATAATGGATATTGAGGTGTTTGAGTTGGATGAAGTACTGAATAGAGACACCACCTTTTTCTCAAATTACACACCTACACTCGGGCAAAAAATTGGAGAGAAAATGGGTTTTATACCAAGACCAAATACTAAGGTGGTTATTGAAGATAATAGCACGGAATCCACATTAAAAATTGATATGGATGCCAGCTACTTTCAAACCAAGTTTGCCGATGTGGGTGATGGCACTTTTGCCAGTTTTGCTTCAAATGATGATTTGGTGGAATACTTTAAAGGTATTGTGGTGATCAGCCCTTCGGTTGATGCCTCTACTTTATATTTTAAGCTGAATGATGGCAATTCAAGAATGGTGATGTATTTTAGAAATGATGAAGGAGACACCAATGATATTGAACTAAACTTCAATCAAAATAAAACGACCACTCCAATGAATTTCAATTTGTTTGAGCAAGATTTTGAAGGTTATCCAAGTGGTTTTGATTTAGCGAGTCTTGACACCATAAATGGTGAGATAGAAACGTATGTACAGGCTATGGGGGGCGTTGCAACCGTGGTTACCATCCCAGGTTTAGATTCCTTAATGGGTCAAAACTTAATTATTAATAAGGCTATTTTGGATGTTCATAAATCCAACGGAACAGGCTTTGCGCTAAGCCCACCGCAGCGTTTAGAGATTCGAAATTTTGTTGAAGGAACTACAACTTCGACCATTAAAGATTTTAGTATAGGCAATACATTTACGGGTGATGGAGCTTATCGTACCGGTAGTTTGCGAAGTGGTTTTTACCGTTTTGATATTACCAAATATGTGTACGAGGTGGTTAATGGTGCCGAAACGGGCAAAATTGCTTTGGTTCCATCAATAAAAAGCACCGCTGCTCATCGTACTATTTTACAAGGTAGCGGAGCTGATAAGCCTATGAAATTAACGGTGTATTACACCCAACCCTAAGTTTAGTTTATGTGTGGTATAGTTGGATATTTGGGATTTAGAAATGCAGAGCCCATTATTATAAAAGGATTAAGACGCTTGGAGTACCGCGGTTACGATAGCTCAGGTATTGCAACCGTAGCTAATGGCGGTTTGCAAGTGGTAAAGTGCCAAGGTAAAGTTCAAGATTTAGTAGATAAAATTGACGGTAGCTTAGCCGAAAGTGGTATCGGGATTGGCCATACACGTTGGGCCACCCACGGGGTGCCTAATGATGTAAATGCACACCCGCATGTTTCGGCTTCGGGTAAGTTGGTGTTGATTCACAATGGCATTATAGAAAATTATGCTTCTATTAAAGAGGCCTTACAAAGCCGTGGTGTAGAGTTTAAAAGTGATACCGATACAGAGGTTTTAGTTAATCTGATTGACGATATCCGTACGGTAGAAGGTGTAAATCTGGCGAAAGCCGTGCGCATGGCGCTAAACCAAGTTATTGGTGCCTATGCTATTTGTGTTTATGAAATTGATAATCCCACCAAAATTGTAGTAGCCAAAAAAGGAAGCCCGCTGGTAGTAGGTATTGGCGAAAACGAATTTTTTATAGCCAGTGATGCTACACCATTTTTAGAATATACCAAAACGGCCATTTATTTAGAAGATGATGAAATGGCAGTGGTAGAGTTAGGCGAAGAAGTGAAAGTGCGCTCTATACCTAATAATAAGGCGATTAACCCTTATGTGCACCAGTTGCAAATGGATATTGAAGCCATTGAAAAAGGGGGCTACGATCACTTTATGCTTAAAGAGATTTACGAACAGCCTAAGTCATTACGCGATGCTTTGCGCGGCAGGTTATTGGCCGATCAAGGAATTATTAAGATGTCGGGTATTTTTGAATACCGTGAGAAATTAGTGAATGCCGATCGTATTTTGATTATTGGTTGTGGAACCTCGTGGCATGCTGGCTTGGTAGCCGAATATTTATTTGAGGATTTAGCCCGTATTCCTGTTGAGGTAGAGTATGCCTCTGAGTTTAGATACCGTAATCCGGTAATTACCGAAAAAGATGTGGTAATAGCTATTAGCCAATCTGGCGAAACAGCCGATACCTTGGCGGCCATTAAATTGGCAAAAGAACGAGGTGCTACCATTTTTGGTGTTTGTAATGTAGTGGGTTCATCCATTGCACGTGAATCGGATGCGGGTGCTTATACGCATGCAGGCCCTGAGATTGGGGTGGCTTCTACCAAAGCCTTTACTACACAGGTGGCAGTGCTTTCGCTGATGGCGATTCAAATTGCCTATGAAAAAGGCTTGCTAAAAGAATCGTATTACTACCAATTGTTAGCCGAGCTGGACGCGGTGCCAGACAAAATTGAAAAAATGTTGGAGAGTGACTCGAAAGCAAAATACATTTCGAGCTTGTTTAAAGATGCCCCTAACTTTTTGTACTTAGGTAGAGGGTTTAATTTTCCGGTTGCCCTAGAAGGCGCCTTAAAACTAAAAGAGATTAGTTACATCCATGCCGAGGGTTACCCCGCTGCGGAGATGAAGCACGGTCCTATTGCCTTGATTGATGAGAACATGCCGGTGGTGGTAATTGCACCTAAAAGCGGACAATATGAAAAGATTGTAAGCAATATACAAGAGGTAAAAGCGCGTAACGGTAAGGTGATAGCCGTGGTAAGCAAGGGCGATAAGGAGATTGCCGCTATGGCAGATCATGTGATCGAAATTGAAGAATCTATGGAAGTGTTTTCACCACTGTTAACCACTATTCCGTTGCAGTTGCTTTCCTATCATATTGCGGTAATGCGTGAGTGTAACGTAGATCAACCAAGAAACTTAGCCAAGTCGGTTACAGTAGAATAAAAAACTGTATTGTTTACTGGAGTATTATTGAAAGGCCCGTTTAGGGCTTTTCTTTTTTGGGAGAGAGCTTTTCTTAAGCAAAACATAAAAGGTTAATTTTACATTTTATAAAACACTTGTGTTTTACCCCTATGATTACACGCGAAACCATTGATAAAATTTTTGAGACCAGCCGTATTGAAGAGGTGATTGGTGACTTTGTTACGCTCAAAAAATCGGGGAGTAGCTTTAAGGGTTTAAGCCCTTTTGTAAACGAGAAGACGCCCTCGTTTATGGTATCGCCTAGCAAGCAAATTTTTAAAGATTTTAGTAGCGGCAAGGGCGGCAACGTGGTTAGTTTTTTAATGGACCACGAGCAGTACACCTACCCCGAGGCGCTGCTGTACTTGGCCAAAAAATACAATATTGAGGTTGAGGAAACTCAACAAACAGACGAAGAAAAAGAAAAGCGTTCGGTACGTGAAAGTTTGTTTTTGGTAAATGAGTTTGCGAATCAATATTTTCAAAAACAACTTTGGGAAGCAGAAGAAGGTCGAAAAATTGGCCTTTCGTATTTTAAAGAACGTGGCTTTACCGATGAAACTATAAAATATTTTAATTTAGGTTATAGCCCTAATCAGTACGAGGCTTTTACCAAAGAGGCTTTAAGTCAATCGTATCAATTGCAGTACTTGGTGGGTACAGGGCTTACCAAGCAAGGCGATAACCAGCGTACTACCGATAGGTTTAGAGGGCGCGTAATGTTTCCGATACAAAGCCATACCGGTAGGGTATTGGGTTTTGGAGGGAGAACGCTTCAGGCGGAGGCCAAAATTGCTAAATACCTTAACAGCCCCGAAAGTGAAATTTACCATAAAAGTAAAACGCTGTACGGCTTATATCAGGCGAAAGCCGAAATAGGGAAACAAGACAATTGCTTGCTGGTAGAAGGCTACACCGATGTAATTAGCTTGCATCAAAGCGGAATTAAAAATGTGGTGGCCTCTTCGGGAACGGCTTTAACAAAAGACCAAATTTCGCTGATAAAGCGCTACACACCTAATATTACCATTTTGTTTGATGGCGATGCGGCAGGAATAAAGGCTTCGCTGCGGGGGATTGATATGGTGCTGGAGGAAGGCTTAAATGTGCAGGTGTTGCTGTTTCCAGATGGCGATGACCCGGATTCGTACGCCAAAAAAGTTTCGGACGCGGAGCTCAAGGAATACATTGCTGATGAGAAGCAAGATTTTTTGCGCTTTAAGGCTAAGTTACTGCTAAGCGAAGCGAAAGATAACCCGTTAGAAAAATCGAAGGCGGCCAGACAAATGGTAGAAAGCATTGCGCTAATACCGGATGCTTTACAGCGAAACGCTTATGTGCAGGAGTGTGCTACGGTGCTGCAAATGGAAGAGCGTGTGCTGTTTAGCGAGTTGGCGCAAATTCAAAAAAATATTGCAACCCAAAAACACCGCGAGCAAAAAAGAGCCAACCAAGTAGCGCCTGAAATGGAGGTGGTGGAAAGCCCAAAACAGGCGCAACTGAGAGACCTTAGCAAGGGCGGTTTGTTTTTTGAGCAGGAAAAAGCGCTTATATGGCTAATGCTAAATTATGGGGGTTTAAAAGCCAAGTTTTCGGAACCAAGCGGAGAAGAAAGTGAAGAAGAAATAGAAGAGGAAGCGGTAACCGAATACATTATTCTAGAGCTGGAGCACGATGAAATCGAGTTTGAGAATGAAGTTTTTCAGGCCATTTTTAAAAATTTTTCGGAGGTATTTCATGCAAAGAACGAACTGCTTACAGCCGATTATTTTACCCGAATGGAGGATAGCGGGCTGATAAATGTAGTGGTAGATTTGGTAACTGAGAAATACGAAATGCACAATTGGAAAAGCCAAAATATTAACGTGCCACCCATGGAGGAATTTGTGCCACGCTATACCAAAGAAGCCGTATTGCGCCTCCGCGAAAAGCGCATTGGCAAAATGATTTTAGATATTCAAAACAAGTTGAAAGCTTCTGATAACGTAGAGAAGGACTTAATATCTAATATTCAATCTTTGACAAAACTCAACCAACTGCGCGTAAAAATTAACAGCGAATTAAACCGCATTGTATAGGTTGTTTGGCAGATGAGTAAACTTCAAAAGCTGAGCAAGCAAGCCCTAAAAAATAAAAACTTGTTGGCCAATTTTGGCTACCTAAGTGCTTTGCAGGGGCTCAATCTTATCTTGCCGCTGGTTACCTACCCTTACCTTATTCGCGTTTTAGGAACCGAAGTATTTGGTTCGGTTTTGTTTGCCCAAGCCATTGCTGCCTATGCTGCCGTGGTGGTAAATTTTGGTTTTAATATTACCGCTACGCGTGATGTTGCCGTGTTACGCAACAAGCCAAACAAGCTTCATCAGTTGGTTTCCGGAGTGCTGAGCATCAAGGGTTTATTGCTGTTGCTGGCTTTTGTCTTGCTATTGGTTTTGTGCTATACTGTTCCCGCTTTCGCGGAAGATAGAGCGTTGTACCTACTATCATTCGGGGTATGTTTTAACGAATGGTTATTTCCCATTTGGTTTTTTCAGGGCATCGAAAAAATGAAGTACATCACTTTTATTCAACTTGCATCTCGTGTAACTTTTGTGTTACTTATTTTCCTCTTTGTAAATCAAGAAAGCGATTATTTACGAGTGCCCGCTTTTTATGGTTTGGGAGCTTTGCTGGCGGGCATTATTTCGTTGTACGTGTTGTTACGAGTGCAAAAGGTGAAGCTAAATTGGCAATCGTGGTCTTATCTAAAGGAGTTGCTAGCCAATAGTCTTCCAGTATTTTATTCGCGCGTAAGCAGCGTAGTTACAGAGCGGGCCAATGTATTGGTTATTGGGGCATTTTTAGGAATGAGCGCTGTAACCTATTACGATTTTGCGCTTAAAATTTTGCATGCCTTTAAAATTCCGGCAGATATTTTGGCCCAAACGGTATTTCCGCGTATTGCACAAACGCAAAATAAATTGTTGGCTAAAAGGCAGTTGCTACTAGGCAGCGCGTGGGCCATTTTAGCGGCCATCTTATTATCGGTGTTTGCAAAAGAAATTGCAACCTTAGTTGGCGGCCCTGAGATGGAACCGATGGCTTACTTGCTCTATTTTGTGGCCGCACTATTGTTTATAACCTGCCTAAGCTACGGCTTAGGGCAACCTTATTTGGTGGCTTTTGGTTTTGTAAAACTATTTAGCCGTTTGGTTATGGCTGCCAATGCGTTGTACATAATTGGCCTAGTTTTACTGTTGGCTTTTGATGCGGTTTCCATCGTCAATTGCCTACTTTTGTTGCTGCTTAGCGATGGTGTAAATACGCTGCTTCGCTTTGTATATAGCTTTAAAAAAGGCCTCTTTACATGAAAAAAATTACGGTGTTTAATACGTTTGTGAGTTCAGCTAATATGGGCGATGCCATTATTATGGACTATGCCGAGCAGCAACTCCGAGACGTTTTTCCGAAGGATTATTTTTTTCATGCCCCCACCCACGATTATGCCCGCAGGGCATCGTACAAGTATATCCGTAAAACGGATGAGCAAATAGTATGTGGTACCAATTTGTTGCACGATAAAATGTATTTCTACAACCAGTGGAAAATAAATTGGCGAGATGCTGTTTTTTTAAAGAACGCCACACTAATGGGAGTAGGCACTAGTAGCTATTATGGCAAGTTAGATGTGTACACAAAATTGCTTTTAAAAAGTGTTTTAGGTTCAGGTAGAATACAATCGGTGCGTGATAGTTATACCGAAGAAGTAATGCGCAAAGCAGGTTTTAAAAACGTTTTAAATACAGGCTGTCCTACCACTTGGAAATTAACACCCGATTTTTGCAAAGATATTGCGGCTACCAGAGCTAGAAATGTAATTACCACCCTTACCGATTACGATGGCTATGCTAAAATTGATCGAGAGATTATTAAAACCTTAAAGGAGAATTACGATAATGTGTATCTATGGATACAGGGTTTTAAGGATGTAGAACTGGCCGAAAAACTAGGTGTTTTAAATCTGGTAAAAACCATTGCTCCCAGTGTTGAGGCTTTTGATGAGGTGCTGAGTAGAAATGATGTAGAGTATATAGGAACTAGGTTGCATGCGGGTATTAGAGCACTAAATCATAAAAGGAGAACCTGCATTTTGGCGGTAGATAACAGAGCTATTGAAATGGGAAAGTCGTTTAATTTAAATGTGGTTAAACGACAGGATGCACCTGAATTTTTGAAAAGTTATATATCATCTACCACACCTATGAATGTTCAAATTCCGGAGGATAAAATTGCGCAATGGAAAAATCAATTTAAAGCTTAATAGGCAATGAAAATTGCACAAATAGTACCTTCCTTAAAGCCTACAGGTCCTGTTAATGTGGCGCTTGATTTAGCTAAAACCTTTAGGCAATTAGGGCATCAGGTACATTTCTTTTATTTTGACGAATTGCCAGGAGCGGTGCAAGAAGAGGCCAGTAAAATCACTTTAAGCCAGCCAGTAAATTGGGATGGTTATGATGTGGTGCATTCGCATGGTTTACGGCCCGACCAATATATACGTAGGCATTACAGGAGTATGCCTATTACGGTGAGTACATTACATAATTATGTAAGACAGGAACTTACCTTTAGTTACGGTAAAATGGTAGCGGCATTTTTTACACCCGTTTGGAGTTGGTTTTGTGCTAAGCACGATGCCAATGTGGCCTTAAGTCATCACATGAAATTGTATTATTTTAAGTTTTGGCGAAACCAAAATCTGGTTCATATTCCCAATACTCGAATTATCGACTTAAAACCCAATCAAGAGCGTGTAGCTGAGGTTGGAAAAATAGCAGCAGGGCGAAAAATACTGGGATCGGTATCGCATCTTACGAAGCGTAAAGGAACAAAGCAGATTTTTCCTTTTTTGGAGCAAAATAAAGATTGGGTTTATGTGCATATTGGTGGAGGAAACACTCAGGAGCTGATAAAGAAAGCAGCTTATTTTGGGGTAGAGGATAGGTGCTTTTTTATGGGAGCTAAGGAGAGAGGTTGGGAGTATGCCGCGGCCTTTGATGTTTTTATCCTGCCGTCCTACTCAGAGGGTTTTCCTCTTTCGTTGATGGAAGCGGTGCAAATTGGGGTGCCGGTGGTTTGTTCGGGCTTACCTGTTTTTAATGAGATTTTTAGCCCTAAAGAAATTTGCCTGTTTGAATTGGAAAACACCAAAAGCTTGCAACAGGCTGTTTTTAAGGCGTTGACCGATAAAGACGAATTGGTACGGAACGCAAAAAGTAGATTTGAAAGCGAGTATCATCCCACCATCGTGGCCAAGCAATATTTAGAACTTTACAATTACTTGGGGTGATGGCAGATGTTTCCATATCGGTGGTAATGCCCGTTTATAAAGGAGATGTAGCCGCTCATTTTGATGTGGCGCTTCAAAGCGTGTGTGAACAAACCGTTTCGCCTTTAGAAATTTTAATAGTACAGGATGGACCCATTGGTGAGGAACTTGGTAAGGTGCTTCAAAAATGGTGCGTTAAGAATGAACATATTAAACCCATAGTTTTAGAAAAGAATCAAGGCTTATCGGTTGCCCTAAATGCTGGAATTGACGCGGCCAAAGGGGAGTGGATTGCCAGAATGGATGCGGATGATATTTGTAAACCGTACCGTTTTGAGAAGCAGGTAGAATATATTAAAGCACACCCGGAGCTTAGTATTTTAGGTAGTTGGATTGATGAGTTTTCAGAAACTCCTGAGCAGGTAACAGGCACCCGAAGAGTGCCGGAAACACATAAGGAATTAAGGAGTTACGCCCAATGGCGCTGCCCGTTTAATCATATGACGGTGATGTATAAAACGGCTGTGGTAAGGAAGTTGGGCAAATACCAAAATTTTGGCGCGGTAGGAGATGATTATGAATTGTGGGCGCGCTTTTTAGTGAACGATTATAAATCAGCCAATATTCAAGAAAACTTAGTGGATGCTCGTGCCGGAGATGCTTTTTTTGGTAAAAGAAGGAGGGGTTTAAACTATCTTAAAAATGAAGTTAAAGAGGTAAATGCTTTGTACAAATTGGGACTCTTTAATCGAGGCATTTGGTTGTTCCATGTAAGTGTAAAAACGGTGGTGAGATTAGTACCTTCGTTTTTAGTTAAGCCGATTTACAAATTAATTCGCATTAGCTCTTAATAGATTACGTATGAAAGCATTACTGCCTTACTATCCTCTTTTTGCTTTTTTGGCAGCTTTTGTAATTACCTATTTTTCGGTGCCGGCTATTATTCGTTTATCGCTAGTTAAAAAATTATATGACCAGCCTGATGACCGAAAAAAACACGCCAGCAGAATTACCCCTTTGGGCGGTATTGCCATTTTTGGTGGATTGATTATTCCCTTTATCTTTTTTAGTGCGCATCTAATCAACCCTACGTTAAACTCGGTGTTAGTGGCGCTGTTTGTGCTGTTTATTACAGGCGTAAAGGATGATTTGTACCCACTGGTTCCTTATAAAAAATTGCTAGGCCAAATACTGGCGGTGGGTATCGTTATCCTTCAGGGCGATATTCGTTTAGAGCGTTTTTATGGCCTATTCGGAATTTGGGATTTACCCTTTTGGGTGAGCGTGGCTATTAGCTTCATCTTCTTTTTGGGCATTATTAATTCCTTTAATTTTATTGATGGCATCAATGGCTTAAGTTCTAGTATTGGGATTCTGTTTAGTTTGGTATATGCAGGTTGGTTTTACTATTTAGATCAGCCGTTATTTTTGGTGTTGGCTTTATGCATTGCGGGTTCGCAAATGGCTTTTTTACGCTATAATCTTATCAATGCTAAAATATTTATGGGCGATTCAGGCTCTATGATTTTGGGCTTTTTTGGCGCTTTGTTAAGTATTTATTTTTTGCAGGCCAATGAGCGTACCAGTGAAACTGTATTGCTGCATATTGATGCCGTAGTTTTTGCGCTTTCGGTATTAATCATACCTATTATCGATACTTTAAGAGTGGTTTTTTTACGCGTTTTCATTCTAAAACGCTCTCCCTTTTCAGCTGATAGAAATCATATCCATCATGCTTTGTTAGATATTGGATTGAGCCATGTATCTGCAACAGCCGCACTGTTTTTTTCTAATGTATTTTTAATAGCCTTCACCTATTTCTTAAACCCTTATCTAAGGGCTAGTTACCTTTTATTAAGTCTATCTTTGTTGGCACTTGCCCTTTCGCAGGTACCCTTTGTTATCAAAAAAAGCAGAAAGAAAAGCAGTGCCGCAACTACCCCCAATATTTAGTAAACAAAATAGCTCAAAGCGGCTTTTACTGCTTCTACTAGTGCTGTTTTTTATACTCCCTTTTGGAAAAGGTACTCTCATCAATATCGTGTTAACCCTCTTTTTAATACACTCTTTTATAAGTGTCTCAAAACAAGGTTGGAAATCAGCTTTGCGATCACCTATTTTTATTTTACCCGGTGCTTATCTAGTTTTTCAAGGGTTAAGTATACTGTGGGCATCAGATGTTTCTGAGGGTTTGATTCAGTTTAATATAAAAATGGGATTGTTAGTGATACCCTTTGTCTTAGTGGCCAATAAATCACTTTTTAAAACAGGTTTTCGGCCTAAAATTATTCAAGCTTTTTTATGGGGTAATGTGGTAGCAGGCCTATTTGTTTTTGCCTACGCAGCATACAGAGTATTGAGTAGCGGTAGTTGGTTTTTCACCTTACCTGGAAGTGATTACAGGCATTATTACTTTTTATATGAGGATTTGGCAGAACCTTTAATGCACCCTGGTTACCTATCTACCTATATTGGTTTTGCCATTATTATAGCGCTTTATTTGCTCCTTTTTAAACAAACTCAGAAGAGATTACTTACAGGCTTGGTGCTGTTCTTTTTGTTTTTTACGTTGGTTATGCTACAAGGGCGTATCAATATTTTGGCGCTGTTTGCAGTACTTGGATTAGGGGCTATAATAGCTACGTTTAAGTTGAAGGCGTATAAATGGTTGGTACTGCCAGCAGCTCCATTAGTGTTGTTACTCGGGTTTGTTTTGTTTGCGTCTCCGCAGATGAAATCGAGGTATTTTCAAGCGCCTGATTTTAGTTACGATATATCCGGAAATGATTTTAACAGTGCCACATACAGATTGGCCGAATGGCTTTGCGCCTTTGATGTGATTGAAGAAAACATTTGGCTAGGCGTAGGTATGGGTGATAACCGAAAGGCTTTGCAAGATGCTTATAAAGAAAGAGCTTTTTGGGCGGGAGCGGAACGAAAGTTTAATGCCCACAACCAGTATGTAGAAACGAGCATAGCTACGGGCTTAGCAGGTTTTATATTGTTGTTAATTTTATTAGTTGGCTATGGCCGATTGGCTTGGCGTCAAAAAAAATATGGCCTATTAAGCTGTCTGGTATTTTTTGCTATCTCTATGCTCACCGAATCTATGTTTGAAAGAACCTGGGCATTAAACCTCTTCGCCATTTTCTTTCCTGTAATGTTACTGAAATTTGAAGAAGATCAAAACTAGATAGTTACTTCCTTTTTAGGTTTGAGGATAAAAAACAAAGTGTAAAAAAAGGAAAAGAAGAGGACACCTGCTTGCCTTTCAAGCATGCTTTCGGTAATAAAGCTTAGGGCGCATACCAGTAGAAATATTTTAGGAACCAAGTCAGGCGTGTTTCTCCAGCCAGCCACAAAAATAGCTACTAACAAAATAAAACCAATTAAACCATGAGCGGCCCAATGTTGTAAGTAGGCATTATGGTAATTGTACTTTTTGTCTCTAAGCTTATAGGTGCTCTCGCCATTCCAAAAAGTGGCCTCTATCGTGTAAAGTCGTGCATTTAAAACAGGGTCGGCAGCGGCAGTTCCTGTTCCAAAAAGCCAATTTTGTTTAATCACTTCCAGGCCTTCCGTCCATATAAATTTGCGATGGTTGGTTTGCTTGCTATTTACCATTTCATTCCGAGAATTAAACTCATTAACGGTATCGTTTAAGCGTGCCCGGCTTCCCGGGAAAGCCATAGATAGACCCAGCATGGCCGCAACAAGTCCTAACATGGCAAGCATCTTTTTTCCTATCGATTTATGATGGTAGCCACGAAAAAACACGAAAAGCGTAATGGCAATAAATACAATATACTGCATGCGAACGGCAGCAAAAATTACCCCTATAACACAAATAGCCAGCAAGACTATTTGCCAATACTGCTTTTTAAAAAGATAGTTTTTTTGAAGAAGACCCAGTAGCAAAATGCCATAAGTCATATTGAGGTACATACCAAAATAGTGAGGCGGTATAAGCTTAGAAACTATTAGTTTACTGAAGTAAAAATATTGAGAATCGCCTGTAGAGGCATAGTTAACAAAGGCCAAAATAAAATTGAAAAGAGTACCCACCGCCAGTGCAACTATAAAAGCTTTTACAAGCTGCTCACGGTTTTTTGTGCCAAACAGCGCTACGCTACCAATTAGTATGGGCCAAACCGCAAAGGGTACCTTAAGTACCATATCTTTAATGGCTTCTCCTTTTTCGGGACTGTAAATGGCGCCAATTACAATCCATAAAAAATAGGCAAAACACAAACTTGCCATTTTGTTTTTGGCTAGTAGTTTAAGTTTAGTACCAAATTGCAATGTAATAAGCCATACTGCGCTGTATAACATTAAACCTAAAGTAAGCGGCAATTTAATGGGCTGAAAAGGCAAAAGGACAGCAAAAAACAAAAGACTATAAAAGTATAGTCTTTGTTCCCACTTAACATTGAGTATGTACTTTTTAGTCTTTGGCAAGGGTTAAAATATCCGTGTAGGCACTGGGGTTGTTTAGTACTTCAACAGCTTTTTGAACTTCCGTATCGGTCACCAACGATTTTTTAAGACGCCCACTTTGGTAGTAATAACGAGAGGCAATTTCTTGTTCTAACAAGCTTTTTATTTCGGTGGCGTAGTGTGTTAAATCGTCCGCCTCTTCCTTTTGGTATTTGTTTTTTAGTTGATCCAGCTCGTTTTTTAAATCTTCGTAGTACTCTTCTTTTTCGGCTGTAGCCACCAAACTTTCAATAGACTTTTCTGTTTTGGTTTTATAATCAAACTCTTGGCTTTTGAGCCATTTCACAAACTCTTGGTATTCATTGTTGTTTAGGGTAAAGGCATCAGCTGCAGCAATAGTAGCGTGGTTGTAAGTGTATTGCGTGGCCCAATCAAAAATGTACATTTTTCTAAACAAGGCTATCATTACGCCTGAAATATCTTTTTCCTCAAGGTTAACATCTGGGTCAATACCACCTCCGTCAAAAACCGAACGTCCGGCCTTCGTATTGTACTCGGTACGCAAGGAGTCGGGTAACTTGGCTACACTGCCGTCCTCGCTGCGTTGCGCATAGTTAATAGCCTGTATGCATCTACCGCTGGGGGTATAATACTTAGCAATAGTAACTTTTAGTTGAGCTCCGTAGGATAGTTTTCGGGTTTGCTGCACTAATCCTTTACCAAAACTACGTTGACCAATAATTACAGCACGATCGTAGTCTTGCAATGTACCGGCTACAATTTCGGAGGCAGAGGCACTGCCTCCATTAATTAAAATGGCCAAGGGAATTTCTAAATCTTCGGGTCCATTTAGGGTCTTATAGGTGCCCGATCTTTCGGCCTGTTTACCTTTTGTTTCTACTACTTCTAATCCTTTCTCTATAAATAGATTGCAGATGTTTACGGCTTCTATCAATAAGCCACCGGGGTTTCCACGCAGGTCTAAAACCAAACCTTTTAGGTCGTTTTCTTTTTTTAACTCGCGCAAAGCAGCTTTAATTTCTTTACTAGCCTTTTCGGTAAAACTGGTAAGGGTTATATAGCCAATATCATTTGCAAGCATACCATAATACGGCACACTTTTAACCTGTACTTCTTCGCGTTCTATGGTTTGTGTATAGTTTTTTCCTTGGCGGATGTAGTTAATAGTAACCTCCGTTCCAGGCGCTCCTTTAAGTACGGTACTCACCGCATCTGTTGATTTACCCACTACAGATTTTCCATCTACTTCTATTAGTTCATCGCCCGCTTTAAGCCCAGCTTTATCAGCTGCAAAGCCTTGATAAGGGGCAGTAATAACTATTTTGTTTTGATAACTTCTTATCATGGCTCCAATACCACCATAATGACCAGTTGTATGAATTTTGAAATCTTCAACACGTTCTTCTGGAATGTAGTTGGTATAAGGGTCTAATGATTGAAGCATAGAATTAAGTGCTTCATCCATTAACTCGCCCGGTTCGGTTTCATCTACATAGTGCAGGTTTACCTCTTTAAATACATTGGTAAAAATGTCGAGTTGTTTGCTAATCTCGAAGTAATCTGGGGTATAGGCCAATGTGATAGTCAGTGCTATCAATGAAATAAACCCTAAAGTAATTTTTGATAATTTTTTCATTTGTGGAAATCAAAGCTTCAAGAACGCGTAGCCGTTTTAGAATAAAGCGAATGTACTTAAAAACGATTTTGCGGTGAATTAATTGCTAGAATTTTGCGAAAGTTCTTCTTTTAGTTTGCTCAATATTTTCTGCATACAACGTTGCAGTTTTTCTTGACTTTCTATCTGATTGCTTTGGTACAAAAACATTCCGGCAAAGGGTAGAGGTGTATCACCTAAAAATTGCAAGTGATTTAAACGGTAGCATTCTTTAATTCTTCGCTTTAGGAGATTGCGCTTTACCGCTAGTTTAATTTTTCGTTTGGCCACCGAAAACCCTACTTGAGGTTTTGGGTTTTTGGAAATGGGGGTAGTGGTGTAAACAAAAAATAAGGGGTAGGCCTTAAGTGTTTTGCCATTTGTAAAAAGGGCGTCAATTTGCTTTTTGCTTTTAAGATGTTCCTCTTGGGTAAAACTAAATTTCATAAGCGCAGTAAATTAGCTAATCGCATGGGCGCTTATTTCTATTAGTTTACTTTTTGTTAACCTCTTTAATGTAAGCCTCAATAGCCATGGTCATAGAAGGTGCTTTGGGTGTTGGCGCGCTAATATCAAGGCGTAAACCTGCTTCTTTTACGGCTCTATGTGTACTGGTGCCAAAGGCAGCAATTCGCGTGTCATTTTGATCAAAATCTGGAAAGTTTTCCAGCAGTGATTTTATTCCTGAAGGACTAAAGAAAACCAAAATATCATAGTATACATCCGCTAAATCCGAAAGATCACTAGCCACCGTGTTAAACAATACTACGCGGTTGTAGTTTACCTTGTTGTCTTTTAAAAGCTTGGTGATTTCTGGCTTTAGCACATCCGAAGAGGGTAATAGGTACTTTTCGTCTTTATGTTTTTTAAACAGCGGAAGAAGATCTTTGAATTGATTGTTTCCAAAGTAAATTTTACGCTTGCGATACACCACATACTTTTGAAGATAGTAGGCAATAGCTTCTGAAGTACAAAAATACTTAAGCTCATTAGGCACGGCATAGCGTGTTTCCTCGGCCACTCTAAAAAAGTGATCTACGGCATTTCTGCTGGTTAAAATTACAGCGGTATGAGCGGGTATATTTACCTTTTGTTTACGAACCTCGCCTGAGTCAACACCGGCAACGTGAATGAAAGGTCTAAAATCAATATTAATTTTATTCTTAGCCGCTAAATCAAAATAGGGAGAATTCTCGGTTTGAGGAGCGGGCTGCGAAACAAGGATAGTTTTTACCTTCAAAACACTGATTTTTTGAGTTCGTAATCTTTTGATTTACAGAGATTTTATTGGTTGTTAAACCATAAAAGCAAGTAAATTAGGGGGGTGATTTCCAGCGCGCAAAGGTAACTAATTTTATAGTATCCTCTCAGTGGAAGTGTCCATATTTTAATACTGGAAAATAAAAGGGCCAGTAAATAACCAATCACCAATATAAGAGCTACCAAAAAGTAGGCAATCGAGAAGCTATTGGGCCAATAAACGGCTATCACACAAATGGGTGCTAATACAATAGACATCCAAATGCGGTAGGCGAGGTGAATGTTTTGTGATTCGGCCAGTTCATCTGAACTATTGAATACCCAACCTACAAAAAGGCCTACAAAGTTTTTAAATATGAAGAAAAAGCTAATCCCGAAAAAGAGTTTTAAAAATAAACTCCAATTACTAAAATCTGGAATTTTATTGTCCGGAAAATGAAGTAACAAAAATAGGCTCAGGGAAATGATGATGTTAGAGACTACATTAAGGTTAAAGGCATACATGCCTTTTCCTCTAGAGGGATTAAAAGTAGTTTCTACTTCCCGCCTGCTACCGTGAAAGGGCAGTATGGCTACTTGATTAAATCGATCGGGATTGAACCACCTAGCTACAATAATTAGCAACCAACTAAGTAGTAAAACGCCCAAAAGCCAATCGGTATGATGTGCCTTTAATAGTTGTTCCATTTAGCGGTCAAAGGTATTTTTTTTAGTTGGTTTTGAAGTGGGCACTTAGGGGGCTTTAATTACATTTGCGGTTAAAATTAGAATTTAATGGCCAGCGATTTATTTCAATCTCCCGATTACTATCAGTTAGACGATTTATTAAGCGAAGAACATTTATTGGTACGAGATGCCACTAGAGCTTGGGTAAAGAAGGATGTAACCCCCATTATTGAAGATTATGCTCAGCGGGCGGCTTTTCCGGAGCAACTGATTCCGGGCTTGGCCGAAATCGGTGCTTTTGGCCCTTATATTCCAGTGGAGTATGGCGGAGCTGGATTAGATCAAATTTCCTACGGCTTGATGATGCAGGAAATTGAGCGTGGTGATTCAGGTGTTCGTTCTACCTGTTCTGTGCAATCTTCGTTGGTGATGTACCCCATTTACGCCTATGGAAATGAGGCGCAACGAAAAAAATATTTACCCAAACTGGCCAGTGGCGAGTTTTTAGGAAGCTTTGGATTAACAGAGCCCAACTTTGGATCTAATCCTGGCGGAATGATTACCAATTTTAAAGATATGGGTGATCATTATTTATTAAATGGCGCTAAAATGTGGATTTCAAACGCTCCCTTTTGCGATGTAGCCGTAGTTTGGGCTAAGGATGAAAATGATAGAATACACGGTTTAGTTGTTGAACGTGGTATGGAGGGTTTTACAACTCCCGAAACGCACAATAAATGGAGTTTACGCGCAAGTGCTACAGGTGAACTAGTGTTCGATAATGTGAAAGTTCCAAAGGAGAATCTATTGCCTAATAAATCAGGCTTAGGAGCACCACTTGGCTGCTTGGATAGTGCTCGTTTTGGAATTGCTTGGGGGGCTGTTGGTGCTGCTATGGATTGTTATGATACTGCTTTGCGTTATTCTAAAGAACGGATTCAGTTTGGAAAACCAATTGGTGCTTTTCAGCTACAGCAGAAAAAATTGGCTGAGATGATTACCGAAATTACCAAAGCGCAATTGATGGTTTGGAGATTGGGTGTTCTTAAAAACGAGAAAAAGGCAACCAGCGCCCAAATTTCGATGGCCAAGAGAAATAGTGTAGATATGGCTTTGAAAATTGCTAGAGAAGCTCGTCAAATGTTGGGCGGAATGGGTATTTCGGGAGAGTACCCTATTATGCGACATATGATGAATTTAGAATCGGTGATTACTTATGAAGGTACACACGATATTCATTTACTGATTACGGGTATGGATGTAACTGGCCATGCAGCATTTAAATAAGATGCTAAGCGATCAAATAAAAAACACCATTATTGAAATACCCGACTTTCCAAAGCCGGGTATTTCTTTTAAGGATATTACCCCCATTTTTAAGAACCCTGCTTTGGGTGCTGCTATTATTGATGAAATGGAAAAATGGGCAGAGCCTCTGGTTATTGATGTGGTCGTTGGAATTGAGTCTCGTGGATTTATGTTCGGCTATGCTTTAGCACAGCGATTAGGTGTTCCATTTATTCCGATTCGGAAAGCAGGTAAATTGCCTAGGGCGGTGCATAAAAAGTGCTATGACTTAGAATATGGGTCGGCCTGTTTAGAGCTCCAGAAAGGAGACATAAACAATGGAAGCCGGGTTTTAGTGCACGATGATTTGTTGGCGACTGGAGGTACGGCTACCGCAGCCATTAATCTTTGCGAAATGGCAGGAGCAAGTGTAGTGGCCTTTCACACGTTAGTGGAGCTTTGCTTTTTGGAGGCAAGAGAAAATTTCAGCAGCTCTATCGAGATAAAGTCTTTGGCCTCTTACTAAAAAAAGAAAAGGGAGGAACTCTTTCGAGATCCTCCCTTCTACAAACCAAAAAACCAATCAAAAAATCATTAGTATAATTTGGCGGAGTTTCGGTGCCCTGGGTTATCCATATACCAATCTGGAGATAATGAACCTCCTGATTGTGCCCAACGCGTAAAGTAGTTGTAGCTGGTAACAATGTCGTTATTCTCAGCTGGGTGATCAAAATCTGTTATAATGTTAATCGCCCAAGGGTGATTTAATTGTGTTTTGTAAAAGCTATTAGTTCCAATGTTTGAAGCATCTTCATCAGTGCCAAAGTAATTGGTGTTGGCTAAGTCCGTAGGCATTTCATTAATAAGGTGCAATTCTTTGCCTCTTTCTCTATTAATGATTAGGAAAGGGTTAAGCGGCATTGAACCAATATTGGAAGCTTGTTGCGGAGCTATAAAAGTAGTTATCACCGTAATGGTGTCTTGTCCAATTGTAGAGTTTCCTTTAACCGTATTCATAAAACCGCTTGCAAAGTTGGCTGTGTTTTGGGCATTATCAAAAACAATAATAGTAGCTTTATTTTGATTGTCCTCGGTACCATTAGGGCCAATGCTTACCACGTTGTCAGTTATATCCGTTCCAGTAACGCTGGCAACCTGAGATCTAATTAAATCAAGCTGAAAGCCAAAACCATTTCTATAACTACCTCCAATAGCTTGTATCACAAACTTAGACTCCATTTTTACCACCATATTAGTAGCATTGGTTAATAAGGAATGTTGGTATCCAATAACAAGGTCATTAAAGTCATAATCTCCTTTTTTAGGCCATAAATCTTCAAACGCCAAGGTGGCAAAGTTGTGCTCAGATGGATAGTATGAAATACCACTTAAGGTAGGGTCATTTGGAAACTTATCTACAGCATCGGCTACACCGTCTTGATCTGAATCACTAATTTGAACACTTCCGTTTCCGGCTGGGTTACAGGGGCTTGTAGGTATATAGGTTGAACAAGATTGACTTACACTGTTAGCCATAGAGCCATAGTTCGTTTCAATACCATTAAGGTCGCAAAAGTCAAGGTTTCCCATTAAGTTGCCACCACCATTAATAGTAGTTTCTGTATTTACTTTTACAAGAGCCTTATTAATACCAGCACCATTAATGGTTGCATTAATTTCTGCCTTTTCGGTTTCAAGCATGGCGTTATCGTTTAGCGTGGTTGTGCTATTGCCATTGAAGTATGTGCGGTAACCTACGCTTACATAACCTGAGTTGGTCCATGATTTATTTACATGTAGCTTATCGCCAACAATAATTTTACAGTTATTAATTACGGCTGAGCCTGAGTTTAGCTTAAGATCCTCTTCAACTAGTATTTCAGAGTTGTTAATTAAACCGCTGTTGGCGTGTAAGTCTTTTTTAATATCCATACTCCCGTTGTTCACTACGCTGGCCGACCCGTTAATGTGAAAGGCTTTTTTTGCGATAAGAGTACCGTGATTAACCAAGTTGCCCGAGAGGTTCATATTATCTTTAAAAGTAACTGTGGCATTGTATATAGTAAGTAACGATGCAGATTGGTTTAAATTAATTTGCTTGATGTTTAGCACGGAGCCATCCGTAATTTCCATGTCAGATCCGCTGTTAAGGTTGATCTTATCAAGGTTTACAATTCCACACAGTCTAATGGTTACGCCTGCGCGATTTACATTAATATTTTTCCCGGTAAAGGAATTGGTCAAACAATAAACCCCAGAAGGTTGATTGCCGTTAATGTTGTAGTTGCCACCGCCAGTAATGTTGTTGGCACAACCTGTATTGCAATCAGGGCTAATAGCGGCCAGTTTTCTAGCTGGGGCTGTTTTGATAGAGAAGTCAAATTGATATAGATCTTCAACTCCAGTAATGGCAGTCATGCTTGAGCTCCCATCAGGGTATCTTACTACTGCGTAAAGTTTGTTTTGAGCAGATGGAATTTGAATTTCGCCTTGAGCTCTTGCAAAACCATCTAAAAAAGTGGCCGTTATTATTTCGCCACCAGCTAGAGGTAAGCCATCATAAATTTCAAGGAGAATTTTTTCTTTACTCCAATTGCTAACCGCCTTAATGTTGTACGATACGGTTTTAGAGGTTTGATAATTAAAATCATTGGGTACCGTTAATTCGGAAAAACTGGTAATTTTATTTGAATCACCAGACGTGTCTTTAACACAGGCAGTATTAACTAATGCCAGGGAGACAGAGGCAAGAAAAAGAGTGCGTACTTTCATAGTTTCTTGTAAGAGTAGTTATTTTTCAGGGCAAAAGAACTGTAGGATTATTACATCTTAATAGATGTTTCGATAACCATCATTCTTCTTTCGTTGAGCGCCAAATTTACCGCATAAGTTTTCAGTTATCCAAATTATTAGAGATGTTTTTTTATTTCAACTACCTGTTTGTTAGTTAATTGTGGTTTTCAATTATAATTTGACTTGTGAAAATATTAGAATGTAAATGCCCGACAGTTAGGAAGGATTTATATAAATTGGGAGTAATTAGCAATACAAAAAGATGTACTAATCCTACAAAAAATATTAAGCAAAAAAAAACCACCCAAATTTGGGTGGTTTGTGAGTTTTAAGTCTATTTATTGGTTAAGTACCAAAATAAAGAGCAGCTAGAACAATTCCTGAAATGATTAAAACTATACCAATGTATTCTGGCTTAATTGCAATGTTGTGCTTCGTAGTTTTTTCCATGCTGTAGTTGTTTATGGTTATACCCAAACTTAAATAAAATAATTTAAAGCGAAGGTAATCAGTATACTACGTCAAAATAATGTCGGAATTGTTCGAATTGATAGGAATACCAAGCACCTGTTAACAGCTAAAGTTATAATACTGATGGGTAATTACATTTGCTCACTTAGTATTACAGCCGTTACCAAAATCCCTAAAATAATTAGAATAACTAATGCCCTTTGCAAATAGTCTCGGGTGGTAAGATTGGGCTTTGTAGCTTGTTTTATTTTCTTCGCTCGTTGCCTTACAATTCTAGCTCTTTCTCTTGGCATGCGTACTTATTTTGTTGTTCGATTAGTTGTTTTTCAAAAATTTAATATACCAAAAATATGGACTTACGCAACATTGATTTTGCTTTAAGAAATAGGGTTTAGTACTACACTAAAAATAGTGATGCTGTTGGGGTCT
Organism: uncultured Owenweeksia sp.; assembly: GCA_937146805.1. Classification (GTDB taxonomy): domain Bacteria; phylum Bacteroidota; class Bacteroidia; order Flavobacteriales; family Schleiferiaceae; genus Owenweeksia. The sequence continues at coordinate 25,889 of CAKZRR010000026.1, read as the reverse complement.
CTTCCATAGTGAAGCTTATCAATGGCTTCAGGAATATCTTTGGCTCTAAAGTAGCTGGTATGTAATTCTCCTTCGCCTTTTACGGACCATTGAAGCGTGTAGCTGCTGTTTTTTTCTTTATACGTACTAACGTAATCTTGCATTTGTTGTAGTACATCAATCTTACTAAAGCCCGAACAGGTATGAAACAAGAAGGATTGGTTGTGTCGTGGGTTTACTGTAATTACATCCAGGCGAACTTGGCCATTATTGGCAGCATATTCAAAAATGATGGAAGTTTGCCCGGGGCTTAAATAGGCTTCTATTTCCTTTTGAATTTGTGAGATCTTGAGATTTTGGCTGTCGTCAGACATGGGTTTTGCTTTTTTACAAAAATACGTTTTGCTTACTGTTCAAAGGTAGTATTCATGAACATTCTTACATCACCAAAATCCAAGGCAAAATAGTTTTCATCAATATAGATGATGGTCCAAACTATTTTTGGTGCAGCAAGGTTGGGCTTTATCAATTCTATTTCCAATTGCGCATTTAACTTATACTTTACAGTAATGGTGTTTTGGAAATTGGGAGCATTACTTTGATCCACTAATTTAATGTGAAGAATGCTATCATTACTAAAGTGATAATAATCCGGAACAGCTTCTTCTAAGTTTTCTGAGATGATGGAATCGCCTTTATGAACATAAGCCAAGGCTTCCCAAGGCTGAGCCTGTAGTAGTGTGTGTATTTGGGTGGTGTCAAAATAAGCGGTGCCGCTAAGGACCTTGGTTACTTGGTTTAAAGCCTGCTGAGCAGGATTAATCTGTGCGGTAATGGTTTGCGTTACGAGCAAGACAAAGAACATAGGTATCCGAAAAACGAGAGGCATTTATTTTAATTTAAGGGTAAAAAAATAAGCCATCTGGCAGAACCAAATGGCTTATTTTACAAACTAAACTACAGTAGTTTTATTGGGTCATTAAGATCCACAAGCTTCACAGTCATCTGGATTATCAATAGAACAGGCTAAAATTTCAGCATCGCTAAAATCATCCATGTTATTGGTCATTTCGCTGGTACGTTGTTTTCCTAAAGCAGCGGTTTTTTCCAAGCTTTCTTTCTCTTGAATCTTCTCGGTTTGCTTGCTTTCGGTTACGGGCTCTACTTGCGCTTTACTTTGTTTTTGTACCGTAAATTTAATGGCATCACTAGCCGCCTTGGTACGTAGGTAGTACATTCCAGTTTTTAAACCTTTTTCCCAAGCGTAAAAGTGCATCGAAGTAAGTTTGCCAATATTGGCATTTTCTACAAACAAGTTTAACGATTGTGATTGGTCAATAAACATGCCTCTATCCGCACTCATATCAATAATATCTTTCATGCTCATTTCCCAAACCGTTTTGTAAATCTCTTTTAGGTTTTGAGGAATGCTATCAATATTTTGGATAGATCCATTGGCACGAATAATATCATTTTTAAGATCCTCACTCCAGAGGCCCAAATCTACTAGGTCAATAAGCAAGTGCTTGTTTACCACAATAAACTCACCACTTAAAACTCTACGTGTGTAAATATTAGAAGTGTAAGGTTCAAAACATTCGTTATTACCTAAAATTTGAGAGGTAGAAGCTGTAGGCATTGGCGCCAATAGTAGCGAGTTGCGTACACCGTGCTGCATTACCTCTTCTCTAAGCGATTGCCAATCCCAGTTTCCGCTCAATGTGCCTTCGTCAATATTCCAAAGGTTAAACTGAAATTTACCTTCACTAATAGGAGAGCCTGCAAAGGTTTCGTAAGCACCATCTATTTTGGCTTCATCTTTCGAAGCACATAAAGAGGCGTAGTAAATGGTTTCAAAAATATCCTTGTTTAAGCTCTTAGCGTCCTCTGATGTAAAGGGTAAACGAAGCTTTATAAAGGTATCAGCTAAACCTTGAATTCCTAAACCTACCGGGCGATGACGCATGTTACTTTTACGAGCTTCAGCTACCGGATAGTAATTTCTATCTATAATGCGATTTAGGTTTTTTGTTACTTTATACGTAACGTCAAACAACTTTTGGTGGTCAAACTTACCATCTGCAATGTACATTGGCAAGGCGATAGACGCTAGGTTACATACCGCTACTTCATCCTCCGAAGTGTACTCCATAATTTCGGTACATAGGTTGGATGAGCGGATAGTTCCTAAGTTTTTTTGATTGCTTTTTTCGTTGGCAGCATCCTTGTACAGCATGTAAGGTGTGCCTGTTTCAATTTGCGATTCGGTAATTTTTGACCATAAATCACGCGCTTTTACTACTCTTCGGCCTTTACCTTCTAATTCGTATTGCGTGTATAATTGCTCAAACTTTTCGCCATAAGTATCACAAAGCCCGGGGCACTCATTAGGGCACATTAGAGTCCAGTCTCCGTCTTCTTTTACCCTTTTCATAAATAAATCAGGGGTCCAAAGTGCGAAAAATAAATCGCGGGCACGCATTTCTTCCTTACCGTGATTTTTCTTGAGATCTAAAAATTCAAAAACATCCGCATGCCAAGGCTCCAAATAAATAGCAAAAGAACCTTTACGCTTACCACCACCTTGATCTACATAGCGGGCCGTATCATTAAACACGCGTAACATAGGTACTATACCATTAGAGGTGCCATTGGTTCCACGGATGTACGAACCGGTAGCGCGTACATTGTGAATAGAAAGGCCAATACCTCCAGCCGACTGTGAAATTTTTGAACACTGCTTTAGAGTATCGTAAATACCATCAATACTGTCATCCTTCATGGTTAATAAAAAGCAAGACGACATCTGTGGCTTGGGTGTACCCGAGTTAAACAGGGTAGGTGTAGCGTGGGTAAAGTACTTTTTAGACATTAAGTCGTAGGTTTCAATAGCCGATTCTAAATCGTCCTTATGAATACCTAAAGCTACACGCATAAGCATGTGTTGAGGGCGCTCGGCTACCTTGCCGTTAAGGCGTAATAGGTAAGACCTTTCTAGAGTTTTAAAACCAAAATAATCATATCCAAAATCACGATCGTAAATAAGGGTAGAATCAAGCAGGGCAGCATTGTTCTGTATTAGTTCGTACACATCTTCGGCAATAAGCGGAGAGTGTAAACCGGTTCTTGGATTTACATATTCTCTCAGCGATTTCATGGTTTCGCTAAAAGATTTTTCGGTGTTTTTGTGGAGGTTGCTCACGGCAATACGCGCTGCTAACTGCGCATAATCGGGGTGACGTGTGGTCATACTGGCGGCAACTTCTGCTGCCAAGCTATCTAATTCGGAGGTAGTTACTCCTTCGTAAATACCTTCAATTACTTTCATAGCTACATTGGTAGGGTTTACCAAGTTGCTAAAGCCGTAACATAGCTTTTGAATACGTGCGGTAATCTTATCAAATTTTACCGTCTCTTTTCTCCCATCTCTTTTTAGTACGTACATGCCCTGTGTTTAAAATGTTAGTTTAATGTGTGTTGGTGGTTGTTTTTGTTCGTTTGTTTAAAAATCAGCGTCAAACGAAATTTGCTGCGAATCTTGTCCTTGTACTACCCCGCTTTTTTGATATTCGGCTACGCGCTTTTCAAAAAAGTTGGTTTTGCCTTGTAGGCTAATCATATCCATAAAATCAAACGGGTTGCTTACGTCATAAATTTTAGGACATTCAAGTTCTACCAATAATCTGTCGGCTACAAACTCTAAGTATTGGGTCATTAAAGTGGCGTTCATTCCAATTAAGTTTACGGGTAAACTTTCCGTAATAAACTCACGCTCAATATCTAAGGCTTCTACAATAATTTGCTTGATACGCTCTTTAGGTACCTTGTTTACAAGGTGCTTGTTGTGTAGGTGTACCGCAAAATCGCAATGCAGGCCTTCGTCTCTCGAAATTAACTCGTTACTAAAGGTTAGCCCTGGCATTAAGCCACGTTTTTTAAGCCAAAAAATGGAACAAAATGAGCCACTAAAAAAGATACCTTCTACTGCTGCAAAGGCAATAAGTCTTTCGGCAAACGAATCAGATTCAATCCACTTAATAGCCCAGTCGGCTTTCTTTTTAATGGCCTCAAAAGTTTCAATGGCCTTAAATAGTTTGTTGCTTTCTTCTTTGTCTTTAATATAGGTATCAATTAATAACGAATACGTTTCGCTATGAATGTTCTCCATCATTATTTGAAAGCCGTAAAAGAATTTAGCTTCTGTAAACTGTACTTCGTTTACAAAGTTCTCAGCTAGGTTTTCGTTTACAATACCATCGCTGGCAGCAAAAAATGCCAAAATGTGTTTTATAAAATAGCGCTCGTCATCATTTAGCTTATCATTCCAATCTACTAAATCGGCACTTAGGTCTATCTCTTCAGCTGTCCAAAAACTGGCTTCCTGTTTTTTATACCACTCCCAAATATCATGGTGCTCAATAGGAAAGAGCACGTAGCGGTTTTTGTTTTCTTGAAGTATCGGTTCTTGTAAGCTCATAGTAAAACAGTATTCTTAATTCCTTTCATTTGCTGACAGTTAGCCCTCCATTCAAATTGGTATAATGCTGAAAATCAGTAAAATATTAATTTGTTTTTGCGGTGTAACGATGAGTGGCTATCATCTTGCTTCACAAATTTTAGGAATTAAAAAAGCCCATACAAGGGCTAGTTTTTAACATTGCAGTGCATTTATTAACACCTATTTATACTTCCTACAAGCCTAAAAGCAGCGAACCCGTAGGTTGAAATAAAACCAAACTTATTTGACATGCATTTTTAAAAAATAATACACACGAATTGTTGATAACGTCAATCTAAAATTGGAACAATCATACTTTGGAGAAAAGTTCAGCTTTTACTCACCCATTTTCTGCGGCCAATGTTCAGCCACTTCCTGTAATTGTTCATACCAGTCTGGCCCGTATTTTCTAATAAGGGCATCCTTGGTAAATTTATATACAGGTACTTTTAAGCTTTCGCCTAAACTACAGGCGGGGCTGCAAATTTGCCATTTATGATAGTTCACGGCATCGTAGGTTGGGTAGCTATCTATACGAATAGGGTAGAGATGGCACGAAACGGGTTTGCGCCATTGTGCGGCACCTTCTTCCCAGGCTTTTTCAATACCGCATTTGGTTACACCTTTGTCATCAAAAATTACATAAGCACATTCGGCATTGTTTACTAAAGGGGTAACCCACTCGCCATCGGCAGGGTCTTTTACCGAAGTGCCTTGAGCTTCAATAGCCGCCACACCTTCTTTTCGTAAAAAGGGTTTTACATCTTCATAAATTTCTTCTAAAATGCTCATTTCATCATCGGCTAGGGGTGCACCAGCATCGCCTTCTACACAACAGGCGCCTTTACATTTGGTAAGGTCGCAAACAAAGGCCTTCTCCAATAGGTCTTCCGAAATTAAGGTGTCATCTATAGCTATCATGCCGACAAAGGTAGCGCTTGAAGTGCAACAGCCCTAGTGGTTAAAGAGATTCATCCTTTAAATTAAACACCATTTTATTAACCAAATGATAAAAGAAAAGTGCAACAAAACACGCCAATTAAAAAAGGCACAGTACTTTTGCCGAAAATTTCAAAAAATAGCGCTAACGTCATGAATTTCAGTATAAAAGAAATATTTTCGGCCGCCATGGTTTTATTTGCTGTAATAGATATTATTGGCAGTATTCCTATTATTATAAGCTTACGCCAAACGGCAGGTAAAATTCAAAGTGGTAGTGCCACGCTGGTGGCAGGTGGTATTATGATTGCCTTTTTGTTTGTGGGCGATACCTTACTGCAATATTTAGGGGTAGATGTGAACTCGTTTGCCGTGGCCGGATCGTTTGTGCTGTTAATTTTAGCACTGGAAATGATTTTAGGCGTAAACCTCTTTAAAGATGAAGAGCCCAAAGCAGCTTCTATTGTACCCATTGCATTTCCGCTTATAGCGGGAGCCGGAACGCTTACTACTATTATTTCTATACGAGCGGAGTACGCTGCCGAAAATATAGTGGTGGCTATTTTGTTAAACTGCGGTTTGGTATATGTCGTGTTAAAAAGTGCTCCGCTAATTGAGCGTAAAATTGGTAAGGCGGGTATTGGCGTATTGCGAAAAGTGTTTGGTATTATTTGTTTAGCGATTGCTGTGAAATTGTTTTCCGAAAACGTACAACAGCTTTTTGATTAAATTCTCGCCTTTTTTTGAAGTAAAATATGGGCAGCATTAATAATTTTTTGAGCGGCTAAATCTATTTGTTCTGCTGTATTGTATTTTCCAATGCCAAAGCGCAAAGACTTTTCGTTGGCTAATGCAGATTTATTAGGGAGTGCTGCTAATACATGAGATGTTTTATTATTAGTACAAGCGGAGGAGTTCGAGAAAATAAGTTGAGGTAATTGCCCCGCCAGTTCTTCTCCCGAAACATTATCAATGGAAATATTAAGGTTACCAGGATGTCTGTTTTCGGGGCAACCGTTTAACCGAATGCCAGGAATTGCAGAAAAGAGGCGATCTTGAAAATAATTACGGAGCGTCTCTATTTTGGGTGTGATATTTTTAGCGTTTTGAAAGGCTATTTCACAAGCTTTTCCAAAGCCTACTATGGCTGGTAAATTTACGGTTCCGGGTCTTAATCCCTTTTCTTGGCCACCTCCATACATAATGGGCGCTAATTTTTTTAATAGTTTTTTTTGGCCAAATAGGGCTCCTGCCCCTCTTGGGCCGTAAATTTTATGCGAAGAAAAAGCGGCTAAGTCTATGGGCAGGGTTTGTAGGTTTAAATTATACCAACCTACCCCTTGGGTAAGATCACAAAAGAAAAGGCTACCCCATTTTTTACAGATTTCACCAATAGCATGAATGGGTTGTATGGTGCCAATTTCATTGTTAGATAACATAATGGCCACCATAAATGTGTTTTCAGAAATAGCTTCTTTAAGGTCTTCTAGTTTTATCCTACCAACGGGGTCTACATCTAACAAGGTTATCTTATAACCTTCTTGCTCAAGTTGCTGTAAAGTTTGCAATACGGCAGCGTGCTCTGTTTTTTGGCTAATAATATGATTACGACCAGAGTCATTGTTTTTTGCGAGTCCTAGTAACCCCAGGTTAATGGCTTCGGTTGCGCCACTAGTAAAAATAAACTCACTGGGTTTGGCACCAATTAACTGACCAACCTGAACACGTGCGTTTTCTATGGCCGCATCCGATTTCCAGCCTAGGGCATGATTCCCATTACCATAATGTTCGGTAAAGTAGGGCATCATACAATGCAGAACATCTCGATCCACACGCGTAGTTGCGTGCGAATCAAGATATATGTGTTCCTGTTTCATTTTAACAAAAAATTGCAAAAATCAATTAAAATGAAAGTGTTTGCGCTCCATTGGTAACCCAATCGAGCATTGGGCCAGCACCTACTATCTCTGCTCCTGGCACCGTTTCATCAGCGGGTAATCCGCGATGATTAAAACAAGGTGCGCAGGACCAAAGTACTCCTCCGTTAGAAGTAAAATTTTCGATAAGGTCGTTCAGCTTTTTAAAAGGAGGTACATGCGTAAACTCGGTAGCTCCGGCTTTACTAAGTTCCACACCATCTGAGGTTAAAAATATACCTACTTCGGTTCCTTTGCTTAATGCCGCATTGGCAATGGTAAAGGCTACTGACGACACATCGTTGTTGGCATTTTTGGTAAGAACAACAACTAATTTTTTACTGTTTGACATACTGATAGTTTTTAAATTGGGGTTTATTTATGAAGCCTTTACGGCCATTAGTGAAATACTTTTAATACCGTAATCCCTTGTAGCAGATTGGGCACTATTTGAAATAAATTGGTAAGGGTTGGTAACGGTAGCTATTACCGTTAACCCAGCAGATTCTATTAGTTTTATGTACGCATCAATTTGCATGGCACCTCCTATGCAGGCAGCCCAAAGCGAGGCATTGCATGTTATTGATTCGGGAAGAGTTTGGTTACTCACAATATCGGCAAGTACTAGACGTCCGCCTGGTTTTAATACTCTGGCGGCTTCTTTAAAAACAGCTTCTTTATCGCTCGATAGGTTTACTACACCATTGCTTATCACGGTATGAGCACTGGCATCCGGCAAGGGTATTTGCTCGATATAACTCTCAACAAACTGCACCTGCGCAAAGCCGTTTTTGGTTTTTAAACGGTTGGCTTTTTCTATTTGAGCGGGTGTCATATCTATACCGATAACTTTTCCAGAAAGACCCACTAATTGCGCAGCATAAAAGGCATCTAAGCCAGAGCCACTACCTAGGTCAACCACGTGGTCTCCTGGTTTAATATGACTTAAGTCAAAAAAGTGGCCCACGCCTGCAAAGGATTCAATGGCTTCGGCAGGGATTTTATTAAGCTTACTGGCTGGGTACCCCAGTCTTTCGGCTAGTTGGCGGCCCATCTCAAAATGGTAAGGTTCTTTTGGTCTTTCTGCCACGTCCGTATACATCATTTTTACTTTTTGCTCTAAGGCCTTGGCATCTACCTGAGTTGTGTTTTTAGTAGCTATCATCATTTTTATATTAACGGGTTAGTAACACATGAGATCCTAAGGCTGAAGCTCTTAGTGGGAGTCCGTATTTTTCCCATTCGGTTAAACCAGCGGCATAGCGTCTTACGTTTTGGTAGCCCAAATCAACTAGCTGGTAGTATAAACTAATGCTTTTTTTACAGCAGTAATCTGAACAGTAAATCACAATCTCATTTTCCTTATCCAGCTTTTTCGAAATGTCTTTTGAATTGAAAATGTTAATAGACCCGGGTATGTGCTTGAGGCGAAACTTGGTAGGTTCCAAAGCGTTTACCAGTTTAAAATTTGGATGGCTGATTAATAATTTTAACTGTAATTCGGGTGTTTCGATAGTATTCATTGTAAAAGGATTTAAGCGTTTATTATTGGTGATTAATGAGCCTTTTTTAAGGGCGAGGTTTATTTTTTAAGAATAGACGATTGTACATAATGGATGGAAGACAAAAATCTGTGGTACCTACAAGCACAGCTATTACAAGTAGAATGGCACTTACTGTGTATGCTGCTGTATTAAAGTTGTTGATAAACAAAAAAATGATGGAGGCTATGAAAAGGCTAGCCATGGTACAGGCAAACTTGAGCTGTTCGGATCTACGTGGCAGCTTGGGTCGTTTGGTATTAGGTACCACTATATAATTGTAGATGTAATCGAATGGGTGGTAGGGTAGAATTACGCCTAAAAAGGCAATACCTAGCATAACACTTAAGAGTGTTATATTTTGCGAACCAATACCAATTAGTAAGAGGCTGGTGCATATAATAAAGGCAAATCGGTTACCAAAAGCCAGTTTACTCAACTCTGCATCGTTCTGCTTTTTATAACCTTGCTGGCGCAGCCTGTTAAGGCGTTTTTTAGATATTAAATTGTGATCTTTCATGGCGGTTAATCTTTTGGATTATTGCTGGGACAAATGTCATTTAGCCTAGTAACCCGTACCACATCTATTACCATGATATTTAAAAATGAGCGTTTTAGGGGATTTAGTTAACACTATTGTGTGAGGAGATAAAATCAACGAAAAGAGTGAATAGTGACTACTTAATTACAAGTACCTTTATAGGAATGAAAAAGAGTGGGTTTTTACGTAGAATAGCGACTGCTGGTGGTTTTGGCAACCAATTAAAAGTACTAGTGCTGATGGCTTGTGTGCTGTGCAGTGTAGTTGTTTTTGGCAGCACAAATAAAATAGATAGCCTTACTTTATTGATAGAAGAACTGCCGCCCGATTCGCTTAAATGCGAGTATTTGGTGAGTTTATCATTGGCACAGTATAGTGGTGCTACTGCAGAAAATAATGCTCAAAGAGCATTGCGATTGGCCAAAAACTTAAACAGCCCCTTGCTTATTGCGAAATCGTTTAACGCCTTAGCATGGTGCCTTGGTTACAAAGAGGTAAATAAAAAAACTGCTTATTTAGATAGCGCTCTGCACCTTTTTGAGCAAATGGAAAACAAAAGTGGCCAAGCTGCAGTGTATAATACCAAGGCCAGTATAATGTTGGAGTATAAATCGTTTGAGGAAGCTAAGGTTAGTCTAGAGAAAGCCTTAGCGTTGTCTGAGGAATTAGGAAATGATAAAAGGCAAGCTTCGATTTTAAATAATTTGGGGGTTACACAAAATGAATTGGGAAACCCTGATTTGGCAATAACTATGTATAACCGCACGCTGCAGATTCTTTTAAATGAGAAGCCTCAAAGAGAGGTTAGTCTAGGTAGGGTGTATTTTGGTTTAGGTAATTCATTTAAGCTCTTGGGGCAAACTGATCAAGCGGTGCATCACTTTGCGCAATCGTATAATTATAGAAACCAAATTGAAAATGTAGCCATTGTAGAAGTATTGATAGAATTGGCCTCTTTGATACATGATACAGCTACCACCGATAGTCTTGTAGTAAGTAGACAAATCAAGCAGATGGGTTTTGTAAATAGTAGTGCTATGCTTGATACAGCAGAAGCGATTGCATTAAAAAAAGGGCGAACCTCTTTTATACCCGGTATATTAAAGGCTCGCAGAAAAAAGGCTTTGGCTTATGGAAACTTTGAAAAAGCGTATGATTTATTGCTAAAGGAAAAACAGATTAATGAAGAAAGTAAGCTAAGCAATGCCAGTTTAAAGGGTTTTGCAGATTTAAAAATAAAATACGAGCAAGATCAGTTAAGGCTTAGGTTGCTAGAAGAGGAAGTGCAGAGTCGTAAAAAGGAAAAACAGGTTAGTGTGCTACTATTTTTTTTGGGGATAGTGGTATTGGTACTTATTATTGGATTGCTAATTTTTCAAAATAGATTACGATTCAAACACTTACAGCTAACAAGGGCTAAGCAAGAACAGCAAAAGATAGCTATGTTGGCCATGCTGGAGGGACAGGAAAAGGAAAGGGCGCGTGTTTCACGGGATTTGCATGATGGACTAGGTAATATGCTTTCGGGCTTAAAGATTAGTATTGGAGCCATGAACGAGTGCATAGAATCTGCAGTAAATTCACAAACGTATGTGGCTGTAAACCTAATGATAGACGATGCCTGCACAGAGGTTAGAAAAATAGCGCATGAAATGATGCCGCAAGCATTGGAAAGATTGGGCCTTAAAAAAGCGCTGGAAGATCAAATGAGAAATCTAGATAATAGGGCAGGGGTAAATGCTCTTTTCGAAACCTATGGAGAGGAGCAATTGTTGGATGACCATCAAAATATGATGCTTTTTAGGGTAATACAAGAGGCCATAAATAATATAGTGAATCACGCAGAGGCGAGTGAAGTAGTCCTTCAACTTATTTATAGCCATGATTTATTAAACCTTACCCTTGAGGATGATGGAAAGGGATTTGATCCAAAAGCTGTTTCAGAAAATCATGGAATGGGACTTAAGAGCATGGCCTTTAGAGTAAACTCTATTGGTGGCGAGTACGAGATTGATAGCCGAATAGGAAGAGGTACCTTATTAAGCATTAACATTCCTTTGATGGCCAAAACGATGGATTCATCAAATTCAAAAAGCTAGTTTATGATTCGAATATTAATTACAGACGATCATCAGATTTTATTGGATGGCATCAAAGCAATCTTAGAGACAGATACTAAGCTTAAAGTGGTAGCTACCGCAGGCAATGGGCTGGAAGCTTTGGAGGTTTTAAAAACAAAAAGAATTGATGTGCTTTTATTGGATTTACAAATGCCCAAAATGGACGGTTTGCAAACCTTGGAGCATGTATCTAAGCAATACCCGGAAGTGAGGGTTCTTATGCTTACTACCAATGATGAGGGCAGCATTATTACTACCATTTTCAAAAAAGGGGCTACCGGATATTTATTGAAAAACTCATCTAAAGAAGTTTTGATTCAAGGCATAAAGGATGCTTATGAGGGGAATAAAGTATTGAGTCCGCATTTAACATTAAAAATGATAGAGAGTTTAAGCGGAAAACCAAAACCATCGGCTGGACTTATACCTAAAGTAACCAGACGAGAACTGGAGGTTTTAAAGTTAATAGCCCAACAATATACTACCCAACAAATTGCCGATACCTTGTTTCTTAGCACCAACACCGTGGCTACTCACAAGCGCAACCTTTTTGTAAAAATGGACGTAAAGAACTCAGTAGGAATGATAAAGAAAGCGATGGATTGGGGTTTGCTTTAACGTTCTACTTTTTCAATAAACTGTATAAAAGCAACCTGCCGGTCTATATATACATTGTGTGAGCAGTTTTCTAGGTACAGCAAGTTTTCAGCGCCCAATAAAGCTTGTAAATCCAGTACTTGTTTTTCCGAGTACAAGCCATCTTCTTTGCCATACAGCCCATATACCGCAGTGCCTTGTTTAAGTGTTTTTTGTAATTCGGCGGTCATATCAAGCGTGGTGTATTGTTCGTTTTTCCAAAAACCTTGGGGGGCAGCATAACCCATTTTGGCGCCATAGTTTTTTAAAATGCTGTCGGTTTTAAAAAGGGCGTACAACTCTGTAGCTTTAGGGTTTGAATTTGCAGGGCTGTAAAAACCATTTTGCATGGCGTGCATAAAACAATACGAGCTGTATTGCAGGCTGCTGCTGTCCATATTCTCTAACATAGCAATATAGTTGAGGTTGGTTTTATCCTCTTTGGCTAGGTAAATGGGTTTTACGGTAGCCAGTATGGTTTTAAAAGATTCCTGTAAAGAAATAGGCGCGCCAATCAACACCAAATTTTTTACCCTTTTGGGGAATTGTGCTGCGTATTTAATGCCCACCATGCCGCCAAAGCTATGCCCTAGTAAAGTGGCTTTTTCTAAATGGTATTGCTCATACAGTGCGTTTAAATCCTGCAACGTTTGCTCAAAAGTATAAGCAGCTGCCGCATCCTCCGATCGGCCTTCACCACGCCTATCATATACAATTACATAAAAGCCGGCTTTGGCCAAAGTGTTGGCGGTGCTTACCTCAAAATTAGAGCAGTTGTAACCGGGGCCACCATGTAAATAAATTAAGGCGGGGTTTTGCTTTTCGCCAAAGGATTTGGAATAGAGGTTTTGGGCTTGGCTGCCAATAGCAGAAAGCGCGAAAATTAAAAACAAGAAGGCATTTTTCATGAATAGCATTTTGAGTGCTGGCTAAAGTAAAATAAAGCGTTCTTTTATTTTACATATCGGTAAACCAAAAACCGTAAACTAAATGGTGTTGCAAAGTTTGTGGTATCTTCACTACTTTAACAACTTCTTTAAACCAACCAAACTGCCACCGCTATGCGTAGCATTCTTTTAGCCATTTTTCTTAGTGTGTTTTGTCATGTTTCTATGGGGCAATTGCTCAAACCAGCTATGGATGGCTTGTTTCACAATCAGATAATAGGTGGTGCAGAGTTGCCTATTAAATTTAGGGCCAATGGGCCGTTGGGTAAAGATTGGATATATGGTCAGTTTTTAGATAAGGACTCTGTGTTGCGTTATGTTGCCTACCGCAGTGGGGGTAAGTGGGTGCCCTTGCCTATTAAAACAAATTATATAGGAGCGGTTAATGATTTGGCCATGTGGGGCGATACCATGTGTATTGGAGGTGATATGCGCCCCATGGAATGGGAAAAAGACAGTAGTACAGTAGCCATACAAACTAATTTGTTAATGTATCATCAAGATAGTTTTTGGTCGGGATCTGATCATGTATGGCGCGTAAAAGCAATGGCTACCAAGGGCGATTCATTGTTAATAGCAGGGGCTCACTATCATAAACCCCCGCAAGCTATTATAGGTAACAACTTTATGACGGTTGATGGGGCTCAAACTTGGCAGTATCCTTTTAGTATAACACACCCTACTGATACGGGTCAATATCCAAGTTTTGGGATTCATCAAAAAACTCAAATTTTAGATAATGGAGATATTTTAAAGCTAAATGATGAAGGACCCGTTTCATCTGCCTATAAAGGTTTAATTAGGTGGGATGGTCAACAATGGCATAGCTACGGCAACTATCCGGGCAGCATGCATCATACGGCTGCTACGGAGTTTGAATTTTATAATGGAGAACTGTATTTGGGAGGCAGTTTTGGCACGTATGGTACTTTTTACGGAGATACGATATGGTTTAACCCAAACGATCCGCCAGTAAATAGTATTGCCCGCTGGGATGGTACCGATTGGCAAGGTTTGGGCGGAGGCATTATGGAAGGAGGAGTACGCGATATAATAGAGCATGACAGCATATTGTATGTTTTTATAGGTGGAGGGATTTACTCGCATCATAAATTTGGAGATGTGCACATTCCTAGTTTTGCAGGTTGGGATGGCGAAAAGTGGTGCGGTACGCCTTTAGGTATTGATAATCTATCGGCAACACCCGAGCGCATGGGTTTTATAAATGATACTTTGTATTTAAACTTTAGCTCAAAGCCCCCATACTCAAATGCAACGGTAAACGGCAAACCCGTAGATCATGTAATGTACTTTGATGGTGATTATTTAAACGGCCCCAATGCCATTTGCAGCACCCCTACCATTGGGCAAGCAGAGTTAAAAAAGGAGGGAGCTATTATGATATACCCCAACCCCGCCAAAGAAGTTTTATATGTAAACCTCCCCCAAAATACAGAGCGTTATAATTACGAGCTGTACAGTATGGATGGGCGCAGGCTACAACAGGGCGCATTAAACAAGGCACAAAATAAAATAAGGGTAAAAGAGGGCGTTTTAGGCCCTTGTGTGCTTCAAATTATAGGAGTGCAAAATGTGTATTCGGTAAAGGTGCTGTTTGAAAAATAGTTTTTTCGTAAAAAGCGTGCTGCTTGTTTCAAACTAAAAAAAGGGACTTTATACCATCACACTTAACAAATATTACAATGCTAAAGTTATTAAGCTGTAGTTTACTTCTGTTTGCTTGTGCTGGCACTGGAGTTTATGCTCAGGACTGGAAACCTGCAATGAATGGGTTCCATTCTCGTCAGCTAGGCGCCTCTGCCTACGGTTTTGAGGTAAATTTTGTATCGGATGGGCCATTAGGTAGAGATTGGATAGTTGGAGGGTGGTATGATTCTGATTCAATTCGTAGATGCGTTGCGTACAGGCTTGGTGGGAGTTGGCATTCGCTACCATTTTCTGGATATTATGCAAATGTGGCAAGTGACATCGAAATGTATGGTGATACTCTATACATAGGAGGGGTTTTTCAAGAGATTGTTTTGGATAAAGACTCAGTTCAACTTCCTTCAACGTTCCTCTTAAAATGGTATGACGATAGTTTATGGACAAGTTCAAAAGTGAATAGCTCCGGCCCAGTCTACGTTGTAGATGATATGTCTGTTAAAGGAGATTCTTTGCTTGTTTGGGGCGGGAGTTATTATAATCCCAAGGATTCATCATTTACCTATACCCACTTCATGACACCAGATAAGGGCAGCTCATGGATGTACCCTTATTCAATCACTCACCCCACTGATACTTTGGCGAATTTTGGAGCCATCGAAAAATTGAAAATCTTACCCAATGGTGATATTCTAACAATCAACAACGGTTCAAATATTGGAAGTGTGTTTAGAGGTATTTGCCGCTGGGATGGTCATCAGTGGCATTCATATGGCTCAGGATTAGCTGGAATCTTTTCAAAAACTTACGATTTTGAATTTTTTGAAGGAAATCTTTATATGGGAGGAACTTTTGATAAGATGGTGTATCCTCAAGACCCTGGAAATCATATCGCAAAATGGAATGGAAGTAGTTGGGAAAATGTTGGTGGTGGAACGGTGGGTTTTGTAAAAGATCTCTTTGCCCATGATACCATTTTGTACTGTAACATCAATGGAGGTCTCAGCACTTCCCATAAGTTCGGTGATGTTGCCATTTCCTATCTTGCAGGTTGGAACGGCCATCAGTGGTGTGGTACGCCTGCCAGTTTTGGGAGCGCGCCAGTATCCTTTGGTATCGTTAACGATACTTTGTTTGTAGCTTTTAAAAACCCAACAACTGTTAATGGAGATAGTGTAAGTTACCTTAGTTATTTTGATGGCGATTACCTCCACGGCCCTAATGCGGTTTGCAGCACGCCCGGCATTGGCTTAAAAGAGAGGGTTGCTGAAGATGAGTTGATTCAGGTACATCCCAATCCTGCTAAAGATGTATTGCATATAAACTTCCCCCAAAATACAGAGCGTTATAGTTACGAATTGTACAGTATGGATGGCCGTTTGCTACAGCAAGGCGCTTTGAGTAGTGCGGATATTCAAATAGCAGTAAAAGAGGGCGTTTTAGGCCCTTGTGTACTCCAAATTATAGGAGCGCAAAATGTGTATTCGGTAAAGGTGCTGTTTGAAAAATAAGGGCTAAGATTAATTTAGTGATCTACAGGGTACAATGAAGCGGACAAAGGTCTAAATCTTTATTTTCGCGCCATGAATCAAGATGAGCTATTTAAAAAGGTGATTTCTCATGCCAAGGAGTATGGGTTTATTTTCCAATCGAGTGAGATATACGATGGCATGCAAGCCATTTACGATTACGGCCAAAACGGGGTAGAACTCAAAAAAAATATTAGAGACTATTGGTGGAAAGCCATGGTGCAAATGCACGAAAATATTGTTGGCCTGGATTCGGCTATTTTTATGCACCCCACCACTTGGAAAGCCAGCGGCCATGTAGATGCTTTTAACGACCCCATGATTGATAATAAGGACAGCAAAAAGCGCTACCGTGCCGATGTGTTGTTGGAAGATTATGCCGAAAAGCTCCGCCAAAAGGCGAATAAAGAATGCGTAAAAGCCGCCAAACGATTTGGTGAAAGCTTTGACGAGGCCATGTTTAGAGAAACCAACCCGCGCGTAAAAGGATACTTGGATGAAGCCCAAGAAACCATGACGCGTATGGCCAAAAGTTTAGAGGCCGAGGACTTGGAAGATGTAAAGGCATTGATTGAAGAAAAAGGTATTGCCTGCCCGGTATCGGGTTCTAAAAACTGGACAGAAGTGCGCCAGTTTAACCTAATGTTTGGCACGCAAATGGGCTCTACAGCCGATGGCGCCAGCACCGTATATCTGCGCCCCGAAACTGCGCAAGGTATTTTTGTGAATTTTTTAAATGTGCAAAAAACGGGGAGGATGAAAATTCCGTTTGGTATTGCCCAAACCGGTAAAGCCTTTAGAAACGAGATAGTAGCCCGTCAGTTTATATTCCGTATGCGTGAATTTGAGCAAATGGAAATGCAATTTTTTGTGCGCCCAGGTGAGGAAATGAAATGGTACGACTACTGGAAAGAGGCGCGCATTAACTGGCACCAAACCTTGGGCTTGGGTAAGGAGAATTACCGCTTTAACGACCACGATAAATTGGCGCATTATGCCAATGCCGCTGCCGATATTGAGTTTAACTTCCCTTTTGGGTTTAAGGAGTTGGAGGGTATTCATAGCCGCACCGATTTTGACTTAAAAGCGCATGAGGAACACAGTGGTAAAAAGCTGCAATATTTTGATCCCGAGATTAATGAAAACTACACACCCTATGTGGTAGAAACGTCTATTGGATTGGATCGTATGTTTTTAGCGGTGCTTTCTTCCGCTTTACGCGAAGAAAAATTGGAAGACGGTAGTACCCGTACCCTTTTAAAAATACCCATGCCTTTGGCGCCTGTAAAAGTGGCGGTTTTGCCTTTGCTTAAAAAAGATGGTTTGCCCGAAATTGCTAGAGAAGTGCTAAGTAGCTTGCAACTAGACCATAATTGCCAGTACGATGAGAAAGATGCGATAGGAAAACGCTACCGCAGACACGATGCTATTGGTACGCCACTATGTATAACGGTAGATCATCAAACAAAAGAAGACCAAACAGTTACGTTGCGAAACAGGGATACCATGCAACAGGAAAGAATCAGCATCAGCGACTTAGCCAATAGAGTGGAGGAATTAGTGAGTATAAAAAATCTCTTAAAGCCTTAATACCTACGGACTTTTGGTCTTTTTGAATAGAAAAATATTACTTTCGCCTCATTATATATAATAACCAAATATCTGTTACACAATGAAAAAAGTAAGCTTATTTGCACTATCGCTAGCATTAGTTGGCTTTATGGGCGCTTGCGGTAATGCAGAAACTTCTGCTGATGAAACTGCTAACGAAGTACAAGAAGAAACAATGGACGACCATTCAGGACACGACCACGCTGAAGAAGTGATGGAAGAAGTTGAAGAGGCTGTTGAAGAAGTTGCTGATTCAGTAGAAGCATCTGCCGAAGAAGTAATTGAAGAAGTTACCGAAGTAGTAGAAGACGCTACTGAAGGCTAGTCTTTAAGACAATTATCGTTTAAACGAAATTTCCGTGGTGCCAACTCAGCGCCACGGATTTTTTTTGCCCTATGGTTTCGGTAGCAATAGGGTATCGCTGTTCAATACTTCCAAGGCTTTGTTAATCAAGGGGTCGGCCTTAAAGTATATTTTTTGGTAAGCCGATTGATTGTATAGTTCATACGCCAAATAGGCCTTAATGCGTAGCTTTAGTAATTCAAATGCGCTGGGTTTTAAGCTTTCCAGTCTGCCAACATTGTCTTTAAAAAAGTAATCCAGTACATCTTGGGTTATTTCAAACGATTTTTCAAACTCGGTTTGGCTTATAGCCGAAAACTCTTTTCTATTGCCATCTACATAGGCAAAAGCTTGGCCTTGTATATTGGCCAAATTAATAAGATGGTACACTACAATAGCATCACGGTTGGTATCAATAGCTACAGCAACGTCAGGTAAAATACCTCCTCCGCCAAATACTTCGCGGCCCCCAGTGGTGTAGTAAGTAGCGTTACTGTCCTGCGGGCTATCTTCCCACGAACTGTGGTATCCATTGTTTTGCAAGTAACGTTGGTCGTAATCTTTAAATGGTTTTTGAATGCTTCTACCACTCGGGGTATAATAACGCCTAGTGGTTAAGCGCATTTTAGAGCCATCGGGCAATGGAATCTCTTCTTGTACCAAACCCTTCCCAAAAGATCGTCTCCCAATAATCCAACCTCTATCATTGTCTTGCACCGCACCGGCTACAATTTCACTGGCCGAGGCAGAGCCTTCATCAATTAAAATAACCAAGTCGCCATTTTCAAAAACGCCTTCGCGCGAAGCTTCATAATCTACTCTATCTAATTCTCGGTTTTGCGTAAAAACAATCAGCTCTCCACGGGCTAAAAATTGATCCGAAACTGCGTTGGCCATAGTAAGTAGGCCCCCAGGGTTATCGCGTAAATCAAAAACCAGTCGTTCGGCTCCCTGTTGGCGTAAAGTAGTAATGGCATTTTTTACTTCGGTGGCGGTAGTTTGGGCAAACCTGTCTAAGCGCACATAGGCAGTGCGCTCATCCAACATTAGTTGGCTGCTAACGCTTTTTATGGGCACCATTCCACGCGTTATGGTAAGAGCATGGTAGCTGCGTGGTTGCCCCCTATTTATTTCTATATAAACTTCGGTGTCTTCCTCTCCTTTAAGGGCTGCTATCACATCGTTGGTATGCAAGCTATCACCATACATGGGGTTATCATTGGCTCTGTAAATACGGTCTCCAGCCAGCACACCCGCTTTGGCGGCAGGCCCATCGGCCATTACTTTTAGTACGGTAAGGGTATCTTTAAAAATACGAAACTCAATACCCACACCTACAAAACCACCGTTTACTTCTTCTTCGCTTTCGGCCACATCTTGCGCAGCAATAAAGGCGCTGTGCGGATCCAGCTTTCTAAGTAATTCGCTAATGGTTTGGTTGAGCAAGCTGTCGGTATCAACGGCATCTACATACTGGTTGTCAATGTAGCTCATCACCAGTTTTATTTTGTTTTCTCTTTCGAGGGATGCTTGGGGTGGAACCAAAGTATTGGGAAAGTTGAAATACATACCCAAGCCTATACCGGCTACAACGCCCAGCGCCAAAATAATAGGGAAATAAATTTTGTTGATTTTCAAGCTTTTAGTTTTCAATTTGCTCAATAGCGATGCCTGCTTTTTCTAAAAACTGCAAGCCGCTATCGTCTTTATAACGCTCTACAAACACCAATCGTTTAATACCCGCTTGGTGTATTAGTTTGCTGCAATCTTTACAGGGCGATAAAGTTAGGTATAGCGTGGCGCCTTCGCAACTGTGGTTAGAGGAAGCTACTTTTAAAATAGCATTGGCCTCGGCATGCAGTACATACCACTTGGTATAGCCTTCTTCATCTTCGCAAAAATTATCAAAACCTGTAGGGGTCCCGTTGTATCCGTCCGACATTATCATGCGATCTTTTACAATTAGGGCACCTACCTTTCTGCGTTCGCAATGCGATAACTGCGCCCACTCGTTGGCCATGCTGAGGTAGGTTTTATCGTAGCGAAGTTGTTTTTCTTTATCCATGCTCATGAGGCTGCAAAGATGCTGAAAAATGAAAACTAAGCGGTTGGTATTTAGCCTCTTTAATTATTGGCTTTAATCATAGAAATTATACGCCTAAGAATCTCGGATTTTTTGCTCCAAGTTTTCTCACTTATCACCAGTTCCATTGATTCATTTTCATAGAATAACCTCATTTTGGCGGGTGATTCTGATTTAAAAATGAGGTCTATATCTGAGAATGAAAACTTGCTGGAATAACGATGTTCCCAATTTAGTTTTTCAGCTTCAATAAATAATTTAGAAGAAACACTATTTGTAGAAGTATTTCCATGAATAAAGGAGATACTGTCTATTTGGCTAATTTGATTGGATAGATAAGTGAAGTTGAGAATGGCTGAATCGGTAGAGGAGAGGTAGGTTATATCAAAAGAGAGGCTCGTTTTTTTTGGAGCGTTTTTATAGCCTTCAATGGTTTTAATAAAGTACAAGGTGCCATTCTCTTGTATGGAGGAGGTGTAGTGTTTGTCTATTTTTTGAGCTTGTAAATTTGGTTGTAAAAGAAACAAGCTAAAGACAATAAATAGAGGGTGCCCAAAAGGCACCCTCTTAATTTTTTTATTCACCATATACGTATACGGTATAGGTTGCGTATACACCAAGAATACTGGTGGAGTGCGCATCTACATGATGAATTTTGGTTATGCCTGCTGATTTGGCCGCAGCCTCAATACTGGCATCACCTGTAGCGGCAATTCCTAAAATAGAAGTAGCTTCCGCCTTTCCTACTTTAGTGGAATTGGCATTGCCCGTGGCAGCGATTGGAGATTTTACATCGGTAAAAATAACACCTGATAATGGGCTAGACACAGTGGCACAGCTGGACATAAATAAAGCAGCACCAGCAATAAATGCAAAGGTTTTTAACTTTTTCAATTTAAAATGGTTTAGATTTTACCTACTTCAGTTTAGAGTCTTGTTCGGTTTAGTTCGACTTATTTGGAGCAATGTAACATTTACCATGGTTTTTTCGTACAAAATTTCAGAATTTTTACTATCCAAAAAACCAAGTTTTAAACTTTGGCATCCAAGCTCATGGCTAAATTTTTAGATGATTCAACATTTCATCCAAACCATTGTCTTGTTTACTTTCAAAAGCTTTTAGGATTAAGTCTTTTGGACTTGAATCTTGTAGAGTTTTAATTAGTTTAAAACGAGAAGTATTTAGCTCGTGAGTCTTTAAAATTTACGAAAGGGAAATCAGGGATTACGATTTTATAAATAGGCTATTACCAACCACCACCTAAAGCTTGGTACATATGTACAAAAGTATTCATCTGTTGTTGTTTGGTTTCTATCAATTCAAATTTTGATTCAAGTGCATCTCGCTGGGTAAGCAGTACTTCCATGTAATCTGCCCTAGCAGACCTAAAAAGACGGTTGGAAATGCTGATAGACTCAGTAAGAGTCGCTACTTCTTTAGCTTTCAAATTATAGCTCTTTTCCATATTTCCAATTTTAGCTAGCTGATTAGCCACTTCTATATAACCATTTAATAGAGCTAACTCATAATTGTAAATAGCCTGTATCTGTTTTGCATTGGCGCTATAAAAGGCTGCTTTTAAAGCGTTTCTATTAATAAGGGGTGCGGCCAAATCTCCAGCCAATGAAAACAACAAGGACTGTGGCGTTTTGATAAAGTACTCAGGATTGAATGCCTCATAACCGATGCCGGCATTAATGCTCAGCCTAGGGTAAAACTGTGCTCTGGCTACTTTTACATCCAGCTTTGCAGCTTCCAATTCTAGCTCCGCTTGTTTGATGTCCGGGCGATTGGTAAGCAATTGCGAGGGTATCCCAGCATAAATGGTATCGGGCACAAGGTTTATAAAATTACTCGCATCGCGCTCAATAGTCTGTGGATATCTCCCCAGCAGGAAATTGATTCTATTTTCAGTTTCGGTAATTTCCTGCTGTATGTTGAACTGCAAACCTTGGGTGTTTAGCAACTGGGCTTCAAAGCGCTTAACAGGCAGCTCAGTAACCCGAGCCGCTTGTTTTTGCATCCGCACTATCGCTAGGGCATCACTTTGTATTTGGATGTTCTGCTTTACAATTTCTAACTCATTATCCAGCGCTAGCAATTCATAGTACGAACTGGCTATTTCTGAAATGAGATGTGTCACCATAAAGTTTTTCCCTTCTACACTAGAGAGGTATCGCACTACAGCGGCATTTTTGGCATTGTGCAGTTTTTTCCAAATATCTACCTCCCAAGTAGCAAACGCACCCACCATATAATTGGGTAAAGGGTCGGGAGTTTCTACTCCTGGAGCAATATCTGTGTTGGCATCATTGGCACCTTGGCTGGTGTAGCGTCCTACCTTATCTACACCAGCTCCAGCGCCAATTCCTACCGAGGGTAAGTACTCACCCTTTTTGGCGCGTATTTCACTCCTATCTACTTCAATTTCCTGTAGTATAATATTTAGCTCCTGATTGTTTTTTAGAGCGGTATCTATTAATGCATTTAAGTAGGGATCAGTAAAGTAATCCTTCCAAGGTACCTTGGCAGTATTTGTAGAATCCTGAGAA
Source organism: uncultured Owenweeksia sp. (assembly GCA_937146805.1). GTDB lineage: Bacteria > Bacteroidota > Bacteroidia > Flavobacteriales > Schleiferiaceae > Owenweeksia. Next base: position 2,988 of record CAKZRR010000026.1, on the reverse strand, counting down.
CTGGTATAACTCTCAGGCATAGTGGTATTGGTAGTTTTGCTGGTAGCCTCTAATGATTTACAACTTGTAAGAGAAGAAAATAGCAAGACGGCACCTAGTCCCAAATACGGTGCTTTTTTAAACATGTTTTTAGATTTCATGGTTTAGTCGTTTTTATGGTTTCCGCGGTTCATTCTCCTGCGCATCAGTTTCAGGAGGGTTTTCATTCTCCTCAGTTTGTCTGAAGATTTAGTATCCACTTTTTGGCTCACAATACTTTCTGACAAGGAGCCCTTCTCTTCAAATTCGATAAGTGTACGACCATCGGCCAAACTGCCAAATATGAAGTACAGGCCGGGGACTATGATTACCCCGAAAATGGTTCCGAACAACATCCCGCCCAAAGCAGATGCCCCGATGGTTCGGTTGCCAATAGCACCTGCTCCATGAGCCATTATTAAAGGAATTAACCCAGCGATAAAAGCGAAGGAAGTCATCAGAATTGGGCGGAAACGAACCTTGGCTCCTTCAATAGCTGCATCTAATATGCTGGAGCCTTGTTGTCGTTTTTGAACAGCAAACTCTACAATTAATACAGCATTTTTTCCAAGTAGCCCCACCAGCATGATGAGCCCTATTTGGGCATAAATGTCATTGTCAAGTCCCATAAATTTTAACAACACAAAAGAGCCAAAGACTCCTACTGGTAAAGAAAAAATTACCGAAAGAGGGATGATGAAACTTTCGTACTGTGCCGCCAATACCAAATACACAAAAACCAAAACGATGATAAAAATGTAGAGGGATTCATTTCCTCTGTTTGATTCATCATACGAAAGACCTTCCCAGGCAATGTCATAGCCTTTAGGTAAAGATTCCATGGCTACTTCTCTAATGGCTTGTATGGCATCAGCTGTGGTATAGCCTTTTGCTGGAAGTCCACGTATAGCTGCCGAATTGTACATATTGAAACGAGTAACTTCATTGGGTCCCTGCGTTTTTTTGAGGGTCATAAAGGCAGAGTACGGTACCATTTCACCATGATCGTTTTTTACAAACAACTTTAATACATCCGAAGGAAGCCTTCTAAACTTTGGATCGGATTGAACGTAAACTTTAAAAAACCGCCCGAACTTAATAAAACCTTGCTCATAAGTACTTCCAATTAAGATGTTGAGATTTTCCATGGCTTTGCCAATGGTTACCCCTTTTTGCATCGCCTTATCATTGTCTATCTCTAACTCAAATTGAGGATAATTGGCGGCAAAAAAAGTAAACAAGCCAGTAAGCTCTGGGCGCTTAGCCAGATCGTCCATAAACTGTTTGTTTATTTTATCAAAATCTTGATAATCGGTATTGGTAGTTTGATCCAATAAGCGCATCGAAAAACCACCAGATGAACCAAAACCAGGAATTGCAGGTGGTTCAAAAAACTCAACGATGGCTCCTAGGTTTCTAGATTTCTCCTCTAGCTCTTCCATTATTTCCTTAACCGTGTGTTCTCGGTCTGACCATTTTTTAAGATTGATAAGACAGGTTCCAGCATTTGACCCACGGCCTTCAGTCATTATTTCATAACCGGCCAATGACGATACAGATTCCACTCCATCCACCTCTTCACATATTTTTTGCAGCCTTTGAGAAACCTGATTGGTCCTTTCTAGTGTGGCTCCAGGAGGGGTCTGGATAATTGCATAGATGGTCCCTTGATCTTCGCTGGGGATAAATCCAGAGGGAAGAATTTGACTTTCAAAAAAGATACCTGCACCAAAAAGCAAGAGTATTGCAAACGTTACCCATCTGCGGCTAACTATTCTTTTCAGCAATGCTACATAACGCCCAGTAAGCTTATCAAACATTCGATTAAAAGCATCTAGGGATCTTGTCAGTAGATTTGTTTTCTGTTCTTTTCCATGATTATTTTTTAATAGCATGGCACATAAAACAGGGGTAAGCGTAAGGGCTATTACTGCAGAAATAACAATGGAGCTTGCCATGGTAATGGAAAATTGGCGGTAAAAAGTGCCCACCGGACCTGACATAAAAGAGATAGGCAGGAATACCGAAACCATCACAGCAGTAATGGCGATAATAGCTCCGCCAATTTCACTCATCACTTTTTTTACCGCTTGATAAGGAGAAAAATCAGGAAACTCCTCCATCTTGGCATGTACCGCTTCTACCACCACAATGGCATCATCAACCACAATACCAATGGCTAGTACTAAGGCAAATAGCGTAACCAAATTGATCGAGAGCCCAAAAAACTGAATAACAAAGAAGGCGCCAATCAAAGACACCGGAACTGCCAATATTGGAATAAGGGTAGAGCGCCAATCTCCTAAGAATATGAACACCACTAGTGCTACCAGAAAAAACGCATCTCGTAGCGTATGGATCACCTGTTCCATAGAAGCATCTAAAAATTGAGATACATCATAGCTAATCTTATAATCCATGCCGGGCGGAAATGACGCTTTCATTTCTTCAAGCTGCGCTTTTACTTCTTCTATTACATCACTAGCATTACTTCCATAGTTCTGTTTTAAAACAATTGCCGCAGATGGATGCCCATCCAAATTGGAATAAATATCAAAGAACTCACTACCCAATTCTACTCTTCCAATATCCCTTAGATGAATGCTTTCACCTTCTGAATTGGCGCGAATTATTACGTCCTCATACTGCTCAGGCTCATTGTATCTTCCTTTATAGGTAAGCACATATTCTAGTGATTGTGCTTTAATGCCAGAGCTACGACCCAATCTACCTGGGCGGCCTACTATACTTTGTTCTTTCAAAGCGTCCATTACCTCATCAATAGAAATGTTGTACGCGCGCATTCTATCTGGGTTTAGCCAAACGCGCATCGCATACCTGCGGCTACCCAGTATCTGAGCTCTGGCCACCCCTTTTATTCTATTTATTTCCGGTATCATCTGAACATTGGCGTAGTTGTACAGGAATTTTTCGTCCATGCTTTCATCCTTTGCGTAGAGGTTGACGTAC
>CAKZRR010000025.1 GCA_937146805.1 uncultured Owenweeksia sp. | reverse complement strand
GCTCACTCATAGTCACAAATCTAAATATCTTTACCCGACACCCGAGGCAGAGCCTCGGGGAATTCTATTGATTAAAACGGCTCCTTAACAACTTGAATACAAAACACCATGTCCATTAAAAACAACAATTTTATGCGAAGAGCCATAGCGCTCGCCAAACATGGAATGGAGAATAATGCTGGCGGTCCTTTTGGAGCAGTGGTTGTTAAGGAAGGAAAAATTATATCGGAAGGATTCAACCGGGTTACTTCTAAAAACGATCCTACCGCACATGCCGAAATAGTAGCTATACGCAAGGCTTGCGAAAAATTGAATTCTTTTCAGTTAACGGGTTGTACCATTTATACTTCTTGCGAACCCTGCCCAATGTGCCTTGGTGCTATTTATTGGGCAAGACCCGATAAGGTGTATTATGCCTGCAATAGAGTTGATGCTGCAGAAATTGAATTTGACGATCAATTTATCTATAACGAACTGGACGTTAGCATAGAAAATCGTCAAATTAAATTCGATCAGGTACTGAGAGAGGAGGCTCTTGAAGTTTTTAAGGTTTGGATTCAAAAAAATGACAAAACTGAATACTGATCTAGATTCTAGCCTTAAACAGAAACAATGAAACATCTTCTTTCCATTTTATTGACAATGGCCGCCATAAATGGTATTGGTCAAATTCTAGAAACAGTAGCTGGGCCAAGCCCCAGAATTAATAATGGACTAACGATACACCTGAATGGGGATATATTTGCTTCTGATTTTTTTGGGAGTGGTTTTAACGGAAACAGCATCCATAAAACAACACCAAATGGAGTCAGTACTTTATACGCTTCTGGTTTAAGCCAACCAGCAGGGCTAGCCTTTGACCCAAACAATCTGCTTTTTGTAGCGGAATTTTCGAGCAACAAAATAAGTACGGTTTCTCAGCTTGGTGTTGTTACCACTTTTGCCGCGGGTTTAAATCAACCATCTAACTTAGTCTTTGATTCGGATACCCTACTTTACGTTAGCAACTATGGAAACGGCACCATCAGTAAGATTACCAGAAATGGTACGGTTAGCACTTATGCTACCGGCTTAAACCAGCCCGTTGGTTTGGCTATAGATGAAAAGGATGTTTTATATGCTTCTAACTTGATAGATGGTATAATCTATAAAATTGACTCCCTAGGAAATAAAGATTCGCTCACCACCATCTTAGATTTACCCATAGGCTTTATGACCTACTCTAAAGGCAGTTTGTTTATCACCTCTACAGGTGGCCACAAAGTGTATCGATACGATATAAACAACAATGTATTGAGCACTTTTTTAGGAAATGGTATACCCGGTACTGTAGATGGAGATATAAATACAGCTCAATTTACCAACCCTGATGGTATTGCCGTAAGCTCAAAAGGAGACACAATTTATGTTTCGGAAAATAACAGCAACCTGTTAAGGCGAATCACATCTGTTTCTCCTACTAACCATGTTAAAGAGTATCGCTCCCCTCTAAACATTTCAGCATCTCCTAACCCTGCAACCAATTATACTTCTATTAGTTACCAAATAGAATCTGATATCTTTGTAAAATTAAAACTCTATAACGAAACGGGGTTACTTATAAGAGAAGTCTCTTCCCCCTTCCTTCAAGAAGGATTGCATAGTTTTAAACTAAAGACAAGTAACCTTCCAGTCGGTATTTACATCTGTAGAATAGGCTCCAATAACTTTTATCAAACAACCAAGATTGCAGTTGTCAGGTAGAAATGGGGCCATACCCAAGTAAATCACCCTAAAATAAAAAAAGGCCGTCCTTTCAGACAGCCTCTTGCAAAACGTTTCATGACGTTCCTTGTATTGTTTACTTCAAATCGGCAAAAGAATTCTTTAACCACTTAATTCGAGTATCCATTAATTGCTTACGGTTGGTATTGTAAGTTTCCTCAAAAAACTGAAGATCTAAACGTATATCACGACAGTTATCGGAATAATAAGGCTCAGTGCCCATAATGCTGGCCGATTTTTGCAACACTTGGTTAGATTGTTTGATTACAAACTTCATATAAGCCATGGCTTCTTTCTGAAAATCTGTATTAAAATCTTCCAGCTCCAATATGTTTATTTCAATTAACGCCTCTTCTGCATCCGCTCTTAGTTGCGCCACTTTCTCGTCTAAATCGTAAGTATCTAAATTTAGGTTTCTGTTACCATCAATTATTTCCAAATAACTTTTCAGTTGATGATCTACCTTATAAAATTGTAAAGTCATCGCTCTACTAAGACCATTTATTTGCTCAAACTTTTTGTATCGCAAATCTCTATCAGTATCGCGTTGTAACTTCATAGAGTTATTAGTAGAAAAGTCCTCTTCCGCTAGAATCAGCATTTCCTCAGCCTTTTTAACGCGCTTTTCAGCATCGTTAAGGGCATTATAGTAGCTCAATAAATCTTTATAGGATTGTTGACGGTAACGCTTTAAGTTTTCAATTTTCTTAAAGTCGTTCTCAAAAATATCAATTAACGAATCCAGACCCGCTAAGTAGGTATCTCTAAGTTTAGCATCACTTCTATAGGCAGGAACACTTTCTACACGCTTACGACTTAATACCAATTGTTCGTTTACTGCTTTTAAGCGAGCCGTAGCACTCTTACCCATACTTTCGGTAAGATGCGTTTGGTAAAAATTCATGCTTTTGTAATGAAAAACATGGATTTCATTATTTAAACGATTGTAATACGTGCGAGGCGTTCGGTTTTGCGCCCAAATTGTTCCCGCTAATAATAGCAGGATAGGTAGGTTTAAACGTTTCATAATATTAGAGTAGAGTTTCTGCCTCTAAAGTACTAAACATCAACGTTTAATACATTTTAAAAATGCTTATAACCTAAGTTACTAGAAATAAGGGGAAATTTAGAATCAGCCTTCAAAAAATGAAAGAAGGAAAAATCGCGAGGTTTCACCAAATTCTGCTTAAAATTCTATTTTGATTGTAAAAAGTTGAATTAAACAACTGCTAACCAACAAACTAATACTGCTAAAATAAGGCTTTCTCAGCAGTTTATTGCGCTCTGTTCCAAACTTTAATATTATCCTCTGCGCTAATGCCGTCCTTCACCTCAACCGTAATACCGTCCGAAAGACCCAGTTTCACATCTCGTCTTTCAAACTGTTGCTCTCCTATAGCCACCTCTACATAGGGCTTACCATTTTCAAACTGTAATAAGCTTTCGCTGATAGCAAAAACAGAATCTACCTTAGAAAGCACTATATCTGCATTAGCGCTGTAACCCGCTCTAATAAAGTCATTGCTATCTAGCTTTACACGCGCCTTAATTCTAAACTGTATGGCACCACTTTCTTCTACACCTTTTGGTGAAATATATTCCAATACTGCCTTAAACTGTTTGTTTTCGATGGCGCCCACCGTTAGTAAAATTTCCATGCCCTCATTTATTTTACCTACTTCCGATTCATCAATTTTACCTTCAAAAATTAAATCGTGCATATCGGCTATCGAAGCTATGGAGGTTCCCTCATTAAAAGTATTACTCTCAATAACCTGGTTACCCACCTTAATTGGTACATCTAGCACCATACCCGAAATAGTGGCTTTTACCTTATTTAAAGAGGCGCTGCCTTTTTTCTTACTGGCTCCTTCTTTTACAATCTCCAAATTATCCTGAGCTGCAGAAAGTTCTTGCTTAGCATTTTTATAACGGAGCTCCACATCCTGAAACTCACGTTGGGAAATCACTTTATTCTTAAAAAGTCCTTCATTACGGTCAAAATCGGCTTTTACATTTCCTAAAGAAATACGGGCCATTTCCGCTCTATTCTCGGCATTATTTAGCGAGACTAAATCCGGTATAACCTGAATATGAGCTAGCTCCTGCCCTGCCGTTACCTGATCTCCCGCTTCTACCAACACACTGGTTACAATACCGCTTATTTGGGGTTTAATCTCAATTTCCTCACGTGGAATTATGCTTCCCGTGGCAACTGACTTATTTACAATATCGCTGTAAAAAGCTTGCTCGGTTTGGTAAATCTTAGGGTCTTGTTTTGATTTATCATAAAGGTAGTAGAGTGTGAAAACAAAAATTATTAGCACAAGCACTACGAGTAAAATTCTAAAAAGCTTTTTCATGAATTCAATGTATTTCTAAAAGGGTGATGTTTGATTATTATTCATAGCGCAAGGCTTCTACCGGCTTTACGCTTACCGCCTTGCGTGCTGGGATTAACCCCGCCAATAATCCACTTATTATTAATATTACTAAAGACGCTATTACAATAGGTAGTTTTACTCCGGGGTTTCTAAAAAAACCGCCCTCGCCTGCAAAATTGTTCATTAATGTAGATATTAACTCCAAAGACCATACTCCAGCAATAATGCCTAAAACGCCAGCCACCACGGTAAGTGTGATGGACTCCAACATTACTTGTTTCATTATTACTGCGGGAGCCGCACCAATAGCTCTACGAACACCAAACTCTTTGGTCCTTTCCTTAACAATTACCAACATAATGTTACTTACGCCAATAGCTCCTGCTAATAAGGTGAGGGTTCCAACTATAAAGGATAGCACGCGAATACCCGTGAGCAAGTCCATCATACGCTGAAAGGTTTCCTGAAGGTTAAAGCTACCAAAAGCTCGGTCGTCATCTGGGTGAATTTTATGTCGTTGGCGCAACACATCTTTAATTTGCTCGCCAACCTCGGTAACCGACACATGCGGCTTAGAAGTAATATTTAACCAGCCAATAATATCGCCCCAAGCATAAGCTCTTTGAAATGTGGTTAATGGAATAATCACACTTTTTTCCTGCTCTTCAGCTCTATCAGGGCTATCTGCCATACTCTGCATTAAACCAACTACCTTATAGCTAATACTATTGGCTTCTATATAAGTGCCAATTACCTCTTCTCCAGAGTTATAGAGTGCATTGTACACTTCCATACCAATCACACACACTTTCCGCTTTTCTGCAATATCATTATCGTTAATAAAGCGACCCTGTACCATATCGTAGGGCTGTATTTTGGCATATACTGGGTAATCTCCCGAAACAGAAAATGCCCCGTTCTTTACTCCTCGCAATACATTGGCCGCACCTCTATGTCCACCCGCTTGGCAGCGAGGAGATAAATACTCAATATCGGGTACTGCTGCTAAAATGGCATCGATATCTGCATTTCTAAAATTATAATTTCTTCCTTTTTTGAATCCTTTATACGGCATGGATGTTCCTTGCGACCACATAAAAAGACTGTTGGTGGCAGTACCGCCAAACATAGCACCCGCTCCATTGCTTAAGCCGTTACCGCTTCCCAGCATTATTACCAACATAAATATGCCCCAAAAAACGCCAAAAGCCGTTAGCATGGTTCGTAATTTATTACGTCCCAGTACTACCCCTATTTCATGCCATTGATCTCTATCAAACATATTATTCTTCTCTAAGGGCTTCTATCGGTTTTATGAGAGCCGCTCTACGTGCCGGAAAAAATCCGGCCAAGGCACCCGCCACCACTAAAATGGCAAGGGTAATTAAGGCTAATTCAAAGTTTACTTCGGGTTTCGAAAACATTTCACTTTCAATACTTCCTCCTACACCATTTACCACTAACACACCTAGTACCAGCCCTATATAGCCCGAAAAAAGTGTAATCACCACCGACTCTTGCATTATAAGCGAAATAATAGACCCTGGAGTGGCGCCCAATGATTTACGAATACCAATTTCGCGTGTACGTTCCTTCACCACAATCATCATAATATTGCTAACACCAATAATGCCCGCAATAATGGTGAATATGCCTATTACCCAAACAAAAATATTAATACCGTTAATGATGCCTACAGCTTCCTTCATGTTTTCCAGTCTATTCCAAACCCGCACGGCTCGTTTATCCTCTGGGTTAAAATTATGATGTACCGCCAAATCTTCAATAATTTTTGTTTGCAGCTCCATACTTTGTTCCAACGTGTAACTCTCATCAAAGGCCACCATAAATCGGCTTAAATCCTCTGGAGTTTGACTCAATGTTTTTTGCGCCACATTTACCGGCAAATACACATTATCTTCTTCATTTTCGCCACCTGCATCGCTGTAAATACCTACTACTTCAAATAATACTCCATTTACCCTCAGGTATTTACCTATTGGTTCTACTTCCTTAAAGATGTCCTTTACAATCTTATTACCAACAACTGCCACCTTTCGGGCTTCATCTAAATCCTTTTCGGAAATATACCGCCCCTTAAGCACCTGGTTCTTTTCCATATATTGATTACCCGGATGAATACCACGTACTTCATAAGTACCTGTCTCAGATTGAAAGGTAACCTGTGAGTTCCAAAAATTACGGCTGGCCGTATATTCTAATAGTCCTGGGTTTTGCTGTAAACTCCTTGTTAAATCTTCGTTTTTCAGCGTAATAGGTCTATCGGCTTTAAAGCCTTTGCCCGATAAAGATGTGCGTCCGCCATTAATCCAAAGTGTATTGGTGGCATCCGCTAAAAAGCGTGAGGTGGTTCCATTTTTCAAACCTTCGCCAGCACCCAAAAGTACTACCAGCATCATAATACCCCAAGCTACACTAAAGCCCGTTAAAAAGGTTCGCAGTTTATTTTTGCGAATCGTTCCGAATATTTCAAACCATTTATCTAAATCAAACACAACCTTACGCTTAAACTTGATTTTGAATCAAACCATCTTTCATATAAATAATTCGGTCGGTCATGTCGGCAATATCCTGCTCGTGCGTAACAATAATCACGGTAATACCTTCTTCTTTATTTATCCTCTTAAAAATATCCAAAACCTCATACGAGGTCTTAGTATCCAACGCTCCAGTAGGTTCATCTGCTAATAAAACCTTGGGTTGGCTAATGAGCGCCCGTGCAATAGCTACGCGTTGCTTCTGTCCACCACTCATTTCGCTTGGTAAATGTTCGGCCCAATCTTTTAATCCTACCTTATCTAAATATTGCAAGGCCAACTCATTCCGTTTAGATCGTTTTACACCTTGGTAATACAAGGGCAAGGCTACGTTTTCTTGTGCGTTTTTAAATGTGATAAGGTTGAAAGACTGAAAAACAAAACCTAAAAATTTGTTGCGATACTGAGCGGCTTTTTTCTCGCTCAAATTTTTCATCGAGGTATTGGCCAAGCTGTAAGAACCCGACTCATAATCATCTAAAATACCGAGAATGTTGAGCAATGTAGATTTACCCGAACCTGAGGAGCCCATAATGGCCACCAGTTCGCCTTGCTTTATATTTACATCAACGCCTTTGAGTACCTGCATCGATCTATTACCGATGGTATAGGATTTAGTGATCCCAGATAATTCAATCATAAAATGAGTTTCTTGAAAATAGCTAGCAGAAGGGGCTGCAAAAATACTAATTAAACGTTAGGAGTTGGCTTGTATTTTCTTTTGATAAAAAAAAGCTGGAATCAGCAACATCATGAGCACAGGGTTCATCACCACACGATGTAAATGCGACAACATGGAAGAGAATCCCTCTGGTCTATTAAGGTAGATAACTAAATAGGCAGGCAGCATAACAACCAAACCAAAGGCCATTACCCAAAAAGCAAAACGAGCATACTTTTTCTCAAAAAACAACCCGTAAATAATGGCGATTGAGAATAAATCATTCACCAAATACCTAAATACTTTGTTCACTACAAACGGAAAGGTTTCCACCTCCGTAAAATGAGCGGTATATTCCAATTTTTTGGGAAATGAAAACTCAAACAAGACCGAATACGCATCCAAATACTCTTGAAAAACATAAGCCAAGCCTAATCCTAAACAACCCAATGTAATAAAGGCCAGTCGTTTAATCATTTTAAGGTCTTTTTAAAACTCATGTTTTTACCCGAAAAACGAGTTACCCATAAGTACCACAATACTAAAATGGCTCCGTAAATGATTGCTGTAAAACCAAACTTGTGAAAAAAGTGAAAGGCTTGACCATTCCACTCTACGTTTATTAAACTGAGTAACATAAGTCTCCCAATATTAGCTAGATGGATAAATAATATCCCGGCAGGAATAAACAGGAGCATATTTTTTAAGGTACCCCCAAAAGCCACCACAAAGGCTATAAATAAAATCATAATGTTTATGCCGTTACAACCTTCCTCTACCGAGATAGCGTAGGTTCCATTTAACCAAATACTATCATAGGTAACCTCGGCATCCGCCTCATTATTATTGTGATCGTTATAAACCAAGGTTGGAGTGTAGCCAAATACACTGGCCGTATTGGTACAGTTTACCGAAATAAAATGGGTAATAGGGTCGGCCTCAGAAGGCTCGGCTTTATCGTAACTACTAATAAACAAACCGTACAAAGAGGAGAACAAAAAATAGACTCCAAAAAACTTAACCAGAAAAAAAATGGTCGGCCTAAACTCTTTCCACATCTTTAAAAATCATAGTAGTTAGTAAATAACTCGGTCCGTAAGCCAAACAAAATAGTACTCGAATTTTGAGCACTGTACAAATTCACTTTAGTATCTGCCTCCAACATTCTAGTTCTAAAACCTATTTCGGCTTTTAAGCCCGAAGCAGGGTTTATTAAATACGCCAAACGCAATTGCGCATAGAAGTAAGTAGCTTCTACACCCTGGCCAATACTGTTATCATAGTTCTGCTCGCGGCCATGGTAACTTTCAAAAATATTAGTCCCCCAATTGGAGCTTGCCGAATCCAAACCTCTAATTCCGTAGTGAAACCTTGCCTCTAGCTCCCATTTATCTCTTAGATAAATAACTTGAGCCAAACCTTCGTAAAAGTTGGAACCCCAAGGATGTGCCAATGGCTGCCCATAGTGGCTGTAGTTTCTTAATGGTTCGTTGTGTGAGTAAATATAGGGTCGCGCAACATTGGCCTCTAATCGCAGCCAAAGCATATTTTTATCAGAAAAAGATTTCAACATTTTAAGCCCCAATTGCCAACTGTATTTATTGGCCCAATATCCCGATCCACTAAAAAATTCATCAACTGTAAGTTCGTCCAATAAAAATTGGCCGTAAGCCATTACCTCTTTCGATAATTTATAGGAAGAACCAATTCCTATATGGGCATTACCGCTTCTTGAACCTACAGCAAACTCCACTGGTCGGTAAAAAATAACAGGGTTAAAAAAGGAGGGATCAATGGCGTTTTGTTGGTTGGTATCGGCCAAAATAATGGCTTCAAATAAATTAACATTCCAACGGTTGGTAAGGTTGATGCTTAAATGATGCGCTGATAAATACTTTTTTCGGTTATTATCGGATGGCGTATTTTTATCCTGAAAGTCAAACATTTGCGCCCACAAATTGGTGTATTTTACTCTACCAAATTGGGTTTGTATCCTAGCAAATGGATAAGGATAAGCCACATCGGATAAAAACATGGAGCGATAACCATCTCCAAAAAAGTTACGCCCTTGCCCAAGTGTAATGGTAAAAATCTCATCTGCTTTAAAGCTAACTTCACCTTGTGCTAAACTAAAATCATGTCCATTGCTTTTAAAACTCCGAGACAAACCTTGACCCGGAACTACAGTAAATGTATCTACAAAAGAATTTATATACTCTGGAAAGATGGCTTGATTCTCGGTAAAAGCAGAATAAAAACTCACCTTATTACCCAGTTTTCCTTGTACCATAAAGCCTCTTGAGTTTAGGTACACCTTGTCATCCTCCAAGTCCATTCCTGCTTGAAAGTTAACAACTGGGTCTGCTGTAATCCAAAAGTTATCTCCTCTGTAATCTAAAAAATGCTCCTTAAAGGCTTTGCGGGGAATCCACTTTTTTAAAGTAAATGATTTACTAGCCGGAAACATATTTGGCAATTCGGAACTACCTCGTAATTTAGATAAGGAATAAGGCCTCACTGAGCTGTGTAAAGCTCCATCAATAGTGTAAACCCGCTGAGCGTAGCGTAATTCGTTAAAGGTATTGAGTTGTAAAAATTGATACTGTGCCATTCCCGAAAAGGGCAAAAAAAACAGCATTAATTTCAGCCAATTAGTCATTCACTATTTTCTTCAAATCGAGGCTAGCAAATTCAGAGTTATTGCTAATAAACTCAGGCACAATTTGTTTGAGCCCTGCCACCATTTCATGGTTATCATTTCTAAAAAGACTCTTCTCTAGGTCATCGTACTTATCCTTCACCTCTTTAAAGCTTTGATTTTGCACTTGCGCAATCAAAATTTTGTCGTGGTGCGTAGGTTTAGTAGTTTCCGATACGGCCAATAACTCTTCATAGAGTTTCTCACCTGGGCGTAAACCTACCTCTCTAATTTCAATATCCTTATCTACTTCGAGCCCAGATAGCATGACCATTTTTTTAGCCAAATCGAAAATACGAACCGCTTGCCCCATGTCAAAAACAAAAACCTCACCTCCATTACCCATACTTCCGGCTTCTAACACCAAGTTGCAAGCCTCTGGTATAGTCATAAAGTAGCGCGTAATACGCTTATCCGTTAAGGTAATTGGACCACCTTGCTCAATTTGATTTTTAAACAAAGGAATAACAGAACCATTGGATCCCAAAACATTACCAAAACGAGTGATGATAAACTGGGTTTGGTTCCCCACTTTTCCAAAAAGGCCTTGGGTATAAATTTCGGCACAGCGCTTTGTGGCCCCCATTACATTGGTAGGATTTACGGCCTTATCCGTACTCACCATTACAAATTTTTCCACATCAAATTGTACCGAAAGATCCGCCAAAAGGCGAGTTCCCATCACATTTACATTGATGGCTTCAAAGGGATTGGCCTCCATAAGCGGCACGTGTTTATACGCTGCCGCGTGAAATACAATTTGGGGTTCAAAAGCTTCAAAGGCCCTTTGAATTCTTAGTGGGTTTGTAACATCAGCAATGCATAATTCCCAAATATCTGATTGATCCTTATACTTTGTTTTAAGCTCCTGCTGTAAATCATACAAAGGCGATTCGGCCTGATCTAACAACACCACTTTTTCGGGTTTGTAATGCAATACTTGACGCGCAATTTCACTACCAATAGAACCCGCTGCGCCCGTAACTAAAATTACCTTTCCTCTAATTTCGCGGGCAATATTTACATTATCTAGTTCAATGGGGTCACGCTCCAATAACTCTTCAATGCGCACCGACTTAATTTGTTTGGTACTCAGTTCTCCTTTAATCCAATCTTCCAGTGGTGGCACAATCTTAACTTGAATAGCATTGGCTAAACACCAGTCAACTATTTCTTTTTTACGAGCAATAGACAAGCCATTTTGCACACAAATAATCAACAAATCGGGCTGATGCTTTTCTACAAACTCCTTTGTAAACCCCTTTGAAGAATGAAAAACATTTACCCCCCCTATGGCCTTTCCTTTTTTACGGGGATTATCATCAATAAAGCCTAATAGATTGTAGTCATTTTTTGGGTCTTGCTTTAGTGTATCGGCCGTGGTCATACCGGAAAGACCTGCTCCAAAAAGCAATACGCGTATTTCTTTACTCTTATTTTTGTTTAGCAGTGAATCGTAGGCACTTTTCACCATAAACCTAGAACCTATTAAAGTGAAAATGGTGGCCAAAAAGTGAATTAATAAGATAGAGCGGGGCACGAATAAGAAACCTACGCTACCCGTGCTCATTTTTTCTACGGTAGAAAGCGCCAGTAACAAAGCCAAGGCAAAAAGTGAACCTCTAAAAATATTTCGGGCATCTCTAATATTGGTATGCCTAACAATGCCAATAAATGACCTGGAAACTAGAAAACCTGCCCCATAACAAATCACTACCAGAGGAAGTTTTCCTAAAAGATCTTTCTCTCCAACTATCGTTAAATCAAAATTGAAACGCGCCACTACCGCAAAGGCAAAACTAATCGCCACCAAAAAAAGGTCGAACACCAAAATTACCCAACGGGCCAAATAGCGCTCAGAAAGTCGGGTAAATATTTTACGAATCATTTAATATTGGGTTTCGGGTAGTGTGGCAAAAATACTCAATAATTATAGGGTTACCATTTACTGTACTAACTAATCAATACAGTTTACTAAATAGCTGGTTAAAGCTAGTTATTTAACCCCGATCCCTATAGTTTGATTACTGATAGTTTTAGACAAACCTCTTTTAATAACCTTAGCCCTTACAAACTTTAAAAACATTGGTCTAATGCACCAAAAATTCGATCAAAATCTTGATCTACCAAATTGGAACCAGATGGCAAGCATAAACCAATATCAAACAGCTCCTCAGATAAGCCCGACCCGAAAAAAGGAAAATGACTAAACACTGGTTGCAGGTGCATCGGTTTCCATAATGGGCGACTTTCTACATTTTCTGTTTCTAAGTGCAATCGTATTTTTTCGCGACTAAGTCCCTTGTTATTAGAGGGATCAATCAGAACACAGGTTAACCAACGATTGCTAAAGCAAGTCTCCATCCCCTCTTGAAACTCTATATTAAAACCTTTGTCATTCCAGCTTTTAAAGTACGCTTGGTAGCGTTCAAAATTGGCTCTACGCTGATTTATTCTTGTAGGCAACACTTGCATTTGCCCCCGGCCAATGCCTGCCAACACGTTGCTCATTCTATAATTATAACCCACCTGCGAATGCTGATAATGAGGCGCATTATCTCGAGCTTGAGTAGCCAAAAAACGTGCATTCTCTATTTTTTCCTGCGAATCACTTACTAAGGCACCTCCACCACTGGTAGTTATTATTTTATTTCCATTAAATGAATAAACCCCTAAATCACCAAAAGTACCGGTGTATTGCCCCTTAAAAGTTGCACCCAGACTTTCAGCCGCATCCTCAATAACGGGCAAGTTGTATTGCTCTGCTATTTTCATAATAGCGTCCATTTTAGCAGGCATTCCGTAAAGGTGAACTGGCAAAATACATTTAGCCTTTAGGACTTGTCCCTTCTCATTTTTTAAAGTTCCATTTTTAACTTGCGTAATGGCCGCCTCCAAAGCTTGGGGATCCATATTCCAAGTCTCTGGCTCCGAATCAATAAAAACCGGAGTAGCTCCTTGATAACAAATAGGGTTTACCGTAGCTGAAAAAGTGAAAGTTTGTACAAAAACAGCATCACCTGGGCCTACATTATTTAGTATTAAGGCCAAATGCAAGGCAGCCGTACCAGATGAAAGTGCCGCTGCATGCCCTACTGAATTAAAAGATTCGATGTCTTTTTCCATACCATTTACATGAGGACCTAATGGCGCTATCCAGTTGGTATCGAAAGCTTCGTTTACATATTTCTGTTCGTTGTTGCCCATGTGGGGAGACGACAACCAAATCTTATCCTTCATAAAAAAACTTTTAAAGTAACGCTTTAGTCAAGCAAACGCGCATATTCAGCCATTTGATAATCTACAAATCGCTGACGCCCTAAACTATAATATTCCTCTTTAGATAAAGGTGTAATTGGATAATTTTTATAGCAAATGTTTTCAACGGCCTCAGCTAATTTATTCACCTCATTTGGGGCCACCAATATTCCTTTTTCATAAATTTCATTAATATCTTCTACCCCCCTTACCTTGTAGCCTACATAAGGTAACCCGCTGGCTACAGCTTCTAGCAAACTCACAGGGTAGCCCTCTCTTACGCTGGGAAAAACTAAAATATCCGCCATTTTCATCAATTGTGGCAAATCCTGTCTCCAGCCTAAATCGTCCACAAAACTCAAGGGTTTTAATCCATCAATCGGATGCTGCATGTCTAATTTTCCGCATAGTAATAATCGAACATTACAGCCTTTTTTATGCAGTATAGTTGCCGCAGCAATAGCGTCCTCTACCCCCTTAAAGAGAGTATATCTGCCCACAAAAAGAAGCAGCTTAACATCGGCATCATAGCCAAACGTTTTCTTCAGTTCAGCTTTTTTAGATTGATTTACCTCTTGATATCTATAGTTATCTAGATTAACGCCTACCCCCGGGTTGGGCATTAACTTAACCTTGGCATGGTGCTTTAAATCCTTAAAATCTCTTTGATTTAACACAAAACTTCTATCAAAACTCTTAAAAGCTTTCTTCTCTAATTCTCCTACCATTTTAGATATAAAGCCACTTTCGGCTAAATGATATACACCATGAAAGGTGCCCCATTTTTTGGCTGAAGTTTTTAAAAACAATAGCATTAGTATACCCAACGTAAAGTGAGCATGTACCACATCAAAATGATTCTTTTTGATACTCTTTTGAAGTTTAAAAAAGGTTTTTAGCCATTTCCACTTTTTCCCAGCGGTTGGAAATTCTATTTGGATTACCTCTACATTTTCCGGCAAATCACCCTTCCACTCAAAGCCTCTAGCCTCAAACGAAGTGTATAAAACCACTTCTATTTGTTGCGCTTGCATAGCCTTAATAAGGCTTATAAAAAATGCCTTAACACCAGCAATGGAAGGTATGATGAGTGCAACTTTCAAAACAAAATTTAAACAGGAATGGCAGGCACACCTATGACAACCGCATTGGGAGCTACATTTTTGGTAACTACAGCACCTGCTCCTACTGTGGCACCGGCACCAATAGTAATACCAGGTAATACCGTTGCGCCTGTACCAATAAACACTTCGTCTTCAAGAGTAACTCCGCCCGAAATATTTACGGATGGCATTAAGGAACAGAAGTCCCCCATTTTTACATCATGTCCAATAGTGCAGTTTAAGTTTACTAAACAAAATTTGCCTAAAGTAATGTTACAAGTAAAAATAGAACCCGCGCAAATGATGGTTCCTTTACCAAACCTTGTTGTTATAGGACTTTGTAAAATTACCGAAGGATGCAAAATCACTGGGTATATAAAGCCATTTACCATGCGCTCCATGATAACTCTTCTTACTCCTGAGCTACCTATAGCTAAAATTATATTTGCCGCTCCAAGCTGATTACAAGCGTCAATTTCGCAAACTACATCGTCTACTCGGATATTATCATCTATATAACCTCCAAACACAAACCTTGGGGCCATAAAACTCCTTACTTCTTTACCAAACCCTCCAGCTCCAACTACGTACGTCTTCATTGCATCCTGTTTTTTGCAGGTGAACCCATTACTGTTACTCCTTCAGCCACATTTTTAACCACTACCGCGCCAGCACCCACTACAGCCCAATCTCCTATGGTAACACCAGGAATAACAACCGCACCGGCACCAACATGTGCACCTTCTCCAATAATTACACCTCCACAAAGCGTTGCATTTGGGCTTATATGGGCATAATCCTTTATTATGCAATCGTGATCAACAGAAGCCGCGGTATTAATAATAACATGCTTGCCAATTTTTGTATCACTATTAATTATGGCTCCAGCCATAACCACGGTGCCTTCATCAATCAAAACGCCATTTGCTATGGTGCTTTTTGGATGAATAGCTTTTTGATAGTTCAACTGTTTATTCTTCGCAATCGTTTTACGAGCCCCATTGGAACCAATGGAAATAATACATGGCTCACTTACGATTGGCATGTTTACAATGGCTCCCTGCCGAGAAACACCTTTAAAAAGATCGAGTTTATCATTGTCATCGTAAAAACCCAATACCCTAATCCCTATCAACTGCAGAATATCTAATATCACTTTCGCATGCCCGCTGGCTCCGAGTAAATACATCTAGTTCCCTTTAAATTTTTCTATGGTAACACTTCCTTCCGCATTTATTCCCTCAGAAATAAATACCTTCTTTACCGTTCGGTACAAAATCTTTAAATCAAGTATAAAACTTTGATTTTCAACATACCATACGTCCAGTTCAAATTTTTCAGGCCAACTTATGGCATTGCGACCATTTACCTGAGCCCAGCCCGTAATACCCGGTTTAACTTCATGTCTGCGCTTTTGCCGACTATTATAAAGGGGTAAATATTCAGGAAGCAAAGGACGTGGCCCAACTAAACTCATGTTTCCTTTTAAAACATTTATCAATTGAGGTATCTCGTCTAATGATATCTTTCGCACAAATCGACCAACAGCGCTAAGCCTCTCAGCGTCAGGCAATAAGTTTCCGTCAGGACCCTTTTTATCGTTCATGGTTTTGAACTTAATGATGCTAAATATTACCCCATTCTTACCCGGTCGTTTTTGAAAGAAGAAAGGTTTGCCGCCATTTGCAATAAATAAAAAGACGCTTATAAAAATAGTTACTGGTAGGGTACACAATAATACGATTACGGCTACCAATAAATCAAAAATTATTTTTACTAATCTACTATACATCTAAATGACTTTCCATAACCTCCAAAAATTGCTCACATAATAACGCCTTATCGTACCTACTCAGAGATAGAGAACGCGCATTCTCACCCATAGACTTCAAAATATCTTTCTTGCTTTTAAGCTCTATTACCTTATTAGCTAATTCCTCTGGTTGATTAGCGTCAACGTAAACACCACATGCGGCCTCCTCAACAAGGTCCTTAGTCCACCCTGCTGAGTTCACCACACAGGGCTTTCCAGCCGAGAGTGAATCAAAAAGTTTATTGGGCGAATTAGTTTGTAAAACAGGCAGGTTTTCGAAGGTCGTGATAGTTAAATCACAACAATTTACCACTTCCGAAATTTCGAAAGTATTCATGTAACCTAAAAAATGCACTTTGTCAAGGCTCCTTGTTTCGCATTCTTTTTTCAGTCGAGATTCCATTGCCCCTTGTCCTGCAAAATAAAAATGCACGTTGTCAACCTTATTCACCTTTAAAATTTCAGCCGCATCAATAATATAATCTAAACCATTCGCAATGCCCATTGTACCAAAATGAATTACCTTAAAATCTTTTGATGCAAATCCGTACTTCTTTACTACTTTCTCATTAAGAGGCCTGGGGTAAAATATATCTGGCTTTGACATATTTGGTATAACAGAAATCTTTTCCTTTCTGATTCCTGTACTTACAACTCCATCTCTCATACCGGGTGAAAGAGCAACAATATGAACGGCATTCTTGTATATTTTTTTTTCCAAATACCGTAAAGCCTTTATTAATAATTTATTCTTAATGGCACCTATTTGAATAGGGAACTCTGGCCATAAGTCTCTTACCTCAAATATATAAGGTGTTTTTTTAAAAACCTTTCTCAGCAGCGCAGGTATTCCCACAGTTAACGGTGTTGAGGTGGCATAAAGTAAATCAACCTGTTTTTCTTTAAGACAAATTATGGAGGACGCCACCATAAATCTAATAAACGACCATAACTTAGCAGGTATGCTCATACTATTATCATAGGTGTTTTTAACATACTTAACAGTAAATCCATCAATTTGATAAACACCTTCTTTCCTTTTAGAATGTGCATGCATAGATGTGATAATTGTAACAGCGTGACCTGCTTCTACCAACTTTTTGGCAAACCAATACGATCTAGTCCTCCCACTTTCTTCGGGGGTTTCAAAATACTGATGGATGTATAAAATTTTTGCCATCTAACTCATCTTACTTTTCAAAGTTATCTCTTCATATGCACTCAAATATTCAGTAGTAATTTTCCTCCAATCAAATCTCTGACTAGCTTTAGACGCGTTTTTAGATATTAAAGAATAATTCTCCACAAGCCGGTCTAGTTTCTCGCTAACATCCTCTTTCCTGTCACAAACGAGATCAACCGAAAAACCCACTTCAAAATCTTTAAAATACGGTCCAATCCCCTGTCCTTTAGTGTAAATTATAGGAGTTCCTTGCGACATTGCTTCGGCATATACTAAGCCAAATGTTTCATTTTTAGACAGCATACAAAAGAAATCTGCTTTTTGATATAATTCCTGTAGCTTCACCAATGATTTCACTTTTCCCAATTCGGTAACTTTCATATTTTTTGGAAAACCCTTCCGAATTGTTTCAGCTATGCCAGTATCAATGCCTGATTTTCCCCTTGCCTTGCCGCCACCTACCAATTGAACACTAATATCTCCTTGCCCACTTCTACTAGCATAATGCTTTAGTACTGCTAGCAAGTAGGGTATATTTTTATTTGGGCTGTAATCTCCAACATACAGAAAGTTTAATTTTTCAGTTTTGATATTCTTAAATTCCTGTTTGTTTTCATGCCAAAATGTATCAATACCGTTAGGAATAACATGAAGCTTATTAAAAAAATCCTGCTTTAGCGTCATCTTTCTAACAAAGCTCTCCTTATACTCGTTATTTAGAAAAATCACCTTAGAAGCACTTTGTAATATACTGTTTGCCAGAGGCCTCAAGTGAGGCATATATTTAAGAAAAACATTCAAATCTGTATTTCTAACTGCAATTATATATGGGGTATTAAACTTCTTAAATATTTCGTAGGCTACGGCTCCATCTGAAAAAAGTGTATGTGCATGCACTACATCCACCTTCGATAAATCATATAAGAAAGCTACTCTCTTGCTTAACTTCCTTATTTTCTTCCTAAACATTAAGCGATCACTCTTTGTCAATATCTGATCATAATTAATATCAACGTCCTCCACATTATTTCGTCCAACTTCACCTTCATATCTCACCGGGGCATACACCCGCTGCGAAAGACCCTTTCTCCAAAGCTCAGATACCATGCTACTATACACATTACTTCCGCTATAATAAGCAGCTATATGCAAAACTTTAATTCTCATTTTCCGTAACCAACAATTTTTACGATTTCAAAACTTTACTTACTATGTATATTCTTGCATAGAAACCTATCCAGAAAATCAATCCAACAAACCTTAACTTCTTGCCAATTGAAAAACTCTTTAAAACTTCCTTTTTACTTTGAATAACTTTTATCTGATGCCATTGAATAAATGCTCCAATAATATTTTTAACAACAAACTTAGCCTGATTCAATTTTGACTGTTTCGAGGAATAATGTGCTAAGCCTCGACCCACTCTTTGTGCCTTTTTAATCAGCTCCTTGTAGGAATTTCTGCAAGGGTGATAAACCAAAAGGTTTGGAAAATAATTATAACAAACATCTTTATCATTGAGAACCCTTTTGAAAAACATTCGATCTCCACCGCTCTCTACCTCATCAAAACCTTTTGCATTACTAAATGTTGTTGAAGCTATTGCAGCATTAGCCGTAACGCCTGTTTTTTCCTTTACATAACTTTGCATGTTAAATCCAAAAGTAAAATCATAATACTCATAGATATTCGGGTTTTTCGATAAAAAAAGTTCCACTTTACCTGCGGATATAAAAGAACTTGGCAGTCTAGCAAGCTCTTTTTCCAGTATAATGAAGTAATTAGCGGGCATAATACAGTCAATGTCCGTAAATACTAATACTTCTCCGGCCGTTTGACCAACGGCATAATTACGTGCTGCATAAGACCCTTTCTTCTCATCATATTGAAGTAAACTACCCTGCATATTTGTTGGCAGTACTTTTAAATTTTGTCTTATTTCTTTTACCGAATTATCAGTACTTCCATTATCTACAATCAGTAAATCTATTCGAAAGCCCATTGGAATATCCAACCTACGGATAGCTTCAAAAAAAGCAGAGATGTATAACATGCCGTTATAACAAGGCACCACCAAACTAACTTGCATATTTACGTTTAAAAAAATAAGACAAACCCCAAACAAACCCTACATATGCCCACAGTATAACTAATGTAAAGGCGTCATAAACAAGGTGCACAAGAGTTAAAAACAAGGACATGACAAACAAACCAAAAGCTTGTTTACTGGGGTACTTGATATACAATTTCCATGTTTTCACAATCATTAACACGTAAACTAACCCTAAGGCAAAAACCCCAACCAAACCTTGCTCAAAAAGTATGGTAAAATAGGAGGAATGCGCGCTGGAAACAAACAAATGATACGCCAATTGACCAAAACCGTAGCCAAAAAACAAATTAACAAAATCACCTCCAAAAATATATTCAACAACTTTTATACGCACATTCAAGTGCCCTTCAAAAGAAGCATCTTCCTCCGAACCTAAATCAAATATCCGGCTGAATTTCGAGCCCTCGATTAACTGTCCCTCCATAAATTGGAATGCCAAATAGAGTAAGCCAATAATACTAACCAGTATGATGACCTGGTAAACTAGGCGCCCTCTAAAAAAATTTTTAATTAAATACCCCATCGCAAACGCTAATATTAAAGAAACGATTGGGCCTCTGGAAATTGTAACAATCAAAACAAATAAGGAGGCCAGCAAAAAGAACCACTTTTTTTTACTTCTATTAAGATAAAAGCTAAAGAATATAAAGAGAATGCCTGCCATAAAGCCTAGCCGTGGAGCCGAGGAAAGCGGAAAGAATAATCGCTTGTGATAGAGCATTCCAACTTTATGCTGATCCTCATTTAAATTTGGCAAAAAGGAACTCAAGGGATACTCAAAATTCATTGTATCTAAAAAGTACCTATAGTAAAAACCATAAAGGGTACAAATCAAAAATATCCAAAAATGAATCTTGGCAATACGCTTCACAAAGTCCTCTCCAAATTTAAACGCAAAAATAGACGAAACAAAAAACACGAAAATAGACTGAAACCAGCTTGGGCCATACTTGATCAAGCCTTCCATTTGGAAGCTACTCGCCAAAACCACAGACATAATGGTAGTAGCAAATAATATAAATGAGGTAGCTGCAAGATCAGGAACACCTTTAAAACGATACATCACAAAAGACAACATTATCACAACAAGCATCAGCCTATCCAAAGAAAGATTAAGGCCTCCAACGGGAAAATGATAAATGGCCAAGGGAATTAAACCATAAAAAAGGTACAGTATGTTTTTTACACTCAACAAGGCTCCTTTTTACAAAACAAAACTTAATTCGTAGGCTCTTAAATATAAATTAGGCACGTCTTCAGTTAGTAAAACCGGATCTTCTAATTTACCTTGGTCATAACACTTCATTTGGCTTTCCCAATAGCACTCCTTTACCTTTTTGCTCACCTTCAAATCAAGTACTTTATCTACGTAAACAAACTCCAAACCCGCCACGTTATACGGGAAACCATAGCGATTATAGGGCAAATTTGAAAAAGGTTCTATTTTATAAAAATCCTGCTCATCCTCATTGTTGCAAAGCCCCGCTAACAACGTGGAGCTTTGGGTATATTCCAATGCTTTTTTAAACCTAGTATTAGCCGCAAATAAATCGGCATAACCCAAATCGGCCATTCGAGCAAAAGCAAACATATTAAATAAATGGTAACCGTTTTCCTTGTACTTTTTGGTTTTACCTAACAGCCTTACCTGTACGCCATCTCGCAAAGATTTTAGCATGGTTTTCACTTTGCTTTTTAAACTACTACTATAGTGTACTGCATGTATAATTAAACCCGAATTATGTATTTTAAAAGACCGATTTAGATTGTCAAAATAAGCCTGCACATTAGCGCTCAATGGTTCGCCCAATGCCTTGGCTTTAAAAACTAAGCCATAGGCCAACCACAATTGGTGGTTAAAAGTTTCATCAATGGTTTTATAGTACTTATTGTCCGGCAACACCGGGCGTGTCCATAAGGCTCTGTTGGTATTAAAATTCAACTCTCCTTCAATCTTTTGTAAAAAGATTTTTGCCTCCTTTGTTCCGTAGGTTTGATAAGCGCAACACATCGCCTCAATTATCCAAGCAATTCCTATTACTCCATTTACCTCATCTTTGCCCGGTTTTTTTCGTTGCTCAAAAACTGAAAAAGCCAACCTATGTTCGCTCTCGAGCAAACTAGTTACCAAACCTTCAACTTGCTGTTGGTGCTGTTTAGTATTGCCTGCTCTATCCAAATTACTTAGTAAAGCTATCATATGCGCCTTAGCCCGCACACCTGTTTCCGCATCCCTGTAAGGGCCATTAACACCTGCTATACCTTCCTTCGTACTAAAATCGATTGTAAGCGATTTTAGAATGAGAGTTAAGAAATTAAAACTACCTTCCTTATAATCCATTTATCTTTTTTCTGTTTCCAGCCAATTATCAATAAATACTTGAATCTCGGATTGAGAATAGAATTGATTCATATACCTGGTATTATACATCTCCTTGAGTTCTGTTTCCTTAAAACGAAAATTGTTTTTGACGGTAGTATACAACTCACGATAACTCTTATCCTGCATTTGATTACTTTTTATCAAATCCATTTCTTCAATAGCAAAAAAACTTGATAACGCCTGCGTTAAAGTCTCATTTACCATCTCTAGTTTAACAACCAACAATCTTACGTTATCGTTTTCATAGATATGATACCCTGCACTCTTATTAAAATCCTTTTCAAAAATATTAAATCCAAATTGTTGCAAAAGTTCACTATCAAACCATTTCCCATTTTCTATTTCAGATTCTCGTAGCACGTCTAAAATTTCAACACTACTTAATTCTCTTCTATAGTGTTTTTCCTTATTTTGAAAAAAACTTGATAATGTAATTGCCAGTGGATCCCTTACAACTGTTACTATTTCTATTTTCTTTTTAGCCTCCATTATACCAACTAGTTTCCGTTTTAGGTAAAGGGAATTAATAAAAGCTGAAGGATACAAAGCCTTCGTTTTACGATAGCTTAGTTTACGTTCGCTAATCGTTGCCTCATTTAGGGTATGAAGCTGAAAAACATTGTTTTTACCAGCTCCCCTAATAGTATCAAAAACGGTAGTAGTACCGGTTTTACCTTTACTATACACCAATATTAATGGTGAATTAGGTAACTTTAAATTATCAATATGATATTTTAAACTGTAGACAGCTCTTCTTAGCCAATTTTTTAGATTGTTCATTTTATCTCACTTATGTTTTGAAGCAATACCTTCGAAAAAATTTAGACTATTTTTTAAGCCTTATAAAATAATCAACTCCCTTTACCAACCCTTTTTCTTTAATATGAAAACCCAAAACGTTTAGTTGATCGTTCAAAAAATATCGTAGTTTACTTATAAATGGCATTTCTTTCTGCTGGCTAGCAAATTTCACGGAATAACCAAATTCTTTTAATCCGTTAAATGCATACTCCTCCATTCGTTTTTCGACCGAAGGCTTATAGGTTGATACTTTTGCCGTACTTACAATACCAGTGGCAGCTACGCTTCCATGACTTTCGTTTGAGCTAACATTGTCTATATCAAAAGGGGTCTCTAATTCAAGAAAATTTTGAATCTTTAAAACACATTTTTTTGGGTTTTCAACTAAATCCTCATACCGTATTACCAAAACCTGACTCTTGCCCTTTGAAGCTCTATGAAAACTTAAAACTGACTTATTCCACTGGTCAGCTACACGGTAAACATTTTTTTTCCAAACGTTAGCATGAGAATTAGCAATAGCTCTCACATCTCTAGTGATATGAATATATTTAGCGTTTGGGAAATTTTTTAATAAACCTTCTCCCTTAGTAATATAGCGAGGACTTTTATCAATAACATAAGTTTGCCCTTTGTTCAAGTCACAACTCTCTAAAAATTGTATATAAAATTCCTCCCAAGTTTTTTCGTCCTCAACACTATATTCCTTTAAGAAAGACTCCACCTTCTTTTTTACATCTCCCATATTAACCCATAAAGTAGATTGTTCTAGGGCTTTTTTAAATGCTTCAAAGTCCAATTTTTCAAATTGATGCGCCAAATTAACCTCTACCTTTGGGCCAGAAATTTGGGAATTAGTTCGAAGCAGTTGCAGCAATAACTTGGTGCCACTACGTGGGAATCCAATAACGAATAATAATTGCATTTATTAATACTATTTAGTTACCGCCTTAAAGGCCTTCATGCTATTCTTAAATCTGCTAGAGAATAAATAATGCTCCTTAGCCAACAACATATCCGCTTGCTTTTGGCTTTCAGTTGGATTTGGAAGTTTTCTTAACAAATCGACCAATGTTTTGACGCTTACCTCCTTTAAAAAATGATGCGTATTAAAGTTGTTTTTGTTTAACTCTTCGTAATTTTTTAATGGTGATAGAATGTTGGTAGCTCCCTGTAAAAAGCCGTACACAATACTTACGGAAAGCTGATCCGTTGAACCAATACAAAAGTTATAATCGCATAAATCGTAATAACCCTTTAGTTCTTCATCCGTAATCCACTTGCCTACCGCGGTATGTACATTGTTTATGTTTTCCACTTTCTCTAATATGGCATTCTTTACGGGTTCATCCCACCCATATCCATTTACCAAGTACAATTCAAACTTTGGATTGTTAGCATACACGGCTATAAAAGCATCTACTAATTTTTCTACATTATTGTAGGTGTACATTCCCCTAGCCGAAAGAAATCGTGTTACTCCCTCTGATACTTTTCGACTTGCTAATGGCTCCTCCATCCAATAATCGTTTACACCTAAACAGCCTACGCTGGATTTTTCACGTACATCTATATGCTTTAAAAAATCCTCGTGAGCTGTTTCAAAATTAAACAGTACATGTGCAGCCCGGTCAATAGCTTCCTCAAATTTTTGCCTATATCCAACAGCGCCTTTTAGGTAGCGCTGGTAAAAATCGCTTCCATAAATGGTAACTACCGGTTTCGCTTTACAAGCCTTCATTAATCTTAAATTAAAAGTAGGTTCGTAATTGCCCTGAAAATGGATGATATCATAACCGTGCTTTCCATCCATCCTTTTTATAAAAGCTGGCAATAGGCGGGTAGAAACCAGCTTTACCCAAATTTTACGCAAAAAGCCCATCCCTGCAAAGCGGTTGTAAAAGCGAAACACCTTCTTGCCTTCTCCCTTTAAAAAAAAGTCATCTTGGCATTGATTACGGCATACATAATGCACCAACTCAAACTCGGTATAAGCCATTAAAAAATTTTGCCAAGCCTTGGCATTACCGCCTTGGCATTGCCCTATAATTAACACTTTCATAAACGGAGTAATTTTATAAATTGTATGCTAGAAAGCAGCAATACCGTACAAGCAAAATACATAATCAATTGGGTAGCACTTAACTCAAAGGGTAAAATAAAAAGAGCCCCTAGCATTATCGCTTGCGCAACAGTAACCACAGAATTATATGTAGCGTAACCTAAGGCCGTAAGCATTTTACCAACAGGTTGCCTAAGCAGTACTATTAACGCTACCAACATAAAATAGAAAAACATTAACTCTCCATATTCCTCGTATCTACTACCAAACAATAGTTTTACTATTAGCTCACCAAACAAAAAAATTACTATACCTACAGGAACCAATAAAAGGAGCACCTTTTTCCAATAACTAATAAGGTAGTTTATAATATCTTTTCTTTTAAAATTTACAAAATCACCAAAATCAACCGTTAAAATAGCACCTGTAAATAAAATTAGATTAAATGGCAACAAAGAGGCCACTTTGTAGCCCGCCAATAATTCCTGATTATTCAAAATATTTCCAATGTAAATTATATCAAAAACATAAATACTCTTATTAAACAAACCCCCAACGCCAATACTTACGCCATACTTCAAACGTTCCATGCTAATAGTTTTAATACTGCTAAAACTAAAACTCATACGTACCGAGGAAAACAAGTAGTAAATAATAAAACACAAGGCCACCAGCAAGGCCATTACCTCTATACCAATTAGAGCCCCTATAATTAAAGCCAACCCAGTAAAAACGGAGGATAAAAATACTACCTGTGAGTACCTCGCAAAATCATTTACAATACGAAAATAAAATTTTTGAAACAGGTTAAATTGCACCGTAGTTAATTGTAAAAGAACCAATAAGAGCAATAAGGTATTTACATAATCACCTGGCCTAACCCAATAAATTACAAAGGTGGCCAATAGCGTACTAAAAACACCCGTAAACACAGCCAAGCTAAAGGTTTGCTTTTTTAGTTCTTCTTTATCTACTTCCTTAATATAAGAATATCGCAAAAAAACCTGATCCATACCTAAACCAGATAATGGAAGTAAAAAGGCTAAAAAGGACTTGTAATAAGACCATTCCGCAAAATCTTCGGTACTCAGTATCCTGACAACGAGAATGGAAGCTATCATCCCCATCCCCTTACCTCCGAAATTAGACAATAAAACCTTAATCTTATCTTTTGAAAATCTTGACATTTACTAGATTTTCAATTTTTCTTCTATCATCGAATGATAGCTTAGACTTTTTCATTTTAACCAGTAGTTCTGGTGGTATTTGAACAAAGGCTTCACCTTCATTCATTTTGGATAAAAGCTGACCCACAGTCATTATACTCTTCGCAGGGTTCCCTACAATTACAGAATCCGCCTTAAACTTTCCTTTTACCACTGCTCCTGCACCAACAATACAATTATCTCCAATTTCTGTGTCTGCTAGTATCACGCTATTTGCTCCTACAAAAACATTATCTCCCACCTTAACTCTTCCAAACCTTAAAATTCCATTTGACAATATTAGACTAGAATCGTGTGAAACAATTTTTGATCCTGGCGCAGAAACAAAGTTTTCTCCAATCTGTATTAGAGATGGTGTTAAACCATCTATCTGGGTATTATGATTTCGAAACGGAATACCTAACGTATCTAAGTATTCCTCCAACCTTTTAGATGATGTTTTAATAAGCCCCAGACTACCTAATATTTTTTTTAAAACCGTCATGTCACCTTATTTTTCAAAAATTCATCCCAAACCCCCATGTCTTTCCATGATTTTTCGGAGACAGGGAATACACCAACTTTACCTCCTCGCTTCATTACGTTTTCGATAAGATGGGTAATATGAAACATTTCACCTTCTGGAATTTCATCAATAAGGTGGGGTTCTAAAATATACATACCACTATTGGTAAGTATGGTATGATCTGGTTTTTCTTTAAGTTCTAATAGCTCTCCGTTTTCTCCAGTTTCTAATGTTCCGTAGGGTATAGAATAATGCTTTACGGCCCCAATTACGGTTACTTCAAAATTACCAGCTTGGTGAAACTTTAATACCTGGTGGTAGTCTTGTTCGATAATAATATCGCAATTACTAACAAAAAAAGTAGAGTTTATTTTTCCTTTTAATAAAGAAAGGCTGCCCGCTGTACCCAAAGGAGAGGGCTCTCTAAAAAAGGAAACATTAAGGGGTAAATTGAGTGAGTTGATATAGTATTCTATCAATTCGGCTTTGTAATTTACACTCACAAAAAATTCTTCGCAACCGTAGGCATTAAAACGGTCAAAAATTTCTTCAAGCATGGTTTTGTCATCCAGCGGCATTAGCGGCTTGGGCAACACATTAGTTATAGGCCTAAGACGGGAGCCTTGCCCACCAGCCATAATTACTACCGGCAACTCAAATTTACCCGATACTTTTATTTGCTCTTCGCCAAAAAGCTCTTCCCACAAATATACCTTCTCTAACTTTCCTTGTTCATTTACCACTGGGCAAAACTCCATGCGGTATTGAATCATCATTTTTTCAATCTCGCGCAGGCTATCCTTTGTTCTGGCAATTTTAATATTTTTACGAAGTATTTCAGATACCGCAGAGGTAAGCTCTACATTTTGAATAATGGCCCGCTGTATATCACCTACACTTAGTAGGCCTACAAACAAATCGTTATCCATTACCAACAGTAGTTTTTTATCTACTGTATCCATTTGCTTTAAAGCATGAATGAGATTGGCATCTTTTTGAATGACTCTTTCTGAAATTGTATTCTCTACTTGCATGGCCTATTTAAATGTTTTGAAGCCTATCACCTATTCGAAGCTTCGCTTTAGTTTCTACTTCCAATATTTCAATAAACGAATCTTCGGTTTTAACTAAGTATCCCTCTTCCGTTTTGGCTAATATTTGTCCAGGTTTATTTTTATAAACGGGTGCATCCTTCACCATTCTTGCTTTATTAATAGTAACCTCCTCACCATTAAAAAAGGTGGTGGCCTTAGGGGCGGGGCTACAAACTGCCCTTACAAAGTTGAAGAGTTCACGCGAAGTTTGATTCCAGTTAATCATTTCATCACCAACGCCACGGCTACCGCAATAAAACCCTACTGGGTGTATTTCGGTTTGCACCAAGCGCTTGTAATTACCGCTTTGTAAGCTTTTTACAGCATCATACAGTATTTCTGAGCATCCTTTAAAGGCAAACTCTAGCAAGGTTGAGTAGTCGTCCTGATCTGAAATTGGATAGCTTCTTTGTAAAATTATATCTCCAGTATCAATACCTTCATCAATAAAGTGGACGGTAATACCAAATTCACTTTCATCATTTATTAAAGCCCAATTAAGAATATTTCTACCTCTGTAAAATGGCAACTTACCAGCATGGCAGTTAATTGTTTTTAGAGGGGGTAGTTCCATTATTCGTTTCCTGAAAATTTGGTTAAAGCTCATAGAAACGAACAAATCACATTGGTAACTAGCCGCTTTTTCAAAAAACTCATCCGAGTTTATTTTCACTGGGCATAAATAATCAATGTTGTATTTTTTGGCGTAATTCTTTAACGTTTCATCCTTAGTATCCGATCGAGGAACAATAAACTCAATAGATAAAGATGAATCTTCAATTAACAATTCAAAGGCCTTGTGAGACCAAGGTCCATCCGCGAAGTATCCTATTTTCATTTTATTTTCTTGCACTACTTGGTATGTTTACAATTCTTTCTTCTAAATACTCGGCATTGGTTTGCGCATCTTTTTGGCAATCGGCATACATGGGTAATCGATACATTAATTGCCAAATAGGGCGGGTCATTACACCATTGCTATTAGTAGCTTCTAAAAAGGCATCACGCTCCGTTCGGTCTTTCAGTTCTACACAAATAAGCCAATAGTTCCAATCACTATTTTCGGGCATTTCTCGCAGCTTTATATCCGTTCCTGCAAAAAAGCCTTGGTAGGCTTCATACAATTCCTTTTTAGACTGGCGTAGGTTTTCGAGCTGCTCAAACTGTGCACAAGCTAAGGCCGCATTTACATTAGGCATACGCAAGTTGTAACCCAACTCATCATGCACATATTCCCACTTATGCGGCACTTTGGCCGTATTGGTTAAGTACTTGGCTTTATCTGCAAAATCAGGATTTAAAGATACTATGGCTCCGCCACCTCCGGCCGTCATTATTTTATTGCCGTTAAAGCTAAAAGCACCCACTTCACCAAAAGATCCGGCTGGTTTTCCTTTATAGGAAGAACCCAAGGCTTCAGCAGCATCTTCAACTACGGGTATGTTCCAATCATTACAAATAGCTACAATTTCATCTATGCGGCACATAAACCCAAAGGTGTGCATGGGCACGCAAGCCGCTATTCGTTTACCTGTTTTTTTGTTGTAGCAATCCGTACCGCGCCTTTCACCAAATTCATTTAAAAAGTTAGCCAATGCCTTAGGAGACATTCCCATGGTATCCAAGTCAACATCCACAAAAACGGGTTTGGCAAAATTGTATGCGATAGCATTGGTAGTAGCCACAAAGGTGAGCGCTTGGGTTAGCACCTCATCGTGCGCTTGCACCCCTACCACTCTAAGGCCAACTTGCAACGCAGCTGTACCGTTTACCACGGCTGCACATTTAGCCGTTTGGGTATACTCTGCAATGTGTTCTTCAAACTTATTTACATAAGCTCCTACCGATGATACAAAGGTGGTTTCAATAGTATCTGCCAAATACTTTTTTTCGTTGCCCCAAAAATTAGGAATGTGCAACGGGATAAAGTTGGGCCTTCCAAAACTGTCCTTTATAAACTCTACCGTACTATCAAAACTCATTTTACTGGTTTTTATAATTTATCTCATAATTTCCGTAGCGCTGCTTATGGCTTAATGAATCTGAATACAGGCCTAAATCAAAGGCATCAATCAATTCGGCAATACCCGTTTCTACGGTAAAATTTGGTTCAAAACCTAAAGTATCTTTTACCTTTTTAAAGGATACTCGATAATTACGTGGGTCGCTACCTTTTTGATTATAGGAGATTTTTGAATTTGGAATCCTATCCGCGATGGCGTCAACAATCATCTTTTTGGTAAAGTTGTTTACGTCTCCACCGGCATTAAACACTTCAAACGCCACTTTACTGTCATCCGCTTCAAAAACCATATCTATAAGGCGAGAGAAATCTCTAACATGGCAGTAAGGCCTCCAGGTATGCTCATCAAAAACTACCAGCTCTTCGCCAAAAAACAAATCGCGGGTAAACTCACTTACCGTAAGATCAAAACGCATACGAGGCGAAAGGCCAAAAGCTGTTGCAAAACGTAAAATTACGCCTGCATAGGATACTTTACCTTTTTTACTTAGCACATGCTTTTCGGCACCCACTTTGGCTTTAGCATATAATGATAATGGGTTGAGTTCAAACTCCTCGTCTGCCAGTTCCCCTTCTTTAATTAATCCGTAGTTAGAGCAAGTAGAAACAAAAATTAGCTTCTTAATATCCTTATCATCAAAGTAATCAATACAGGCTTTTACACCCTTCTCGTTAATCGCCTCTGATGCTTCTGGATAGCTTTTAGTGATAGGATCTCCTACCAAGCCCGCCAATACCACCACGTGATCTACACCTTTAGCCGCCTTTTCTAAATCACTTTCTTTTCCAAGGTCTCCGTTAATAAACGTGTAATTAGGGTCTCCTAAATAAGGTGATATGGAGAACTGATTGCTGTACACAAAGTTATCCAACACTACTACATCGTTTCCACCTTTAAGCAAATGTGACGTTAGCACGGTACCCACATATCCTGCACCTCCAACTATTAATACCTTACTCATTGTTTTTTGTTTCAATTATTGTTTTTTCACCTCAAAGACCTTGGTGAAATTAAGGTTGTTATTTCTGTTTCAATACTCTAGGCTTTTACAACCTAGCGTCCACTATATCT
Source organism: uncultured Owenweeksia sp. (assembly GCA_937146805.1). Lineage (GTDB taxonomy): Bacteria > Bacteroidota > Bacteroidia > Flavobacteriales > Schleiferiaceae > Owenweeksia. The sequence continues at coordinate 14,290 of CAKZRR010000025.1, read as the reverse complement.
CTATCAAAAAATCCTTTGGTATCAAAAATTACACAGTCGTTATCTTTTAAATCCGAAAGATTTACTTGTGCAAATTGATTATGCCCTACTGCCAATATGATGGCTTTGTATTTCTTATTTTTAAGGGCCTCAAAGGTAGATTGCACATCAATACCGTATTCTGCCTTTACTTCATCTGCATTTACCCACGGATCCCAAACATCTACTTTACATTCAAATTGTTCAAACTCGGCATAAATATCCACCACACGAGTATTTCTAATATCGGGACAATTCTCTTTAAAAGTAATACCCATAATTAGCACTTCAGAACCTTTTACACGGGTACCTTTTTCAATCATTAACTTTACAGCCTTGTTGGCTACAAACATGCCCATGGTATCATTAACACGCCTACCCGATAAAATTACTTGGGGGTGGTAACCCAATGCCTGTGCTTTATGCGCCAAATAGTAGGGATCTACCCCAATACAATGGCCGCCTACTAAACCCGGTTGGTATTTTAAAAAGTTCCATTTGGTACCTGCTGCTTCCAATACGTCTTTGGTATCAATACCTACTCTATCAAAAATTAGGGCCAGTTCATTTACAAAAGAGATATTTACATCTCGCTGCGCATTTTCGATGGCTTTGCTAGCCTCAGCCACGCGCATATTGGGTGCCAAATGCGTACCGGCCGTAATTATAGCCTTGTACAAACCATCTACCACTTTGGCAATTTGAGGCGTTGAACCCGAAGTTACCTTCATAATAGTAGTTAGGGTATTTACCTTATCACCCGGGTTAATTCGCTCGGGTGAGTAACCGCAATAAAAATCTTGGTTAAAGGTTAGTCCTGAGTGTTTTTCTAAAACAGGTACACAATCCTCTTCAGTACAACCTGGGTAGGTGGTAGATTCGTAGATTACGATATCGTCTTTTTTCAATATTTTGCCAATAGCAGCCGAAGCGGAAATAAGTGGACCTAAGTCAGGCGACTTAAACTGATCTATAGGTGTAGGAACCGTAACAATATACACGTTGGCCTCTGCAATTTCTTCCATACTTGCGGTAAAGTACAGCCCTTTGCCACTTTGTAAATCACTTTTACTTTGGCATATGGCCGCCTCCAGCTCCTTCGGGTCAGCCTCTAAAGTGTGATCCTTGGCTTGTCTTAGTTCGTGTACCCTATCTAAATTAATATCAAAACCATAGGTGGCAAATTTTTTACTGAACTCCAACGCCAGTGGCAATCCCACATAACCTAATCCTATTACGGCAATTTTATACTCTTTGTCCAACAGTAGGCCCATTCTATTTCAATTATTTAAATGTTGATTTTACCTTTTCCCAAAATGATGTTTTCGAGTCCTCCTCTACATAACCGTAGCCATAGCCGTAGCCATAGCCGTAGCCATAGCCGTAATCTAAACCATAGCCAAAACCATAGCCCTTGTTAATTTGGTAATCATTTAACACAAAGGCCAGGTTTTTAATTTCACCAGCTGTGTATTTTTGATTAATCAAGTTCAATAAACGCCTATCTGAATAACCTTGGCGGGTAACATACACATTAGAATCAGAATACTTAGTAAGCTCAAAGGCATCCGCTACCAAGCCAATGGGTGGTGTGTCTAAAACGATATAGTCGTACTCTTTTTTCAAGCTTTCAATGAGTGCTTGAAACTTATCCATCAATATTAACTCCGAGGGATTTGGAGGAATGGGCCCTGCAGATAGCAGGTCAAGATTAGGCACCTTGGTAGTTTGAATAGCCTCCTCTAAAGTGGCTTCACCCACCAAGTAACTGGACAAACCAAACTCATTCTTTAAACCAAAGTCACCATAAATTTTGGGTTTCCTTAAATCCACGCCCATAAGCAGTGTTTTTTTACCACTAGAAGCCAACACACTGGACAAGTTTACCGATAAGAATGTTTTCCCTTCTCCTCCTACAGAGGAAGTTACTAAGAACACTTTAGACGGCTCCAATGAATTAGAAATAAACTTGAGGTTAGCCCTGATAGACCGAAAACTTTCGGAGATGGAGGATTTTGGATAATCGGCCACCACCAAATTTGTACTTCTATGGCTTCTTCCCAATACGCCAATTACAGGTACCTGGGAGGCATCTTCTAGATCTTCAATGGTTTTAATTTTATTATTGAAAAAGTCTTTTGAGAAAACGAACAGGCCAGGCAATACCACACCCAAAATAATGGCCAAACCGTAGTTAACCCCTGTACTAGGTTTTACAGGAGCCCTATCTACTTTGGCACCATCAATCACCATGTTATCCGACCTATTGGAGGCCCTTACAATACCGGTTTCGGCCTTGCGCTGCATTAAAAACAGGTATAAATCCTCGTTAATAGAAAACTTACGTTTAATATTCATCAACTGGCGTTCCGTTTTAGGAAACTTAGCCACCTGATTCTCCATTTTTTGGATGCGCTTATCCAGTTCCTCTACCTTTATTTTTGAACCTTCTAATATATTACGAAGGTTTTCGCGCAAACCATCTTTGCTTGCTTCAATTTGCGATTGCAAGGTTCTAACAATTGGGTTGTTTCCGCTGGCACTCAATTTCACTTTATTGTATTCAGAATACAAGGTGCTTAAATCTTGAATTAATGAACGAAGTAATGGATCTTCAACACCCATAGAAGAGGGGGCTACAATAGCTGAAAAATCACCGTCTTTTTTAAGGTAGTTTCTGAGGTACTCGTAATATTTTTGACGTGTTAGCTCTACACTTCTGTCAGATTCTATTTCGTACAAACGACTATACAACTCATTCCCTTCGCTGGATAGGTTTATAATTTTATTATCACTTCTAAAAGCCTGCAAATTTTGCTCTACAAAGTTTAAAGAGTCTTCTATTTGCTTTAACTCGTCATTAATAAAATCCAGCGTTCTATCAATAATTTCATTCTTATTCTCAAGCCCCATCTCAATATACTCTTCGGTAAATTGAGTAATGTAATCTCTAATACGATTGGGCACGGAGCCTACCATGGCAATATCAATGGCCGAACTACCATCTGCCGATGGCGCAATTTTAATAGCATTGTTATACCGATTTATTAAAAGCTCTGCATCGTTAATTACAACCCTAATATCCTCATAATCTGAACTAATTTTAGCTACTTTTATTCTTAAACCAGGGCCTTCCAACCAAGTATCATAAGCAAACTCCTTTCCCTTATACCAACTTATATCCTCCTCCGTTAACCCTAAAAGCTCCCCTGTTAAAAAGTGATAAGTTCTCCCTAAATCATCTATTCGTATACTAAACTTTGTGGCATCTAATTCTTCAATATAAATACTAGTACCCGTTAATTGAGCATAGCTAGAATCAATGGTTACGGCAATGGGCTCCTGTCCATACAACTCATCCGAAACAATAGATCGATCTTTAAAATAGGAAACCGTAAAATTTAACTCACGGAGGGTACGCTCTGTAAGAGAAAGTGACTTTAGAATAACTAGTTCGTTTTCAAAAGTTAGCCTTGGGTTGTAGTACCCCAAGGAAGTCATAATAGACTCTATACCACCCGCACTAGGATCTGTATCAATAAGCATTACCGCTTTTGCTTTATACAGTCTTGTTGAGTACTTATTTACAAAAAAGGCAATGAACAAAGCAAAAAACACACCCACCACAAAAACAGGCCAATGATTAATTACTTTAAACAATATTCTCTTTACGTCAATAGAGTCGTTTTCCAGTGCGTCCAGCACTCCAGAAGATTGTTGATCTTGAGTATTTTTAGCCATTAGTACCTAATTACTTGTATCATTTAATATTCTGAAGCGTAAGAATAACAGAAAGCGAGGACGCTAACACACCTAAAATAGAGGCGAAAGTTTGGAAACCAGTTGTACCAATTCCTAAACTTTTTTGCGGCAATGGCTTTACGTTAATAATATCATTGGGCTGCACAAAGAAATTTGGATTTGAAATCACATTTTTATCGGTCAAATCAATATCATAAAACTTAACCCCATCGGGCGTTTGTCTAATAATTTGCACCTGCTTTCTATCACCCACCATGGTAATATCACCGGCATTAGCAATAGCCTCAAAAATATTAGCTTGATTTTGAAAAATGATGTACTTTCCAGGCACAGCAACATCTCCCACTACAGTATATCGTATTCCAGCCAACTGCACATTTATAAACAAGGATTCTTCTGTGAAAAAATCCTTTAGCTTACTAGATAACTCTTCTTTTATTTGAGTGATGGTTTTACCCAACACATATACATTACCCACTACTGGCATTACAATTTCGCCTTGTGCCGAAACCGAGTAGCCGTTTAAATAAAACATTAAATCACCTCCTGACCCATTCAATCTAGATTGGTCGCTGGTATTAAACATTTGAGTTAATCCAGGGCTGTAACTTTTAATAGAAATATTCAGAATATCATTTGCCTGAACCTGGTAATCCTGATGATTGAGCTCTGTAAAAGTTACCGAATCAATTGGGTTTTCCTTGGAATCCTGAAGGTAGGTTAACTTCTTTTTAGAAATACAGGATGTGCCCACTATCGCTAGCAGCACCAACATTATTATTTTTTTCATGAAAGCTTGGAGTGACTCATGTTATGGCTCAAATATAACCCAATATGTTACCTGCCAACCGCTTTACAACTAAAGGGTTACTAAGAGTTAATTGTTAATTACACCTTTTTCTACAACTCTCATCCTAAATGATTTAACATTAAGGCAATAGGCACTAAAAAAATCCCGATTGTTTTTATCAACAACCGGGATTTTGGATGAATTGCTAAGCTAATTTAAAGGATTATCATCCCAGCAGCTACCGTTTCGTTAGTAGTTTCATCTATCAAAATAATACTACCTGTATTTCTATTGGTATTGTACTCATCTACAAACAACGGTTTGGTGGTGCGCAACTGCACGCGAGCTATATCATTCCCTTTTATTTCCTTGTCACTTTCTAAACGGTGAAGGGTGTTGATATCCACTTTATACAATATCTCTTTAATCATACATCGCGCTTCATTACTGGTATGTTTAATGGCGTATTTCCCTCCTGCCATCGGGCCTTCTTGGTTTAACCAACATAGCATTACATTTATATCTTGCGTGGCTACTGGTTGATTTTTAGGTCGCACGATCATATCACCTCTACCCACATCAATATCATCTTCCAGCGTAAGCGTTACAGACATTGGCGCAAAGGCTTCTTCCAAAGCACCATCAAAGCTATCTATCGCTTTAATTTTAGAGGTAAATCCAGAGGGCAATACAGTAATATCGTCTCCTGGTTTAAAAACACCACCAGCTACTCTGCCTGCATACCCACGGTAATCGTGGTATTCATCTGAGTGTGGGCGTATTACGGTTTGCACCGGAAATCTACAGTCGATGTGATTTTCATCACTACCAATGTGAATCGTTTCCAACGTATGCATTAAGGTTTCGCCACCATACCAAGGCGTGTTTTCAGATCTGTTTACCACATTATCGCCATGTAAGGCACTTATAGGTACAAATCGGATATCTTTTACATCCAATTTGGCCGCAAAGTTTTTGTATTGCTCCACCACTTTATTATAGGCTTCTTCGCTGTAATCTACCAAGTCCATTTTATTAATGCACACCACTAAATGTGGGATTTGCAATAAAGAGGCGATAAACGAATGGCGGCAAGTTTGCTCAATAACGCCATGACGCACATCTACTAAAATAAGTGCCAAGTTGGAGGTAGAAGCACCCGTAACCATATTTCGGGTGTACTGAATATGCCCCGGAGTATCGGCAATAATAAATTTACGCTTGGGCGTGGCAAAATAGCGGTAGGCCACATCAATGGTAATACCCTGCTCACGCTCATCTTTTAAGCCATCGGTAAGTAATGATAAATCTACATGTTCTAAACCACGTTTTTCACTACTGCTTTGTACAGCATCTATCTGATCTTCAAAAATGGACTTAGAATCGTATAGCAAACGACCAATTAAGGTACTCTTGCCATCATCTACACTTCCGGCTGTAGTAAAGCGCAAAAGTTGCATATCTAAATAGGAGTTACTGTCTGTATTATTTGTGTTCATGATAAGTCTTATTTAATTAATTCAAAAAGGTGTTGGCTTAAAAACAATCGATTAAAAATAACCTTGCTTTTTTCTGTCCTCCATAGCCGTCTCTCCGCGCTTGTCATCTGCACGGTTTCCACGTTCGGTTTGGCGAGCTGATGCTACCTCATCTACAATCATAGCCAATGTATCAGCTTCCGACTCTACCCCTCCTGTAATGGTAATATCTCCTAAGGTTCTAAAACGAATCATTTTCTTTTCGGGTGTTTCGTTGGGTCCTAATTGAATGTATTTCGAAACCGGTAACCAAGAGTTGTTTCTCCAAATTACTTCGCGTTCATGCGCTAAATACAAAGATGGAATAGCAATGTTCTCATGCAAAATATACTGCCACACATCCATTTCCGTCCAGTTACTAATCGGGAAAACTCTAAAGTTTTCTCCCATATTCTTTTTGCCATTAAACAGGTTCCACAACTCAGGACGTTGATTTTTAGGATCCCATTGCCCAAAATCATCTCTGTGTGAAAAGAAGCGTTCTTTAGCGCGTGCTTTTTCTTCATCTCTACGAGCACCTCCCATACAAGCATCAAAATTACCCGCCTCAATGGTGTCTAATAAAGTGGTGGTTTGCAAAGCGTTTCTACTGGCGTTTTTACCAGTTTCTTCGCGCACACGCCCTTTATCAATAGATTCTTGCACACTTCCTACAATCAACTTTACGCCTAATTCCTCTACCAAATCATCTCTAAACTTGATGGTTTCGGGAAAGTTATGACCTGTATCGATATGCACCAATGGAAAAGGAATTTTGGCAGGCCAAAAGGCTTTTTTGGCCAAATGGGCAAGCACAATAGAATCTTTACCTCCCGAAAACAAAATAGCAGGGTTTTCGAATTGAGCATACACTTCGCGCATCACAAAAATGGATTCGGATTCGAGCTCTTTTAAATGGGTTAATGAGTAACGCATATTTAGATTTGAGTTTATTGAGTTTTAATTTGTTGTTATTGAATTTTGAAGCTTTTTAGAAATCGCTTCTTTAATTTTTTCTACGCCTTCGGCTACCGATACTTCGGCAGTTTTCACTACTACGTCTGGGTTTTGAGGCACCTCAAAAGGAGAACTAATACCTGTAAAATTTGATATTTCGCCTTTACGTGCTTTGGCGTACAAACCTTTCACGTCTCGTTTTTCACACTCCTCTATGGGGCAATCTACATATACCTCTACATAATTAGCCGCTCCTAAGAGCTGCTTTACCATTTCACGTTCTTCAGCAAAGGGCGAAATAAAAGCAGTAAGTGTTAATACACCTGCATCCACCATTAATTTGGCTACTTCGCCAATACGCCTAATATTTTCTTTACGGGCATTTTCCGAAAAGTCTAAATCCTTATTTAAACCCGATCGAATATTATCACCATCCAATATATAGGTACGCATGCCATCATTAAAAAGCTGAGTTTCTAACTGGCTGGCCAAGGTAGACTTGCCTGAGCCGCTCAATCCAATAAACCAAATCACAAAGGATTGATGCTTATTTTGTGCCCTACGGTGCTCCACATTTACATGATGTTGATGTGGAATTATGTGAAGTTTTTCACTCATAAAAGACTGTATTTAAAAGCTACAAAGGTTAAAAATATGAAGGCGTATACTACACTTAAAGGCAGTCCTAGCCTCATAAAATCTTTAAAATTATAATTGCCTGCCTCCATTACCATTAAATTGGTTTGGTAGGCAAAAGGTGTTGCAAAACAACAACTAGCACCAAAGGCAGCCGTTAAATAAAGCGCTTGGGCGGGAATAATATTTAAAGTAGTAAGGCTAAATACCACCGGAAAAATAATACTGATGGCCGCCACATTGGTTATTAAGGAAGTTAAAACAAAGGTACTGGCAAACACTCCACCTAGCACCCACATAGGATCCCAAGTATGGGCATTGGCAAAAACAACATGCGACAAGTAATCGGCTGCACCTGTGCTAATTAACGCTTTACCCAACGCTAAGGCTGATATTAAAATACTGAGCAATTCAAAACTGATATTTTTCTTAATGCGCTCTACATTCGTCATGCTTAAGAGTAATTGCACCGCTAAAATAAATAGTAAGCCAGCCAATAAATCCATGACACCTGCAAACAAAAGTCCAGCTGTGAGCAGCACCGATGTTATAAACAACAACAATTTCCAATTGGCTAGCTCCTTGCGGCTTTTAAGGCTATTTACAATTAACAGGTCATTGGTTCGAGAGGCACGTTCTCTAAACTCAGCACCTGCATTTATTAAAAGTAAATCTCCAGTACGCAAATGTACCGAGCCAATTTTACCACCAATTTTTTCTCCCAAACGATGAATTCCCACAATGGCAGCATCGTACTTTTCTCTAAAACCAATTTGCTTTACCGTACGCCTATCCAAGCCGCTATTTTGCAAAACAATGGCTTCTATAATTTCGGTACCATCGGCTAATTCAAACTGGCTGGTTTTAGATAGTTCCAGCTCTTTCGTTTTATTGATAAAGGCCAAAGTAACAGCCGTCTCACCAGCAAAAATAAGCACATCCCCGTCCATTAAAGTATCGGTAGGCTTTACCGGAGCCAGTCGTATTTTACCTCTGTTAATTTCGGTTAAAAAAACACTTTCCAATTGTCTTAGTCCTGCCTTTTCTACGGTTTTTCCTTCCCAACCACTTTTGGCCGTTACGCGCGTCTCCACCAAATATTCTCGCACTTCCTCAGTTAAAGATTTTTTAGTCGTGTTTTTATCCGGCATTAGCCAAGAACCAAAGGCAAACATAAATAGCAAACAACCCAAAGTTATGAGTACACCGGGAATTAAAAAGTCGGTAAAACCGAGAGGCGCTGCTCCATTTTCGAGAAGTAATCCATTTAAAACAAGATTAGTAGAAGTACCTATTAACGTTATTACCCCTCCTAAAATGGCACTGTACGATAGCGGCAATAAAAGTTTACTTGGATTAATATTGTGTTTTTGACCCCATTGATATACATAAGGCATCATCATAGCCACTACGGGCGTGTTATTCATAACCGATGAAATGGCGGAAACTGATAAACCCATCCTCCAAATAAAAGATCGTTGATTGCCCGTTTTACCAAAAAGGGATTCGAAAAACCCCGCTAGATTAAAATGATCATTTACGCCAGCCGTAATAATAATAAGGATAAAAACACTGAGGATAGCTGGATTACTTACCCCAGAAACATATTCATTAATATGCACGCTTCCGCCTAAAATAAGCAAAGCGCTACCTCCCAAAAACACCCAAGATGTTTTAATTCTATCAAACACCATTACCACTACCATAGCGGCAATAACGCTTAATACAAAAGGTATTTGAAAACTATCTGACAGCAATTTTTAACGGTTTGAGGCCGCTAAAGTAATTAAAAGTCTAGTAAGTTTATAGACTTTAGGAACTTTTATAGATTCGTTCAATTATTTCCACCACTTTTAAGCCTTCCAATGCATTGGTGGTAATGCTCTCTTTACCCTTTAAAACGTTAATTACATTTTGAAACATAAAGCCATGATTATTAGCGCTCCCTTTGTATGGACCGTAGTCGTTTGGCGGGTTGGAAGGAGCCAGTTCAGGCATGGAATAGTCTTTTACGTGGCAATATTCTACCTCGTTCATATACTGTCCTCCAATTTTTACCGTGCCATTTTCAGCTAATACGGTCAAACTACTTTCAAAATTTTGATCCCAGCAAGAGGTAGAAAAGTTCAGCACACCCATGCCTCCGTTTACAAAATCGAAACTAACAATGCCGCTATCTTCAAAATCAGTTTGATCCTGATGATTAAAATCTACCATTCGGGTGGCAATGTTTTCAATATCGCCAAACAACCAATACATAATATCAATAAAATGACTGAATTGTGTAAACAAGGTTCCTCCATCTAAGACCTTCGTTCCATGCCAGTTTTCGCCATTGTAATAGCGATCATCTCTATTCCAATAGCAATTTACCTGCACCATATTAATTTTACCCAAGGCTCCTGAGTTCATCATACTTTTAATCCACTCTGATGGCGGAGAATAACGGTTTTGCATTACGCCAAAAACATATTTGCTTTTGTGTAGAGCCGTATAAATAACCTTTTCGGCATCAGCCTTAGTAAGTGCAATCGGTTTTTCAATAATTACATGTACTCCAGCATTTAAAGCCATTATGGCTTGCTCGGCATGCAACCCGTTGGGAGATGCAATGCTAATTACATCCAAATCGGTATGCTGCGCCAACATTTCCTCCATACTAATGTAAACCGGAACGGCTTCAAACTTCATAGCTAAATCGGTACTGGGTTTTGCATCGCAAAGTGCCATTAAACTGGCCTCTGGTGTTTTAGAGATAATAGTAGCGTGGCGTTGCCCAATTCGGCCACAACCTACCACAGCAAATTTTATAGTCTTGTTTTCTTTGTTCATTTTCAAATTTTATTAACACCGCCCTCTTTTAGCTGGTACCGCTCATCACTCTCAGGACATTTGGCTAAACCCGCTGCATTAAATTCCAATCGGTGGCCATACTCACTTACCCAGCCTATTTGCTTTGCAGGATTACCTACGACCAAAGCATAGGGTTTTACCGCTTTGGTAATAACGGCACCTGCTCCAATTAAACAATACTCACCTAAATCATTACCACAAATTATAGTGGCATTGGCGCCTATGCTTGCTCCCTTTTTAACCGTAGTTTTTAGGTACTGATCGCGCCTTATAACGGCACTCCTAGGATTTATTATGTTGGTGAATACCATGGAAGGGCCCAAAAAAACATCGTCCTCACAAATTACACCAGTGTAGATGGAAACATTATTCTGCACTTTTACGTTATTTCCGAGGTGTACATCAGGCGATATCACCACGTTTTGCCCTAAATTGCAATTGGCACCCAAGCTACAGTTGGGCATTACATGGCTAAAGTGCCATATTTTTGAGCCGGCTCCAATAGTACAACCTTCATCAATAAGGGCCGTTTCATGGGCAAAAAAGTGGCTGTTGCTCATAACTTAATTTTGCCGCAAATATAGAATTTAGGATGTTTAACTTACTTTTACGCGGTGATAACTCATTTAGGGTTTCGTATTTAAAGATTGTTTAGCATCTTGCACTCAAGTTACATGATTATGAAAAAAGCTACATCTCTAATTTTAGTTCTGCTCTCTGGTTGGGTTTTTGGCCAAAATATGGTGAAAAACGGAAGTCTTGAAAACACAGGCTCTTGCCCCATTTTAGCTACCGACCTAATGGATATTTCAAGCCCTTGGGCTAGCCAACTGGGTACACCTGATTATTTTCACTTAAGCTGCGGTTTCCCCGGAAGCGCCAGTACTACCAACAACGCTTTACCCTTTGATGGGGAAGGATTTGTAGGTATCTCTGTTTTTGGTGACTCCGGTACGGCATTTAGTCGCGAATACATTAGAGGGGAATTTAAAGAACCCTTAGAAGCCAACAAGCGCTACCGCATTACGTATTACGTAAAACCTTTAAACAACGATTTAGCTGGAATAAGTTACGGCATTCGCAACATCGGGATGCATATTTCTGACTCTCTTATTGATTCTATTCCTCCTAATAATTTAATTGACTTTGTAAAACCTCAAATTTTACCATCCGACCCAGTACTTACCGAAAGTTATTGGACGGCTATATGCGGTGTTTATAAAGCCAAAGGAGGCGAAAAGTTTTTTACCATTGGTAACTTCTCTGATGACAACAGCACACAGTTTTCTCCTTTAACAGGATCACAAAATGCACGTTACGCCTACTATTTAATAGATTATGTAGAAGCGGTTAGCAATGACCTACCAAGCTTGCCAAGAGATACCATTATTTGTGTAGACTCTAGAATTGATTTGGACTTAGGAGCGCCTGGTGTAAATGTTGAATGGAGCGATGGCTCAACCGATAATGTTTTAATTGTTACTACCCCAGGTGAGTACTCCGCTAAGATTTCTACCAAAGGCTGTAGCTATAGAGATACTATTAGCGTACGCCCAGCCGATTGCGAAGAGTGTATGATTTACATTCCAAGTGCTTTTTCACCGAATGGTGACAGCCGCAACGCTTTGTTTGAAGTAAAGGCCAGTTGCTCAGAAGAAATTGTATCCTACCGTATTCACATTTTTAACCGCTGGGGTAAAAAAGTATTTGAAAGCAGCTCACTGCGTATATCTTGGGATGGAACCTATGATGGCGAAGCTGTAGAACAAGGTATTTACACTTACGTAGTAGAGTATGAATACCCACATCTTAACAAAACACAAACCCTTAGCAGACGAGGTTCTATTACCTTGATAAAATAAGAGTTTGAAAAAAACTTAAAAAGGCGGTTCCGAAAATTTCGGAACCGCCTTTTTTTATGAGAATGTGGGGCGTTTTTTAAACGTACCTAGCAGAAGCTTTTAAAGTGTGGTATGCATCCATTTCAAATCTAATCTATGTCAATCTCGATATTTAACAATATTTGAATAATCATAGCTCTCCCAAGGAACTCTACGTACCCCTATTTTATTTATATCACGGGGGTCATAAAAGTAGATGTTCGTTCCGATCGTTGCAAGTATTCTATTCCTAACAAGCAACATAGGATTATACCCCTCTGCAAATAATCCCGAGTATTCGTCCATGTACCAGTCATAATACTTTTTATTATCATCTAAGTACTGCCAACTCATATTCTCAACATGTAGGTATAAGTAGCTAGCCAGCTGCATAATCACATTTGCGTTGTACGCTATATAAAAGGCTATTCCATTCTCAAGTTCCTCATCTGTAGGTTGATAAAAAACTACCCTATAACCACTCCAAATCCTCCATAACTTCCATCCAAATGAGAAAAGCACCTGGTTTGAGTTCCTATACTTGCAATCAATTGTTATTCGGGATTCAAACTCACCTAGGTAATTAACATTCCAGGTCGAATCTAGCTCTAAGATAAAACTCGATGTAATCTGCTCAATATAACTGCTCTCCTTAAAACTAGCCTCGTTAATCACATACTCATCCCCTTCTCGGTTAATAACTGTAACTGTTGTTTTTTTAAGTAACAATTGTTCTTTTCCATCTTTTGTAACAAAAGTATAATGCAAGTTCTGTATAGAATCTAATTCCAATTCACTTTTTAAGAAAGAAAAAAAAATCTACACTTATAGCTGCATTATAAACCATTTGTGTATTCCCACCTTTAGTTAGAGTTCCATAAATTTTAGAAGAATCTACCTGAAATAAAAAGGCACTATCGATATCTAAAGACGACAAGGCATTGATACCATGATAACTTTTACCAATTTCCATTTTGCAATTCTAGCTTCTTTAGTGTGTGTTTCCCACAATAAGGGGATGAACAACATTATTGCTTCTGTAGGTCTAGAAATTGTGGCTAAACCAATTATAAGTCCAATTAAAGCGGCCCATTTGAATTTAGGTGATTCATGCCATTTGATTGTTGCATATAAAACAATAGCATACAGTGGGAAGATAAATGCATGGCTTTGAGCACTGTCTATTGAGATGTATTGAATTAAATTGGTCGCTAAGACCATTAATACTATACTTAGAGCAACGGCGTGATCAGAGTAAAATCGGAGTAAAATATGACGGAGAAGGAATAAAGCAAAAATGCAATAGAACAAGGCTCCAAATGCAATACTATATTGATATGGTGGTGAGAAACCATTCGCTTTGTAATTTGAACTAAGGGCTATCGAATGTCCAATTAAGAAAAATGGAGCTTGCATTAATGAGACTCCACCAAGGTATTTGAAAACATAATTTCCGTTTTCTACTTTATTGGCTTGGTATAGTTTTCCTCCAGTTACATTATAAATACTATCAATGGTAGGAATCCAATTTAGCTGTTTGCAATCATCATAAATGAAAATAGAAGGTAAATAAGAATAATAACCAAATGCATCCCAGGTAGTTAGTTTTAACTCTTGGCTATTTGGATCTGGCGTGTAGTTTATCCTGAATTGAATTAAAACAATACTCAAAAAGAAAATGGATATCAATGCGCCAATCCCATCAATCAAAAATAGTCTTTTTGGATTTGAACTTAGCCTATTTATAAATGAATCGAGAATCATAGTTTAGTTGATTTATTTCTATTTGTTATTTTCTTTATTTTCATTGTCATTCCAAACTTGATTTGGAATCTAGTGTTATCCAGAGAATGTAGAACTTTAGATTCTGAATCATA
>CAKZRR010000024.1 GCA_937146805.1 uncultured Owenweeksia sp. | reverse complement strand
TGCTCACTCATAGTCACAAATCTAAATATCTTTACCCGACACCCGAGGCAGAGCCTCGCGGAATTCTATTGATTAAACTCTAGAAGCGAAATCGAATTTCTAATTAGGCCTGAGCAAGCATAGTTTTACGCCTTGTAAATTAACCAACCATCAATAAAGCACTTAATGCCCGTAATTAATCTCGAAACAACTATTAATGCCCCCATTACTAGAGTATTTGACTTAGCCCGGAGTATTGATTTGCACAAAACCTCAGCAATTGGAACCAATGAAGAGGCCATCGAAGGCAAAACATCGGGACTAATTGAATTTGGAGAAACCGTTACTTGGCGAGCCAAACACCTTGGAGTTTATCAAAATTTAACGGTAAAGGTTGTTGAATTTGAAAAGCCATATGAATTTAGCGACATCATGCTAAAAGGAGCCTTTAAATCTATGAAACATACCCATAGATTTAAGGAAAATGGAAATGCCACACTAATGCTTGATTCGTTTAATTTTGAATCTCCATTTGGGGTTCTTGGTAATATAGCAAACCTACTTTTTCTTAAAAATTACATGAAAACATTCTTGGTAAATAAAAACCTAGTTTTAAAGAATGTAGCCGAGGGCAATGAGTGGAAGAAAATACTAAACAACAAAATGGGTTGACCATAAAAACAAACCACTTTGGATTAGAAATCCATAGTTTTAAAGAAGAATAACATTCTTAATAAGCCTTATTCTAATATCCAATTGCCTTTCTCTGAATTGGGCTTGTCTTTATGGTGCTCCAGATACTCTTGAACCATCTCATCGGTTATTTTAACTGTGCTCCACACACCATAACCTACAGCCCAAAAATGGCGACCCCAATACCGCTTACCTAAAGCAGGAAACTCTCGCTGTAATAGACGAGACGAACGCCTCTTTAGCTTCTTTACCAAAACACTTGTACCCAAAGATGAGTGGGCACTCAACATGCATATGAACATGATCCTTTCTTACGACTCCATTCAAAATCTGAACATCCTCCGAATTGCAAATCTGGATCAGCAAATCTCTACAACAATGTTGAAGATCCCCCCTTTAGAACATCGAAACGGTATTTGGTCGTCCATACTAGATGAGAGCTTAGATTACCTATTGAATGTGAATTCCTCTGATTCTACGACATCCAACGAATCTAAAATATTTATAGAAACTAAAGTATCTGCAATGAAATTGTAGGGTTTTAACCTTTAACTTGATAATAAACCTCCCAAAATTTAAATAGGTGTAAATCATTTTACTTCATGATTTTTAAGCAAAAAATAGCTTCCCACTATCCAAATACTATCTTTAGCCGATAAACTAAGTAAACCATGGTTACAAAAATTATCGTCTTAGCCATTTACGTGGCCATTCTATTTCTAATCGGAATATTAGCTTCGAGGCGGGTTAAGAGCATGAGCGATTATTACCTAGGCGGAAAAAAAATGGGCTTTTGGGCCGTGGCATTTTCGGCAAGAGCTACTGGTGAATCAGGTTGGCTTTTAATAGGCTTAACAGGAATGGGAGCCATAGCTGGTTTCTCTGGTTATTGGGTAGTAGCAGGCGAGTTATTGGGGGTCTTCTTATCCTGGCAGTTTATGGCCAAAAAGTTTAAAAATAGATCCGATCAATATAAAGCCATTACTATACCCGATTACCTCCAAAGTCATTTTAAATCTTCCACCAATACACTTCGAATAATTTCGGCCTCGGTGCTGGTAGTGTTTGTGGTTATATACGTAGCCTCTCAAATGGATGTTACCGGTATCGCTTTTGAGTCTATGCTTAACATAGATTACCGTATTGGGGTACTTATTGGCTTTGCCATTGTACTGGTTTATATTTTTATTGGTGGGTTTGTGGCGGCCGTTTGGTCGGATATGTTCCAAGGTATTTTAATGTTTTTTGGACTGCTTTTATTGCCTGTTGTGGTTTGGTTTTCGATGGATCATGGAGCTGGAATTACTGCTGGCTTAAATGCCATAGATCCTACCCTAACCCAAATAATGGGTAGAAGTGATGATGGCTGGATGAACCTATTTACCATACTCGGTTTTTCAATGATTGGATTAGGCTTTTTAGGATCACCTCAGGTCTATGTTCGGTTTATGTCTATAAGCAGCGAAAATGAGATTGATAAAGGAAAATGGGTAGCCTTATTGTTTACATTTTTAACGGATGCAGCAGCCGTAACCATTGGTATTTTGGCACGTATTTACTTTACCAGCGAAGGACAAGACCCCGAAGCCGTTTTAGGAACAGGAGGTGAGGATGTTTTAAGCATGATTACCAACGAATTTTTACCCACCATACTGGTAGCTATCTTTATTGCTATTGTTCTTTCCGCTATTATGTCCACTATTGATTCACTGCTTATTTTGGCCTCAAGCGCCATTACCCGCGACTTTTACCAAAAAATATTTAGGCCAGATTTAAAGGACGAAGACCTTACCAAATTTTCGAGATTAGTTACTATAGGTATGGCGATGGCCGCCTTGGGTATAGCCGTTATCCTTTATAATTTGTATCCCGATAGGCAAGTTTTCTGGATTATGATATTTGGCTGGTCTGGTATTGCCGCTACCTTTTGCCCTGTTATCATCCTATCCTTATTTTGGAAAGGCTATTCCGAAAAAGGTGCCATTGCCTCCATGATTACCGGTTTTGCTTCGGTTATCCTTTTCAAGTTTGTAGTATCTAATATGGAAGGTATCGGTGACTATTTTAAGGAATTAGATGTATTGGCTCCCTCCTTTGCATTAGCTATGATTGTGGGTTATATCTTTTCAAAAATATTTCCTAACCCAATTAGCACAGATACCCCATTAAGAGGTTAATGAGTTAAGAACCGTCTGTAATCTAATACACAAGTAAAGGCTAGAAGTAGTCCTTGTCAGTCCAAACTTCAATTAATCTCTTGCAAAGAGTCAGGTCAAAAAAGCGGTCGTCATTTGGTGACCGCTTTTTTTATGCTCTTTGAAATGACTTTGATTGTTTCACCCTACATTTACATCATTAAGCCAAATTCACTATAAATACTTATTGAGACTGGTTTTTTTGACTTTAATATATAAGGGATATTACCACTACATTCTTTAGTTAAATGCAATTCAAAATCACAAAAAATGAAGGTTACCACTGAGAAAAATGAAAAATTGGCTAATATGATCTTTGCATCTATTTACCCCCTTTACTGGAATAGATTGGAAAAGCATGGTAGAACAAAAGAAGAGTTTCATCAAGTAATAGAATGGTTTACCGGTTTTGACGAAAAAAAATTACAATCACTTATCAAAGAGGAAGTAACGTTTAGAACGTTTTTTGAAAAAGCAAAAATCCACCCCAATGCCCACCTTATTAAAGGCGTTGTTTGTGGCTATCGCATTGAGGAAATAGAAGATGAATTTGAATTGTATAAACAATGCAGGCGTATGGAAAAGCTGATTGATGAATTGGCAAAAGGTCGTAAAATGGAGAAAATTTTACGCCAGAAAAAAACAAGAGCTAAAAAATAATTCGACTAACGAAAATAGATCCTCTCCTTGTTTTTAATGACATCGTTCACCCTACATTTACATCATTGAGCCAGTCGCAATAAGCACTTATTTCGACTGGCTTTCTTGAATTTAACATATCGAGCTACTTTCACTCCTCTTCTTAAAGGTCTTGTCCTTTAAACTTTCGTTTGTAAAACTCAATGCTTTCCATAATAATTTCAGTGGCAGTAGCTCTATCTTGAAAGTCTTCCACTTGCACCTCCTTTTTCTCCAACTTTTTATAGTCTTCAAAAAAGCTTTTCATTTCCGAAATTAAGTGAGAAGGCAATTCTTCAATATTGTTGATGTGTGCCACGCTAGGATCGCCATCCGCTACCGCAATAATTTTGTCATCGCCTTCACCATTATCTATCATACGCATTACACCCAATACTTTGGCACGTACTAAACAACCTGGTACTAAATCTACTTGCGATAAAACAAGTATATCCAGTGGATCACGATCATCACCATAGGTTTGTGGTATAAAGCCATAATTAGCTGGGTAATAGACAGATGAATACAAAACACGATCTAGCATAATCATACCACTTTCCTTATCTAGCTCGTACTTAGCACGGCTGCCTTTTGGAATTTCGATAATTGCATTTACATGATCGGGCACATTATCTCCACAAGAAACATGGTGCCAAGGATTAAAATATTGTTTCATTTTATTAATGGTTAGAGTTCAGCCGCAAAAGTACTGCAATCACCCAAAACCAGCTACAGCAAATAATCCAATTTTACAACCAATGCAACCTGCTCATTGTCTTTAAACAAGTAACCTTGTTCGTAGCAAAAAACATACTCTGCTCCTTTTTTGGTACGATAAATATCGGTGTGGTATTGAAAATCGAAGCCCTTGGCATTTAGCACCGATCTATTGGTAAAACCCTTACCATTGGGATTTAGTTGTGATAATATTTTCCGGTTTTTTGCTAAAACGCGATTTACGTTGCGCAATAAATTACGCGCATCTCGGCTTTCGCGATTATTAAAAACATTGCGGCAACTATCATCGCAAAACTTTTTATCGGAGCGGCCTACAATGGGCGCTTCACATTCCAAACAATTTTTTGTGGCTGTTGACATTGCTCCAAATGTACTAATATAAGCTGGCTTATACCAGCTTTAAACCAAGTGTTACCGCGCTTATCGCATTAATTTCACATCTGGTACTAGCCGATTACAAACGTTTACAAACGGTAGTAAACGACTGTTAAACGCTTACCATCCGACTAAGTTTTGAAGGCTGCCACATATTTGCAGAGTGCTTTTGAAACCATAAGCGCTTAACAATAACCTTTTAAATTTTACAATTATGAATAGTTTAAGAAACCGTGTGCAGTTATTTGGTAACCCAGGTATGGATCCTGAAGTAAAAGATTTAGAAAATGGTAAAAAGTTGGCGCGCTTTTCATTGGCTACCAACGAGCATTATAAAAACGCCCAAGGCGAAAAAGTAACCGAAACGCAATGGCACAATGTTGTAGCCTGGGGCAAAACTGCCGAGATTATTGAAAAGTATGTGCGTAAAGGCCAAGAGGTGGGCCTAGAAGGAAAATTAACTACCCGCCAATGGGAAACCAAAGAAGGCGAAAAGAGATACGCTACCGAAGTATTAATAAATGAAGTGCTGCTTGTAGGCAATAAAGCCTAATCCCAACCAAAACCCTCTACTCTGAACAACAAACCCCTCTGCAAGCATACTTGTAGAGGGGTTTTATTTTTATAAAGGCACGGTCCTAGTCGATCGCAATTTTTTTAGCAGCTAAATCAACACCACCTAAAACTTTTACCATATATATACCTCTTGGTAATTGGTTTAAGTTTACTTCTTGGTTAACCTCACCACCTTGAGCTACTAAAGAGCTGCTCATAACCTGAGCTCCTGTAACATCAAATACCACTAACCTAGGAGTAGATTTAAATGTTTGATTTTCCATACGTACATGATATACACCGTTAGCATAAAAGGATTTATCTCCTTCAATAGCCAGTTGATGCTCCTCCATACCTACATAAAAATTTACATTATTACAGCTGTTATTATTGCCCAAATCGGTTTCCATAAACCAAGCGGTATCTAAAATAGAAGCAAACACGCAAAAACTCACAGGCCCTGTACTACCTCCAGTTAGGTTTACCGTATTTGTAATAGTAACTGAATCTCCAGATAATATACTCTGTGTACTTTTCCATAAAACCGGAGCTCCGTTATACAGGATAAAAGAACCATTAACTGATGGCATTAACCGTATGGTATCTTGAGGTGTAATTGGCACCACTCCCAAATTCCTGATTTTAACCGTAAAATTAAAAGTAATACCGGTAGTAATTGCACTGCCATCTGCAGGGCTTAACAAAACGGCTTCTAAATCTCGCTGGCCATAGCTTATAGTTGTAATTAAGATAATAGCACAGAATAATACTCTTTTCATAGTAAAGGTTTTTTAGTTTGGATAAAAGTAACAATCTAGAAATTAATCTAAAACCTACAAAAAACAAAACCTCAGCAAAAACATTTTTGCTGAGGTTTAATAACTAGTTTTATTTATCTAAAAACCGGTAACGGTTATTTAAGACTAGACAAAAATACGGTCTTAGTCGATCGCAATTTTTTTAGCGGCTAAATCAACACCTCCTAAAACTTTTACCAAATAAATACCTTTTGGCAATTGGCTTAAATTTACTTCTTGGTTAACCTCACCACCTTGAGCTACTAAAGAGCTGCTCATAACCTGAGCTCCTGTAATATCAAACACTACTAAGCTAGGGGTAGATTTAAACGTTTGGTTTTCCATACGTACGTGATATACACCGTTGGCAAAAAATGACTTATCACCCGCTACTGCTACCGATAGTTCTGAAACAGCCATACCGTTATCGTACGTTACTGTATTACAGCTCTCGTTATTGGCCGTGTTGGCCTCCGTTACACCTGTCCAACCTGCACCAGTAACCGCTACAACTGCACAAAAATTAAGGTTACCAGCAGTACCTCCTGACAAATTTAATGGGTTACTAAAAGTATAAGAGCCTCCCACAGGAATAGCCTGTTGTGTTAACCAAATTAGTGGATTACCACCTGAATTAATGTAGTTACCACCTACCGTTGGTGCTACAATAATTGAATCGCTCAAGTCAATTGGCTCAGTACCTACGTTGTTGATGGTTACATCAAAGCTAAATTGAACTCCAGCGGTTATAGTACCATTGTTGGCAGGACTCGTTAAAACTGCTTCAACATCTGGTTGAGCAAAAGCGGCTATAGAAGCCATTGTAAAAAATGCTAGTAGTGATTTTTTCATAATTATTTTTGTTTAAAGAAATTTAGCACAAATTTAAGCGCTGACTAATTATCCAATAGTTAAATTAACATTTATTTCACCTACTTTTTATTAGATGATTGATTTTAAGATTCTTATCAATTACTTTTTTTACGTATTCTAATATTTACTACCTCTATTGCTAGTGAAAAAGCCACCGCAAAGTAAATGTAGCCTTTAGAAATATGCTGATGAAGCCCATCGGCTATAAGCACAAAACCGATTAGTATTAAAAAGGCCAAGGCCAAAATTTGCAGCGTGGGGTACCTCTCAATAAAGGCTGCAATTTTGCCCGCAAAAATTAACATAACTACTAATGAAATAACAACCGCCAAAATCATTACCAGCAATTGCTCCGTCATACCAATAGCCGTTAAAATAGAATCGAATGAAAAGACAATATCAATTAAACCAATTTGAAGAATAATTTGAAGAAAACCTTTACTTATCGCTTTCTTGTCCTTCTTTGCTTCTACCTCCTGCTCCCCTCCTACTTTATGATGTATTTCGCTGGTACTCTTCCCTATTAAAAAGAGCCCTCCTGCAAGCAATACTAAATCTCGGCCAGTAGCCGAAAAACCAAAAATGGTAAAAAGGGGTTCGGTTAAACCGATAATCCATGTAATACCCAGTAGCATTATAATCCTAAATATTAGAGCCAATGCAATACCTGCTGTTCGAGCTTTCGGCCTGTTCTCTACCGGTAACTTATTCGTTAGCAACGAGATAAATATGATATTATCAATTCCCAGTACTATCTCCAATACTGTTAAAGTAAGCAAGGCAATCCAAGCTTCGGAATGTAAAAATATTTCCATTTTAATTTACTCTAATAGGCGAATAATGGGTACTGGCTCATCATTTGATTTACATCTTGACGTACGGCCTCTAAGTTATCTTCGTTCTCAAAATCAACGATTACACGATCAATCAAATCGGCAATTTTATCCATATCTGCCTCAACCAAACCTCTGCTAGTAATGGCTGGTGTACCTAACCTAATTCCGCTGGTGGTAAAAGGTGATTTGTCATCAAACGGCACCATGTTTTTATTAACGGTGATGTCTGCCTCTACCAATGCATTTTCAGCTTGCTTACCATTAATATTCTTATTTCTAAGATCAATTAACATAGAGTGATTATCAGTACCGCCCGAAATAATATGGTAACCTTTGGCCACTAAAGCTTCGGCTAGTTTTTTGGCGTTTTTTTGAACTTGCAACGTATAATTAAAAAACTCATCTGATAATGCTTCTCCAAAAGCAACGGCCTTAGCGGCAATTACATGCTCTAAAGGCCCTCCTTGAATTCCTGGAAAAACAGCTGCATTCAACAACTGACTCATTTTTTTAACTACCCCTTTAGGCGTTTTTAAATCCCAGGGGTTATCAAAATCTTTACCCATTAAAATTAGTCCACCACGTGGCCCGCGCAATGTTTTATGCGTAGTAGTGGTAACTATATGGCAATGCGGAATAGGATCACTCAATAAACCTTTGGCAATTAAACCCGCAGGATGCGAAATATCGGCCAGCAAAAGAGCGCCTACTTTATCGGCAATCGCGCGAAAGCGTTCAAAATTTAAATCACGTGAATAAGCGGAATAACCACAAATAAGCAGTTTTGGCTTTTCGGCCAGTACATTGGTTTCCAACTTATCGTAATCTATTCTACCTGTTTCTTCCTCTACACCATAAAAGGCCGTTTGGTACAATTTACCGCTAAAACTTACCGGAGAACCATGTGTTAAATGACCTCCATGCGAAAGATCAAAACCCATAATTTTATCGCCCGGCTTTAAGCAAGCTAAATACACTGCGGCATTAGCCTGTGAGCCAGAGTGTGGTTGTACATTGGCATACTCGGCACCAAACAACTCCATCGCTCTTTCAATAGCCAAGGTCTCCACTTCATCTACCACTTGGCAACCTCCATAATAACGTTTACCCGGAAAACCCTCTGCATATTTATTGGTTAGCACTGAGCCCATCGCTTCCATTACTTGATCGCTCACAAAATTTTCGCTGGCAATAAGCTCAATGCCCTCTGTTTGGCGCTGACGTTCTTCTTTAATTAATTCAAATATTTCAGTATCTTTTTGCATTCTATCGAAGGTTCTAATTTTTACTTTATAATTGCCAAAAATATAGAAAATGCTGACAGCTAATAATCCCAACAGAAAGTCTTGGATTGAAGTTTCAACCGAGAGTGATTTTCCCATCCAAAATATACCCTTTGGCGTATTTTTAACGCAAGATGATGTGACCACCATAGGCACGCGTATTGGCGAAAAGGCCATTGACCTTTCGGCTTTACACCAACTGGGTTATTTTGAAGGTATTCCGTTGCCCGAAGATGTGTTTTTACAAGACACCCTAAACGATTTTATTACCCTTGGAAGACCTACTTGGCGCCAAGTACGCAATCGTTTAGCAGATTTATTTGACCTAGAAAACAATGAGTTACGATCAAATAACGACCACTGCGAACAAATACTTTTTGCCGTAAGCAGCGTGCAAATGTTAATGCCCGTATTTTCACAAGATTATACCGATTTTTACTCTAGTATGGAACATGCCTTTAATGTAGGCACCATGTTTAGAGGCCCCGAAAATGCTTTAATGCCCAATTGGAAACACCTACCGGTGGGATACCATGGTCGTTCATCTAGCATAGTTGTTTCGGGAGAAGACTTCCATCGCCCGAAGGGGCAAATGAAGCCACAAGATGCAGACGTACCTGTGTTTGGTGCCAGCAAAGCATTGGATTTTGAACTGGAAATGGGCTTTATTACCACCGAAGGAAAGCATTTGGGAGAGCGCATTACGGTAGATGAGGCCGAAGAGTACATTTTTGGAATGGTTATTTTTAATGATTGGTCGGCTCGCGACATACAAGCCTGGGAGTACGTGCCATTGGGGCCATTTTTAGGAAAAAACTTTGCCTCACATATGTCGCCATGGGTGGTTACCCTTGATGCCTTGGAACCTTTTAGAGTAGCTAGCCCAAAGCAAGACCCTACGCCACTGCCCTACTTGCAGAGCAACCACGGCACTTTTGATATAGAGCTAGAAGTATTTATACAGCCCGAAGGAGGAAAGGAAAACAAAATATGCCATTCTAATTTTAAGCATTTGTATTGGAATGTTTCGCAGCAATTGGCGCACCATACGGTAAATGGTTGCAATATTCATGCGGGCGATTTAATGGCCTCAGGTACTATTAGTGGCCCAACCGAAGACAGCCGCGGATCTATGCTAGAAATTACCTGGCGTGGCGCCAACCCCATTACCCTTAGCGATGGAACCGAACGTAAATTTATTAACGATGGAGACACCGTACTAATGCGTGCTTACAGCAAAAAAGGCGGCATGCGTATTGGCCTTGGCGAGGTTAAAGCCAAGTTATTACCTGCTTTAGAATAGGTTAACCTACCTTATAAAAAATAGCTTAAAAACCTCCTTTTATTTATGTAATGTATTAAGCACATGGCTTATATTGGGGAGCAGTATAAAGGAAATATAAACGTAACGGAGTTACGTTTACTAAGTTGTTAGGGTTTATTGAATTAGTGAGCAAGCGATCAAATTTTGAAATTGAAAATATTAAATGAACTCTTTTAGCAATTCTATTTTAATCCTTCTATTGCTTTTTGGACTTTCAAATGTTCATGCTCAAAAGAGACAACTTGAATTTATAGGGGATTCAATATTGGCTGCTGAGTTTAATCACCCCGAAACAATAATTAGAATCGATTCAATATTTGGACGAGATGATATTTCAGGTGAATTTCCAAACCCCAACAAGGAATACTTTGAACCCGGTTACACTAATTCGGGAGTGATAATATGTTACACAATTATCGGTGCGAAACACACAATATACTTTCGATTAGATGGCTGTCATTTCTATGGATTGAAACAAAACACGGTTAAAATTGAATTGAAAAAAATGGAAGGAGAATGGTATGAGGATCAAATACGGGTTATTTCGGGTTGTGGTGCTTTGAAATTCACAGGATTTCCAAAACTTATTTATAATGAATGATTTGGAATTAAAACAAAACCTAACACCAAATAAACCAAATGCTTAAACTTGAATACGCTTTGACAAATATCATTAATAAACAGATCCGTGAGGTTCGCGGTTCCGCACGAATACCTTCAATCAGAACCGCACATGGTTTATATCACCGTTAGGCACTATTTGAAATGAACAGAATTCTCAACTTAACAACAGTACTGATTTTAGCAATTTCTTGCTCAAGTCAACCTTCAGTGGATAATGACATAACAAAGGTCAACCAAAGAGTTTTGAGCACAATTCAGAATGACAACTACGAAGCTTTTAAAGACATTATCTCTAAGAGAACAAATCCGATAATTAATGACTACCTGCTTTCTGAACGCTTTTTTAAAGCACAGAAACTACTGACCGACTTTCCCAACTCGTCAAATTACAGATTAAAGATATCTACGGGTAAGATGTCGGCAGAATCAGTTTTTGGAGAAGTAGAATATACACAAGTTATTACAATTCTTGATTCGGTAAAGTTCCGCGAAGACACTTTTCAAACCTCAATTGAATTCAAGTTTACACAAGAACCCGGGAGGCAGAAAATTTTAGCATTGAATATTATGGATGGAAGAGAACTTATCGTCTTGCAAAGGCACTTGAAAAACTTACAAGAAGGAAAAGAATGTAAGAGCGACTGTCCATTTCACTAAAAACAAAAAAACAGTGCCTCATAACTAAGCTTTCGTTTTGCCGATAGGCCAAAAATGAATGCCGTGTTGACGAATCCGGGTTTGCTATGGGGAAAGCAATTTTTTGAGTGAGTTTTTTAAAGAAGTGCTTTAGAACAAAGAACTGTGCTAAAAACCAACTGCCCCTCGTTTTCATATTCTTTCCCACAGACTTAGCTCCCCAAAAACTCCTTAATAAAACTAGAAACCTCCGCTGGTTTTTGCTGTACCATTAAATGGCTGCCTCCAGCTACAGACACGGCATTTTTAATAAAATAAGCCGGAAAAACTTGATCGCTGCTGCCGTGCACATGTAGTATGGGCATCACATTTTTGGGTGCCTGCCAATTGGCTATTTGGTATAAGGCCCAGCGATAATACTCCGGACTTAACTGCGCCATCATTTTTCTAAAAGCTCTATGATCGTCACTCATTTTTAAACCTAAAATGGGGGTACTCATAAATGCCATCCACCTAAAAACGCGAGCCGGCACGTATCGGCTCAAAAGTTTGCCACTAAACCAGCGCATGGGCCAAGGCATTTCATGCTTGCCCTTAACGGTAGAAAGCAATATTAGCTTTGCAGGCTTGAGCTGAGCAGCAATAATTTGCGCACAAATACCCCCCATACTTATTCCACATAAAACAAAAGGCTGGCTTAAGTTAATAGGTTCTGCCACGCGCAATGCGTACTCTTCCAAATTTTCTTTTTTAGAAGGCTCAAGCCATGGCAGTGCAATTGGCTCAAAACCATCTGGCCATATTATATTTTCATACAAGCTAAAATCAGCTCCCATTCCACTTATACAATACACCTTCATACGCTTAGGTATTCATTTTACTATTAAGTAAAATCAAAACCTCGGCATATAAACCTTTGCTGCCCGCCATTATTTCGCCACCAAAAAAGTAGTTTTCGCCCCCTGTATAATCACTTACCTTGCCTCCTGCCTCTTGCACCAGCAAGGCACCTGCAGCTACATCCCAAGCATTTAATCCATACTCAAAAAAGGCGTCAAAACGGCCACAGGCCACATAAGCCAAATCGGTGGCAGCCGAACCTAACCTACGCACCCCTCTCGTTTTTTCAAATAGCGTTTTTAGCAAATCCAAAAAGGCATCCACTCTATCAAAATTGTAATACGGAAAACCGGTTGCTAGCAATGAGTTTGCCAATACTTGGTTTTCGCTTACATGGATGGCCTCTCCATTTAAAAAAGCACCTCCGTTTAAGCTAGCACTAAAAAGTTCTTTTTTTCCCAGCTCATACACCACTCCCACTATGGGTTTTCCGTTTTTAAACAAAGCCACAGAAATGGCATACACTGGAATGCCATGCAAAAAATTAGTGGTGCCATCCAACGGGTCTACCACCCAGTTATAGATTTCGCCTTGCTTAGTTTCCGTGCCTTCTTCGGCAATAAAACCTGCGGCTGGTACTATTTTGCTTAAGCCTTTTATTAATTGCTCTTCGGCCTTTTTATCCACATAACTCACCAAACTGTTTAAGCTCTTAACCTCTACATCTTGTTCACGTACAACATCTTGCTGTTTTAAAATAAAATCACCCACTTTAAGGCAAAGGTCACAAACACTTTCCGTTATTTCCTTTAATTGCATCTATACCATTTATAAATCACAAAATTACGCTTTTGCCTTGGCTTAAGGTAATGCTTACCTTGGCCGGCTAATGCATTTTTCTAAAATAAAAATTGGTGTATTTGGCGGCACCGCCTTCGATTCGAGCCGTGGAGCTGTGTACCTGCAAGCAAAGCAAGTACCTTGCGTAAGCGTGGCCATGTCAAACAACCCAGATGCTCAAAATGCGCTGTATGCCGAGCCCAAAAAACTAATAGCCCGATTTGAAGAATTAGTTACAGAGCATCAACTTAGCCATGTAATTCTGTTTTGTAATTCACTTTCGTTGGCGGCCCCTTGGCGGGAAATATATAAAGGTACTTTGTATGAGTTGGGTGGTTATTACCAAACTTTACTTCCACAACTAAAAACTACCAAAACAGCCGTGGTTGTGGCAGAGCCTGGTACCAAGCAAAAATTAGAACATCTTATAAAAACAAAAGGTTTAAACCCTTACGGACAAAGTCACGTTTTTGCTGAACTAGATCTCATCAAACAATTGGAAGTATCCAACGAGAACGAACAAAGGCAGCTTATTAGCAACTATTTTAAGCAAAAAAACAAACAAGGCTTTACACATGTGGTTACAGGCTGCACCCACCTCGATCATCCTGATTTTTGGGAATGGAAGGAACCCAAAATTGTGCAGCCCGGCTTGCAAATGCTGCACGATTTTATCGACTACTACAAAACACTTTAGCCCTTTTCAAAAGCCGCTATTTTTTGCAACAACACCTCCGCCATTTTCACATTGCTCTCTTGCGTCCAGCCAGCAATATGGGGGCTAATAACTACCCTATCCGATTTTAGCAAATAATCAAACTCAGGCGGTAAGCTTTGCTCAAACAAGTTTTCAAAAGAGCTTTTCTCATACTCTAGCACATCTAGGCAAGCGCCCAAAATTTTTCCCGATTGCAAACTTTCGGCCAAATCTTTAAGCAACACCGAACTTCCTCTGGCGGTGTTTATAAGGTAAAACGGCTTTTTAAAACTATGGGTAAACTCCTTATTTACAAAGCCTTGCGTTTCTAAGGTTTGAGGGGTATGAATGCTAACAACATCTGATTGAGCTTGCAGCTCGCTCAAGGTACATTCGGTTACATAATTGGGCACATAATTGGTTTTGTATTTATCATAGGCCACTATTTTTACACCAAAACCTTGCAACCGCTGGGCAAAAGCCGAGCCCATGTTTCCAAAACCAATAATACCTACGGTTTTACCTTCTAGCTCCCAACCACGGTTCTCTTCGCGCAGCCAAATGCTCTTTTTTACCTGTGCATGTGCCCTACCCAAATTATTGAAAAGCATTAATAGCATTCCAATAGCCTGCTCGGCCACGGCTGCTCTATTTCCTTCGGGCGCCTTAAAACAGCTAATGTTTAACTCTTTGGCAACAGCTAGATCAATGTTTTCCATGCCCGCTCCTACCCTTGCTATAAATCGTAAATGGCTGCCTTTTCTTAAAAATTTAGCATCAATTGGAAAACGGCTGCGCACAACCATTCCGTAGTAAGCACCTAAGTTTTCTTGAATTTTCTCGGATGAATCCTCGTAATTCTCAACTACCTCAAAATTCATCTGGCGAAGGCCAGCCAATAAAATAGGGTGTACGGTATCAACAACTAAAACGCGTTTCATTTTTACAAACCTAAAATTGCACGGCCTATAGAAAAGTAAATAAAAAGGCCCAAAATATCGTTGATGGTAGTTATAAAGGGACCCGTTGCTAGGGCTGGGTCAATCTTATATTTATCAAGCAGCAAGGGCACAAAAGTACCCACCAAGGCCGCTACCACAATTACGGCTAATAAGGCCACCGCAACGGTTAATGCTAGATAGGTTTCGTAACCCAAAAACAAGCTGGCACCTACAATGCATACGCCACAAATAATACCATTGAGTAGGCCTACACCCAATTCCTTAAACAAACGGTTGGTAAAGCTACCTAGCTCGGCCTTTGATGCTAAAGCTTGCACAATAATAGCCGATGATTGTACGCCTACATTACCGCCCATAGCGGCTATTAGCGGAATGAAAAAAGCCATTTTGGGTATTTGCCCCAGTTCCACTTCAAAACCGCCAATTACCGAAGCCGCAGCCAAACCTCCAAACAAACCAATAAGTAACCAAGGTAAACGCGCACGCGTGGTGGTTAAAATGGTGTCATCCGATTCCACTTCCTCTAACAGTCCTGAAGCTAGATTGTAATCCTCCTTGGCTTCATCTCTCATAAAATCCACCACATCATCAATGGTAATACGCCCAATTAAATGCCCCAAACCATCTACCACTGGCATTACTACCAAGTCGTATTTATCCATTTTTAAGGAGGCCTCTTCGGCACTTTCCATCGCCTCCACGCTTTGAGCATTTTTAGTGTAAACATCTGCAATAGGCACTTTGGTAGAAGTAGTTAGCAATTTTTTGAGTGAAAGCGTACCCATTAAAGTATTCTCATCATCTACCACATACACAGTATGCACATGCTCAATAGCCTCGGCTTGTCTGCGCATTTCTTTTACACACTGCATTACCTTCCAATTAAGGTTTACCTTAATAAGCTCGGTTCCCATAAGGCCACCAGCGGTGTCTTCTGCATAAACCAGCAGATGTGCTAAATCTTTAGCCTGTATTGGGTCAGGGATTGTGCGAAGTACTTCTCTTTTACGATCGTCATCTAATTCGCCAATTAAATCAGCTGCATCATCTGAGTCTAAGTTTTCAATTAGCTCATCTACAATCTCTTGACTGGAATAATCCTCCAAAAATTTGGACCGCAAATCCTCATCCAACTCTACCATGGCGTCTGCCACCAATTCTTCTGAAAGAATATCGAGTAAGTACTTGGCTCGATCTATAGAAATTCGATCTAATATTTCGGCCAAATCGGCTGCATGCAACTGATTTAAATTATCGCGTTCTGCCTGCAAATCTTGCTTGTCAATAAGCAATTCCAAGCTTTGTAAATATTCAGTGGTTACTTCAAAATTCATGCGTGTAGGCTTTGCGCGATGAATATAAAATCTTGCAGCGACAATTGCTCTGCTCGCAAGGTTAACAGCTTGTGTTCTTTAATTTCTTCGGGTAAACCCAGAGACTTTAGTGAGTTTCTAAGCGTTTTACGTCTTTGATTAAAGGCCACTTTTACTACGGTTTTAAACAGAGGCCATGGTACGGGTAGGTCGTAATTTTCTTTTCGCGTTAAGCGAATAACCCCTGAACGCACTTTGGGCGGTGGGTTAAACTCATGGGGTTCTACCGTAAATAAATACTCCCGATGGTAAAATACCTCTGTGAGTACACTTATAATACCGTAGGTTTTTGAACCAGGCTCCGCTACAATACGTTCCGCTACTTCCTTTTGAAACATACCACTTATTTCGGGTATCAGCGCTACGTTTTCGAGCGCTTTAAATATTATTTGAGATGAAATATTATAGGGGTAGTTGCCAATCAAGCCAAAGGGTTTCTTAAAAACTTGATCCAGCTTTAATTTTAAAAAATCCCCTTCTATTATTCTATGAAAAGGTATTTCTAGATTTTGATGTAGGTACTCCACCGATTCACGATCAATTTCTACCACATGTACCTCCTTAAAATTAGGGAGCAAAAACTGTGTAAGCACACCCATACCTGGCCCTACCTCTACTACTGTATCGTACCCTTTGCCTCGCAAACTGGTAGCAATTTGTTTTGCCACAAACTCATTTTTTAAAAAATGCTGGCCTAGGTGTTTTTTGGCTTTTACCTTAGTCATTACAGTAGCTTTACAATTAAAATTTACACCGCAGTTTCCGTTTTTAATAACCCTGCTCTTCGAAGCAATGCTTTAGGGTCGGGGTTTTGACCTCTAAAATTACGGTATAATGTGGCGGGATGCACACTACCACCTGCCGAAAGTAAGGTTTTAAACTTGGCCGCTACTTCGGTATTAAAGATGCCCTTTTCTAAAAACAACTCAAAGGCATCTGCATCCAAAACTTCCGCCCATTTATAGCTGTAATAGCCAGCCGAGTAGCCTCCTTGAAAAATATGCGAAAAAGCGGTAGAGGTATTACTCCCGCTTACTTTAGGAAGTAGCTCAGTGCTCGCTAAAACTTCTGTTTCAAAATCGTTAATGCTTTCACCGTTTTCTGCCTTACCCGTATGCCAGGCCATATCAAGGGTGGCCAAACCAACCTGACGCACCGTTGCATACCCTTCCATAAAAGTGGCGCTTTCTTTTAGGCGTTTTACCATATCATCAGGAATTTTTTCGCCCGTTTCGTAATGATGTGCGAACAAATCCAGACACTCTTTCTCATAACACCAGTTTTCCAATATTTGAGAAGGTAGTTCCACAAAATCCCAGTATACACTGGTACCGCTTAAACTAGCATAGGTGCCGTTTGCTAACATACCGTGCAAAGCATGGCCAAACTCATGAAACAAGGTTAAAACCTCCTGAAAAGTAAGTAGAGATGGCTTGGATTGTGTAGGCTTACTAAAATTGCAAACAATGCTTATTAGCGGACGAATATTTTTTCCGTTCTTTACCTTTTGGCTTCTAAAGCTTGTCATCCAAGCACCATTTCGCTTTCCCTTTCGGGGGAAGAAATCGGCATACAAAACAGAAAGGTGATTTCCATTGCCATCTTTCACTTCAAAGGTTTGCACATCTGGATGATACTTATCAATGGTACTTAACTCGGTAAACTTTAAACCGTATAATCTTTCGGCTACGGCAAATGCACCTGTAACTACCTTATCTAAACTAAAGTAAGGCTTTAAGGCATCATCATCAATTTCAAATTTTTGCTGCTTTAACTTCTCGCTGTAATAAGCAAAATCCCATTTCTCCAGGTGATCCAAACCATCCAATTGTTGCGCAAAGTTCGCAAGGTTTTGCACCTCACTTTCTCCCGCAGGCTTAGCCGATTCTAAAATATTAGCTAAAAAGTTACTTACGGTTTCAGGTTTTTCGGCCATACGCTCTTGCAACACATAATCAGCATGAGAGTTAAAGCCCAAAATAGCGGCTCGCTGCTGGCGTAACTTAGCTATTTGCAATACGTTGGAACTGTTGTTTCTATCATTAGCAGCATTGGCTCTACTACCAAAAGCACGATTCATTTTTTCGCGCAAAGCACGCTTAGCTGAGTAAGTAACAAATGGAATATAGCTGGGGTACTGTAAGTTGAAAACCCAGGCTCCATCACGACCAGTATCTGTGGCCAATTCGGCTGCTGCCTCCACCACATAATCTGGTAATCCATCTAAGTCATCGGCATTGGTAAGATGTAATTCAAAGGCATTGGTTTCCGCCAACACATTCTCACCAAAACCTAGTGACAACCCAGATAACTGTTTGTCTATTTCTCTAATTTCTTCTTTCTCTTCTTCGCTTAAGTTAGCGCCATTTCGTGCGAAAGCACGGTAAGTTTTAGTGAGCAACATTTGTTCCTCGTCATTTAAACCACTCGCATTATCATACACCGCTTTTACCCGTTTAAATAAATCGGCATTTAGCATTATATCGTTACCATATTCTGCTAAAAGAGGTGAAAAATCACGGGCAATTTCCTGGATTTCATCATTGGTTTCTGCACTATTTAGGTTAAAAAATATCTCAGAAATAACACCCACCTGCTCACCAGCATACTCCAACGCTTCAATTGTATTCTTAAAAGTGGCCGAATCGGTATTCGAACAAATTTTAGCTACATCTTCCCTTCCTTTGGTCAGTGCATCTTGCAAAGCAGGTAAAAAGTGTATTTCTTTAATTAATGAAAATGGCGGGGTTTGAAATGGGGTTTGAAAGGCTTGTAATAATGGATTCATATTTTTTGCTGACAATTTGAAGAGTATAATGTTATAGGCAAATCTACTTTTCTTGGTCAAAAGTTAATCCCTTTTTCGGTTATATCTTTCTGCTTAGTAATTTTACCGCAACAAAAATCTAACGAAACGATTTATGAACCGATCGGATTATTTAAACGACCTCCGAAAAAAGGTAAGGCAAATTAGAAATGATGTACAAAAAGATTTCTACTTTTTGGAAAGCTCGGATTTACGAAATCGGCCAGCTGAAGGAAAGTGGAACATTATAGAGGTTTTTGATCATGTAAACATTTACCAGAATCATTACGCGAAAAGCATAGCGCAAGGACTAGAAAAAGCCCCGGCCAGCAGTGATGACAGCGTGAAATTGAGCTGGATGGGTAAACGCTTTATAAAAATGATGGAACCTCAAAATGGTGAGATTAAAAGAAAAATGAAAACCTTCAAAAAAACAGACCCAATCCTACGTGCCAAAGAGGGGTTTGCAATTGACGAAAAAGTGGTATTTCAGAACTTTATAAAGGATATTGAGTTTTTAGAAGAGCTTATCCTAGAGGCTTATGACAAAGATATCAGTAAGATTAAAGTGCCTACATTTATTCCTATTATTAAAATAAACATTGCAGATGCCTTTGGGTTTAACCTAGCGCACACCGAACGACACATGCTACAAGCACGTAGAATTTTGAAGTAACTAAACTCTTTTTACTTTTTAGTCCAAAAAAAAAT
This sequence comes from uncultured Owenweeksia sp., assembly GCA_937146805.1. Taxonomy (GTDB): domain Bacteria; phylum Bacteroidota; class Bacteroidia; order Flavobacteriales; family Schleiferiaceae; genus Owenweeksia. The sequence continues at coordinate 23,378 of CAKZRR010000024.1, read as the reverse complement.
GCCCCGAATAAAATTCGGGGCATTTTAGTATCAAATAACTGGGCTTATTACTTCAGAACCTTAATCCAAAGCTCACCGTTGTAATTTCCATTAAGATTGGTATTAACCGCATTTTCAGCCTCACCATGTGTATTAAACTTAGTTAAGAACACATAATAGAACGAATTTCCTGGATCTTGGAATACACCTACTCCATGCCCCTGATTTTCTAAACCTCTACGCATTCTATCAGCATTGGCCTTATTGCTATATACACCAGCTACCAAATAGTAACCTGGAGATCCTAATGCAATATCTCTTGCAGGGGTATAATTACCTTGGTAGTTTCCGCCTTGGTTATTACCTCCTTGATTAGCATTACCACCTTGGTTGTTACCATTATTACCGCCTCTGTTAGGGTTGTAATTATTGTTGCCTTGGTTATTACCGCCTTGTTGGTTGTTACCTCCTTGGTTAGCATTACCGCCTTGGTTGTTACCATTATTACCACCTCTGTTAGGGTTGTAATTATTGTTACCTCCTTGGTTATTGCCTCCTTGATTGGCATTACCACCTTGCTGATTGTTACCGCCTTGGTTAGCATTACCACCCTGTTGGTTGTTGCCGCCTTGGTTATTACCATTCTGGCCTTGGTTACCACTTTGATTGTTGTTTTCGGCAGCTTGCTTAGCCGCTTCTTCAGCAGCCTTATTAGCAGCCTCTTTCATATCGGCTTCCATTTGCTTCTTAAAGTCGTCCTTAAACTCTTCCATTTTTTCTTCAATGAGTTCTTCGGTTTCGTCTTTAGCCTTACGTTGCTTATCTTTCAATTTCTTGATTTCATTTTCAAGCTTCTCATTACGCTTATTGCTTCCAAAAGCATAGGTCAACATAAATTCATGTGAAGTACCTAAATCCGAACCATAATCATTTAAAGAAAAGTCATAAGCATAACCAATTACCAATTGCTCGGTAAGGTTTACACCAAGATTAACGGTAACCGCATATTCCGAACGATACATGGCTCCAATGTATCCGATATCTTTCATACCAAACATTAAACCTGCATCTACTTGCATAGGCACATTTTTAGCAGCACGCACCATTACTAAAGGTGAAAGCGTACGCTTGTCTCCAGCAAATTTAAAATCGTACTTAGTACTTACCACATAATGTCTAAGCAAGCTGTAGTTGATATCGCTACTACTTGTTTCGGCATATTTAACCGAATGACCTAACAATTGAGGTGCTGAAGCACTCAACTGAAAGTCTGCGATTTGCAAGCTAAAACCGGCATTAATATCAAAGTTTCCACGATCGCCATTGGTTACTGTAAAAAGGTCACCTTGATCCTTCGCGTTAATACTGTTCACGTCAATCGAATTATTAAGGTAACCGGCTCCTAAACCAAATGACACTTTAGTGTTATCCGAAATTTTAAAATGGTAAGCGTAATTACCATATAAAGCGGTGCGACTTACAATATCGGTTTTATCCGAAAATCCATAAACGCTCCATCCTATTTTCTCTTCGTTTAAAGAACCATTTACACCAATTGCTGATGTTTCTGGTGCTCCTTGTACACCTGTCCACTGCCTACGGTGCAATACCGTAAGTTCGGTACTCCCTTCGGTACCCGAAAGTGCCGGGTTGTAGATGTAAGGTGTGAAAAAGTAATTTGAATATAAAGGTATTTGCTGCGCGTATGCTGCTGTTGAAAGCGCAATTACCGCAAAAAGGGCTGATATTTTTCTATTAAAGTTCATAGCGCAGGTTATTATTTGTTACGAATTAGTGTAATTGCCTTTTTCAAAACGAGTGTTCCATCACAACTTAGGAGGTAATAGTAAGTACCATCAGGCAACTCTTTACCACCATCATCTTTACCATCCCATGTTCCCGTAAACACTTCTTTTTGGTAAACAATAGAACCCCATCTGTTCATAATATCTATTCTACAACCTCCGTAACTATTCACGATAGGTGTAATATCCCAAACATCATTTAGTCCATCACCATTTGGTGTAAACATATTGTATGCTTGATCTAACAAACTAACTTCAGGATCCTCTCCGCTAGTTACAATCATTCTAAGCGAATCTGTATCCCTACAGCCTAAACTGTTAGTTACAGTAAGGTATATAGTAATCGTATCCGCTTTTACACCTTCAGGCAAGGTGTAGCTAACGCTAACATCCTGTGATAGGAAATCACTCCAAGCAATAGGTTTATTAGCTGACCATTGGAAGTTTGTACCTCCACTACCTGACAGTTGGACGGTTTCACCTGATAATGCATTTACATCAGGACCTGCACTAGCAACTGTTACCAGTTCGTAGATTTTTAATTCGGCTATACTCGTACATCCGTTAATTCCAGTTCCTTCTACGGTATAAGTACCTGGCGTGCTTAACCAAATACTTGGCGTTAAATCACCCGTACTCCATAAATAGCTAAACGAATTTCCTTGAGCAACTACTAAAATAGAATCGCCATTACAAACACCAAGCGAATCTCCTGGAATAAATGAAATAGTTGGTGGCGCAAAGAATACTACCGTAACGCTATCTGTAATAAAATCACAGGTAACTAAGTTAAAGTCATTAATATAGTTAATCATTAACCTAAAATGAGCAGTATCCTCATTGGCATACTTATAGGAAGTATCCACTAGCATTCCTGCCAATGTATCATTCGGAAGAGTAAACCAACTATTGCTTGTACTATTAAATTGTTGCCATTGGTAATTCCAACCCGGATAGACTACGTCATTCGCCAATAGAACCACCGAATCTGACAAACAAAGCAAAGTGCCATTTCCAGTTGAACCGGTATCAATGATGAAGGTAGAAGGAATGGTATCAACAAATACGTTATAGGCAACAGTAGTATCTATACAAATACCATCATCTGTAGCTAGATAATATTTTCCTGTTTCATGTACCGTAAAAGTTCGATTAGTTTCCCCTTTAATAGGGATACGGACAATAATACTCGTAGCGGTATCTAAAGAATCACGCATCCACTGGTAAGAAAAATTTAATCCGTTTAATACCAACTGACCAGGGGTAAATGGCCCAAAGATAGTGGCCGAATCCGACTCGCAAAAGTTAATAGAATCTTGTCCTACAAAATTAACCCAAGGGTCTGGGGAAACACCTAACTGAAAACCAGATTCGTATCTAACATACATCGTGTCTGTAAAATAAAAACAGGTAGCTCTCCAATCATAGGTTCTATTATTCGTCCGAAGTCGATAAAACTGCAAAGGGTCATTAGGCAAGTAAGTTGTATCAATTACTAAGGTAGCATTGGTATCATCTACCAAATTAAACCATGTATTGGTACTGGTATTTAAACGCTGCCACTGGTATTGCCAAGTGGGTATTTGATGTGCTGCCGTTAAAAAGATAGAATCTTTCATGCAAACACTATCCAAATGAATGGGGCCTCCAAAACCAGGAAAAGGTTTCGCAAAAATGTTGGTTGCAGGAATGCTATCCACAAATACATAATAAATAGCGGATGTATCAACGCAAAAACTATCATTTACTACTACATAATATCTTCCGGTAGTGTCAACTACCAACCCTCTTAAAGTATCATTTACCAATGAATATCTAATCGTATCACCAAATCTATCAATTGAGTCGGTTAACCACTGGTATTTATAATCAGGCACCCCAACTGGTGGCAGTGGTGCTCTAAGCTCGGCCGTAGTAGTTTCACAAAATTGAATAGAATCCACTCTATCTCCAATCCAAGGGAAGTTATCAATTTGATGAACTCCAGTAGATGGTCCTAACACAATATCGGTTAAAGGCCTGAACGGATTAATGATGGTATCTTTTGAAGTTAGGTCACAAGCACCTAAATCTACAGTAACACTGTAAACCCCGCCTACTTTAACAACCATAGAGTCCTTAGTTTCTCCTAGTATAGGAGCTCCTCCTGAATTCCACTGATAGGTAGCTCCAAATTGAGGCTCTACATAAAGAGTAACCGAATCGCCTACGCAAAATCCCCAATCATCAATAGATGTATAAGGATTAGGATAACCATAGGCTATAGAATCAATCACTGGCACATCCGGAATTTTATTAATAATATAATATAAAGTATCACTTATCTCTGAGTTAGAGCTTCGGATACGTAAACTAGCTGGCCCAAGTGGTGCATTACAAGGAATGGCTAAGGTTACCAATTTAGTATTAGTCGATAAAATCGTATCCACAGGGTTAGTAACCGGGTTGGTTCTAAAGGATACAATGTCTAACGTATCTGCCGTTGCCCAATTATTATTGGGAGAAGCCAACTCATAATGAAATGTAGTTGACGGCAAAAAGTTAGACGCAAAAACAAAACTAATTTCTCGAGTTGATGTTTGATCGAGTGTGTCGCATTGACAAATACCAATGGGTGTTGCCGGAGTGTTAGGTGTGCTAAGCGAAATTTGCTGTGCTTGAAGTCTTGAACTTCCCAGCAAAAGTAGCATCGACATGCCTAAAAGGATAAAGCCTTTTTTCATTATTTAGATTTTTGTAGGAGATATTTTGTGGGCGAATATAAACATTAATAGTTTCCTTTTAATACGAGTGAAACACCCTAATTAGGTCTCATCGAGTAAAAGAAAATTAGAAGATTACATAGCCCTTAATTTACCCCTGTTGGTTATAGCGTGTTTTTCAAAACACTAGTTATTGTAAATCAAAAAGTTAATATATACCTGTTTCTATTTAGCAGACCAAAATAACCTCTTAAAACTATACTGATGCACGAAAGAGAATATCGGTTGCTATCCATTTAACGATAACGGATGGAAAAAGGTTGGCACTTTTTTTTAATTTTTACTTTTTTAGGTAAAATGCTAGCGTAAATTTGCGAATCTAATCACATAAAATGAACACCCCCACTAACATTATCCTTCAACACTGCTTAGACCTCCTGAAAAGGAACGATGACCTTGAATTGAATCTTCAGTTGATTTGCGAACAGTTGAATCAAGAAATGAAACATTATAATTGGGTAGGCTTTTATTTTATGAATGAACCCAATCAAACGTTGCATTTAGGACCTTTTACTGGTGCTCCTACCGAGCATAAAATAATACCTTACGGTAAAGGCATTTGCGGCCAAGTAGCACTTAGTGGCGAAACTTACTTAGCGCCCGATATTACAACGGAAGGTAACTATATCGCTTGCAGCATTGATGTGAAATCAGAAATTGTGTTACCACTATATGTTAAGGACACATTGGTTGCTCAGCTAGATATTGATAGCCATACAGTTAACGCCTTTAATGAAAAGGATGAGGCCTTATTAGGCGAGATGCTGGCTGCCATAAGTCGTACATTCCCAACTGAGATTTTAAAACTAAGAAATAAGCTAATTGCAAATCACATCCCCGAACGGATGGCCTCAACTGGGTTGAGCCTAGACGCCAAATAAGCTGGAATAAAACCTGAGATAAGCCCAATACTTACAGAAATACTTATACCACTTACTACATTACCTAGAGACATGGCAAGCTTTACATCGGCCAAATGAGCCACTACCGCCAGCAATATAGCGGTAAGCAGCAGACCAATAAGCCCCCCTATTAAACAAAGCATTACCGACTCTAGCAAAAATTGCAACAAAATAAAGTAGCTTTTAGCTCCCAAACTTTTTTGAATACCAATTTGCCCTGTACGCTCTCGTACACTTACAAACATAATGTTGGCAATACCAAACCCTCCTACCAAAATACTAAAGCCTCCAAGTACCGACCCTACAATTCCTATTATTCCAAAAACCAAATCCATACCAGTGCTTAACAATGAACTTTCGTTGAGCGCAAAATTATCGTCTGCCTTAGGCTTCAGTTTTCGAATAGAACGCAATAAACCGGTCAATTCATCTTTTAATTGACCTACATCTACATTTGGCTTGGCTTTTACCAATACAAAAGCACCTTGCTTATTTCGTGTATTCATCAATCCGCGAACAAAGTTCATTGGCAATATCACAGTTTCATCCTGTTCTTTAGTCAAAATACCTCCCCCTGCTGTTTCTAACACGCCTATTACACGAACTTTTCTGCCTAATATTTTTATTTTTTTACCAATAGGATTTTCAAATCCAAACAAACCTTCGGCAATAGCCGAACCCAAAACACAAACAGGAGTGCCCGATTTAGATTCGCTGCTAGAAAAATAGCGACCTTCCTTAAATTTTAAGTCCCAAATATTATAATACTCATGTGTTACAGGCATTATGGCGGCATTACTCACATTATTCACTCCGTTTTTTAAGGTTTTCCGCATATTAAAAGCAAAGGCCATATTTTGAGCGGTGGTAGCTCTCTTTTTTAGGTTTTCAAAATCTTGTATAGACGGTTCGGGTCGCTGAAAATATTTCCACCATTCACCTCCTCCTGTCCAAGGCATTTTTTGAACATACACTACATCACTACCCATACTCTCTATGCTGCTTCGTATCGTTTTCTCTAACGAATCGGCAAACGAAAAAACCGAGATAATAGTAAAAATACCGATAGTTATCCCCAATAAACTCAGCACTGTACGCAGCTTATTAACCACCAACGCATGAAGGGCAAAAAGAAAACTTTCCTTTAAAATTCGTAGAAATACCATGACTGAAATGAATGGGGGTAAATATAGTTGAAAAAGGCTGCCGCCAGATGATAATTACCCTGTGATTTTGGCTAAATTCGCCAACTCTAATTACAATTTAATGTTGCACAACACCAGCAAACCCAAGGCTTTAATTTCTGTTTTTCACAAAGATGGTTTGGCCGAACTAGTCAATGGACTTATAGCCAATAATTACGATATTTTATCAACAGGCGGCACCCGAAAGTTTATCGAAGAATTAGGTCATCCCGTGGAAGCGGTAGAAGATTTGACAGGCTACCCGAGCATTTTGGGAGGCCGTGTAAAAACCCTGCATCCTAAAGTGTTTGGTGGTATTTTAGGAAGACGCAACTTGGATAGCGATCAACAAGAAATGAAGGAATTTGAAATTCCGAATATTGAAGTGGTTGTAGTAGACCTTTATCCTTTTGAGGAAACAGTTGCAGCAGGTGGAAGTCACGAAGATATTATTGAGAAAATTGATATTGGTGGTATTTCTTTAATTAGAGCCGCTGCTAAAAACTACAAGCATACTTGGATTATCTCCTCGAGAGAGCAATACCAAGAGGCTATTACGGTGCTACAAACTGGTAAGCCTTCGCTAGAAAACCGAATGAGCTTTGCAGGTAAAGCCTTTAAAATTTCATCATTATATGATAATGCTATCCAAAGTTATTTATGCAATGAAGAATCACATCAAACCTTAAGTTTAGGAGAAACTAACCCTTTGCGCTACGGTGAAAACCCGCACCAAATGGGTGCCTTTTATGGAAACCTTTCGGCCGTATTTGACCAATTACATGGCAAAGCTCTTTCATACAACAACTTATTAGATGCCGATGCCGCAGTAAGTTTAATTAAAGAGTTTGACGATACTACCGTAGCCATTTTAAAACACAACAATGCTTGCGGTTTGGCCAGTAGGTCGCAATTAATAGACGCATGGAAAGATGCCTTGGCAGCCGACTCGCTTTCGGCTTTTGGTGGCGTACTTATTTGCAATAAAGAAGTAGATGCTGAAACGGCAGCCGAAATGCATAATATCTTTTTTGAATTGGTAATTGCTCCTTCGTATAGTGCCGAAGCTTTGCAAATTTTACAGCAAAAAAAGAACCGAATAATATTGATTTTAAAAGATTTTACGCCCCCTAAAACGCATTACCGTAGTCTTTTAAATGGCATTTTAGCGCAAGATCGCAACGCCAAAACCGACTCAAAAGAGGATTTAACAGTAAAAACAGCCCTAAATCCAGAAGAAAATGAGGTAGAAGATTTAATTTTTGCATCTAAAATTTGCAAGCATACTAAGTCTAATACCATTGTGTTAGCTAAGAATAAGCAGTTAATTGCAAGTGGCACAGGGCAAACTTCTAGGGTAGATGCTTTAAAACAAGCCATAACTAAAGCCAAAAATTTTAAATTTGACCTGACAGGGGCGGTAATGGCATCGGATGCTTTTTTTCCATTTCCTGATTGTGTAGAGATAGCAAAAGATGCTGGTGTAAACTCCGTAATTCAACCAGGCGGATCCATTAAAGATCAGCTTTCTATTGACTATTGCAATGCCAATCAAATGTCTATGGTTTTTACCGGCACCCGTCACTTTAAACACTAAACACTCCAATCTCCAATGGGATTATTTGACTTATTTAAGGAAGACATTGCCATCGACCTTGGCACAGCCAACACCTTAATTATTCACAACGACAAAGTAGTAGTTGATGCCCCTTCTATTGTAGCGATTGACCGTACCACCGGCAAAATTATTGCCGTGGGTCAACAAGCGCGTCAAATGCATGGCAAAACTCACGAAAACATTAAAACCGTACGTCCTCTAAAGGATGGGGTAATCGCAGATTTTGAAGCTTCAGAAGCTATGATTCGCGAAATGATACGTAGTATACCCAGCCTCAAAAAAAGGCTAATACCCGCGGCCTTGCGTATGGTTATTTGTATTCCCTCCGGTATTACCGAAGTAGAAAAAAGAGCGGTGCGCGATTCTGCTCAACATGCAGGAGCTCGTGAAGTATATTTGATACATGAGCCTATGGCAGCTGCTATTGGTACTGGTGTTGACGTACAGGAACCCAAAGGAAATATGATTATTGATATAGGCGGTGGTACTACCGAGATAGCCGTACTAGCTTTGGGTGGTATTGTAGCCGATAAATCTATAAAGGTAGCTGGAGATGTTTTTACAAACGACATTAGCTACTATATGCGTACGCAGCACAATCTTTATGTTGGTGAACGTACCGCGGAAGAAATCAAAATTAAAATTGGGTCTGCCTTGGATGAGTTGGAAAATGCGCCTGAAGACATGGCCGTTCAAGGACGTGATTTATTAACAGGTAAACCAAAGCAAATTATGGTTACCTATAAGGAGATTTCCAAAGCGCTGGATAAAAGCATTATGCGTATAGAAGATGCTATTATGGAGGCTTTATCGCTAACACCTCCTGAACTAGCAGCTGATATTTACAACAGCGGTATTTACATGGCCGGTGGTGGCTCTATGCTTAGAGGACTGGATAAACGTGTTTCTATGAAAACCGATTTACCTGTTTATGTTGCCGAAGACCCACTACGAGCAGTTGTTAGAGGTACAGGTATCGCCCTCAAAAATATCGGCAAGTACAATTTCTTGATGTCGTAAAAGGTGTAAAACCACATGCGTAAATTATTGGCCATACTCTATAGCGGCAGAATCTTTTTACTCTTTGTAGTATTAGAGCTGATGGCCTTTGTGTGGATTAGCAACAGCCGAAGTTTTCAGCGCTCCAAGGTGCTTAATTCATCCAATCAAATTTCAGGACGTATTCTAAATCAGAGTAATGAAATTCGCAGCTACCTTCATCTTAAAGAAGAAAACCTGCGATTAGCAAAAGAGAATGCGCGCCTACTTCAGCTAGATACCAACTTTCAACTTTCGTTGGATAGTGGCACTGTAGCCGTTAACGACAGCCAATTTGAAGTACGCTACCACACCCTACAAGGCCAGGTAATAAACAGCAGCTACCTAAAAACGCGCAACTTTATGACGCTAAACCGAGGTGTACAACACGGTATTGAACCCGGCATGGGGGTAATTGCTAGCCAAGGTGTAGTAGGTCGTGTAGAACATGTAAGCCAACATTTTTGTACGGTTACCCCCCTTATTAATCCTTCTTTTTCGGCTAGTGGCCGATTAAAAGGAAGCCGGTTTTTTGGTCCCGTAAAATGGCAAAACGCTGATTATCGTTTTGCTCACCTTACTGATATACCACGCTATGCCCAGTTACAAAAGGGCGATACCGTGGTTACCGATGCAGGCAGTTTGCTTTTTCCTCCGGGCATTCATATTGGTTATGTAGAATCTTACGAACTGCAAGAAGACCAAAACTTTTTTGAGGTAAAACTGCGTTTGGCTACTGACTTCTCCTCCTTAGGCCATGTGTATTTAGTGAGTGACAAAATGAAAATGGAATTGCAACTATTAGATAGTTTACAAGCCACACCATGACCAATGTAAGACTCGCTATATCATTTTTCCTTTTGGTGCTTTTGCAAGTGCTGGTGCTTAATAACATCCTATTTACGGGTTACCTAAATCCGTATGTGTATGTGCTGTTTGTGTTATTTTTACCCTTAAACACACGTAGGTCTTCCACCCTACTACTGGCTTTTGCCTTGGGCGCCTGTATCGATATTTTTGAGAACAGCGGAGGAATTCATGCCGCGGCAACTGTATGCTTGGCTTTTGCCAGAAGAGCCTTTTTGAAAATTACTACCCAAAAACGAGGTGTTGATTTTGAGGGTATTATAATTAATAGACTTCCGCTAAGGTTGTTAATACTTTATGGGTTTATGGGTATTTTTACTCATCACTTAGTGTTATTTTTAATCGAAAGTTTTAACCTCCGAGATATAGGTAGTATTATGTTACAAACTTTGGTTAGCAGCCTTTTTACCACCCTTATAGCATTAGGAATTCATTTTTCTACGTTTAGAAAGAAAGATTAAACATGGAGCGCAAGTATTTGTTTTACGCCTTTTTTGTGGGACTGGCGCTCATATTTGTTACACGTTTATTCTATCTCCAAGTTATTCGTACGGATTACCGCCTTTCGGCCGATAGCAATGTTACCCGAAAGGAAAAGGTTTACCCTGGAAGAGGTTTAATCTTTGACCGAAATCACCAACTACTTGTAGGTAATCAAAGTGCTTACGATATTATGGTCATTCCACGGCAAGTAACCTCATTGGATACCGCCTTCTTTTGTAAGCTAATTGGTATTGAGGGAGAGAGCTTTTTGCAGAAAATGCAACAAGCCAAAAATTACAGCAGCTACAAGCCTACCATTTTTTTAAAGCAGCTTAGTAAGGAGCGTTATGTGTACCTTCAAGAAAAAATGAATCAATTTCCGGGGTTCTTTCAACAAAAAAGAATTCTCAGAGAATACGAATACCCCTCCGCAGCCAACGTGGTAGGATTTATTGGCGAAGCCTCAGATAAATTTTTAGCGAAAAACAACACCTACAACAAAGGTGACTTAGTGGGCAAAACAGGCATCGAAAAATCATATGAAGATGTTTTAAGAGGTAGCCCCGGTGTGCAATTTAAAATGGTAGATGTACACAACCGAATTAAAGGAAAATACGAAGGCGGTAAATACGATACCCTACCCACCCCCGGTGCAGATGTAACTTGCACCATAGATATTGATTTACAGCGATTGGGCGAACAACTCATGCAGGGTAAACGTGGTAGTATTGTAGCCATTGAACCTTCTACTGGTGAAATTTTGGCCTTAGTTACTGCGCCAAACTACGATCCTAATTTAATGGTAGGTCGCGAGCGTAATAAAAACTACAATACGCTTTACGTTGATAGTGTTAGCAAACCTCTTTACGACCGTGGCCTTTTGGCCGAATATCCTCCCGGCTCTCCATTTAAGGTGGTAAATGCCTTGGTAGCGTTACAAGAGGGAGTTCTTCGCCCACAAAGTACTTACACGTGCCATCATGGTTTTAGATTTGGACGCTTACATGTGGCCTGCCACTGCGGTACTGGTTATCCTATTGCTCTTCGTACCAGTATCAGTAAATCGTGTAATAACTACTATTGCCGCGTTTTTAAATCCATCATAGAAAAATACCCAACCGCACAAGAAGGGATGGATGTATGGAGCAACCATGTAAAAAGTTTTGGCTTAGGTAAATTTTTAAATAATGATTTACCCACCGGTCGCAAAGGTTTTGTACCTACATCCAGTTACTATGATAAAGCCTTTGGCTATACAGGTTGGAAAGCGGTAAGTACCATTTCATTGGGTATTGGTCAAGGCGAAATGTTGGTAACCCCAGTACAGCTGGCCAATATGACAGCTGTAATTGCCAATCGAGGTCATTATTTTACACCCCATATTTTAAAGAAAATTGGCGGTGAGCAAATTGACAACCCCAATTTTACCGAGCCCAAACACAGTAGTATTGAACCCAAACATTTTGATGAAGTAATTAACGGTATGTTGGATGTATTTGAAAAAGGAACCGCTAGAGGTAGTCGGCACGATAGTATTACTATGTGCGGTAAAACAGGCACAGCCGAAAACCCGCATGGACAAGATCACTCCATTTTTATCTCCTTTGCTCCTAAAGATCAGCCCAAAATTGCCATTGCCATTATTGTAGAAAATGGGTATTGGGGTAGCCGTTGGGCCGCCCCTATTGCCAGCTTGCTTACGGAGTTTTACCTTACCGGGAAAATTGAACGTGAAGCTATGATGCAACGTATGCTAGACGGAGATTTATCCGAAGAATACAAAATGCAGTTTGATAAAAAATACGGACTAGATACCTTGGCCAACTGATGCGGAGAGGAACTATTTTAAACCGATTGGATTGGGTGCTCGTTGTTCTATTTTTTGCACTAGTGCTGCTGGGCTGGGCTAATATTTATGCAGCCGTTTACAACGAAGAGCATCAAAATATTTTAGACATCAGTCAAAAATACGGCAAGCAATTACTTTGGATACTTACCGCGCTGGCATTAATAGCCTTGATATTAATGGTTGAAAGTAGCCTCTTTCAAACGCTGGCCTACCCCATTTTTGGTATATCCATGCTCAGCCTACTACTACTGTTTGTTTTTGGAAAAGAAATTGCCGGAGCCCGCTCCTGGTATGCATTTGGCAGCTTTAGTATACAACCCTCCGAGTTTGCTAAAATTGCGGCTGCCCTGGCCGTATCTAAATACCTTAGCACCAAAGGAGTAAGCTTAAACAATTGGTCTAATAGGCTCACCGCCTTTGGTATTGCCTTACTGCCTGCTCTCATTATTATTCCTCAACCCGATCCCGGTTCTGCTTTAGTTTATGCTTCCTTTTTCTTAGTTTTTTACCGCGAAGGCCTTTCGGGAAACTACCTCTTTTTAGGATTTAGCATGGCCATACTATTTATATTAAGCCTACTCATTAAACCGTTGTATCTCTTTATCGTTTTTGGTGGAGCTGGACTCATCGCTCTTTGGTTTTACCGAAAATCGAGAGCCAACTTAGTGCGCATAGTTGCTGTAACCGTGCTTAGTATTGGTTTTATACAAAGTGTAGATTACACCTTTAATAATATATTAGAAGATCGGCACCGTAACCGTATAAACATATTACTTGGTAAGGCCCACGACCCTAAAGGAATTGGTTACAACACCAATCAATCTATGATTGCCATTGGCTCAGGCGGTGTTTTAGGGAAGGGCTATTTACAGGGAACCCAAACCAAATTTGATTTTGTGCCCGAGCAAAGCACCGACTTTATTTTTTGCACTGTAGGTGAAGAATGGGGTTTACTAGGAAGCTCAGCGGTAATCCTATTGTTTGTGCTGCTCTTTTTTAGAATACTGGCCGTAGCCGAACGGCAAAAATCGGCCTTTAACCGTATTTACGGCTATTGCGTGGCCTCCATCCTGTTTTTCCACTTTGCCATAAATATTGCCATGACGATTGGCTTGGCGCCCGTTATTGGTATTCCTCTGCCCTTTTTTAGCTATGGTGGCTCCTCTTTATGGGGCTTTACCATTTTGCTTTTTGTTTTTATCAAGCTCGATTCTTCGAGGATGGATTATTTGTAGAAACTAAAAATTTTAATAGCTGACTTAGAAAACGGTCAAGCTTTCTTTAAAATCAATTTTCTACTGTTGAAACAACCTTTACCTAGTTATTTTGTCTATACATTAGCAATACATTGTTTATTGTTACGGTGTTGTTTAAACATAAAGAAAATAATGACTCTGCTATAACGCATGAAGAAAACAGCCTCTATATTGTTCCTGCTTTTCACATTAGGAAAAATTTCAGTTGGCCAAAGTGTAGAGGTATTTAAAGGAGATACATTTAACATTTACCCGGGAGAACATACTTGGCCAGATGAGTATACTGTAAATGCCGCCATTTTTAATGATAGTTTGGCTAGTGGAAAGTGGATTTCTTCAGATGAAAACAGTCGTTTTATTTTTGAAGTAAAGTGCGGCCTTCGCCATGGCACCTTCTACTACACCTATAAAAACAATAACAGCCGAGCATGGGAAATACACTTTTCAAACGGAAAAAAAAGTGGTGTTTGGAAAAGATTCAACCCCCAATACCCTTCAAGGAATATTAAGGAAATCCCCTTTAAAAATGGTCTTATTCATGGAAATGTGATTAGTTACCATACCAATGGCCAAATTAGCAGCATTACCGAATACAAAGAGGGAAAAAAGCATGGAAGATCTTATGGGTATTTTGAGGACGGCAGAATATCAAGTAGTGGATGCTATATTAACGACCTTGAATATGGTGTGTTCAAATATTTTAAAGGCACCAAAAAAGTAGCCTACAAAAAGGAACACTACTCCAAAGGTATTTTAAAAAAAACTCAATACTCTTTTGGTTTAATGGCTAAATACTCTTTTTACCAAACAAAGAGAAAGTTTTGCTTTTTACGATTTAGAAAAAAACGGGCCTACTATAGTATTGGTGAACTTGGAGAAATTATACAATTCAATAAAAACGATAGGTTCAAATACATAAACACAAGAGGCTTGCAAAACTTTGAAGGTGAAGGTACATTTAGCATACTAAACGAACAGCTTGTACTTGCTTTTGATAGTGCCGTGGTCGATAGCTATGTTAAGCATGAAATAGTAGAAATTGACAGCATACCAAACGATTCAATTAGGTTATTCTTTAAGGCTGTAGATGTTAAAACCGGAGAAACCATTCCCTTCGCTAGCATAATTTTATCTCCGGCTAACAGTAAAATCCAAGACACCTCTTTTAGTTATAGAACCGCAACCGATAGTGAAGGCAGAGCACAATTAACCCTGCCAAGTAGTGGAAAAGAGATGTTGGTTAGGTGCCAATCTATTGTCTCTAAAAACATTCCCTTTAGAGTGCATACTGGAGTTTCTCAAAGTATTACCGTTTTCTTTAAGGAAGAGTACCCAAGGAGGATTAACAATGAGATATACACCTATACTATAGAGAAAATGGGCAACTGCGGAATGACACTAAAACACGGTGATAGTGAATATACAACCGAGTTTATTAGAGGTAAATTAAGTAAATAGTCAATTGTAAAATCTTAACCCTATTATTCCCTCTCTAAACAGCATTTGAAACTAATAACTGCAATGCACCTCTCTCTATCATATGACTTTAAAACTAAAAAATCCCGCCAAGGCGGGATTTTAAATACTCTATAAAATAGTAACCATTAGTAAAACTTAGCTCTACGGTCATCAATTTTAGCGGCTTCTTTTAGCGATACAAAAGCTTCTCCTGCCACTCGGCTTCTAAGCTGTACGGCATCATCATTATTTGTCTTTTCAATATTAGGTAAAGACGCTGCTTCAGTAAGACTTAATACCTCTAAGGCATAAACGGCTCTTTCTCCAGCAATTGGCTCCGACATAGTATTCGGCTCCATACCCATTAAAACACCTACAACCTTAGGCTCGTTGCCGTAACCCTGCATGTTAGTGCTTTTTAAACTTAGCGTTTGATTTACTACGTTGGCTCCTAAGGACGTACCCCACTCTTCCATATTGGTGGCGCTTCCTTTGCTCTCGTTCATCTTAGCTATTAATTTCTTTGCTTTTAACTCATTCATCACCTTAGGTGTAATAAGCTCTTTAACCGCTTCTAAACTCTTATAACCTTCTCCTGTGCGCTCGGTTACCAGTACTACCGCATAGTTAGTAGGCATATCAAACAATTGAATATCACCTACCGAAACATCTTCATTCCTTCCTACCGCATTGGCCCATTTAACTACATCGCGGTTGTTACCTAAACCTACCACGTTTTCATCAAATGGCTTTAAATCAGTAACTACTTTAGGGGCGTAACCCATTTCTTCGGCTTTAGCCGAAAAATTAGCACCACCTTCTTCTACTGCGTTAGCAAAAGTACTGGCCAGGTTGTAAATATTATCCAAAGTAGTATTGCTTGGGTTTACCACTTGGTCTATCGAAATTAACTTTACCGCAGGAGTAGCTCCTTTTTGGCCTCTAATATCAATAATGTGAAAACCGAATTGAGATAAAGCCAATCCCATATCTCCTACATCATTTTGAAACACATAATTAGCAAAGGGTTTTACCATTGCTTTTTCATCAAACCAACCTAAATCACCTCCTTTAGCTCCAGAGCCTTTATCATCTGATAGAGTAATGGCTAAGTTGTTAAACAAAGAAGTGTCCTCTTTAACCAAGGCTAGTAGGCTATCCGCCAAAGCTTTTGCTTCAGGACCTGTACGCTCAGGGTTTCCATTTTGCAAACCCGTAAAAGAAATCAAAATATGGCGTGCTCTAGCTGAATCAGGAAGATTGGCTTTTTCAACCACCTTACTAATACGGTACGTATTGGCGCTCTCGTAAGGACCTACAACAGTACCTACCTCAACATCTAAAACTGTACTATCTAAACCTTGCGGTAAAGCATTGCCTTTAAAAAATTCGGGAGCAATAAAATTCTCTGATCTATTTAAGGCAAAAGAAGAATCATCTTTAGTTGAGGCAAAAGTTTCCAACGTATCACCATCCACAATTAACAAATTGGCCGTATCACCAATCATCTCGGTTAAGTCAGCCTTTACAGCTTCTTTATCTTCAGCAGAAGCAGCAATAGGAAAAGTAACGTATTGAATGCTGGCCGATTCCTCAGACTTGTATTCCTCTTTATGTGCATTGTAATAACTCTGTAAATCGCTATCGGCAACACTAATCTCACTGTCATCAACCGTGCTGTACTCCAAAGCTACAAAGCGCGCGCTGGCAGCCGAAAATTCAACAGAGTGTAACATTTTGGTATAGGCTATCGGCAAGTACAATCCTTTGCTAATAGAAGTATTCATTTTTTGTTGAAGACCGCTGGTTTTTTCACCTTTTTCAAAAGATACCCATTGCGAATAAGCATTGGCTCCATTTTCATCGTTGGCACGATTGGCCTCTAAGTCGCTAATATATTGACCAAATAAAGCTTCGCTAAACTGCCCAGTAACTTGATCTTTAAAAATAGGCGCACTCTGCACACTTGGGTTGGCCATCATTCTTTCGTACAATTCGCGGGTGCTAATAGCAATACCCATTTCCTCGTATAAATCGCCTAATAAGTGCTCACGAATCACCTCGTTCCAAGCACCATCTGCCAATTGCTTAGAGGTTAAAAATTGTGCTTGTTGCGGGTTTTGTGTTTTGATACGCGTTTCCAAGTCCGTCATTCGAGTTGAAAACTCCATAGACTCAACGGTGTAACCATTTACTTTTCCAATAACATTGGCGTCTGCTCTAAGAAGTGAATTTCCTGATCCTAACAAATCCGTTAAGATGAAAGCCAACATTGCAAAACCAATAATTACGATCAACAGTCCGCTGCGTTTACGTATGCGCTCTAAAGTTGCCATTTTTTTGAATTAAAATTTAAGGATGCGAATATACAATTGTATCCTCAATAACAGCATGCAAAGTGAGGCCTTTATAGCTAAATTATTGAAAGTGCTTATTGGTTGGATTAACGGAGAAATTGAATGGCTAATAATCCGCAGTTATACGGCTAGCATTGGCCTGCACCCGATTAAAAAAATATACCAAGCGGGCCTTAGTCCTCGCGCTCTATTTGTTTGAGGCTAACCAGCTCTATTTTGGTGGTACTAGCTTGGTCAATTTTTACCTGAAAGTTTTCTAACATAAAACGCTCTCCAGTTTCAGGAATCGTCTCCAAATAATGCAAAATTAAACCACTTAGCGTATTGTAATTTTCCGAATCAGGTAAATCCAAATTGTATTTTTCATTGAGGTAATCAATTTCTTGCCTTGCTGAAAATTGATAACTCCCCGCCTCTAATTCACGCTCTATTAAATCCTCAACATCGTGCTCGTCATCAATTTCGCCAAACAGTTCTTCCACCACGTCTTCTATGGTAACCAAACCGGCCGTGCCACCAAACTCATCCAACACCACAGCAATACTCCTATTCTCCTTATTCATGGAGTTTAAGGTTTCGTTGGCAGGCATGCTCTCCGAAATAAAGCTAATTGGGCGCAACATAGATTGGATGTTCTCAGGATTTTTAAACAGCTCAAAACTATGAGTATAGCCAATAATATTATCTATACTTTCTTTATAGATTAAAATTTTAGATAGCTTAGATTCAATGAAGCGTTCCTTTAGTATTTCTATATTTTCGGTAACCTCTAAGGCTACTATTTCGGTGCGCGGCACCATAAATTCACGTGCCTTTTGATCGGTAAATTCTAAGGCATTTCTAAATATTTGAATCTCATTTTCTTCTTCCTCTTCAGGTGATGAAGCTTCGGTACGCTCACGCACATAATTATCCAAATCTACTTTATCAAACACCTGTTTGGTTTGCCTTGCTTCTGCTTTAAAAATGTATTTGAGCGCCAGCTGACTAATCCCCATCATTAACCACACTATGGGTTTAAAAAGCCAAAAAAATAAAAAACTGGGCAGCCCAAAAAAGGCTAAAAGCCGAGTAGAGTGCGTGTTGAAAATAGCTTTGGGTAAAAATTCAGCAAAAACCAATATAACTAAAGTAGAGGCCACTGTTTGCGCTAATAGTAAAACTCCCGCATTGTTGAATATGGTGGCAAGGTAGGGGTCTAAAACATCTGGCATAAAAATGCCGTAAACCACCAATGCAATATTATTACCCACCAACATAGCGGCAATAAACCACGATGGCTTTTGCAACAACTTACTAATTACTTGAAAGCCAAATTTGCCCTTTTTATTTTCAATTTCAATATGAAAACGGTTGGCCGAAATAAAGGCAATTTCCAAGCCCGAAAAAAAGGCTGAAAAAAGAATGGAAACACTAATAATTGCGAATAGAAACAATCCTACTGTTCTTGTTGGTTAGCACGTTCTTCGTACTTAATACGCTGCTTACGTCTAAAATAAAACATAAAAATCCCTAAAAAAAAGCAACCTACAAAAAGATAAAAGGTTTGTGTAAATCTGTTTTCAAAGGCCAATCTAATAATTTCTATTACGGATATAGCTGATACTACCAACCAGGCTATTTCCACTATTTTAAGCATCTTCTTCATCTTGCAATGTAATTTGTCCGGTTACTTTTTTAATGGTGTAATTGTTAAAGGTTTGATCTGCTTCAAAGCCCTCTCCAAATATCACTTCGTTATCCGTTGTTATTTTTACTTTTTTATCTGAGTATATTTTTTCGTTGCGCTGATCCCAGTAAAGCTCTTCGGTATTTAATTGTTCCCCTTTATCGTTTACCACAACCACATTGCCACGTGCATGCCACCTATTTTGCGTTACATATTGTGTGGCATGATTGGCTTTTAATCGGGTGCTCTCTCTTCCAAAATTATCAAAAAAGGTAACATCAATACCCTTTGGAAACTCGCGCTTAGGTTCATCAACCTGCGGATAACTCTCGGCCACAGGCGCTTTAAGCTGTAAACGTGTTAAGCTACTATCCGAATAACTCAGCACTAAATTAATTTGAACATCCATCGGTAAATTGTCCGTTTGCGTAATAGCCATTACCTCCTTTGGGTTGTTGCTACACGAAACTAAAAAAAGCATTGCCCCCAAAGGTGCAATGCTTTTTTTAAAATATTTAGTGCCTAGCATTATTTGTAGCTTACCGTAATGGTTTCGTTTACAAAACAGCCAATGGTATGTTTATCGCCTTCCTTAATACCTAACTGAAAAATAGTAGACTTGTCTGGCAATTGTTTTTTATAAGCTGCAATCAACCTATCGGCTGTACGAGCCACCGATGCATCGATACTTTTGGCGTAATTCAACTTATCAATAGCGGCCCAGTACACGGCTTTTTTCTCAAATACGTTGGTACCACATTTACCATCGGCTTGCGCATATACCGAAGCAATAATTAAATAAGGCTTACCCCAATTTTTACGCAAGTTAGCTGCCTTTACAGCCGCATTTTTAGCATCTGCCAAACGGCCTTGTTTTTGGTAAAAACTCGCCACATTTAAATAGTCAGTGGCCTGTTTTTTAGGATCTATTTCCCCTTGTGCGGCTTCTGTGAAATACTTAATAGCATCGCTGTAGTTTTTATTCTTTTTAGCCTCAGTGCCCACAGCTCTAGCCGATACCGGAGAAGGATTCACTGCATGTAAAGCCTCGGCAATGCTAAAGAAAATAGGGTTATCTGTGCAATCTACCGTTTCACCTTCCTCATCTTCGCGCTCCTTACTCAACATAGTGGCCGCTCTACGCAACCATACTACATCTCCTTTATTGGCATCAAATGTTTCTTGATTGTAAATTAATTTCAACTTATCGCAGGTAGCAATCTTTCCTACTATCTTTTCGTTATTGGCCGAAACCTTGTCAAAGCGCTCCAATTCTTTTTCGGCTTTGGCCAGCTCCTTACTTTCTTTATCGGTAATAGTTCCGCCTTCTTGCTTTTCTTTTAATACCTTAATCTTTTTATTTAACTCGTTATTGTTAAAGTCCAACCCCTCTTGTACTACGTTGTAGGCATTAAATACATCTCCAATATCAAACACTTTTTTATTAAATAAACGAGCCGATACAATAAAGTAGGCATTGTAAAATGCTGCGCTGTGCTTGTTAGATAACTCTAAGGCTTTTTCAAAAATCTTAAAAGAGGTTTCATTGCTATCTGGCCAATGCTTAGCCATATCCATAGCTTTACGCTCATACACGTATGCTTCTTTACCCGGGAAGTACACCAAACGGTTATCGTACAACTCCATCAATAACTTTATGTAGGTATCCTTTTCGGCCTCAGGAGCAGCCTTGATTTTAGCGCTTACAATACGAGTTCCGTATATAAAATTGTTTTTACTGCAACCAGGGCAAAAGTCATAGCAATACCTCCATGGCTCATAGGCTTCATCGTAGCTTTTGGCTTTAGCCAGCTCGTAGTAAATTAATAGATTCTCTTTACACTTAACACTATCTTCTCCCCATTTTGATTGGGCATTGGTTACTGATGTAAAGGCAACAGTTGCAATAAACATCCAAAGTAAACGCTTCATTCTAAAAATCAATTAATTAATAATATTTATACTTTTTAAACCACTTGTCATTCAGGGTTAAACCCAAATGAAACTTTAAATACGATTCTTGTATTAATCCTTTATCCAAAGTGCCACGTTGACCTAGGCTCAGAGCCAAATTAATTTGACTGTATCGTACTTCTCCGGGCATTTTTTTACCCTTAGAGACTGGTAATCCTAATCCAAAAGTTATACCATAATCTTTTAGCTGTTCTCCTCCTACCACCAAGGGCGTGTTTTCAAAGTAACCACCAATACGGTATTCCACTTTACGTACATATCCCTTTTTAACTCCACTACCCTCCTTAAGTAAAATAGGGGTTACAAAACCTCCAACCTCTATTCTGAAAGCATCGGTTAAATCATTAGTGCCTCGGTAACTTTTGTACTTAGATCCTTGGTAGTTATGATAATCTAAACCAAAGCCCCAGGCGTTCAAGTGCTTTTCTGTAGTAGATCTTTTAGCTAAGTGCAGACCAATACCAAACTCGGTGGGTAAGGTGGCTTCACTCAAAATATCTTCTGTGCTGTTTAATGTATCTATAATGGTTCCAGAGGAAGTAATGGAGTACAATCGTTGGTTTAAAGTGGCATCTAAACTAGAGGCGTTACTAAAAGTAAGTCCGGCAGATAACATCAAATTATTTTCTAATTGGTGCCGATACTGAGCTCCAAAATCAAACTTAAAGCCTTTATAATTTACGGCCTCTTCTATAAATGTGTTGTATAAGCCACTCGAAAAATCTAAGAAATTCTCCTCCTCTACCGTTCCAAAAAGATAGGAAGCATTAGCCCCAATAGATAAACCCTCGGCTACCTGAAATCCGTTGGACCACGTTATCTGACTTAAGCCTCCTTTACCTTGGTAATTGTCTAGCACGGTAATGCTATCTGGCCCCGACCGTGTGGTTGAAATATCATAACCTTTAAAAGTATAAGGACGAAAGCTAAAA
The DNA here is from genome assembly GCA_937146805.1 of uncultured Owenweeksia sp. Lineage (GTDB taxonomy): Bacteria > Bacteroidota > Bacteroidia > Flavobacteriales > Schleiferiaceae > Owenweeksia. Next base: position 1,245 of record CAKZRR010000024.1, on the reverse strand, counting down.
CCGGTTCCCCACCATTTTTTGGGCGAAATACCAACACTTAAATACTGTAACCCGCTTAATGAGTTGGTAAAATCGATAGATGGATTTTCTTGTTGTTGTCTGTAGTTTCCAAAGTGAAAGCCTAACTCAAAAGTGGTATAACCAATGCCTGTTAAGCTAGCTGGGTTATCTAAATTAATATTAAGTGAATCAATCACGGCCAAACTGGCGCCTCCCATACCTTGCAAACGGGCATGATGCTGAGATTGAAAATCGCCTATACCGAACCGCGAATAGGGGGAAACCGAACCTTGTTGACCAGACAACAAAAAAGTGAAGAGAAAAAAAGGAAGTATTAAAACTACCTTAAGGCATTGCTGCATAATGTTGTAAGATGTTATTTAGGCCTTTGAGCAATAAATTTGGGGCTGCAAAGATGTTATTTTTTACCAAGCTATCCAATACCAAAAGGTTTCCTCCAGTAATTAAAACTTGTACGGGTGCAAAACGATTTTCGTACTGCTGTATTGTACCTGCCACCTCATTTAATATTCCTTGTACCACACCTACCTCAATAGAGCTTTGCGTACTGGTACCCGGCCAAGTTTCACTTGTTTGACTCGTTACCAACGGAAGGTTGGCTGTATCTTGATGTAAAGATTGATAGCGCATATTTAAACCCGGAGAAATAGCGCCTCCCATATACACACCCTTGGCGGTGATAAAATCGTAGGTAATACAAGTGCCTGCATCAATTACCAAGCAATTGGTTTTGGGATAATCATAATAGGCTGCGGCTACTAATGCTACTCTATCAATGCCCAAAGTTTTGGGAGTTTGGTATTCAATACTAAATGGCAGCCGGGCAAAATGGGGAAAGGTTTTAATAGTAAAAGGGCAAACCGCCTGCAATTGCTCTTTAAGGTTTTGGTTTACCACCGAGGCATATATACCCTGCTCAACAGGATACTTTTGGATAAATTGTTCCATTTGAGCCAACTGATGCGCTTCAAAACTTTGCAATTCTGTGCATAATTGGCCTTCAAAAACGGCCAATTTCACTTTGGTATTGCCTTGATCAATAATTAGATTCACTGTATTTCAATAAGATGGCTACAAATGTACTACGGAAGCTTAAAAAAACTTTGTTTGATTCAATTTCTTTTTAAATTTGCACCCGCTTATCAGCGCTGGTGCCTTAGCTCAGTTGGTAGAGCAATGGACTGAAAATCCATGTGTCCCTGGTTCGATTCCTGGAGGCACCAC
>CAKZRR010000023.1 GCA_937146805.1 uncultured Owenweeksia sp. | reverse complement strand
GGTAAACCTGGGTTTAAAGTATACGTACCTGATAAGATACCTGGGCAGCCTGTAGTAATTAATATAGGGCCTGCATATACTCCGTATCCTGAGGGAGGACCACAATCTGCTGCTACATACACATGGTAGCTAGTTAATGGGCTTAAACCTGTAATTACAGCATTAGTATCTGTAACAATAGCGGCTCCTATACCCGTTCCTTGTTGGTATCCTACAGGACCCCACTCTAATCTAAAACTGCTCGCGCCTAAACCATTCCATGATAAATCAGCTGAATCTGAATAAACTATGTTTGAACCAAATCCCGTAAGGGCACCTAGTTTTAAAGGAGAAATAAGCGTATCATTAAAATTGGTGGTATCGTTACCATTATTTGGAAGCGTAGTCCAAGCAATTAAACTGTGCGTAGTGGCAGCAGCAATACTGTAGTTACCCAAGTTAACAACTGCAGATGAAGACCCAAGACCACCCAATGTATCTAGCGGATTGCTATACCATACCGGTGTTTGTGTAATTCCATCAACCATCCAGTTTACCTTAACGGAATCAATTAAGTTAGTACCAAAATTTTGTACGGTAACTTTAATAGGCGCTGCTCCGGGGCAAACACCTTGAACAGAATCTGTTGCTGTAACCCCTGCATCATTGGGAGAAGTAGAAGCTCTTAAAATTTCTATTTCTCTAAAGTTAACATTAGATTGCTGAGAACCACTTATTTGAAAAGACGTAATTCTAAATCTATCTGTTGAAATACGTGGAAAAGTAACCGTGTTAATACAGGTAGCTGGTAAACCTGTAAACGAGCCTACCGTTACCCAAGCATTACCTTGGTAAATTTGCAAAAGCCCTCCTGTAAGTTGACGAGTATTCGATTGACCATGATGAATAATCATTTCATCAAAACTTTGCATGGTCGGCCAGTTCCACTCTATGTAGAGAACTCCTGGTGCGGTACCAACACCACCGCTAATCCACATGGACTGTGTGCCACAGGTGCCTAGATTGAGGTCATTTAAAGTACTACAGGCGCCTGTATTACAGGTGCTTGCCGATACAGTAGCAGCAGGGGCTATATTCGGCTTTTGCGAATAAGCTCCAAAACCAACTACCATCATAAATAGAAATAGTAATTTTTTCATAATGTGTATTAATATGAGATTAGGAAAATAAGAGCGTAAATGTAAAAAAATAAGAGCACAAATAGCAGTTTACTATTGGCATAGCCCTAATAAGAGGCTTTTTAAACAGAATCTAAAAAAGAAAAGGCATTGTGCTAATAACGAAATAACCTACATATCAGTGGCTTATAGTACCGCTTAGTGCTACTATAATTTGGTGGAACATACCTAAATTCAAGGCCCATTATTCAAAACATTATGTATTAAACTAGGTAAACGGGAGAATACTAAGGTGACCTTGAGGGTGCCAAAGTAGATTGTTAGGGCTTACATTTATCGAATAATGCTTTTTGACTGAGTCTATTTTAATAAAAAAGCCCCTTTAGGAAAACCTAAAGGGGCTTGATAAATTATAAGGAAGTGTTACTTACCTTTTGACTAATCTTC